>JBJKRL010000138.1:0-36771 GCA_046704745.1 Desulfocapsaceae bacterium | reverse complement strand
CACCTTATGTCATTGTTTTTCCTTGAATTGACTGTGGAACAATAACATATTTAGCAAAAAAAATCTTGAAAAATTGACTGAATTGTTGTGTCATTCTCAATAAATAGAGTTTCAGGATGGACACTATCTACTTCACATTCGAAGGTCTCAACCTGATTCGTCCAGGGAAGGCCGAAACACTTAAGTATTATCCAACAGGCATTGATCCGTCCGGAAGTGAAATCGACAACTACACAAAAGAATTGAAAATGAAAATGGAGCTGAAGAACATTCCGTGTATTGAGGACATGCTTGAAATGGCTCAATTAGAAGGAGTAAGGTTTTTAGCATGTAAAACGAGCGCAGATTTATTTGATCTTGATAAAGACGATTTTATTGAAGGTGTAGAAATCATGGTGGCAAGTGATTTCATGAAGCAGGCAACCGGTACTGATCTACATCTTGCATTATAACATATCGAAAGTATTATATAATATATCTAACCGCATTGACCTACCGTTGTCTTGTTGGACCCATGTGTCTGATTGTCAGTAAACATATTCTCAACCAAATCTTTGCCCCAATCAGAAGATATTTGTCTTGGCAATGTCAAACGAATGAGCAACTCCGTCCGTTAACCTTCCTGATTGTGTTAAAGCTCGCAGATAATGGAAAGCGTCAGCATTACCAGTTCTAAGGTTTACCTATACCACCACCTCGTCAATTTAGGGTAGCAAGGTAAGGTTTGAAAATAAACAAAAGTTAGAGAAGTTGGAGGTGGTAATCCTTACGTCGTTAATTTTGCCACTCGTATTTTTTAAACGGCATAATCAGCATTTTAACATTGGATCAATTTATACTTTTAGGTTTGCCAGGGTGTCAACTATATAGAATATTTTTGCCATTAAATAGTTACCGCTAATGACTATGCTCTGTTTCGCACCTCTATGCATGACAATTCGTTAAGCTTTTGCATGTCTCTATATCCAATTGGTATTTCATGAGAAAATTCAAAAGCCATACACACCGGGAAAT
This sequence comes from Desulfocapsaceae bacterium, assembly GCA_046704745.1. Taxonomy (GTDB): domain Bacteria; phylum Desulfobacterota; class Desulfobulbia; order Desulfobulbales; family Desulfocapsaceae; genus CAWGGS01. The sequence continues at coordinate 35,757 of JBJKRL010000138.1, read as the reverse complement.
ACTGCTCTCTGACTCGTAAGGGATGACGTCGACTTGACAGGCATTGGAAAGAGGATTACTTCAAAATTAGAATGATCTCGATAATACCAAACCTGCCTTGAAACAGGGACGGAAAGGGAAGAACCTCCGTATTTTGAAGTTAGCCGGGCTGCCGAAGGATGTATCATCCCAAGAGGCAGTCCGGCTTTCCTTTTTGGGGTGCGCCCCAGGGCCCCTATCCGATTCTCAAGGACAGCATGAACGAAGAGCTTCTAACGTTCATTATAGCTTAGTTGAGTTGATGATAGAATTTTTTCTGTCGACGGCTGATAATGGCGATTATAAGAGATTTTTGCCAGTTCCTGGGCGGTGGCCCCAACATCGTGAGTCTTTCGCGGAGCCCACCGGTCGAAATGGAAGTTCATTTTGGAGGTGAAAATGGATTGATTCACAACAGGCAGGGAGTATAACCTAAGGAGGACGCAATGCCACCTACTGACAATCTTCGCTATACGAAAATACCCCTCAACAACGGGTCCGACGCTATGCCTGCGCTCGGTTTTGGGACACTCATACCTGAACCCCATCGCCACCAGAATCGCGACCAAGGCGGCGCTTGAAGCAGGATTCCGCCTGCTCGACACCGCGGAACGCTACCGAACCGAAAAAGAGGTCGGGGAAGCAATGCAGGAAGTATTCAGGGAAGGGGAAATTAAGCGGGAGGAGGTGTTTATCATCACGAAGCTCTGGAATACCAATCATCGTCCTGAACGCGTCAAACTCGCTTTCGAAGCCAGTCTCAAGAAACTCCAACTCGATTTCCTCGATCTCTATCTCATTCATACCCCCTTTGCCTTCCAGCCTGGAGATGAGCAAGACCCAAGGGATTCAAATGGTGAGGTGCTTTATGACAAATCGGTGACGTTACTGGAAACGTGGAGGGCGCTGGAGAGCTTGGTAGATGAAGGCAAGTGCAAAGCCATCGGATTATCGGATGTCAGTTTGCAACAGGCAAAGGCAATCTTTGATGCCGCGAGGATCAAACCGGCGGTAGTTCACGTCGAATCCCATCCGTACCTCCCGGAATGGGATCTTCTGAACTATTGCAAAAAGAAGCTGCCTCCGAGCCAGTCTGAGAAATGATCGAATTAATACTTACACCGCAGCAAGAAGGGGGGCGTCTTTAGAGTGTGGGGCGCAGTCACGATAATGAAATTTATTGCTAAAATCAGGCCAATAATTTTTGCTGACGCGATAGCATTTCCCATATCGTCATAGTTGGGGGGGGCGGTCAGCTGTTTGATCATAGCCGTCCATTGCTCGTTTGTTAAATTGAGCTACTTTTATACAGCTTCGTGCAAGGATTTGCACTGCGTTGCCTGACATTTATAATGACCTTTTGGCTCAATGCCTTTTGCTTTGCACACTGAGCGAATTGTTCAGCAAATGTCCACGTCGACTGCCCCGAGTAAGCCAGAGCGAAGTATGTATTGAAACCTATCGGTTTCTGACCGGAATTTGTTTGTATGCTGCTAAATGATTCTTTAACAGGTATAGCCAGATTACCGGAAAGCAGAGGCGAGCCAATGAAATGATACCTTAGCCAATGCTTACAACCGACATGCAGCATTTGCACTTTCTTAGGCTGGGAGAGGTAGTTCTAACCCTGAGCGCCGACACGAGACTCAGAAATGGTTATCTCCAAAACTTATGTATAGGTTTTCTCTTTGCGGCTTCAATCTCTCAGAGCAACTCCTCCTTGAAATATTGATTATTGGAATTCAGGAATTATTGTTACCACATATTCGATACATTTTCCAACGGTCCCGAGGTAAGCTATCTGACCGTGACAAGTCTGAGGATCTCTTTAGATTTTACCGCATAGCCAGTACTTGCCCATTGATGACCGTTTTTAGAACTATTTGTAGCTCACAGAAGTTTATTCTCACCCATAAGCGGAATACTCCAGAAGCAAATAAATCCTGCGAGCTACTAAAAACGAGTAGCTTGATTTAGTATTTGCCACCGTCTAGGGAGTGGCTGATCGATCTTTTAGATTTAGAAAGAGATTTTCTATCGATTACTTATCTAAAGGGTGCATGCCAATGGAACCCGAAAATTTAGAACCTGCCCCTTCCCCTCTTCTGAAGTCGCCAACCAATACCCCCCAAACCGAAAATCCCGAGCCAGCCCGAATAACGGAGGTAAACCCAGGGAAAAAACGCCGGAGTTTAGTTATTACAATGGGTCTGCTTATCGGATCCGTAATCCTGGCACTAGGCATCCCGTGGATTCGTCATAGTCTGCATACGGTTTCCACCGACGATGCCTATGTTAACAGCTACGTTACCTTCGTTGCCCCTCGGGTTGCAGGACAGGTGTCGCGTGTGCTGGTGGAAAACAACAACCGGGTTAAGAAAGGAGATGTTCTGGTGGAGTTCGATTCTGAACCTTACCGGATACGGCTGGCTGAAGAGGAAGCTGCTCTCAACACCGCACGGGCACATGCTGCAGTGGTGCAAGCCAACACTCTCGGATTGCTGGCCCAGGCACGCAGTGACCGCTTCAAGTTGGCAAACGCGATAGAGGATGTGGATAACCAAATCGCAATCATCAAAGAACGAGTTGCATTGCTGAAGGCGAACAGGGCCAAGCTTGAACTCGCCACTGTAGAGTATGACCGTGTTGCCAAGCTCATCAAAAGCAGCGCGGTGAGCACAGAGCAATTCGACCAGAAACGCGCTGCACTTGAGGTAGCCAGAGCAAGAGTCACCCAGTCACTGGAAAATATATATCAGGCAAGGGTGGCATTGGGGCTGCCAACCGAACCAACAGATGGCGGGAAACTCGATGAGGTGCCCAGTGCTTTGGATCAAAACTTCTCCTCGGTCCGGGAGGCACTGGCCGATCTCATTCATAGCGCGGCGCAGCTTGGGGTAGTCCCATCATCACTTAGCATGACGCCGCGGCAAACCCTGGAGGAGTTTCATCGACGAGATCCGAGCGGTAACATCAACCGTATTTACGCTGAGATCCTCAAGACTGCCCCTCCGGTAAAGCAATCGCAGGCACTGGTAGAACAGGCAAAATCGGCTGTCGATCAAGCAAAACTCAACCTCAGCTATTGCACAATCAGGTCGAAAATAGATGGTGTTGTAACTCGGCGCAACGTCAATCCCGGCGATTATATCCAAATCGGTCAGAGCTTGATGGCGATCCGTTCCTTGAAAGATATCTGGATAGATGCCAACTTCAAAGAGACGCAACTCAGCGACCTGCGGATAGGCCAGCATGTAACACTCATGACCGATATGTACGGCCGGCAAAAGATTTTCGAGGGCAGGATCTCGGGCTTTACCATGGGCACAGGGTCCACGCTCGCCCTTCTGCCCGCACAGAATGCAACCGGCAATTTTGTAAAGGTCGTGCAGCGCCTGCCTGTCAGGATCGACCTGGTAAATTATGATCCTGCCCGGAATCCACTTTTCGTAGGCCTGTCAGTCGAACCAGAGGTGGATATAACCATTCCGCCAACGGGGCCGAATGCCGGAAGGTATCTGCAGTCCTTCCTTCCTCCCCCTGGCAATTAGTAGTGATGAACGCCGAATCTCGGGTATCCAATCCCTGGCTGATCGCCTTTGCGGTCGTTGTACCCACCTTCATGGAGGTACTGGATACAACAATAACCATGGTGGCCTTACGCCATATCGCCGGCGGACTCTCCGCAGCCCAGATTGACAGCGAATGGGTGATAACCAGCTACCTTGCAGCCAACGCCGTTATCCTGCCCATCACCGGTTGGATCGCATCTCACTTCGGCCGACGTCGATATTTTCTGCTGTCCATTGCCATCTTTACCGCGGCCTCCGTCTGCTGCGGGATGGCGGCGAGTCTGTCGATGTTAATCATCTTTCGTGCCATTCAAGGTATTGCCGGGGGCGGCCTCCAACCCTGCAGCCAGAGCATACTGCTCGATACCTTCCCAACAGAGAAACAAGGTGCGGCGCAGACGCTGTTCGGTATCGCCGCTTTGATCGCTCCAGTACTGGGGCCAACATTGGGTGGCTGGATCACCGACCAGTATTCATGGCGGTGGATCTTCTACATTAATCTGCCAATAGGCATTTTTGCTTTCATTCTTTGTGCTATCCTGGTTTGGGATCCGGAATATTTGCACGAAGAGCGTGCTTCATTGAAAAAGAAGCCTCTCGGTTTCGATTTTTGCGGCCTGAGTCTACTTATCCTTGTCATCGTCGCCTGGGAAATTCTGCTCAGCAAGGGACAGGAATGGGACTGGATGGGCGATCCCTTTGGGAGAATTCAGACTCTGGTCGTGTTGCTTACATTCGGCTTGGTTGCCCTTGTTTGGTGGGAGATAAGGCAAGCTCGGCCGATAGTAAGTTTTCGACCGCTGCTTGATCGGAATTTTGCCATATCCTGTGTGATCATTTTCTGCTCATTCGGTATTTTATACGGGTCCAGTACGCTTTTGCCCGGTATGTTGGAAAGGCTTTTCGGCTACGATGCCCTCAACGCCGGCCTTATCCTCTCACCATCCGGCATCTTCACCCTTATTGTGGTTATCCTTGTAGGGCGTCTGCTTGGCCTGGGACTCGATGCCCGGTGGTTGATCGGCGGCGGGCTTCTTATACTCGCGGGAGGGAGCTTCTGGATGTCGAGCATGAACCTGGAGATCGCACCAATTCAGGTAATCTGGCCGCGCGTAGTCCTTGTCATAGGTCTCGGGCTGGTCTTTGCCCCATTGAATGTGGCAGCCTACCTCTATATTCCGCAAAGACTGCGCGGCCCGGCGGTAGGTCTTTTCGCCCTGCTGCGCAACGAAGGGGGAAGTTTTGGGACCTCCTTTGGCCAGACCCTTTCCTTGCGGCGTGAGCAGTTCCACGCTCTGCGCTTAAATGAGAATCTCGATCCGCTCAATCCTTCGCTTACTTCATTTTTCCAACAGACCAAACCGCATTTTCTGAAGCTGACGGGAGACCCTGTTGCTGCCAAACACATGGCCTTGCAGGCACTTGCCAATCTTCGAACGGAGCACGCTCTGGCGCTGTCCTATTTCGATTGCTTCCTGGTTTTTGCGATTGTCGGAATTCTTCTCGTCTTGCTGGTCCCCTGGATGAAACGTTCCGTAGCGGAGAAAGGAGCGCACATTGCCGCAGAATAAGCATGATGTGACCGAGCCGTGGAGGGCAGTTTATCGTGAATCACTGCAAACGTGAACAAGAGGGACCGACGCCATGACATTCGGCAAAGGAGATATCTTTCCAGATATTGAATCTATAAGCGAAGCGCTTCCGGTCATTTACGTGGCACGGCATGGCGAAACCGCCTGGAGTCTCACGGGCCAGCATACCGGACGTACCGACCTACCGCTAACCGAGCGTGGCGAGTGCAATGCCCGCCGGCTCAAGAATCGGCTGGAGGGACTGACCTTTGCAAAGGTATTGACGAGCCCCTTGCAGCGCGCGGTGAGGACCTGTGAGCTGGCCGGCTTCAGGACTGTGGCCGAAATCGACCGCGATCTTCTGGAATGGGATTACGGCCGATATGAAGGGCGTCGCACAATGGAGATCCGTGCGGAACGCCCGGATTGGCAACTCTTCCGCGACGGCTGCCCGGAAGGTGAAATGCCGGCCCAGGTTGCCGAGCGAGCCGACCGCGTAGTATGCCGCCTGCGTGCGGTGTACGGGGATGTTTTGCTTTTTTCAAGCGGGCATTTCATCCGGGTGTTGGCTGCCCGCTGGATTGGGCTCGAAGCGCCGGCAGACGCCAGCCGGTTAATGCTGGACACAGCGAGCCTATCAGCTCTGGGCTATGAACACAACCGTGCACAGCCGGTAATACGCTTGTGGAACGAAACTCGTCATGTTGAAAGGTAATCGGATCCGGCAGCCTTTGCCGGGCAGAGGCTGCCTTCACAAAGGAGAATGCAATGAGCGTAAAGAAAACGGTTACTGAAACGGGCAAGAACGATACGTTGGAAATCCTGAAGCACTACGGATGCGGACCGGTCAAGTTCACCGGAGACGATGGCCTCTACGAACGGCACCTCATCTTTGATAAGGTCATCAATCTGAGTTCATGACGAACGGCGCCTTGACCATCGGCACGCACGATGGAGCGATTATCGAGATGGCAGAGGAAGCGGGCGAGGAAAACTTCTTCCTGTTCGGTCTGACCGCGGACCAGGTGACCGCAAGTCGCGACTGGTACAACCCGCACTGGCATTATGAAAACGAGCCTGAGACCTGTGCGGCCCTGGATCTCGTTTTCTCGGACCACTTCAGCCGCAATGAACCGGGGGTCTTTGCTCCGCTGCGGGACCTGCTGCTCACGCGAGGTGACTACTACATGCATCTGGCCGACCTCAGGTCCTATCTCGATGCAGATCAGCGCCTGGTCGAATTGTATGCCGACCAGCACTCCTGGCTGCGCAAGGCCATCTTGAACGTGGCGAATTCCGGAAAGTTCTCCAGTGACCGCACCATCGCCGAGTACGCGGCAGACATCTGGAAGGTGAAACCATGCCCGGTGGAGTGGGCCGGCGATGACCAAGAAGCGAAAGGGGAAATCTAAACGCTGTCGAGAACGAGACCCAGGCGATGGTTAACAAGGCCCTGGGATCCGACAAAGACGTCGAACAAAACATAGTACCTAGACATAGTATATAAGGAGGTGAATCTATGAAAGGGACCGAATCGCTCCACAGCCTGGGGCAAAGTATCTGGCTTGACAGCATCTCGCGCGACCTGCTGAACAACGGCACACTCAAGAGGTACATCGATGAATTGTCGGTAACGGGAGTCACCTCGAATCCGACGATCTTCGATCACGCCATCAAGAACAGCGCCGCCTACGACGCCGCGATTCGAAGTAAATTTGAAGAGGGCAAGTCCGGGGAGCCGCATCGTTCAGCAAATCATGGAAGGAGTTGATGACGCTGATCGCGTCAAAGTGCAACGTCCTTACTAAGGGAGAATAAAATTGAAAAAGCACGTCATAGCAATCAATGAATTGCCAATATGGAAGGCCCTCGGGTCTCACCACAGGGAGGTCGGCGGGTTGCATCTCCGTCAACTCTTCTCAGAAGACCCCGAGCGCGGGATGCGCATGACGGCCGAGGGAGCGGGGCTCTACCTTGATTACTCGAAAAACCGTATCACCGGCGAGACCCTGGGGCTTCTGCTGCGCCTGGCCGAAGAATCCGGCCTGCGAGAGCGGATAGATGCCATGTTCAAGGGGGAGAGAATCAACATCACGGAAAACCGGGCTGTGCTGCACGTGGCCCTGCGCGCGCCGAAGGGAACATCCATCCTCGTTGACAACGAGAACGTGGTGCCTGGAGTCCACGCGGTGCTCGACCGGATGGCCGACTTTTGCGACCGTGTCCGCAGCGGAGCGTGGAAAGGCCATACCGGTAAGCGCATCCGCAATATCATCAACATCGGTATCGGCGGCTCCGACCTCGGGCCGGTCATGGCCTACGAGGCGCTCAAACACTACTGCGACCGCGAAATGACGTTCCGGTTCGTTTCCAACATCGACAGCACCGACTTTGCGGAAGCGGTCCGTGACCTTGACCCTGAGGAGACTCTTTTCATCATCTCGTCAAAGACCTTCACGACACTTGAGACGATGACAAACGCCCATACGGCCCGCGCCTGGTCGCTCAAGGGTCTGGCCAGAGACACGGCGTCGGTGGCCAGGCATTTTGTCGCCGTTTCGACAAACGCTGCGGACGTGGCAAAATTCGGCATCGACCCAGCAAACATGTTCGGATTCTGGGATTGGGTCGGCGGCAGGTACTCCATGGATTCGGCCATCGGGCTCTCTACCATGCTTGCCATCGGGCCGGAGAATTTTCGCGCCATGCTTGGCGGCTTCCGCCAGATGGACGAGCATTTCCGGACCACTTCGTTTGAGCACAACCTTCCGGTGATCATGGGACTTTTGGCTGTCTGGTACAACAATTTCTTTGGCGCGCAAACCGTTGCGGTGCTGCCGTACGAACAGTACCTCAAGCGTTTTCCGGCCTATCTGCAGCAGTTGACCATGGAGAGCAACGGCAAGCACGTAACCCTTGACGGGACCGAGGTCGGCTACGACACCGGCCCCATCTATTGGGGCGAGCCGGGGACCAACGGCCAACACTCTTTCTACCAGCTCATCCATCAGGGGACCAGGCTTATTCCGTGCGATTTCGTCGCCTTTGTTGAAGCGCTGAACCCTCTTGGCAGACACCACGATATGCTTCTGGCAAACGTCTTTGCCCAGACCGAGGCGCTCGCTTTCGGCAAGACTGCCAAACAGGTCATGGATGAGGGGACGCCGGAGCGGCTGGTGCCCCACCGGGTCTTTACGGGCAACCGCCCGTCCAATACTATCATCGCCCAGCGGCTCACGCCTGAAACGCTCGGCAAGCTTGTCGCTCTCTACGAGCACTCGGTTTTCACCCAAGGCGCCATCTGGCATATCGACTCATTCGACCAATGGGGGGTGGAGCTCGGCAAGGTGCTGGCCCAGCGCATCATCCCGGAACTCGAAAACAAGGAAGAGCCAAGGCTCGGCCATGACAGTTCAACGAACAACCTGATCCGCCGTTACCGGAAAATGAAGGCGGGGACATGATAATCCTGGATGGTAACGCTTCCGGAAATCAATAGGACAAAAGGAGATAGACATGCAACTTGGAATGATTGGTCTCGGAAGGATGGGAGCAAACATGGTGCGGCGGCTACTGAAGGGAGGACATCAGTGCGTTGTCTTTGACAGATCGCTGCAAGCTGTGGAGGAGATGACCAAAGAGAAAGCGGTGGGTGCCTCCTCAACGCAGGAGTTGTTGAACAAGCTGAGGAAGCCGAGTGCGCTCTGGCTGATGGTGCCTGCGGCGGCAGTGGACCAGACCATTGCCGACCTTGTGCCCTCACTCGAATCAGGGGACATCCTCATCGACGGCGGGAATTCCTACTACATAGACGACATCCGCCGCGCCAAAGAACTCACGCCCAAGGGAATACATTATGTGGATGTGGGAACAAGCGGCGGGGTCTGGGGCCTGGAGCGGGGATACTGCATGATGATCGGCGGCGAAGACGCAGTGGTCAAACGCCTTGACCCCATCTTCTCCAGCCTGGCCCCGGGCGTCGGCGAAATTGCCCGCACCCCGGGGCGCGAGAAGATCGGCGGCACAGCGGAGAAGGGCTACCTGCATTGCGGGCCAAACAGCGCCGGGCACTTCGTGAAAATGGTGCACAATGGGATCGAGTACGGCATTATGGCGGCCTACGCCGAGGGGCTCAACATTCTCCACCACGCGGGCATCGGCAAGCTAAAACATGAAGTCGACTCCGAGACCGCGCCGCTGCGAAACCCCGAAGAGTATATGTACGACCTTGATCTGGCAGATATCACCGAGGTCTGGCGGCGGGGCAGTGTGATCGCATCGTGGCTGCCGGACTTTACTGCGGCCTCCCTTGTCAAAGACCCCGACCTCTCGGAATTCTCGGGCCAGGTCTCGGATTCGGGGGAAGGGCGGTGGACAATCAAGGCGGCCATCGACCAGGCCGTGCCGGCACCTGTGCTCAGCACCGCGCTTTATGACCGTTTCAGCTCGCGCGGCGAAGTCGACTTTGCGGACAAGCTGCTGTCCGCTATGCGCTTCCAGTTCGGGGGGCACCTTGAGAAACCTGCCGGCAAGTGATGGACTTAAATGAGGAGGTAACCGCAATGAATGATTCCCATTCCGATGCCCTGGTCTTCTTTGGCGCCACAGGGGATCTGGCCTACAAGAAAATCTTTCCGGCGTTCCAGGCAATGATCAAACGCGGCCACCTCGACGTGCCGGTCATCGGCGTGGCCAAGGCCGGTTGGAACCTCGACCAGCTCAAGGCAAGGGCGCGCGACAGTCTCGAAAAACACGGAGGACTCGATCCCGCTGCGTTTGAAAAGCTGTGCCACCTGCTGCGCTTTGTCGGCGGCGACTACAGAGACGCTTCAACCTATCAGGCTCTCCGCAAAGAGCTCGGCTCCGCGCAGAGACCGGCCCATTACCTCGCCATCCCACCCTCGCTGTTCGAAACGGTCGTGGAACATTTAAAGAAGACTGACTGCTCCACGGAGGCCGGCTGTGCCAACGGCGCCCGCGTCATTGTCGAAAAACCCTTTGGCCGCGACATCGCCTCGGCGCAGGAGCTCAACCGGATTCTGCTGGGAACCTTTCCCGAGGAGAGGATCTTTCGCATAGACCATTATCTCGGGAAGCGGCCGGTGCACAATCTGGTTTTCTTCCGCTTCGCCAATGCGCTCCTCGAACCTCTCTGGAACCGCAACTATGTCGAAAGCGTGCAGATCACCATGGCGGAAAACTTCGGCATCCAGGGCCGGGGCGCCTTCTTTGATGGGACGGGCACGATCCGCGACGTCATCCAGAATCATCTCTTCCAGGTCCTGACGAACCTGACCATGGAGCCGCCGATAAGAACCGACAGCAAATCGATGCGCGATGAAAAGGTGAAGGTTCTGAAGGCGATTGCCCCGCTCGATGCAAAAAACCTCGTCAGGGGGCAGGTCCGAGGCTATCTCAATGAGAAAGGGGTGGCGCCGGATTCCCAGGTGGAAACCTTTGCGGCGATGCGGCTCGAGATCGATTCCTGGCGCTGGCAAGGGGTCCCTTTCTACATCCGGGCCGGGAAGTGTCTGCCCGTGACGTGCGCGGAAATGATTGTTCGGCTGCGCCAGCCTCCCACGATGTACCATTCCTGCGATCTGACTGCGAATTATTTCCGGTTCAGGATCAATCCCGACATCTCGATTGCCTTCAGCCTCAATACCGGGTCCGCCGGGGAAAGGAAAGCCGGTCAGTCCGTGGAGATCCTGGGGAGTCATCATCCCGGCGCAGAGGAGATGGATGCCTATGAAAATCGGAGACGCGATGGAGGGAGACGCCACTTTGTTTGCCCGGGAGGACTATGTGGAAGAGGCCTGGCGCATCGTCGATCCGGTGCTTAAAGGCGATACTCCAGTCTATCAATACGAACCGAATACCTGGGGACCCGTCGAAGTTGAAGAGAGGGTCGCACCCCCCGGAGGCTGGCACAATCCCGTCGTTACAGGGCAGGAGCCGTCATGAAGATTAAAATTAAAGATGATGCCGACTCGGCCGCCCGGGAAGCCGCCGCTTTCATAGCCGAGTCGGCACGAGCGGCCGTGGCGGCTCGCGCGGCAGGTTTATCATGGCTGTCAGCGGCGGGAGTACACCGTGGCTCATGCTGCGTGCCCTGGCAAGCGAAGAAGTCCCATGGGGAGATATACATGTGGTTCAGGCTGATGAGCGGGTGGCTCCCGCGGGACACCCGGACCGGAACCTCACCGGGCTGCGGGCAAGCCTCCTTGATCATGCCCCGATTGGGCAGGATCAGATCCATGCCATGCCGGTGGAGTCACCTGACCTTGCGACCGCTGCCGTGAAGTATGCTCTTATGCTCAGGCTGATAGCCGGTTCTCCGCCGGTGCTGGACCTCGTCCATTTGGGCCTCGGACCTGACGGCCATACCGCCTCTCTGGTGCCCGGAGACCCGGTGCTTGAAGTCACCGATGCGGATGTCGCCCTGACCCGAGTCTACCAGGGGAGGTGCCGGATGACCTTGCCAATGCTCAACCGTTCCCGGAGCATCCTGTGGTTTGTGACCGGGAGCGAAAAGGCTGAAATGCTTGCGCGTCTGAGCCATGGAGATGTATCGATTCCAGCAAGCCGGATTCGTGGCGATAATGCGCTGATATTTATGGACCGCGCGGCAGGTGGTAATGCGGAATTTACACCTCACAAGGTACTACCCCCCATAAAACACGGGGATAAGCACCTCTAGACAGATTATCTTCTTGCAAAAAAAAAACAAGAAAACAATCTGTAAGGTACGAAAGGAGTAATCATGCGAATAGGAATTGCGACGGATCATGGTGGGTTCGGTTTGAAGGAAGAGCTGGTGGCCAAGCTCAAGATAGCCGGGTATGAGGTGGAGGATTTCGGTGCTTACCACCTGAACCAGGGTGACGACTATCCTGATTTTGTCATACCCCTGGCAAGGGCCGTTGCTTCAGGCAAGGTCGCACGCGGCCTGGCGGTTTGCGGCAGCGGTATCGGCGCATCGGTCTGCGCCAACAAGATTCCCGGTGTCCGTGCCGCACTGGCACAAGACCATTTTTCGGCCAGGCAGGGGGTCGAGGACGATAACATGAACATCCTTTGCATGGGCGGCCGGACCGTGGGACCGGCCGTGGCCTGGGATCTTGTCGAAACGTTCCTTGCCGCCGAGTTTAGTCGGGCGGAACGGCATCTGCGGCGTCTTGGCAAGGTGACATCCCTGGAAAGGGTGAAAGAGTAAGACGACCTAGCCCGAATTTCCGGCTAAAAGGAGAAAGAAAAGGAGAAAGCCATGACAAACGACGAAATGGTTCAGACGGCTATCAACACCATCCGCACCCTCTCGATAGATGCGGTACAACAGGCCAATTCCGGACACCCCGGCACACCGATGGCGCTCGCGCCGCTGATCTACACGATTTGGAACCGCGTCATGAACTTCGACCCGAAGGACCCGATCTGGCCGAACCGCGACCGGTTCGTGCTCTCGAACGGTCATGCCTCGATGCTGCTCTGGTCCATGCTCCACCTCGCCGGTGTCAAAGCCGTGAACGCTGATTACGAGAGGCTGGGACAGCCTTCGGTGAGCCTTGACGATATCCGCCGCTTCCGCCAGCTTGACAGCAAAGCACCGGGCCACCCCGAGTATCACTGGGTATCGGGCGTCGAAACAACGACCGGCCCGCTCGGCCAGGGTGTTGCCACGAGCGTGGGCTTGGCCATTGGCCGGAAGTGGCTGGCCAATCGTTACAACCGTCCGGGCTTTGAGATCTTCGACTATAACATCTACGCCGTTTGCGGGGACGGCTGCATGATGGAGGGCGTCGCATCGGAAGCGGCATCGTTGGCCGGCCATCTCGGCCTCGACAACCTTTGCTGGGTCTACGATAATAATCACATAACTATCGAAGGGAGCACGAGCATCACCTTCACCGAGGACATCGAAGCCAGATTCCTTGCCTATGGGTGGAATGTCTTGCGTGTTGGTGACGCCAACGACATCGATCGCATCGGACACGCTCTCAATATCTTCCGCAAGACCAAGGGCCGCCCCGCCTTTATCGTTCTGGACAGTCACATAGGCTACGGTTCGCCGAGCAGACAGGATACCCCCGAGGCCCACGGCGAACCGCTCGGAGAGGAGGAGGTCCGCCTCTGCAAGCGGTTCTACCATTGGCCTGAGGACGCGAAGTTCCTCGTGCCCGAGGGAGTCTATGAGCATTTCGCGGCGGGCATAGGCGAACGCGGCGCCTCAGCCAGGCAGGCGTGGCTGGAACTTTTTACTGCCTACCGAACCAGGTTTGCCGAACTCGCAACCGAGATCGAGCTGATGCAACGGCGCGAACTGCCGGCTGGATGGGACCGCAATCTCCCTGTATTCCCCCCCGATGCCAATGGCCTCGCCGGCCGAGAAGCTTCGGGTAAGGTATTGAACGTATTCGCCCGGAATATCCCCTGGTTCCTCGGCGGTTCGGCGGACCTCGGGCCTTCGAACAAGACCATCCTGAAATATGAGGGCGCGGGAGACTTCCAGTCCGGCAGCCCGGGAGGGAAGAATCTGCATTTCGGTATCCGCGAGCATGCCATGACGGCGATCGTGAACGGGCTATCACTGTCGAAACTCCGGGCCTTTGGCGCGACCTTTTTTATCTTCAGCGACTATGCACGGCCCGCTTTGCGGCTCTCAGCGCTGATGGAACTGCCGACCATCATCGCCTTCACCCACGACGCCATGGGCGACGGAGAAGACGGTCCGACTCACCAGCCGGTAGAACAACTTGCATCGCTGCGCGCTATCCCGGGGTTGGTGGTGCTGCGGCCGGGCGACGCCAACGAGGTCGTCGAGGCCTATCGTTATATCATGCAATTGCGGCACAAACCTGCCGTGATCGTGTTATCTCGCCAACCTCTGCCGACCCTGGATCGAAGCAAGTATGCCGCGGCTACCGGGGTTGCGCGAGGCGCTTATGTACTTGGCGACGCACCGGGCGTCAGGCCTGAGGTAATTATCATCGCCACGGGAAGCGAGGTCGGCCTTGCTGTGCAGGCCCATGAAAAGCTGTTAGCCGAGCGCATCCGCTCGCGGGTGGTTTCCATGCCGTCATGGGATATCTTCGATCATCAGACACAGGAGTACCGGGATAGTGTTCTGCCACCCGACGTCAAGGCGCGCGTTGCCGTGGAACAGGCCTCGACCTTCGGATGGGAAAGATACGTGGGCCGGGAGGGCCGCATCATCGGCATGCATACGTTTGGAGCCTCGGCTCCGCTCAAAGAGCTCCAAACGAAATTCGGATTTCAACCGGGCCAGGTGATGGCAGCAGCCAAGGAACTGCTTGGAATGAGGTAGGATAGACAGCAAGAGCACTGGTGATCGTTTGCGGGACTTTTTGAAATATTCCTATCGAAATTTAAACTTCATCTTTCTATGAACTCATTGTTAAGCCTTCCAAAGCTAAATAGAGAATTTTATACTCGCGAGGTCCTTGTCGTTGCCAAAAGTCTTCTAGGGAAAATATTAGTGAAAAATAACGATGGTGAAACTTACGCAGGAAAAATCGTGGAAGTTGAAGCATACAATGGCGCATTTGATGAAGCATCACATGCTTTTATGGGTAAGACAAAACGAAACGAAATTATCTTTGGAGAGGGCGGTTACTTCTATGTTTACTTTACCTACGGGGCACATTTTTGTTGCAATGTGGTTACGGGAGCGCAGGATAGTCGTACCGCAGTTTTGTTAAGAGCTGTTGAACCACTGTTAGGAATTGAAGGAATGGCAAAGAATAGATTTGGCCATAATTTGGTAAATGAGAAGGAAAAACTTAATTTAACCAGTGGCCCTGGAAAACTGTGTAAAGCATTCGATATTGACTATCGATTTAACACAATCGATTTAACCGGAGATGTGATTTTCATTTTAGATCAGAAAACGGTTTTTTCAAATAATATTATGACATCAAAAAGGATTGGAATTACAAAGTCAGTTGACCTCCCTTGGAGATTTTATATTAAAAGCAATCCTTATGTATCCAGAAAATAATGGCCTTCAGACCTTTTGTGCGAAATTAACTTACCTGCAGAAAGACCAATTTTGATAAACATCCTGATGGACTGGCTGCTCATCGGAAATAAGGCTATTATCTTTTCCCAAAATAACAGACAGTCAGTTTAGCCACATTTTAGTTCCATCCAATTTGGCTGAATCATGGCCGGCTCAGTTTCCAGTATGAGCAATAAACATCATTTGGCCTGGTGATCAGCCCGGATTTCTCATTCGTAGATTCTTGGATATCCGCACATCAATCCATATGGCAATTTTGATCTCGATATGAGCACACGAATTCCCATTTATCAGGGGGGGCGACGGAACTGACAGCCTGATTTTATAGCTCAAAGGGAAGATAAACACTGATGACAGAAAAACTGCGGCAGCTAAGAGCACGCAATTTCAACATATTAGGAGATAACCTGTGAAATTTTGCGGTTTTTCTCGTCGACCCTCCTGTTAGGCCAATATCGACAAAAAACCTGCTGAAATCGGATAATAAGAATTGTTTGCGGAAATTTCGGCGGTTTGGACTAACACCTCGGTTTAATTCTGGTCGATGAAGCAACCGGCAAACATGATGATTGAAGTCCTGCCCTTTTTATCTGCGGATTACAGTATCCGAAGAACCACTCTGTTATGTTATCTTTCAGTCGTTGTACTACGAAGAAACCGGCTGAATTTTTTATCCTCATCGCTGACAAGTTCAAGAAGCCACGACTTCAAGACCATGATCATAATTCCGCTCACAGACATCTCCCCACTCTGAACTTTTCTCCTATAATCGCTGATCTTCATTTCAAATTCCTTATGAAGACGACAATGCTCCGTAAGTCCCTCATAGCCAACTTGTCTCATTTGCTCTTCTTCAAAATTGAAATGAAATCTAGCATACTCCAACATTTCATCCAAAATTTCAGGCCCGGCACTTGAGATTTCCTTCGTATCGCCGGTTAATAAAATATTCCGCAGTCGGTTATGGATCTGGATCCATTTTTTATGCTGCCTGTCTATTTCTTCATTGTTTATACTCAGCGTCTCGTCCCACTCAATCTTTAAATCCCACTTTCTGTCACTCATTATACCTCACTTTGCCCTTATGGCTGGATCGTTAAGCCTCTCTTAGTACCGCCTCCCCTTAGCTACCTCGATTAGTTTCTTCCATTCCCTGCTGTTAAACCGGGTTTTACGTTCCATTGCTCCCTAAACCCCAATCCATGTCGTTTGAGATCAAAAATGCCGGTTACTTATCTTATTAGATATAATTATTTCAGCCGCCGCATCTCGCATCATACTGATATTCATTGGCTTTGATAGGCATTTTACCTGAATTTCGTTAAAGAAAGCTTGCTTATCGGGAGAAAGGTCGCCGGTCATAAAAAAAAATCTGCGCTTTGATGAAGGATATTTCTCAACTGCTTCCTTATAAAAGGAGATCCCGTCCATTATCGGCATATTAACATCAGAAAGTATTAATTTATAATATCTTTTGATTACCACTGAATCTCAGTTTTGTACGTAAAGAGGGATTGTGGCCACCCTTTTCACGGGTGTCTGTGCCCTGGATGGGCACAGTCAAGCCTCCATGGACGGGTTTATGGCGTCCTGTAAATGGGGTGCCTACAACCCCGTCGTTTTTACCTGAAGATTAGCGGTAATCAGATAATATTTTTGTTCCATCATCATAAGGGCCTCTTGGCCATTAGGAGCGACATCAATGTTGCCAGATCGGTTAAGAAGGGCTTTGATAAGTACAGTTATTATTTCATCATCCCATCTCTGTATATTTCAGCTGCCTGCAAATATACTTGATTTGCTAAGTGTTCAATTTTTCTTAGCCAATTGATGATATCTTTCATGAGAAGACCTTCTGCATTGGGTTGAGCGGCTAAATTAAAATATGCTAACCGTCCTCCGATGGTGTTGCGGATGAGATTGTGAATCTAAGCACCTTTTTTTTATAATAGCTAATCGGTTTGTTGTCACCACAGCCGTGACTAACATGATTTTAATCATGAGATATTTGCTCTGCCAAGGTTAAATCCCCAAAAAGTCCGCCTCCTTAATCTTATCCATGTCAATTCGAAATTGCTATAAGGAAGATGGTCAGATCAAGTAGGACCCTTCTCGATTGAGCTCCAGACAGTATCAATATTTCTACAAATATTGCACAGGCCCGAAATATGACTTGACTAGGCGGAATCACACTCGTTTTTGCATAGGGTATCCTTTCAGATTACCTCAGAAGGATTACTTTCTCTTTGCCGGTCGGGTTTAAAGGCTCTCACCAATGCAACTACCTCTCTTATACCCGCTTCGTCTCAATCCTTCGCCGATACGGCCTCTGCTTTTTTAACCTTTCCCCGCAGAATCGGGATCAGCGGAATAAAACAGAGCAGCACAAAACTCATGACCTGGAAGATATCGAGGTAGGACATGGCTCTTGCCTGTTGTTCTACTTTTCCGCTGATCACCCCCAAAGCGAGCAGATGATTCGTTGTCGGTGCAAATTTCGACCGGATTGAAAGGACGTGAGCGATGTTGGCGTAATGTTGTTGAAAAATGGGATTATAAGGATTGATATTGGGAACCAGCCTGGTCAGATGGAACTGAGTGCGACGGGCGAGAAGGGTTGTAGCGGTGGCGATACCGATGGAGGACGCCTCATTGCGGATGAGATTGTAAAATCCTGTGGCATGCCCCATCCTGTTTGCCGGCATGGAGCTGTAGGCAGCTGCGGCGACCGAAATAAAGAGGAATCCGGTCCCGAATCCCTGCAAACCCCTGGCAATGGCCATATAAGAGAAACTGACATGCAGGTTCATGTCGCTCAGCATTCTCAGGGAAGCAAGCATGGTCAGAACTCCAAAGAGGAGCAACCAGCGGGCATCAACCCGCTCGATCAGTCTGCCGCCCACGAGCATGGCAAACAGGGCCATCGTGCCTCCGGGCGCCAGAATCAGACCGGCCCAGGTAGCCGTGTAACCGAGCATATCCTGGACAAAGAGCGGCAGCATAACCAGGGTAGCATAAAGGACGAAGTATTGAAAAAAACATAAAAAGACCCCTGCCCCGAATTCCTTGTTCTTCAATATCGACAAATCGACAAGGGCGTTTTTGCAGGTGATCGAGCGCCGGATGAAAAGGACGATGCCCACGACGGCCAGCAGCGCGAAGACCTGGATGAAATGGCTCTGGAACCAGTCGAATCGCTCTCCCCGACTGAGCATGATTTCCAGACTGCCGAGACCTAGGGCGACGTAGAGGAAACTCTGGTAGTCGACGGCGCCCTCTGGCCGTTTGATATAGGCCGGGTCGAACACGAAGATCGTTGCGAGAAAGATCGCCAGAAGACCTATGGGAAGGTTGATGTAAAATATCCAGCGCCAGCCGAAGTTATCGGTGATCCAACCGCCCAGGATGGGACCGATAATGGGGCCGAACACTACCCCGACGCCGAAGTAAGACAGGGCCTTGCCCCGCTTTTCCGGAGGAAATGCCTCGAGCAGGATCGCCTGACTCATGGGCACGATGATTCCGCCGGAAAATCCCTGGAGCACACGCATGACGATGCAGAAGCCAAGGGTTGGGGCGGCACCGGTCCCGACGGATGCCAGGGTGAATATTCCGAGGCAGAAGATGAATATCCGGCGCCTGCCGAAATAATTGCCAAGCCATCCTGTTATCGGAACGATGACGGCATTGGCGACCAGGTAGGAGGTAATCACCCAGGCGACTTCATCCACTCCGGCGGAAAAGGAGCCCATCATATGCGGCAGCGCCACATTGGCCACCGAGGTGTCCACCGCCTGCATCATGGTTGCCAGCATGGTGGTGACGGTTATCATGAAGGTGCTGGTCTGTCTTGCCATCTTTGTACCCAAATCGAGTGCCGCACCGAAAAGACTCTGTCGGACAACCTCCGTTGAGGGAACAAAAGATCGAGCCGACTGCCGGCCATTGGCTTCAGACTTTCATGATTGTCCCTTTTAAGGCCCTTGTCAAGTTAGTTCCAGCTCCCCTCGGGGACAACATATAGGATCAGTAATGGGTTGAGTTACGACTGATGCACAGTAAACCAACAAGACAGGTAATAAGATAAAATAATGATCGCCAGGCATAATCAACGGCAAATCAAGCGAAATTCAGTAATTCATAAGGGATCTCCTTGTCCGTCTACCTCAGATGGACTTTTCCCGCTTTGCCGGCCGGGTTTAAAGGCCCTGATCAATGCAACAAATTGTCTTTTGGTACTTTCGCCCTCCCCTTCCGGGCTAAAACGCATCCGCACGTAAAGCCGGGTAATTTCACTGACACGTGGTTTCAGGTCGGGCCGAATGTTTTCAACTTGCCGGGCAAAGGTTTCAGCCCCTTGATTGGGAGCTTTCACAATTCCGATACGCGAAAGCCTTTGACAGAACTTCTGGTAATTTCTTCCGACAATGTCGCTTTTCTGCCCAATCCTTTTTGCTCCGATCACGATATAGCCGGCGACAATCCCTGAGAACATAATGAGGATAAAGGCTAGGGCGATCACTGAGTTGGCTATATAGCCCCACCGGATCCCGATTTTTTTAAGAAAGGCCTTTTGCTGATCGTAGGAATAGGCATAAAACCAGGCACTCCATGCAGTCGTAATCGCCTCCCACCCATAGGTGATATCATCGATATATTGAGAAAACGGCCCGAAATACCTGGAGAACCGCTGGCCGGAGAGGTCATCGAGTGACTGCGCCCTCTTCAGATCGCCCGAAATTCGCTCTGGGGACACAACAGCTGTGGGATCAACCCTTGTCCATCCGGTGCCGGATTCCCAAACTTCGTCCCAGACATGCGCATCCGATTGCCTGACGATTATCAGATTGCCGAACTTGTTGAGCTCCCCGCCAAGATACCCCCCAACAAGCCGGGTCGGGACATCAACCGCCCTTAGCAGGAAGGCCAACGCCACGGCATAATGTTCACAGTATCCTCGTTTGGATTCAAAAAGAAACGTATCGATGGGGTTGGCTCCCAGGGCCGAGGGATTCAAGGTGAAGACAAAGCCGTTGTCTTTGAAATAGGCCAGGATCCGCCGGACTTTTTCTCTTGTCGTACCGGCACCATCTGTCAGTTGCTTGGCCAAAGTCCGGGAGCGGGGATTAACGGCAGGCGGCAGGTGCATATTTTCCCGCAGCATCAGGTTGCCGGCCCTGCTTTCCCGGTAATCGGTATACGATAGCATGTCGTAGGCTATTTTTTCGTTGATAGGACGTTGCCGATGAAGGGTATAGTCCGAATCCATTATTGACCATTGCGGCATATGTGCCGGCAGATCCAGAGCAAAGAGCCACCGGCTGCCGGTGGGATCTAAAATAACGGTGTAACGGACCGGATTTTTTCCTTTGGGCATCCGTATTATTCTTTGGGCACTGTGTGACCTGCGCCATGTTGTGCCATCAAAATCATCGAGGACAATACCGCGCCAATACAGGTTTTCCGGTGGCGGGATCCTGTCATCGAATTTGACCCGGAATGCCTCCGTGCTGCTTTTAGCCAACCTGGAAATCGAGCTTAAGGTTATGTGGTCGGTAAAACCGGTCTTCGCACCCGTTGAAGCGGGCAAGCCGAACAGGCTCCCCTGCAACCGGGGAAACAGTAAGAAAAGAATAGCCATCATCGGGAAGGCCTGGAGAAGGATAAAGCCCGACTTCCGTAAACATGCCCTGAATGTTCCATGTGGGTTGTTGATTTGGATCAGCGCCGCCGTGGTTATAAAAACCGACACCAACATGTACACCGTGATAAAAAGCGAATTGGATTGGAAAAGACTGGCAATGACAATGAAATAGGCAAGAAAAATGGTAACCATCCTATCTCGATAGGTCCGAATTTCAAACGGTTTCAAGGTGGCCATGATGGTCAACAGGCCAAAATAGGCTGACGGACCAATCCGAACAATAAAAGTTGCCAGGAGCCCGATAATACCGATAAAGATAAGACAGAGCCGAAGGATTCTTCCCGGCCAGGGCCAGGAATATTGCAGCGAAAGAAGCAAATAGCTCCACAAAAGGATGCCCCACGCGACAATCCAAAAGGGTAGTGTTCCTATATTCGGAGAGATCGCAACAACCAGGGCCAGCAGGATACCTGGAATATATTTCCGTCTGTCAGTGATTACCTCTGTTTGCTGCTTCCGCTTGAAAAAAGACATATTCGATAGAACCTCCCTACAACTCCCTGTTGCCGAAAAGGGCAAGAGCCTTGAGGCATCGATGTCGATGGCGGTCTCCGTTATCGGGAGGAATGGATTTTCCCGGAAGCTGCAGACCGTATTTTATATTTGCTCTTTGTACCGCCAAAATCATGCTGCAGATGAAAGAAAGTTTAATTTCCGGATCGTCTGCCTTAATTTTATTGTAGTCAAAGACTACAGAGCCCCGGCCTTCCGTTTCAAAATCCTTGGAAAACAGCCCGAGGCCTCGCGCCAGGCTTTTCCAGGCAATATGGCGAATGGGGTCTCCCGCTTGATATGTCCTAAGCCCTGCAAAATCGTCTGCACCGCCATCTTTGTTTTTGCCGTTAGCCGAGATATTTCCCAGCCCTTCCGCCTGAATTCGAGGTCCGGAAAGCGGCTTTGGGTAAACGCAGCATTGCGCATCCAGCTCGAGAACAGCCCATACTCGAAAAAGCCCCAGTGGAAAAAGACTCTCGATCTTCAGTGGTCCCGCTTGCAGGAGCCCTCGTGTCTGTGTTGCTATCTCAAGATCGATGCGCAAATCGGTACCAACAGGAATATCGGTAACCACATTCTTCGATTTTTGAACGGCTATGGCAACAGCAGTACGATGAGCCGTTCCTGAACGGACCATGAGGTTGAATATGGATGCATCACCGGCAAAGACAGGAGCAGCAGAGATGGAGAGAATTGTAAGCCCCGACAGATTCCGATAGGTGTGCACCATCGATATCAGCCCCATGCCGCCCAACATGAACACCAGTACAAACCCCAGGTTATTGTTATAATTTATCGAGCCGATCAACATGACCACCAATACCCCCATAAACAAAAAACCGTAAAAGGTCGGAGAAATATGGATGCTGGGCCGCCTCAAGCTGATCGGCAGGGAAGTTGCTTTTTTCATCACAGATGAACTCGTATTTTAATAAGCGGCAGGCTGCTGTTTAAATGGGCACTGTGACTTCGGAGAAGATCTCTACAATTTTTTCACTGGTAAACTCCGCACTATCAGAGCGCGAGCGAAGTCTGTGGCCGACGACCCAGGGAAGGACCTCCTGCAGATCTTCTGGAATCGCATACTCCCGGCCCTGCAAATAGGCCCATGAACGGGACGCCCGCAACAGAGCAAGCCCGGCTCGCGGTGAGAGACCAATATGAAACCATGGCGATGTGCGCGAATATTCTATGATGTCCTGGAGATACTCGATAAAGGTATCGGAAGTGTGGACATCAGAAACCCGGCGTTGGATTTCAGCCACATCATCCTGCTTCAGACAGGTGCCTATAGCCGCCAAGGCCTTGTCAGCTCCCTCGCCGTAGAGCATTTTTTTCTCCGATCCCCGATCGGGATACCCAAGCTCGATGCGCATCAGGAATCGATCGAGTTGGGATTCGGGCAGCGGGAAGGTGCCAGCATGCTCCAGTGGATTTTCCGTTGCAATGACAAAAAAAGGAGTTTTTAGGGCCCGGGTCTTTCCTTCGATGGTAACCTGCTCTTCTTCCATGGCCTCCAGCAGGGCACTCTGGGTCTTGGGGGTGGCTCGATTAATCTCGTCAGCCAGCAATACCTGGGTAAAAATAGGCCCCTGATGAAAACTGAAGATCCCGGCATTTTGATCAAATATGGAAACACCCAGGATATCCCCCGGAAGCATGTCTGAGGTGCACTGGATGCGCTGAAAATCAAGTCCCAGACATTTGGCCAGGACCTTGGCCAGAGTCGTCTTCCCGATACCGGGAAGATCGTCGATCAGCAGATGCCCTTTGGCAAAAAGACAGGTCAGCGCCAATCGTACCTGGGTCTCCTTGCCGAGAATGACAGTATTGATTTGCCCAAAAAGTATCTCAAATTGTGTGGCATCCTGTTTCAGTTGCATTGCTTCCCCATACTCCCTCAAGACCAGATAGCCTCAGTAAAAGGCGAAACCCTTTTGTCCGCTTCTCTTTCCCTCCCTTGTTAGGATGCCTGATCAAGCCCAAAATCACAAGGAATCATCTCTGACAAAACAATTGGTCATGCCATAAAAAAATCAAGGGAGAAACAAGACCGTGTAACAGGTACGCCATCTCATCATAGATTCGATCCGGCACCTTTAAAAGTTGGGCTGAGGCGCGCTCTAGACAAAAGAATCACGTGGAGTGCAGGTCCGTGCGAGAGCTAGGCAGGTAAGTGCGTACTGAGAAAACTGCAAATATCGCTACAGAAGCCTGTTCGAGACAAGTCCCGATGCGATATTTCTTCTGCGCGGGTCTCTGTTGATTGATTGCAATCCAGCCACCAGCGTCATCTTCGCAGGAGACAAACACTCGTTGGTAGGAAAGACTATCCTTGCTCTCTCTCCCCCCGACCAGCCAAATGGCGAGAGATCGTCTGCCCTGGCTGGGTTGATGCTCACGCAGGCCGAAAATTTCGTTGTGCAGACATTCAAATGGACACACACGGCGATGGATGGACGTTTGTTCGACGCCGAGGTACGGCTGAAACCATTCGGCTCCGATGGGGGAGAGCCGCTGTTTGTTGTGTCTGTCCGCGATATAACAGAACCAAAAAAGGTTGAGGAGACTCTCAGGCTTGCGCAATTCGCATTTGATAAGGCATCATTCGGCATCTTTCGGTCCGGAGAGGATGGGAACATACTTGACGTCAACGAACAGGCATGCAAAAGCCTCGGGTATTCAAATGAGGAGTTGTGTCGACTCTCGATTTTCGACATAGATCCGGCATTGTCACAAGATAACTTTTTGGAACTGTGGAGAAAAATGATGGCAGCCGAAGCCGTCTCTTTTGAGTCGGTTCACCGCACCAAAGATGGCAGGACCTTTCCTGTGCATATCACCTCGAATCGGCTCACATACGGGGGTATGTAGTATTCCAGAGCGTTTGTCCGCGACATCACTATAGAAAAGGAGCCTCGGCAGACCTGTTTTCTCATCAGTTTACGAAGGGTTATGTCAGATCAGTCCAATATTCCTTCGGCATGTCCATAGCCAGCTCCAAGGCGCCTTCAGCGCCGCTGTAAAGGGGATCCTGGACAACCTGCACCTTGGCTCCACCATACTCGCCGAACGCTTTTTCCAGATAGGGGGCCAGACCGGCTATCTGGCTGCCGCCGCCGGCCAGGATGATGTTGTTCCTGACGGCATCCTGGTATTCAGGATCAGATTTGGCGATCAACTCCATCATGGACTCCACAATTGCCGGAAGGATGCTCTCGCAGGCCCGCCGCATTTCTTCTGTGATGTTATGTTTGGTTGACCGGCCACCTACAGGGATGTCAACCTCGATCTCCTTTCCCGGCGCTCCCACGAAACTGAATTCTTCCTTAAAACGGCGGACCATGTTCAAATTGAAGTCGGACTGCGGAAAGCGTTCCTTCATAAGGCTGTACAACTGCTGGTCGATGAAGTCACCTGCCGTAAGTTCTGTTCGTTGATCCTCTTCCGTTGGCACCGCTCCATGCATTATACAGAAATCAACGGTGCCGGCGCCAATGTCGACGATCAGCGCATTGTCGAGTGCACCAACACCATAGGCGACTGCGAAAGGCTCCGAAACCACGAGCAGGGATTGGGCGGATTCAGCAAAGGCCTTCTTGATCGCCAGTTTGTTGGCCTTGAATGATTCGGCGGGAACTCCGACAACTGCCCGTACTTTTTTCTCAGCGTTGCTTGGCTGCACCAACGATACGAGGTGATTGATCAGTTCCTTGACAGCCTCTTCATCGCGGGCTGATCCTTCTTTGATGACCCCGTTCTTCAGAGGTCGGTAGAGATCCAGGGAGAGGCGATGTTTGACCGCTTTTACGCCGAATAATACCGGGACACCAAGAACTTTCCTGGCGATAAAATCCTTTGGCCAGCCGACATAGCTCTCGACCCATTTTCTTCTGGTATTGCTTGCAACAACGGCACTTCTGGAAGTTCCCAGATCAATTCCTACAGTCAATATTTCTTCAACCTGATTTGTTTCGTTTTTCTTTACCATTTACTCTTCCTCCAGATAAATGCAAATTTCTATCAGTAAGATAGTGGATAATACCATCGGCCAGGAATGACGCCACTTCACTTCGATACGAGGAAGTATTCAACTTTGCCTCTTCCTGCTTATCCGAGATGCACGATATTTCAACAAGAACACTTGGGGCGTCGACTCCAAGCAAAACGACAAACGGCGCAAATTTGATACCGGCGTTGCCGATATTTTCATCATGTTTTTTGATGTTGAAGAACAGATTCTGTTGGATGTCTGTCGCCAGACTCACAGACTCCTGCTCCTTGAATGTATTGCTGATTTTTTTGATCATGTCGGCGAAATCTTTGGTCTTAATCCCCGAGTCCTTGTTTTCCTGCTCGGCAAGACGCAAGGTTCCCTTATCAGAGGGCGGCCCGTAATAATAGGTTTCAATCAGGTTGACTCGTTTTTGCGGGAGGGAATTGATATGAATGGATATGAACAAATCGGCTCTGCTGGCATTGGCGAATTTCACACGCTCTGCCAGAGATAAATAGGTGTCCCCCTCCCGGGTCATGGACACATTATACTTCCCGTTTTTTCTGAGCTCGTCACGAAGCCGTAATGCAATATCCAGCACAATATCCTTTTCCTTGGTCCCCATTGGTCCAATGGCTCCTGGATCCTTTCCGCCATGGCCGGGATCGATGACAATATTCTGGACGCCCACTCCAAAGACAGAACTGAGCCGCACGTTGGTATCATTGAGCATCAGATTGTAGTTGAGCAGTTCGTCAGTGTCCAGCTTTGAGGGTTTTGCGAATACCACTTTGAACAGATTATCGGTGTTCCATCTCAATGCGAATGGATGCTGCGCTTTGCCGGTACTCTGTTCTGCCGATACCGGCGGGGCGGTCACTTTTGCTGAGATAGGTGTCTGGCCCTTTAAAAGTACAGCTTTCAGCCCCAGGCCAACCAGGAATATCAGGACAGGAACAAACAAGAGGGAAAAGAGACGTGTCGGCTTGTTTTTCCTGGAGGCCTTTTTTTGTGGTTTGGAAGCAGGGAGAGCATCTCCAATCCTGAGATTATCTTTATATACCTCTTTAAGAATGGCCTTCTTTACTAGTTTGTCGGATGCAGGTGTACGGTTTTTCATGTCCTGCTTTTCACCTGATGCTGATCATGGCTGCTTCTGTTCTATGTTTACTACCGCTGAAAGGTTTGGTGCGTTGCCAACATCCCGGCGTAAAAAACATTGTCGTCGTCATTGGCTAAGGCTTAAGGCTGTGTAATGCCAATATCGGTAGTATTTACTGTCCCTCATCTTTTCAGGAAAGTCTATCATATTCATATTACGCAGTAAATAAATATTGTTTGCCATTTCCCTATTTTACCGCAAACTCCCCCGGCAGATTAAAGAGAGGAGGCGCCACCGCAGCTGATCTTGCTTTCCTAGGTGCAAAATTTCAAGAAGCACAGTGTCACTTGATTTCTACCAAAAAGACATCGAAATCATTAAAAAAATTTGCATCATTTCTGTCCCGCATTTCTCATAAACATTGATATCCAAATTTCTCGACAAGACGATTATGGACAAAAAACAAAACGGGTGGTTACGATGTTTTCATCATAACCACCCGTTCTTATTGGTACCCCCGGCAGGAATCGGACCTGCGGCACCAGGGTTAGGAATCCTCTTAATTTTACAATTAAGATATTAGTATTATTCAAAATATGCAGTTAAAAATGCCGATTTGTTCCATTTTTGTTCCATTAATAGAAATTCAAACATTTCTTCTTTCCAAATAAAACACCCGCGATTCTGTGTTGAAAATAATTCAAACCAACCGCCTGTCTGAAAGAGCTTATAGAGGTGGTGTGAATTGGAAGTATCCAACTGCTGAAATCATTAGCAGTAATAATACTGCTCGAACCTCTGAGGGATTTAAACGCAAACCCTATTACGCCCAAGTGTCTTCGCTTCGTATAGCTTTTTGTCGGCACGAGCAAAAAGTGCTTCGAGTGTTTCACCAACTATATGGAAGGCCACCCCACCGCTCAGCGTAACAACGACTCGATCGGACTTATCTTTAAATTCACATTCTGAAACTTTACGTTGAATCCTCTCAGCGATTGAAACGGTTTCAGCCTCGGTCAAACCGTGAACAAACACAGCCAGTTCTTCCCCTCCAAAGCGAACTGCCAAATCATCTGGGCGAATTGAACCGCGAATTATTTGACCTACCTGTTTGAGCACCTTGTCACCGAAAAGATGTCCATGAGCATCGTTAATTGCTTTAAAGCGATCGAGATCGAAAATCATCAAACCAAAACCGTCATCGTGATTGCGCTCGTGCGCTCGGATGACAACATCGCACCAATCGCGCATATAAAGTCGTGTGTGTAGATCCGTTAGCGGGTCACGAATCGCTGCATCCAGAAGTTTTTCCCGATAGCTCCAGCGCAGGAAGATTCCGACCGAAATGAGCAAAACAACGACTGCCAGTAAAACATAAATAACGGTGAAAGTTGCCACACTTTGCCAATAACGTGAGGCTGGAACCTGGAGATAGAGACGCAGTTCGATATTAGTGAGATCATATGCTTTTTGTACGAAAGAGCTATTGGGGATATCTTTGAAACTTACGAAATATAAACCATCGACATTTGACTTCCGTACCGACATAACGATAGGAATGACTTTTACACCATATTGACGACTTCTCTCTATCGACCTGCGCACTTTTCCAGTGATTGGTAAAATTGTCTTGAACCTCAATTCACGAATTGGCGATATGAAAATCACCCCTTTCTCATCGGTAATGAACATCATTTCCTGGTCTTGGAGCCATAGTTTTTCAGCCCGCCTCTGCAAACTCTCAAAGTTGACTTTTACCACTACCGCACCAATGACTTTACCGTTGGATTTTACCGGACAACTTAGGTATTGGCCAACCTTCTGACTCGTCACCCCTTTGGCGATATAATGCCCCACATGATCCGCCATCGCCTGTTTGAAATACGGCCGGAATTTATAGTTGTGGCCGACAAACGAATCAGATTCCTGCCAATTGCTTGACGATATGGTTTTGCCAGTGACATCCATTATGTAGATAACATCGATTTGCGTTTTGTGAGCTGTCTCTTCTAGAATTTTATTCTCAGAGTCAACTATTGTGGCATCCGGTTTCAATAGCAATCTGTGTATGTTGCTTGAAGTTGCCAACACTTCGGGAACCAGAAGCGGCTTTTCAATTAATAACTCAAGAAAGTGCTTATAATCCTCTCTACGACGATCAAAATTTCCACTCATTCCCTCAAGTGTCCAGCGACTTCCCTCATGAAAAACCCATATTCCGCTGGCAAAAAGAATAAAAATAAGGAGCGTGAAGGAAAGACGCGGGTAAGCTCTGACTGATGCTAAAAAACGATTATGTTGATACACCTGCGGCATCCGTTTATTTTGATTTGGGGTGGAAGCTTAGTTAACTGGTAACCAACTTCCCGTAAAGCTTTACAATTGTCTCTTTCATTTAATCATGAGAAATTTTTTCTGCCAAGGTTAAGGCACCAAAGAGCTAATCGACTTAACCTTCACCCCTATATGATCTTAGAGCCTGACGATTTTTAATGGTTAAACGGGAAGGGCCGACAGACAATATTTAGTATCCTAACATCTTAATCAGATTGTGGAAAGGTTATATTTTTTGATAACCTCATGCCTCGATCATTATGAAAACCTTTTTAATATCAGTTTTATATGAGTTCTGAAATCTTGGATTATTTGAAAATTCCATTTGATTTTATGTAACATAAAAACAAAAGATCTTTTTCAATCGACTGAGGGTGCTATGAAAGTATTAGCGAAATCGAAAAAAAATCTAGATGCTATCAGGGTAGTATCTATTTATTTACTCTTTGGATTCATCTGGATTTTCTTTTCCGATACTGCGTTAGGGTGGTTAGTCCACAATCAGAGAATTATAACAACAGTATCCATCTTCAAAGGGATTTTATTCATCATAATCACCTCTGTTATATTGTTTTTTCTAATTGCCCGCCTGAGCGATACGATCAGACAATCAACAAATGAGCTACGGGAAAGTGAAGAACGGCTACGACTTCTCGTTAAGAATTCGTCTGATAGCCTGGTTATAATCAACGCTGATGGAAGCCAAAGATACCTCAGTCCTGCTGCTGAGAAGATCACGGGATTTCCAATCACCGAACTGGTGGGAAAAACCCTCGACCGCCTCATTCACCCTGACGACATGACGATTATCAGTGAGGCATGGAAAGAAACGGTCGAAAATCCTGAAAAAACAGTTACCGTACAATGTCGTCATATCCACAAAACAAGAGGGTGGGTCTTAACCGAGGCCATCGCCCAGAGTTTCCTTGCTGAGCCTGCGATAAATGGAGTCATCGCCAGCGTGAGAGACATCACCGAACGACAGGTTCTGGAAAAATCCTTGGCTGATAGCGAGGAACGCTACCGACGACTTGTGGAAATCTCTCCCGATTCGGTATTTATCCATACTAAAGGAAAGTTTGTTTTCATGAATGCCTCTGCTGCCAGGCTCCTGGGGGCACAACGACCAGAGGATCTTTATGGAAGGAAGGCGTTGGATTTTGTGCATCCAAGCCAGAAGGACATGGTCGACAACCGTATCAAGAATGCGCAGTCCGGCGGGTATAATCCCCGAATTGAGATGCTGTTGGTCCGTCTCGACGGATCGACGGTTCCGGTTGAGATGGAATCCGTTCAGTTCACTCATCAGGGGATAGCCTCAGTCCTTTCAATCGCCCGTGATATAAGCGAAAGAAAAAAAATGCAGGATGAGCTGATTAAGGCTCAGAAGCTGGAGTCTCTCGGTATTCTTGCCGGAGGAATTGCCCATGATTTCAATAATATCCTTACAGGAATTCTGGGAAATGTATCGCTTGCCCGTTTGCAGCTCGACCCCTCAAACAACGTCAGCGAATGTCTCGTAAGCTGCGAAAAAGCAGCAGTACGGGCCACTGAATTAACTCGACAACTTTTGACCTTTGCCCGTGGAGGAGCACCAATCAAGAAACTCATTAATCCCGACCTGTTGATCCGGGAAAGCACTGCATTCATATTGCATGGTTCCAACGTAAGCTGTGAACTCGACTTGCCCGAAGATCTCTGGCACATTGAAGCGGACGCTGGACAGCTCTCTCAAGTTCTTCATAACATCCTGATCAATGCAATCCAATCTATGCCCAATGGAGGGGTTGTTAAAATAACAGCAAAAAACGAGACGTTGAAAGCGATGAATTCGAGAAACCTGCAGGCTGGGAACTATCTGTTGATAGTTATAGAGGATCGAGGTTGCGGGATACCTCCGGAAAATCTTCCGAGGATCTTTGATCCCTATTTTACTACGAAAAGTGATGGAAACGGCCTAGGGCTGGCCTCTGCTTATTCCATAATCAAACGCCATGGCGGGATGATATGGATGACATCAACCGAGAGAATTGGGAGTACCTTCACTATCGCTCTTCCCGCGGTTTTCGAGAAGATCTCCGACCATGGAGCGAGAAAAGTAACAAGCGAACTCACAGGAAGCGGAAGGATACTCGTTATGGACGACGAGAAGATAATCCGGGAAATGGCCCGGGACATACTTGAATTTGCAGGTTACCAGGTTGAGATCTGTGCAAACGGAGAAGAAT
This sequence comes from Desulfocapsaceae bacterium, assembly GCA_046704745.1. GTDB lineage: Bacteria > Desulfobacterota > Desulfobulbia > Desulfobulbales > Desulfocapsaceae > CAWGGS01. Next base: position 4,697 of record JBJKRL010000138.1, on the reverse strand, counting down.
CGATCGAACGCTATCGGAAAGCCTATGAAGAGAATAACACCTTCGATGCAGTTATCATGGATCTAACCGTTCCCGGAGGGATGGGAGGAAGGGACGCCGCGAACCTTATTCTAAAGATTGACCCCAAAGCCCTGCTCGTCGTCTCCAGCGGCTATTCAAATGATCCTGTGGTTGCAAATTATCTTCAGTATGGCTTCCGTGGAGCTATAGTCAAGCCGTTTTCGGCTGACTCACTGGCAGGGGAAATTCAGCGTCTATTCGAGATGTCTCACTGAACTCGAGTATCCGGTCGTCTGCCAGCGTTTGCAGAGCTGTTATTATCCGCCATGAACTAAATCAATCAATCTCGAAGGGTTCAGTTGTCTGGCTTCTACTTTTTATCATCATCCAGCCGAGTTCGAAAACGCTACAGCTTTCCGGCCTGATCTTGTGCAGATGGGGTGCTACTGAACGGTTACCCTTTTTTCTCATCTGTCACAGTATTCAAATTTACTGCATCCCACCATCAATTAGAATGTGCTCAAGAAGACAGAGGATGCTTTCAGATAAAGAAATTTTGCTTCGTCTCCAATGAACATTAAACGAAGCCTTTGACCTTCTGGTGAATTGATGGCAGATAGAAAGTCTGCCTCCGATTGCCATCATATCTCACCAACTCCATCGTACGGTTCAGATAATTCTCTTGATTTCTGATTATTCTCATTGAGCGACGTATCGAGAGTATGGCTTTGCACATAACGTATTGCCCTATAAGTATCAGCAAACTTTTTGAATAACGGACCATGATGGTTTAGCCAATAGTCTGGAACTCAGCCCGAGACAAACTCGAATGACACTTTGCGCACATAACAAATTTGTTCAGAATTCTCCTCCTTCAGAGACGAACACCTGAATTAAACCGCTCCACGAAGTGGCATCTACTTGAAAAAATTGTCGAGCATATGGTCCTCTTCATATCACCACATCCTATTTGCCATTCTTTTTTTGCGTCGAACCACCTCCTTTTCACTTGGTGCGGCACCTGCGAACGAACGGGGCTTAACATTTCCACCTGGTACATAGATGCTCATCACGACACCGGTGGTCGAAACTTCAGAGAGAACGAGCCGCAGCGCGAAAGGCTTGGTGGTTTTGCCAAATCTGCCCATGACAATACTGCTTTTATCTCAAGCCCACAACTTCTCTTCATTGTACCCCAATGAGCAAAAAAAATATGTTTTTATAGATCAAATTCCGATGTATATTGATCTATAAAAGGAGGTTTTATAGATCATGACACGAATAAAATGGAATTGGCAAAGAGATGATTGGGGAAATTTTACCTATGATAACAGCGAAATCGAAAAATTAGAAAGAGATTATTCAAGGCAATCTGGTTTTTCGCTCGGCATTGCCAGGCATCTTTCAAGTGAAGACCAAAACAACTTAATAGTTGAACTTGTAAGTAATGAAGCCATAAAAACTTCTGAAATTGAGGGAGAATTTCTAGACCGGGAAAGCTTGCAGTCCTCTATAAGGAGAGAATTTGGTTTGGGAAAGGCTGTTCATCATAATATAAAACCCGCGGAGGCCGGGATAGCTGAAATGATGAAAGATATATTCACCAATTATGACTCACCATTGACAGAGAAGATTCTCTGTAGTTGGCATGAAATGTTGATGTCTGACAGAAGAAACATAGAAATAGGAGAATATCGAACCCACAAGGAGGCAATGCAAGTTGTGTCGGGGCGGTACGATAAACCAAAGGTCCATTTTGAAGCTCCCCCATCTGCCGATGTTCCAAAGGAAATGGAGAAATTCATAGGTTGGTTCAACAAATCGGCCCCTGGCGAGGAAGAACCGCTGACGCCATTGATCAGGGCGGGGATTGCTCATATCTATTTTATTTCAATCCATCCTTTCGAGGACGGAAATGGGCGGATCGGGCGAGGTATAGTTGAAAAATCATTATCACAAAATATGGGCCAACCGACACTCATTGCGATTTCTTCAACCATTGACCAGAGAAAAAGAGAATATTACGAAGAGTTGGCAGCCCAGAGTACAGGAAATGACCTAACAAACTGGCTTATTTATTTTGGTAAAACCATCCTCAACGCTCAAAAACAGACCATAAAGCAAATTGATTTCATAATAACCAAGGCAAAGTTTTTCGATACCCACAAAGAGAACCTCAATCCGCGCCAATTAAAAGCGATAAACCGGATACTGCTGGAAGGACCGAAAGGCTTTCAAGGTGAATTGAGTGCCAAAAATTACCGAACTATAACAAAATCTCCCACAGCAACAGCAACAAGAGATTTACAAGATCTGGTGAACAAAGGTATCTTTTCAAGAACCGGTCAGCTAAAAAGCACCCGTTATACTTTGGATCTTTCCCCCTTCCAGGGCAAGCAAGATGAAGAAAGCATGACTCGATCTATCAGATAATGATCTGGCAATTCCTTTAAATCCGCCACACGGTTGGATTCCAATGTGGATATTCCGAGAAAACGCGCCACTTCCGCTCCTGAATACCCCATTTGATCTACTTCACCTCCGATCTCTACCCTCCACCAGCGACTCCGCATCTCTCAATCTTCTATCAAATACTATACCTATAGGTATAGTATTGACCTATAGGTATATTATCGTGTAAATTAATATAGTTATTCTGAATATTCCTCCACTTCTCATTTGACATTTGGCCGTACAAGAAATATCAGACCTTCGTATGAGACCCGAAAAAAAGCCAACCACTCAGAGAAGATTTTTCCCTATACCAGTGTCATGGTCACTGTTCGCCCAGCAGGTTGGCGTCGATCGAAAATTTTCAAACTCCTTCCCCCGGTAACCCATGGACCAGGAAAACGGACAATTCTCTCTTGCCTTCAATTGCCTCTCTCCTGAGATCAAGGAACAGCTGAACTGGAAGCAAAGGACCAGGTTAAAAACCGATCTTGCCAAATGGCTGCATGGTTTCTATTCCAGTCATCGGACACCTTATCCGATCAAAGTCATAACCCTGAAGCAGTTATGCGGTTCACATTGCAACCGATTGTCCGACTTTCGAATGAAGCTTCGCTTTGCCCTACGGGAACTAATCGACGCTGAGATTCTTATTACAGGAATAATTGATCAAGACGACAAGGTCCATGTACAAAGATCTGAAGTGGCTTCCCCGACAACCGCTCATTAAAGGGGGGCATAGTGGTCGCACTCAGGGGGCATAACGATCGTAAGTGGGGGGGCACTGCGGTCGCATCCAGGGGGCATAGCGGTGTTATGGGGAGGGCATAGCGGTCACTCGAGTGGGCATTGCGATCGTAGGTGTGGGGCATAGCGGTCGCATACAAGGGGCATAGCGGTCGTAAGTCCGATCTTAAAAAACGTTCTAATCCATCAAAAAAACAGAAATTTTTAAGTATAGCCAAAATCGTCTAATCTTTTTTAACCAATATTTAACAATAAAAGAAGTTGGACGGCAGGAAAGAAAAGAATTCAGGCATCAACAAAATTCACAGAGATGGCTCAATTTGAAAAAGAAGAGGGAAAGACGGTGGCAAAAAACCAGCCATTGCCTCAAAAACGCTTCATGATGTCATTAAGAGAGAATCGAAGCAGAAATCTGATCCCTTATTCTTCGAAATGGCTTTGCTTGAAAGACCCGTCGTTTCCCTCATTAGAGCAAAGCGCATTAAAGAATCTCTCAGGACAGCCTCTCACTATTCATTCAGTCAGAATTGCCGTCCACTTTTACAGCTTTTCATCTAAATCGCCATTGCATACCACTATTTTCGCACTGTTGATACCGCTGTTTTCCCGCTGTGAATGCGCAGTTATGTGAAACACTCAAACTACCTGTTTACGTAACCTATTGTTATTCAGTTTGTTTTACGAAATAGCCCAATAAGAAAAAACCAACTGTTTCTGTTTGCAGCGGTAAAATTGTGGTCAGTCACTGCGGTAAAACAGTGTTTTAATGAACGGTGTTAGCCGGGCAGGATAGGTGAAGTAGGCCCACCTTGTTGGGTGGTTCCTCCTTCACTCACCCTTATTCGCACTCTGTGCTCAACGGGAATCCTGTTCAACAGCAAGATCGAATAAGGAGAAATAATGTCGAATACCACGAGAAAAAACAGCCCGCCTATCAAGGTCTATCGCCTGCCCGAAGAACGAAAGCTCATTGCAGAAAATGCCCATGCAGCAGGCTACAGTACGACAAGGTACCTGCGAGAGGTCGGCCAAGGTTATACAATCAAAGGAGTGATGGATTATGAGAGAGTCCTCGAATTGGTCAAGATAAATGGCGATCTCGGTCGATTGGGAGGCCTCTTGAAGCTCTGGCTCTCCAATGATGAACGGGCAGCACATTTCGGCTACGCAACAATCCATTCCGTTCTTGCAAAAATTGAGAAGACTCAGGATGAAATGAGAACAATTATGAGGGAGGTTGTGATGCCTGGGAGAGAAAAATAGTCTCGTGAGTATATTTCTTCCAGCAAATAAATCGCTTGACCTTCTCTTTGGTATGGATAAAATTACTTACATAACTTCACAAGTGATATGAATTTTATCCATGACAAGACATTTAGGACAACAAGGCGCTCATCATAAAGCCATTCTGGTCTTTAGAAAGCATGACGGCATCCTGCGGACAGGTGAGGCGCTCAAGGCTGGAATTCACCCAAGAGTACTGTATTCTCTTCGGGATC
>JBJKRL010000137.1:0-64226 GCA_046704745.1 Desulfocapsaceae bacterium | reverse complement strand
GTTATACTCACTGATAAGACTGATGTGACGGAAGAGATTGTTCGTTTACGTAGTCATATCCAGCAATTTCGAACCTTTCTTAAGGAAGAGGGAACTGTTGGCAGAAAACTGGATTTTCTGGTCCAGGAACTTCTTCGGGAGGTGAATACGCTGGGTTCGAAAATAAGCGATGCCCGCATTGCCCATCTTACCGTGGAGCTTAAATCCGAGCTTGAAAAGATGCGGGAGCAGATCCAGAATATTGAATAACTACCAGTAGCTGGAACCATCCTGTCACCTCTTATAAATGAAATAAATTGTGGAGGGGATATGCAGTTGCTTAATGTGGGATTTGGTAATACCGTTATCGTCGATCGGGTAGTGGCTGTGATCAATACCGGTTCCTCACCCGCAAGGAAGCTGAAGGAGCTTGCCAAGACCAACGGAAAACTCATAGACGTTACCGAAGGGCGTCGGACCCGCTCGATTCTGGTGATGGATTCGGATCACATTATTCTTTCATCCATTCAACCCGACACCATCAGCCAGCGAATGTTGGCCCTGCAGACAGGGTATCATTTGCTGGATCAGGCCGCAGGACAGCAGAAAAAACCCGGAGGGGATCAAGGATGACAAAAGGGCGACTCTTTATTATCTCCGCTCCGTCAGGAGCAGGAAAGACAACGCTTTTGCAAAGGATCATTCCGGGTGTCGAGCGGCTCTGCTTTTCCGTCTCCCATACGACCCGTTCTCCCAGGTCCGGGGAGCGGGACGGAATCAACTATTTTTTTATCGACCGCGAGGCGTTTCTTAAGATGCGCAACAAAAACTCCTTTCTCGAATGGGCCGAGGTGCATGGCGAATTTTATGGGACCAGCAAGGATGCCGTTATTGACCGTCTCGATGAAGGTTTTGACGTGATCCTCGATATCGATGTCCAGGGTGCCGCCATCATAAAAAAATCCCGTCTTATAGAGGCAACCTCGATATTTATCTCTCCTCCGAATCTCGCCGAGTTGGAGCGACGATTGCGGGGGAGGGCCCAAGATAGTGAGAAAACGATTCTATTACGCCTGGAAAATGCCAAAAAAGAAATGATGGCCATTGGTGAGTATGAATATCTGATTATCAATGATCAACTCGATGAGGCGGCCAAGGTTTTGGAATCAATAATTCTGGCACAACGGGCCAAAATGCACCGGTTACCATCAGGTCTGCCCGCCGCCCCCGCCCTCTGAACATGAAATCCGCTCAAAAAGATCAACACAAGCCGCAAATACAACGTCGTATTCGTATGAGCGACGATATCCTCTGGGGAATTCATCCGGTGACCGAAGCCTTGGAAAACGAGACCGGAAAGATCACCGAGATCATTCTGCACAAGGAGAAAAAAGGAGAGAAATGGGAGAAGCTCATCGAGCTTGCCCGAAAAAAGAAGGTGAAAATATCCTTTGTTTCCTCCTTGCATCTGATAGGGCCTGAGAGTTCTCAGGTCCGGCATCAGGGAGTTGTCGCCCGGGTCAGTACGACCTCTTTTTTATCCTTTGAGGATCTGCTTGAAGACTTTGCCCTGCGTGTCGGACAAGGGGAGAAACCTCGTCTTGTGGCCTGCGACTCCCTGCAGGATCCCCATAATCTGGGGGCGATCATCCGTTCCGCTCTCGCTGCAGGATTTGAAGGAGTCATCCTTACCAGGGAACGATCGGCTCCCTTGGGAGGTACGGCGGCAAAGGCATCGGCCGGCGCCGTTTCGCATATCTCTCTTTATCAGGTCACCAATCTCTCCGAGTCTTTGAAACAGCTCAAGGAGGCGGGTGCCTGGATTTTCGGAGCAGTCAAGGATGCCACGGCCAAGTCCATCTACGAGACCGATTTTTCCCTTCCCGCCTGCATAGTCATTGGCTCGGAGGGGCAAGGTATCCGGCCGTTGGTGCGGAAACAATGTGATGTGCTTGTCTCGATCCCCATGGTCGGGTCTCTGGACTCGTTAAACAGTTCGGTGGCTGCCGCAGTTATCATGTTTGAGATGCTCAGGCAGACCATGGCAGGCGTCAAATAAGTTTTATTTTCCCTTCTCAGCGAGTTTCTTCTTCAGAAGTTCTCCCAGACTGCCGATCTCTTTCTCCTTTTTTTGTTTTTTGCGATCTGACTGAAATTCCCTGAACTCCTTGCGTTCGAGATCTTCTAAGGCCTCAGGGGCCTGATAATCGGCAGGGGCAAGGCTGATCCTTCTATTTTCGTCGTCTATCCCGTCGATGGTAACATCGATGTCCTGGCCTGTCTCGATGACCTCGCGCGGGTGGTTGATCCGTCTGCCGCCGCCCAATTTTGAAATATGGACAAGGCCGTCGATTCCCGGCGCCAGGGTGACGAAGGCTCCGAAACCGGCAAGCCTTGCAACCACACCCTTATGTGTCGAGCCGACGGGAAAATTGTCGGCAACCGAATTCCAGGGATCTGCCAAGGTCTCCTTTAGACTGAGGGCGATACGGTCCTTATCCCAGTCAAGGTTTTTGATAACGACGGTTACCTGCTGATCGGGAGCAAAATGATCTTTAATATTTTCCACCCGGCTCCAACCGACCTCGGAGATCGGGATCAAGCCTTCAATTCCTCCGATATCCACGAAGGCACCGAAATCACGGATCGATGTTACTTTTCCGGTAACCGTCATGCCTTCCGTAAGGTTTTTTTTCAGCTCTTCTTTCTGTCGCTGTCGCTCCTCCATGAGAATAGCCCTGGCTGAGACGACGATGTTCCGGCCGTTTTCATCATACCGGGTAATTCTAAACGGCATGTGAATGCCCAGATAGGTCGCGGCCGCGTCCTCAACCCGGCGCAATCCCATCTGTGAATAAGGGCAGAAGGCCCGGATGTTCCCGGCAAGCGTTATTTCAAAACCGCCCTTTATTTCCTCTTTGACTAAACCCTCTACCGGGATGCCGCTTTGCCAGGCCTCTTCCATGTGGGCGCTGCCTGCCCCACCGCCGATTTTGGTGGTGAAGATCTGTTCCGAGGATTTGGTTCGAAGAAAATAAACTTGAATCTTCTCGCCGACAGCCACTGTCAGCTTGCCCTCACTATCTTTGAGTTCCGAGGCATCCAGGATCCCCTCGCTCTTAGAGCCGGTATCAAGGAAGATTGATTCTCCGCTTATCTCTGCGATTGTTGCGGTAATTTTCTCACCCCTGTGCAAGCGGCGGACTTTTTTCGGTTGTTCTTCATTAAAGAGATCTGCAAAGCTGTCGGTGTTCTTTTCCATGGTCTACTCAGTGCTTTGAACCGACTGATGGCCGGCTAAGACTTTATGAAAGATTACTGGTGAATAATTTCCGTTCCTTTTGGGGGAGTAAACGAAAACAGAGCATTGAGACTCTGCCTGCTTTCACCCGCAAGACTGTTGACTTGTATATTGGTAAAATTCAAGACGGTAACCGTATCGAAATAATCTTTTATCTCCATGCGTTGGATAAGAGAATCCGCAGTTACCCAGATGTGGATCATCTTCACCTGGGAGCTTGGGGTTCTCGGAATAAGTTTGATTATTTTAACCGTATCAGTGTCCGTCTCCGTTTTTCCTACAGCGGGGTCGGGGGGGCGGATGAGAAAATCGTCTTGCAAATTTCCGGCCCCTGAGAAAAATGAATATGTGATATCCTTTTCAAGAGAATCGGCCGGAGTGATGATCATTTGATTCTGCTTGGCAAAGTACATGGATAAGGTGGTCCCGTCGCTGAGTATAACCTGCTTGTTTGGGGAGATATAATCCCAAAGCATCTTGGCTTTTTCGCCGGTCTTGAGAAAGTAGGCTCTGCCTCTGCCGTTGCCACCCCTGCCGGTAAGTTGGCCATTGGTATGCTGGATAAAGTCAAAGGTGAGGCTTTTGATTTGATTGTATTTTGCCTGAAGCCGGGCAGCAATTTCTGCAGGAGTCTCTTCAGCCGCGCGGGTCGTTTTTAAAAAACCTGCCGGGATCAGGAGGAAAAGAGCGGCAATGAAGATTGGGAGCAAGATCCTTACAGTACTTTTGCAGCGTGTCATATGTGTCGTAACTCCATAGGACGGCCGAATATTCTGGCAGCCATATTATTCACAGAATCCGTAAGATCGGAGACATAATACGTATGTTCCACTTCCGGCCTCTTCCCTTTGGCGATGAGATCCGGTTGGGAATGCAAGAGTTCACGCAGCCTTAGAGCTGTCTCTACCGACGAGTCGATGAGTTGTACGCGACTGCCGATTCGTTTCTGGATTAATTCTTTCAAAAGCGGATAGTGGGTGCAACCAAGAACCAAGGTGTCGACCTGCATCTCTTTTAAAGGTGTGAGATACCGACGCAGGATCATTTTTGTCTCGCGTTTATTGATCCATCCTTCTTCAACCAGCGGAACGAGAAGAGGACAAGCTTGAGAGAAGACCATGTAATCCGGGCAGAGACCGGTGATGATTCGCTTGTAGATGTTACTGGCAATGGTGGCCCTTGTCCCAATGACACCGATTCTCCCCGTCCTGCTTTTGCTGGCGGCCTTTTCGGCCGCCGGTGTGACAACCTCGATGATCGGTACCTGGAACTCTTTAAGCAACCTCTCTGTTGCGACACTTGAAGCGGTGTTGCAGGCAATGATGATAAGAGTCGCTCCTTTTTTCAAGAGGAATTCGGTGTTGCGTAAAGAATATTCGATGATGGTTTCAGGACTCTTGGTACCGTAAGGAGTTCGGGCAATATCGCCGAAATATAGAAGAGGGTACCCGGGAAGAAGCTGTTCCACCGCCCTTGCTACCGTCATACCACCAATGCCTGAATCAAAAATCCCTATCATGAGACAAGGTAAATCAAAAAATAATTTTCAGAAAAGAAGACCAAAGCAGTTTGTATAACAGAAAGTTACGGGAACAACAAGCGGGAAGCGCCACCGGGAAGTCTTTTATAGGGAAAAGAACTCTCTTCGTATGTATTTGTACACAGGGTAATCAGTATAAACTGGAATGCAATACCGGCTGTTTTTTAATTGATTACGTGGTTACTGAGAAACTCAGGTTTAGGTAGTGTGATTCGGGTAATGATAAAAAAGGGTGAGAGGACAATAGGATATTGACATACAGATACGGGAGAATTAAGGTAAGCGCAAGCCTTGGGAAGGGAAGTTGCAAGTTGGATCATTGGAGGTGAGAAATCCTCGAGAAGGAATTTCTTAAGGCTACCTTGTAAAAAAAGTAGTGATTTTTCGTTACGGAGTAGAGAGATGCCAGTATATGAGTATGAATGCAGCAGTTGTAATAGGATTTTCGAGGTGCAGCAGAAGATATCGGATGACCCTCTGACGAAATGCCCTGAATGTAGGGGAGAAGTAAAGAAGTTGATGTCGATGAGTTCTTTTCAACTTAAAGGAGGTGGCTGGTATGCAGACGGATACGCCAGCGCCTCTGCCGCAAATGGGAAAAAAGCGACTCCCGCGGCACCGGCTTGTGGATCCGGCGGGTCTTGTGCTGGATGCCCAGCCTCTTCATCATAAAAGAATCTCCGCAAAATACCACACCAACCGATCATGGCTTATACCCTGTGGTCGGTTTTTTTATGGTGCTTCCGACTATACCACAAGGGCATAAGTTTCGTACGAGCAGACAAGCTGCTCAACTCAGCTTTAAGCCTATTAAATGATCGCCATAGCATCTCCATAACTGTAAAACCTGTATCCTCGAGCTATGGCCTCTTTATAACAGGAGAGCAGAGTCTCTCTGCCGCAGAGTGCCGAAACGAGAAACATCAGAGAGGAGCGCGGAAGATGAAAGTTGGTAATCAGATTGTCGATGACCTTGAAGCGGTAGCCGGGCATGATATAAAGATCGCACCAGCCTTCAAAGGGCAAGACCCGACCCTGTTCATCCGCTGCAAACTCCAGGGCTCTCACCGTTGTGGTCCCGACTGCCCATATCCGGCCGCCCCGTGTTTTGATGGCATTGATGCACTCTGCTGTTTCGGGAGGGATATGTACATGCTCAGCATGGATATTGTGTTCACTGATCTTCTCGCAACGAACCGGAGCGAAGGTCCCGTATCCGACATGCAAAGTCAACCTCCCCACGGCAATTCCCTTTGTTGACAAAGACTGGAGCAGAGTGTCGGTGAAATGGAGGCCGGCTGTGGGGGCGGCAACGGCACCTGGGTGATCGGCGTAAACGGTTTGGTACCGCTCAACATCCTCTGGTGTTGTTTGACCTGCCCGTTCTATATAAGGGGGAAGCGGGACCTGGCCATACTCAGCCAGAATGCTGTTTAAATCGGCATCTTTCGGGTAACGCAGTTCGATGCTGGCTTTGCCATCTCCCAGTAGGTCAAGTATCCGGCAGGAGAGTTTGTCTCCTATGGTAATGCGTGAGCCTGGTTGCGGTTTCTTTGATGCCTTAATAAGCGCGGCAGCCACTGCCGTCCCGCTTGAAGAGATGGCACTTATCTTCGGATACCCAAGGAGAAAGACCTCGGTTTTACCGCCTGTCTGTTTACGTCCCAGTAATCGGGCGGGGAAAACCCGAGTGTCGTTGATCACCAGCATGTCATTTTCAGACAAAAAATCAGTCACTTGAGAAAAACGTTCGTGTTCGATATTTCCAGAAGATTGATTGAGAATGAGAAGACGCGAATTGTCCCTTCGATCAGCGGGGTGTTGAGCGATGTTTTCCTGGGGAAGATGATAGTCGTACGACTCGAGGAGGAAATCCTGTTGCATGCTGGTTCTGTTTTACGGTAAGTAGAAAGGAAGATTTATTCCTTTCCGGATCAAATACTGATGTTATCCTGCTAAAATGTGTAAATTGTAAACGGACTTTTGTACCATGATTCTGGCCCTTGCCGCAACCGAAATTGAGATGAGCCCGCTTAAACGGATGGTAACAGAGGGCATGCGGGTTCAAACCTTGATCACAGGTGTTGGGCCGGTGGAGGCTGCCGTGCGTCTGAGCCGCTATCTGGATAAAACTGAGCAGACTTTTTCCGCTGCCATAAATTTCGGCATCGGGGGAGGCTATATTCAGGCTGCAAGCGGAACAGGTCCGCGCCTACTTGATCTCTACTTGGCCGATACCGAGGTTTTCGGCGATTTGGGCATCTGTTATTCTGATCGTATCGAGCCGCTGCCAAGAGAGTTGACCGGAGAAATCGTTGCGAGAATGGATCCTGCCCTTCTGGAAAGGGCAAAAATAATTTATGGCGATCGAGAAATTAAGACCGGAAATTTCGTCACTGTCATGGCTGTCTCGGCAACACGGGCTCGCGGTCTGGCAATGGCCGGCAGATTTCAGGCACAATGTGAGAATATGGAAGGGGCTGCCATTGCCAGGGTCTGCAGTGAATTTTGCCTGCCGATACTCGAGCTTCGTTGTATCTCGAACCTGGTTGAAGAACGTGATTTGCAACGCTGGCGCTTGCAGGAGGCCTGCGAAAAAGCGGCCGAGTCTGCCGTCGTACTTATCAAAAATCTTACGGAATGTTCATGAAGCCATTGACACTCGGGTTTTCTCCCTGCCCCAACGATACCTACATCTTTTATGCCTTGGTCCACAACAGGAGCGAGAGGGAAGACATCATCTTTGCGGAACCTCAGCTTGAGGATGTGGAGACGCTGAATATTTGGGCATTGGAGGGGCGTCTTGATGTAACCAAGCTTTCTTTCCATGCCTTTGGGCATGTCTTGGACGATTACTGTCTTTTAAGATCAGGCAGTGCCTTGGGGCGGGGGTGCGGTCCCTTGCTGGTGACCAAGCCCGGAAAAAAGATGAGACACCTGGAAGAGGCGAAAATAGCCATACCAGGACAATATACCACTGCGGCTCTTCTTTTTCGGATGTATGCACCGGAGTGTGCCAATCTGGTGGAAATGCGTTTTGATACGATCATTGACGCCGTACGAAGGGACAAGGTGGACTGCGGAGTGATCATCCATGAAAGCCGTTTTACGTATGAACAGATGGGGCTTGTCTGTCACCAGGATCTGGGGCAATGGTGGGAGGATATCTCGGGATGCCCAATCCCGTTAGGGTGCATTGCCGCGAAAAGAAGCCTCGGAAAGGACCTCATAGGTCGGATTGATGCGGCAATCAAGAACAGCCTCGAATTTGCCGAAACCAATCCTGATCAATGCCTACCCTACATTCGCAGTTACTCTCAAGAGCTGGAGGAGGATGTGGTTAAAAGTCATATTGGATTGTATGTCAATGATTTTTCTCATGACCTGGGTACCAGCGGCCTGGCGGCCGTGGAGGAATTTCTGCGACGGGCTCGGGCGGCAAGGGTCCTGCCTGCCTCTGATAAATCGCTTGTCATGGGATAAAAATGACCAAAAAGAGCATGTTGCCGTTGGTCTTCGACACTGGGGCCACCCCGATTTTTGCCTTCAGCGGTGGGAGTGGAACAAAACGTCAGGCCTTTTTGAAAACGCTGGCAGAAGACCTGTTGACCCATGGACTGACGTCGGTTGTAGTCTGCCGGGACCCATCCCATGCCGGACAGTATGCGTTGTCGTCTAAGACCGATATGGGGTTTGGCTGTGACCTGATCTTACTCGATGGGCCGGGCACTGCCTCTATTCCTACACTTTGGCTGGGAGAGGGGCGGCCGGCTCCTGAAGAGGAGCTTGTCCTGCATTCGTTTGGCAAAGAGAGGCAGCTGGAGATGGTTGTTGCCTTTCTCGTGGATCAGCTTACTTTGAAATGGCGGCAGACACCGGTCTGGGCGTGCGTACTGATCGGCGGCCGCAGCTCCAGGATGGGTCGGCCCAAGCATCTAATAACCGACGGTAGCGGCGTCACCTGGCTTCAACGGATTACAGGCCTCTTGCAACCCCAGGTCGACGGCCTTCTTCTTTCCGGAAAAGGCGTGGTTCCCGAGAATCTGGAGGGTGTGATCCGCCTGCCTGATATCCCGGGTCTGGTTGGTCCCCTGGCTGGCATTCTCTCGGCAATGCGTTGGAATCCTGCCGCCTCCTGGCTTCTTGTGGCCTGTGATATGCCGGACATCATGGAAGAGGCACTCACCTGGCTGCTGGAGAGGAGGCGGCCTGGAGTGTGGGGCACCCTGCCCAGGTTGCAGAAAAACGGCCCCATCGAGCCGCTTCTGGCCCATTACGATTTCCGCTGCCGCCCGCTTTTCGAGGATATGGCAAAAAGAAGGTATTTGCGGATCGGTACAGTGGCCGAATACCCAAAGATTGAAACCCCTCCCGTGCCTCAGCACCTGTTGCCGTCCTGGCGAAATGTCAATACCCCTGCGGATCTCTAACGCTCATAATCTTTTCCCTGCAACTGGAGAAAAATTTTCATTTTCAAGCTGGCGGATATACAATATATCCAGAAGTAGGCTGAATTTGTTTGTTCCCAGGAGATAATCCGTGTTTGAAGAGAGCGAAAAGAACATCCCCGATTTTGATCCGCACTTTCAAATATTCCATGAACTAATGACCTTAAAGGTCTTGAGTATCCTCCTGGTTTCCAGTCCATACGATGCATTTATCATGGAGGAGGATGGATCCATAGCCACTCGGGTCATTCGTGAGTATCAGGGATTGAATCTGAGCGGGGCGCCGAGGGTCACCAGGGTTTCTTCCGGGACGGAAGCTAGTGAACAGATTAAAAACGAACGTTTCCATCTGGTTATTACCATGCCTTTTATGAGCGGGACCAATGCCTTTGATCTCGGACTTGCGGTAAAAGCGATCAAATCCAACCTGCCGGTTATTCTGATCGTCCATACTGTCCGGGCCGAACCCTCCCAAGGCACTCATTTTTTCCAAAACATTACCTCTCTTGGAATCCCTTATCTGACGATGAATGAGAAAGATCGGCAGCCCGCAGTTTCGGGACAGGAAGAAGGGAGCTATCTGGATTGGCAGTGGCTGTTGGCAAAACCTTATGAGACAGACGGGAAATATGTCCGTCATCTCCGGCTTCCCCGACCTTTCGTGATGATTTGTAACGGTAAAAAATCCGAAGGTATTATTTATGTCCAAGACAGAGCAACTGAAAACGTTTTCCCATTTCCATCTGCATAGGAGAAACAAGAATGGACCAGATTATTAATCATATCATGGAAAAAGATCCGGAACAGCACGAGTTTCATCAGGCTGTGCAAGAGGTCGTGGTAACGGTAACCCCGGTGCTCGATCGTAACCTTGAATATCGGAAGCAGGCGATATTGAAACGAATTACCGAGCCTGAAAGGGTGATCATGTTTCGGGTTCCGTGGATGGATGACGAAGGACAGGTGCAGGTGAATCGCGGATTCAGGGTAGAGATGAACAGTTCTCTGGGACCTTATAAAGGGGGACTGCGATTTCACCCTTCGGTGAATCTGGGAATAATAAAGTTTCTGGCCTTTGAACAGGTCTTTAAAAACTCGCTGACCACTCTAGCCATGGGGGGCGGCAAGGGCGGTTCGGATTTTGATCCCAAAGGAAAGTCCGATGCCGAGGTCATGCATTTTTGTCAGTCCTTTATGGCCGAGCTTTACCGGCACATCGGTCCCAATACCGACGTGCCTGCGGGAGATATCGGGGTCGGGGCCAGGGAGATAGGGTTTCTTTTCGGGATGTATAAAAAACTTAAAAACGAGTTTACCGGCGTACTCACCGGCAAAAGTCTGAACTGGGGCGGCAGCCTGATCAGACCGGAAGCCACGGGATACGGAGCGGTGTACTTTGCCGCAGAAATGCTGGCTACACGCAATACAACCATCGATGGCAAGACATGCCTGGCCTCCGGAGCCGGCAATGTAGCCCAGTATACCGTGGAAAAAATTATAGAGCTTGGCGGCAAGGTTTTGACCTTGTCCGACTCGTCAGGTTATATTTTTGATGAGAAGGGAATCGATACGGCCAAGCTTGCCTTCATCAAACATCTGAAAAACGTGAGGCGCGGCAGGATCAGTGAATATGCCGATAAATACAAGGAGGCGGTTTATACTCAGGTCGATCCGAATCTGGGCCATAATCCTCTCTGGGATCATAAAGCTGAATGCGCCTTCCCCTGCGCAACCGAAAACGAGATAAATGGCCAAGATGCCGCCAATCTGATAAAAAACGGAGTTCAGCTGGTCTGTGAAGGGGCAAATATGCCTTCAACACCTGAAGCCATTGACATCTTTATCGATAACAAATTGCTCTATGCGCCCGGCAAGGCAGCCAATGCCGGTGGCGTTGCGGTATCGGGACTGGAAATGGCTCAAAACTCCATGCGTCTTTCCTGGCCGCGGCAGGAAGTTGATAAGAGACTGAAACAGATCATGAAGTCCATTCATAAAACATGCCTGGAGGCAGCGGAGGATTATGGTATTCCGGGCAACTATTTGGCAGGAGCCAATATAGCCGGTTTTGTGAAGGTCGTGAATGCCATGCTTGACCAGGGGCTGGTCTAAACTTAAAAGAGAAGTCGACTGTTGAGATCCATATATGATCAGCAATGTGCCAGGGAATTTGCTTCCCTGGAGCAAAGGCTGAGTAAATATTTTTATGATATAACCGTTAACTGTCCGTATAACCAACCATTTCTTGCCACTTTCTATCAAGGGGTGTCGGGCCAGCTGCCGGATCGGGCCATGGAACTGTTTCTGGCGGCGGGATACAGACGAAACGGCAACTATCTTTATACCATGCACTGCTCCAAGTGTCGCAGTTGCATCCCCATCCGCCTGCATCCCAAAACCTTCCAGGCAAACAGGAACCAAAGGCGGGTTTTGAATAAAAACAGCGATGTGGATTTGGAGATCGGTCCTCTTCGTCCCAGCGCGGAAAATCTCGATCTGTGTGAGAAATTTTTGCAGAGCCGATATCCCCATAAAAATAATACCGCTAAAAGTTATTATTCGGGTTTTTTCCTGAATACAATCACGTCTACATTTGAATTCAGGTACAGGATACAGGGCAGGTTGATCGGAACCGGTATTGTCGATATAGGTGACAACTGGATGAATGCCGTCTATTTTTTCTTCGATGAGAACGAGGCGAAAAGAAGTCCGGGGACCTATAATATTTTGTCGATGATTGCTTATTGCCTGGAGAAAAAAATTGATTACCTCTATCTCGGTTATCTTATCAAAAACGTACCGGCGATGAATTACAAACAAAGGTTCCGTCCCCACTACGTGTTGATCGATTCACAGTGGAAAGAGGGAGGGGCCGATGTTTCCCGGTAATCTTTTCCGAACAAGCATCCGATAAAAACAACACATCTCTTCCGCCATCGTGGTTTTTATCCATCGGCTTACACCCGATATCTCCGAGGTGATTTGACTTGATGAAACCTGCTGTGATATCTTTTTATTATAAATACCGTCTTGGCGGTCAAATTTTTTCAGAAAAGTTGGGGGGATTTATGAAAAAA
The DNA here is from genome assembly GCA_046704745.1 of Desulfocapsaceae bacterium. Lineage (GTDB taxonomy): Bacteria > Desulfobacterota > Desulfobulbia > Desulfobulbales > Desulfocapsaceae > CAWGGS01. The sequence goes on along the minus strand of JBJKRL010000137.1, from coordinate 51,881 downwards.
TGGCATCTGGAAGGTATTATCAGCATTACCGATACCCATAGCAGAAAACTCGTCGTACCTGATTCAAATCACATGTATCTCTGGTCAAGGGCCTTCACCCAAGAACCGCGGAAAGAATTTTTTCTGATTACCTTTCTGCGCAGATTTATAGCCTTTTTTCTCCGTGGGCTCTGAGCCGGACCCTTGACATGGTCCTTTAAAAAATGGGAGTTGCTCCGGTCTGCTGCAGAAAAAAGTCGTTAATTGAGGATCCAGGGAGGTAGGATATGACCCTCTTGCATAAAGCCATGTTGTACCGGCAGGAGGGGGCCAGTGTTGTTTGCGAACTCTGTGCCCATGAATGCCGTATTAAAGACGGTAAACGGGGCATATGTGGCGTTCGCCGAAACAGGGGAGGTGTTCTCTTCAGCCTGGTCTATGGTGAGTTGGTGGCCGAGCATATCGATCCGATCGAAAAAAAGCCTCTGTTTCACTTCTTGCCTGGGAGCCTATCCTATTCCATTTCCACGGTGGGGTGTAATTTCCATTGTCGTCATTGTCAAAACAGTTCAATCTCCCAAGCCCTTCACATGTCGGAAGAGGAGATGTCCGGCAGCCGGCGCAGCCCTGACCAGGTTGTCGACGCTGCTGCTGCCAGCGGTTGCAGCTCAATAAGTTATACGTATGTGGAGCCGACGGTGTTCTTCGAATTCGCCTACGATTGCTGTATCCTTGCCAAACGGAGGGGGATCGGCAACGTCTTTGTCTCAAACGGGTATATGTCACAAAAGGCGACCAGGATGTTGGCGCCCGTTCTTGATGCTATCAACATCGATATCAAGGCTTTTTCGGAAGAGTTCTATAAAAAAATCTGCGGTGCCAGATTGCATCCGGTGCTTGAGACCGTACGTCTGATGAAGGAACTCGGGATCTGGGTTGAGATAACAACCCTTGTGATTCCGGGACTGAACGATAGTGAAGACGAATTGCGCAAGATTGCCTCTTTCATCGCCGATATCGATCCGGCAATGCCATGGCATGTGACTGCCTTTTATCCCACCTATAACATGACTGATCGTCCGCCTACATCCGTATCCACCTTGCGCAAGGCTCGGCAGATCGGACTGGATCGCGGACTCCATTTCGTTTATGAGGGCAATGTACCCGGGGAAGGCGGGGAGAATACCTACTGCCCTTCCTGCCTCAAAGAGATTATCCATCGAATCGGGTTCAGCATTCGATCCAATAAGATCAACACTTCATGCTGTCCTCATTGCGGGGAGAAGATCCGGGGGATCTGGGAACAAACCGATCTGTCCTCACCCCGACCGCAGAATGGGTGATCCATTTCCCTTCACCATGGGAGGGTCAGGTCCTGTTGCCGCCTCTCGCTTGACATGCTGTCTGGCAAAACAGGACACGCACAACTTCAATAGCTGCACCTGTGCAACCAAACCGTTTGTTTTTTCCCCAACCTACGCCGGGAACGGATACTTCAAATTACACGTACATTAAAAATGGTTTATCCGGCTCATGCGCATTTTTTCTCAAACAATGAATGGGAGAAAAAAGTTGCCTTACTGTCCGTGATCGGATAGGTTTGTTCCAGTTTTTGACAGATAACCTTTTGTTTTCATGTTTTTTCAGCGGTGTGGATCTGAAATTGTCTTTTACGTCACCTTATATCGATTCTTCTCTTCTATTTCCTGTCAGGCGTTTCCCTTTCATGTTCCTAGGATGTTGATTGAGGGAGAGTGTCGAAGCCGATGATCTTAATCGATATCAATACTTTCTATAACGAACGGGGTGGTGGTATTCGGACCTACCACAAAAATAAATGTAAATGGTTTCAAGACCATCCTGAACACGAATACTACCTGTTTTATCCCGGTCCCAGACACTCTGTGCACACTCTGTCCGCCAATGTCACAATGGTATCCTTTCGCGGCATTCCCGTTTCTTCTCATTCCGATGGCTACCGATTACTCTATGATGTGATTGGTGTATACCGGTGGATTAGACGGATCAAGCCCGATGTCGTTGAGGTGGGGGAACCATGGTTGTCGGGTCCCTTCGGGCTTTTAAGCAAGGCATTGGGTTTATACCGTAATCCACTTTGCGCTTTTTACCATGCCGATCCCAATCCAAACTATTTGGCACCATGGATTTGGATGCAGCGGCTGCGATTGCCGGGAACCGAATGGTTTGAGAAACAATGTGCACGATTTTTCTATTGGCTGCAAGACCGCTATGACTGGACATTGGTCGGTTCGGAAGTGGTGGAGCGTAATTTGCGAGCAAGAGGTGTGCAACGTCTGGTTCTTGCACCGCTGGGGTATGACCCGATCTTCGGCTCAAACATCGAAATAAGGAAACTTGAGTCTCCGGGATCGGTTAAATTCCTCCATGTGGGCCGGTTGGAGCGTGACAGGGGGGTTGATCTGTTGGAGGCCCTGATGCCGGAGTTGCTGGAGGTGGAATATCCTCAAGGGACGTTGCGGGTGGTTGGATTTGGCCCTCAGGAAGCAGCATTTAGGGAATGGAAGCATCCGCGGTATGCCTGGCAGGGGTATGTCAGCGATCGACAGGAGTTAGCGAATATTTATACCAATCACCACATTCTATTGGCACCCGGGCCATTTGATACCTTTGGCTTGACGGTATTGGAGGCCCTGACGTCGGGGCTTGTCGTGGTCGGTCCGGATACCGGTGGTGTCGGTGAAATGTTGAAAAATGGAGGAAGTCCTTTCATCTTTCGCGCAGGGGACGTCCAGGATTTCCGGAGAGCCATCCGTGCCGCCGCAAATGCAGTGGAGAGCGACCTTGAAGCTGAGATCAGACGCAGCCGCGCTATAGCGCAACGTTATGGCACGTGGAATGAGGCTATTGGGCGTATAATAGATTTTTACCAAACCAAGGTGATAAAAAAGTCATGAGGGATTTGACAGCTGATGTATCTTCATTTACTGAGCCGGCTCTTCTCTTCTCCCTCCATGACGTGACGCCCTTTCATCTTGACCGTATTCGAAGGGCTGAAGAATTTTTTCATCGCTGGGGAGTTGAAAAGGCCTCCTACCTTCTGGTACCCGATTATCATGGAGGCCATCCGCTCAAGCCCCAGACGGAATTTGAAGACTGGATTCGAGGTTCTCATCCTGTTGCCGTGGAATGGCTCCTGCATGGGTATTACCACCTGGAGGTGGGGCAGAAAGTGGTGCATGATGTTCTAAGAGAAAATCCGTCCGAATCAACTGGCACACAGAGTGATTCCATGATTCAGCGGTGGAAGAATTTTGGGAAACGACGGCTGTTAACGGCGGGGGAGGGGGAATTTTTCGATTTAGCTCCGGCAGAAATCGAGCGACGTCTTGATCACGGATTGGAATGCTTTAAAAAATGGACCGGGGATACTCATCCAGCAGGGTTTGTCGCACCGGCCTGGCTTTATAATAAGCACCTTGTTCCTTTGCTTAAGCAGCGTGCCGTTCTTTGGACTGAGGACCACCATAGTCTGGTATGGGTCGAAGAAGATCGACGTTTCACCGTTCCCGTTATCACTTGGGCGACCCGGACACCTGGACGTCTCATCGGTTCACTGCTTGTATGCCCTATTCAGCTGCGCTTGTGGCTGAATCGTCCCCTCATACGCATTGCCGTCCATCCGTTTGATTTTGATCATGCAGCAACCATTCGTTCCATTGAACATGTTGTCCGACGTGCTCTGGAAGGCAGAAAGACGCTGGCCTACAAGGACTTGGTCCGCGATAGGGGTTGAGCTGATCAGTTATTTGCCAGGTTTTTCACGCGCAATTCTTGGAGATGCTCCTCCGCCTTCTGTTGATAGATCAATTCTTCTGGTTTTTGAGGGGGAATGGATACTGCTTTTTCGTAGAGTTCTTTGGCTTTTTCCAAGTCTCCCAGGCGTTGATTGAAAAGACCCAAGTCATAGTAGTAGATACAGTAGTTCGGGCGCAGGGAGATAGCCTTTTTCATGAGGGCGAGGCCATTTTGGGTTGTCAGGTCTTCGGGTAATCCCCCAAAAAAGAAAGAGGCGACGAATTTCTGCAGGGAATTAACCTGTCCTACTTTGAAGTTCAACCAACTTAATACATAGATGGCATTTGGATCATTGCCATGATTGGCCATCAAGGCATCAAGATCCTTCTTAAGCTGCCATACGCGATGGACCTGATCCCCTACGGACAGATACCCGATTGTTTTCCCTCTTGCTATAATATCAAGAAGTTGAGCTTCATAGTTCAAGGGGTTGATCTGGAGTGCCTTGTCAGCATATTTCTGGAGCATGCTGTAATGCTTCTTTCCTTCATCTTTATTGCTATACAGCCAACCTAGACGAAGATGCAAATAAGCGGCATTGATCAAGACCTGAAAATTACTCGGATCTTTTTGCAACTCGAGTGCATAGCGTTGTAACAGTTTTATATCATATTCTTTTTTAAGAATGGGCTTTATGATATGGTCCTTTTCTTCGTGGTTGAGTTCAGCAGAAAAACTCATGGAAGTTGAAAAAATGAAAAAGCTCAGTATAGCTAGTAATACAAATATAATTGGGAGATTACGTCTCATTGTCACATATCCCTTCTCTTCTGCAGGATCTGAACGATGTTCATTGAGTCCGGGCAGGGAGCATTGGTTCCCCTCTATTGGAAGTTTTCTTTTATTCGGCAATTTTCCTATATAAGTTGACCTTTTTTTAAAAGAATATAGATTTGCACAAACTGAAAAAATCGATTCTAATATTTTCAAATCGTCGGCTACCTTGAGAATAGACTGCAGCAATTTCTCAAGATAATAACAATCAATGTGTATTATTTACAGAATATGAGTAAGTTGATAAATCCGGTATGCAAGCGTGCATTGTCTTTCTTATCCGGATGCTTTTTATCCCTATGCGTTCTTTTTTTTCTTTTAAATCAAGCCGGTACGGCCTTGGCAAGTGAGCAAACCTTAAACCTCGACCTGAGCCAGGCTGTTACCTTGGCGAAAAAGAATAACCCCCTTACGAGAATCAACAGATTCGAAGTTAAAGCCGCCAGGGAAAAATCAAAAGAGATAGCCGGAAGGTTTAATTATCCGCAATTTCAGCTCAAATCCTATACAGGTCTTGTTCCCGGTGCAAAGGGGGATGTCGTCAGTTCTCCTGATGAACAAGGTGATTATAACAATCTGGGTCCATTTTTCAAGGTTGACCTGGATATTATACAACCTCTTTATACTTTCGGCAAATATGCGAGTGCCAGCGAAGCCGGACGTTTTAACGTCCTGGTAAAAAAGGCAGAGCAGCAGGTATCAGAAAATGAGCTATCTTTTGAGGTCGTTAAGGCATTTCTGGGGGTGGTGGCAGGCAGAGACGGAAGCAGAGTTGGCCTGAAGCTCAAGGAGCAGTATCATACCCTCCTGCAAAAGATTGAAAATATGTTGCAGCGCAATGCACCGGATATAACAGACTCCCAGCTGCTTGAAACCAAATCGATGCGATTTGAGATAGAAAAGCAGTCCGGTCAGGGACCATCGGCTCAAACCGAAGCGACATTATTGCTCAAAGGTTTACTGAATCTTTCCGGGAATATTGAGATAAATCCCGCATCTCCTCAGATCCCGGATTTCAATGCTGCTTACACGCCTCTCGAACAATTCCTTTCCTATGTCAAGGTCCATTCCTGGCAGATAAAAGGTATTGATGCTGGAATCAGAGCTTTGAAACAGAAGGCAAGGCTGGAAAAAGATAAGAAATATCCGGATGTGTTTCTGGCGGCGGAACTGGGCTACGGCAGAGCCCCTAATCGGGACAGGCAGACCAACCCGTTTATTACCGATGATTACAATTATAAAAATATCGGCGCAGTTATCGGCATGAAATGGGATTTTAATTACAAGGTGCACTCAGCCGAGGAAGAACAGGCGCTGCTGGATTATTTGAAACTGGTGGAAAAAAAGAAGCTGCTCGTTCTCCGTCTTAATGGAGAAATTCGGAATTATTATAATTCAGTACAGAAGCAGTGGCACCTTCTCAATGTTGCAGACGAATCTTTACAGGCAGCCCGCCAGTGGATCAGACTGGAGAGTGACAATCTCAGTATGGGGATCGGGGATGTCAAACGATTAATCAGTGCCTACAAACAGTATTTTCTTCTTCAGTCAGAGGAGATCGAAACGCGGTACAACTATCTTCTGGCGCTTGCTAAGCTTTCGAAAAGCGCCGGTAATATGGAACTTTATCTTCAATGGGAAAATGATGGTCAGGTACGTATGTAGTTCGGTAATGATTTGTTTCCTGCTCTTTCTCGCCCCTTCCGTCAGGGGGGACCAAATACAGGATCCTATGCAGTTGATTCATTCCTCCAATGACAAGATTCTTTCTCTTTATCAGAAATCAAAACACATGGACCAGCAGGTTCAAAAAAAGATTTTTTCAGTCATGGAAGAGGTGACCGACTTTGCGACTATGGGTCAGCGAGCCACAGCCGGTTTCTGCAGCGGGAAATCAAAAGCGTTGTGTTCTGAGTTTCAAAAGACGTTTGTTGAGCTGTTAAAGATCAACGGTCTGAGAAAACTCGGCACCTATAGAGCAGATCGTTTTGAATATAAAGGAAAAGAGATCAAAGGGAATGTTGCGATTATAAATACTGTTGCCTATTATAAGGATGATTCGATACAGCTGAGTTATGTCCTTGAAAGAAGGGAGGATGGTTGGCGAATCGTCGACTATATAGCCGATGAAGTGGATACTATCCGAAATTATCGACAGCAATTTCAACGGATTCTGGAAAAAAGCTCCTTGGCCGATTTGGTAGCCCGTCTAAAAGATAAGGTCGGGGAATATCGCCAGGAGTCTTTGAAATGAGCAGGGCATTGTTGACCCCGATTTCTCATAAAAGTCCATTCTCGCGACAAGAGTACAACCAATGATGAAAATTGAGTTGATCTCAATGATTAGGAGCCGAGGGGTACCTCTGACGGCCTAGTTTTTCAACAGGGCGTAAGTGTCTTCTATGGAGAGCATCTTTTCCGCATGCGCCAGCATTTCCGGTGTGTCGACATCCTGCCAGAAGGCATCGAAAATATCGAGTGCATTCATTCTACCGTAGGCGGCAAGCAATTGCGCACCTTCAGATAACGATACATCCATTTTTTCTTTAAAGATGCGGTTAAGACAATCAAGCAAGGTGGGATCACAGACGAAAAGTCCGGTGTCGACACAGTTGTATTTATCAAGTTCCTTTCCTATTTTGATAATCTTTCCATCTTCCACAAGTGCCTTGGTTGCATCGGTCATATCGTAGATGGAAGCCAACTTATAGTCAACAAGAAGCGTGCAGCTTTCCGGTGCCAGGTGATGGTCTCTGGCAAGTTCGAGAAGCTTTTTATCCATGACATGATCGGCCATGGTCAGGATAAACTCCCCTTTAATGTGTTTTTGGGCAGCCAACAATGAAACACCGTTGGACAGGTGATAACGCTCATTTAAGACAAAATCCAGATGCAATGGCCCCTGGTATTGCGACAGGACGGAATCTTGTACGATGTCAGCACCGTATCCCAGGACGATGACGACGCGATCGCAACTAATTTCCAGATTCTGCAAAGTACGAAGCAGCAAAGAGATGCCGTCAACCGGTACCAGCGGTTTCAGACGGCATGTGTTGTCGCCGACCAATCGCGAACCGAGTCCTGCAGCCAACACCACCCCAAGGCGATATCCGTTCCTCTCTTTAATCACTCTCACACCATTTCGTTGTTTTCATCAAGATGCGTCAAAGGCTCTTCCCCCGCCAGTAGCCGAAGCGTGTTCTTTAAACGGAAATGCTGGATAAATAGATCATTTTCAGGAATATGTCCAGGAGTTACATGCGGCGACTTGAAATAAAAGGACAACCATTCCTGAACGCCGATACGTCCCGCTCTATGGGCCAGGTCAAGCAATAATGCAAGATCCAGAACAATCGGAGCAGCGAGAATCGAATCCCGACAGAGAAAATTGATCTTAATTTGCATAGGATAGCCTAACCAGCCGAAAATGTCTATATTATCCCAACCTTCCTTGGAGTCCCCCCGGGGCGGATAATAGTCGATGCGCACTTTATGATAAAGATTCTTATAGAGGGCAGGGTAGATTTCAGGCTGAAGAATATCCAGCACCCCGCTTTTAGTAACTTCTTTTGCCTTGAAACTATCTGGATCGGCCAACACTTCGCCGTCACGATTGCCAAGAATATTGGTTGAAAACCAACCTGTTAATCCGAGCATCCGCGCTTTGAAGCCGGGGGCCAGTATGGTTTTCAAGAGTGTCTGTCCGGTCTTGAAATCCTTGCCGGCAATGGGCACCTCCTGTTCCAAGGCCAATGTCTCCATTGCTGGATTATCGGCCGACATGTTCGGTGCGCCGTTGGCATAGGGGATTTTTTCCTTTAATGCTGCATAGGCATAGATTTGTGATGGCGAGATGGCCGGATCATTGTCTTTTAAAGCTTTTTCGAATCGGTCTATATCGTCGTGACAGGGGGCAGGCCTCAAGAAAATTTCCGTTGATCCACACCACACCATCACCGCTCTCGTCGCGCCCGTTTCCTTCAACGCTGCTCTTATATCCTCTCGTACCTGCTGAGCAAGTTCAAATTTGTTGCTTTGCTTCTTGACGTTGGTGCCGTCCAAAAGTCGTACGTAGTCTTTGGCAAAGACAGCCGGCATGGGTTGAATAGTCTGCAGGAAGGAGGCAACGGAATCGAGATTCTGTTTGTCCAGAACCTTTGCTTTGACCGCTGCTTCGTAGGCACTGTCGGGTTTGGGATCCCACCCTCTGAAAACCAGATCTTCAAGGGAGGCGAGTTCGATAAATTCTTTAATAAGAGGGTTGCGATTGTTGGATCGCTTGCCCAATCTGATTGTCTGAAGTTGGGTAACGGAACCAATGGGCAAGGCGAGTCCGTTGCGGACAGCCTCAACTCCGGCAATAAAGGTGGTCGCCACCGCCCCCATTCCCGGCAGCAATATGAGTAATTTCCCACGGGGAGGTTGAATGTTTGATGAATTTGGGGGTTCTTGCATGGTAGTTCTCAACAAATTGTTTTTATTCATGATTGCCTTTGATTCCGGCAACCTGTCGATTTTTATAAATACTAACTTGTAAAATCCTTCAACAGCACTGGGGTAACCCTCTGAATTATCGGGTTACGACGCCGAGCCATCAGTAAAGAGAATTTACAAGGTTACATACATATCTCTCAATAATGCATGACAGCTTTATTGTATTTACGGGGAAAAAGCAACATTATTTCTCAATAAAATCATTTAATACTTCCCAAATCCTCCGGCAATTGCCACCGTCAGCACCCAGCATGTGTTTTTTCAGAAACGCTTCGGTTTTGTCACGACAACAATCGGGATCGGCAAGAGCCTGCCCGATTTGTCCAAGCAAATCGGGGAATGAGTGGGCAAGAAATCCGCCGTTTTCTTCTGGAGGCAGTTTCCAGATATATTTAACCGAAGGGATTTTCTTTTTTACCGGTCCGATTGGGGTATACCAGCGCCACATGAACTCCTGGTCTGCGTCGGCTACCGGATAGATATGGATGGTCGGACGACGTGTTCCATAGTAGAGATTGGCGATGGAGGAAAAATTGGTGATCAATACATCGGCAACCTGCATATCAAGGATGTTGTCCGGTGCCTGGTCCTTGAATTTGATCAGGACATTTTGATGGGTTTTGGAAATGTCTTTTAGGCTGCGCAGAACCTTTTTCTCATACCTGAAAGAATCGTGTAAACGGAAGATGACGTTGGCGCCCAGTTTATCGCACTCTGTGAACAGCCGGTCCATGATTTCGGAATCATCCCCCCAATGGGAGAAGACCTTGCCATAATGCCAAGTAGGAGCAAAGAGAACGGTCTTTCGATTGGTTACATCGAATGGGTAGTAGGACTGTAACTTTTCCTTGGCCACGGGAGTGGATAAATAATCGTGGCTTGCCGCTCCTACCTGACAGCAGTTATCGGGATGAAAACCGCTGACAGTAGTTCGATGCTCAAAATCCCACGGACCGAACGTGTGCCAGCGAAAGTTTTTGTTCGGCCTCATGCCCGAGCCCCAGGTCAGTTTGATGCGGTTGTGCAGGTAGGCGAACTCATGGACATCGTTGGGGCCTTTCCACCCGAAACCATGCCAGAGAATAAACCCTTTGGGTGAGGGAGGGCGAAACGGAATCCAGTTGTCCATTATCGTGACATCCGGCTTAAATCTTGGGATTCCCAAAACATGGTGATAGAAGCGCCTCGTGATGATCTCTGCCTTCAGAGGATAGAGCTTGGCGATACCTTCGTTTACATATAAAGCAGGATCGCCCATGACTATCTTGAGCTCCACATCACCACGATCATCAAGGAACTTGGCAAGACTCCACAAATCCGCTCCAAAAGATGTGGCCCAGATAAGTACTTTCACTCTTCTTCCTTCTCTCTACCTCTAAGAACCGGACAGTCAGGTTGCCGATTGCCGGCTTCTTTCCGTACTTTGCTCTTGCTTTCTTGAATAAAAAAAATAACAATCTCAATTTCCGATAAATTCGTTTCTACCCCAAAGACTGCCGGGGCAACACGATAAATCGTACATTTATAACGCTAAACCGTCAGCAAGTAAACTATTTACCTCACCGACAATTATTATTATCTCGCAACATCCTAATAAAATTGCAAGTGATTTAAAAGAGTTCATAGATTTACGACGGTATGGATTGATCGGTCGGTAATTTTAGGGCCCAGCCGGCACATCCCATTGCCACAGTAAATAAGGTGTTCAGGGAAAGAGGAAATGGCCATTGATAATCAACAACAGGCAAGGCAGGCGACCTTCCTGATAATCGGACAGTTTCTGGCTTCGCTGTCGGAAGCCGTCCTTCCGATAGTCATGGTTCGTTTTCTTTCCATGACGGATGTGGGGATCTTGAGCGCCATCCTTCTTATTTACACCCTGCTCGCTCCGGTTTTTGCCACGGCTTTTCCTCATACCATAATGTATTTTCTGCCGACCCACACGGCCACTGAGCGAAAAGGCATCGCCGTACGGATTGCCCTCATCATGTTGGTGCTTGGTCTCGTGGCTGGATGTATCATGTTCAGCCTGGGGATGCTGGCCCTCTTAATCCCGACCGTTGTAGCAAGTGTGACCGACAGGATAGTGGGCGGCATTTCCGCCATAGGACCCAATGGACTCAAATATCTCATCGTTCTTGCTCTGATGCCCCTGGGCGATTTTCCGGTCCGAATGTTGCCCAATCTTCTGGTCGTCGAGGAAAGAGCCCGTACCGCTGCCTCGGTCAACGTCATAAAATCGCTTGTGGCTCTGACCTGTACCTTGGTGCCGATCCTTCTTCACTGTTCTCTCTGGGTTGTCGTCACCTCGTATAGCCTTGCCGGCCTTTCTTCAGGACTTCTCTTGCTCTATTATCTCTACCGTCTGTATCCGAAGGTCCAGGGCGAGCCCATGCCATGTAAGATTTCAGTCCGGGAAATCTTCAATTTCGCTATACCCATGGGAATGAACGAGACGGTCATGCTTCTCTACAACAGGATAGATTTGTTTCTTATAGCCCTGGCTTTCCCTGCTTTCATGGTGGGGCAGTACAGGTCCGGAGCCTGGCAGGTACCGTTCGTGACAACAGTCGCCTATTCGGTGGGGGCTGTCTATGCACCTCACCTGCGGAGACTTTTCGATGCCGGAAAGAATCTTGAGGCCATCGAAATGTGGAAAGCATCGATAAAAAAAGTGGCTCTGATCACGGTTCCTCTCGGACTCATCTGTATCGTTGGTGCCGAAGAGATAATGACCCTGCTTTTCACCAGCAAATATCTGCCGGCTGCCAATGTTTTCCGATTATACTGCCTGCTCACGGTGGGTAGGGTGGCGGCCTTTGGTCCGGTTTTGGTTACTGCCGGTCAACCCCGGTTGATTTTCCGGGTGGCAATCATCTCTTTTATCGCCAACATCGTGTTCAGCATTCCTCTTATGCTGACCGTCGGCCTAACAGGTCCGGCTCTTGGAACGGTGCTTGCCTTTATCATTAACGTCGCCGCCTTCTGCTGGTGCATAGCAAAGGCGACCCAACTGCCGACCAGAGCGATTTTTCCTTTAGGAAATTTCTTGAAAACCCTTGGTATCGGAGCAGTGGCGTGCGTGCCTGCAGTCATACTGAAATTCCATGCCTCTCTCGGTCCCGGGGGAATGCTTGCAGGTATTGCCGTCAGCATTTTATTCATGTTTTCTCTTCTCGGCACCGTATTGGGATATATACAAAGGGAGGATTGGAATTTTCTTGCCCGATTGCTTTTTTCTGGTAAGCTCTCCAAAAGTCTTTAGTCATTAAAGAAATAATCCTTTTATAATTTCAAACCGTCGGCGGTCAACTCTTTGTGATGTCGACAAAATCCATAACGATTCACGATTGTGAGAATTCTCTTTGTCGTACCCAACATCCCGATTCCCGGTTTTCATGGTGGATCCACCCACGTGACGGAAGTCGTGCGGGAAATGCGCAGGGAACACGAAGTTCTCCTCTTGGCCCGTCGCGGCTCTTTTGGCCACCAAACCGTCGGGATAGGGGGAAAGCTGGCACCGGGGATACTGCGGTATCTGCTGCCGTTCAAACATTTTCCGCGTGCCTTTTATCATGCCAGAAAGTTCAAACCTGATGTGGTCTATGATCGTTTCAGCTCTTTCGGCTTGGGCGTGTTATTGGCAAAAGCCTTGCATATTCCGGTTGTCAGCAGCGTTCACGACCGGAGTGCAACGCTTATTACCTGGAGGGGATCTGACAGGTTTTTAAGTGCCATGCCGTCCATGGTGCCTGCCAAATATCGCCACAAGGCTATTGAAGTGGTTTTGGGGGTCAACACCGAGCTCTTTCATCCGGCATTAGACGGAAAAGCGATACGGGAACAACTCGGCATCGACGGGGACAAGACGGTTATCGGCTATACCGGAGGGTTCTACCGATGGCACGACCTGGAAACGGTGATCGAAGCCGCATCTCTTATGCGCCGGACAGGTCAACTGGAAGTATGCTGTTTTCTCCTGGTGGGGGATGGGGAATTCCGCCGGGAGATGATGCAGATGGCAAAAGAAATGGAAGTAACTGACAGCTTTTTCTTCCCCGGTCGTGTGCCCTATGAGCAGATCCCTGAGTATGTCGGGGCCTGCGATCTCTGCCTTGCTCCTTACAATCCAGGTAAGCATAAGGATATGAAAGAAAAAGGGCTTGTATCCTATCCGCTGAAGGTGTTTGAATATCTTGCCTCCGGCAAGCCAACCATCACCGTCGACTCTCCTATTCTTCAGCGGGTTTTCAGGCATAGAAAGCATCTTTTGCTGTTGAAACCTGCCAATCCCGAACTCCTGGCCGATGGCATCACCCAGCTGTTACAGGATCCCGAGCTGTGCAGGGAGCTGGCTCAAAACGGCCGCAAGATCGTGGAGGAACGTTTTTCCTGGCGGGCTCATTACCTGCAGCTCAATGAAATTCTTAAAGAGTTGACGGCATCTCCAGTCCAATGACGATCCGGTCTATGAAACTCCTTTTCGATGGCAGATATATCAAAACGACCGAGCAGGATGTGCTTCCCGCTGGCGGTATCGGCCGCTACTGCTATAATCTGCTCAGCCATCTGATTACTCTCGACCCGACCCTTGATCTCAGCATTCTCGTTCCCCGAGATAATATTCGGCCGATTTTTCAGCAGACGGACTGTTGTATCCGGGAAATCAAAGCCCACAGTCAGCCAAGTTCCCTGCATACCCAGTTTGTTTTGGCCAAATCCTTGGACAGCGGCTCCTATGATCTTTTTCATAGTCCGTTCAATATGTTGCCAAGAGGGCTTTTATGCAGATCCGTAGTCACCATCCATGATATCATGTGGCTGACCTTCCCGGAACTCTGTGCCCGCTTTCTCCCGGAACGGCTGGCCGCCGGTCTGCTCTACCGTCTGGGTATCGGGTATGCCCTGAAAAGGGCGGATCATATCTTCACCGTTTCCGAAAGTGCAGCAACGGCAATCGGCGGCTATATGCCCACCTGCATCGGCCGGTTGACGGCTATCCATCATGGAACCGAGCCCTTTTTTCAACAAATTCCAAAGGAGGAGGCCAGGCAGGATTTGTTCCGCCTCTCTTTTTTGCCGGCAACCTTTGTTCTCTGCGTCGGGCAGGGCTCGCCCTACAAGAATCACCTGCGGGCAGTCCGGGCATTTTTACAGGCTTTTTCCTCCCGACCGGAGATAAAACTGGTCCTGGTGCGCCGCTTCAAACGATGCGATTCCGAGATGCAAAGGCTTTTGCAACAAAAGAAGGTGCAAGAAAAGATAGTCGTCTTACCGGCCGTTACGGAAAAGGAGCTGAGGGCACTCTACAATCTGGCTGCAGTGTTGCTCTTCCCCTCCCTGGAAGAGGGTTTTGGTATGCCCGTTCTCGAAGCCATGGCCTGCGGGACACCGGTGATTGCCTCCGATATTCCCGTGATGCGCGAGGTCGCTCAGGATGCGGCTCTTCTGGCCGATCCCACATCCACAACGGCTATTGCCGGCGAACTTGTCCGTCTTCTGAGCGATGAAAATCTTCAGAAGGAGGTGGCGACTCGCGGTATTGCCAATCTCAAGCGGTTCTCCTGGCAAAAATGTGCCGAACTCACCTTGGAGGGGTATAAACAGGCAGTGGCCGGTTGCAGGTAAGAGCCGGCATGAATTACCTCTTCCGGTTACTGCTTTTCAACTTCCTGCATGACTCGCCTCATCTTGGAAAACGGCACCTTGCAGGCATTAAAACTATCACAGTTGTCGCTGAACAGAAGGCAGGCATCGTAATGCAGGGTCTTCTTAAACGCGTACGGGGGAAGAGAATAATCGTAGGTGGGCTCCAGTCTATAGATATCGTCGCCTTGATGCAGTACTTTTAGGGCTCTTATGGACTGCGACCTGTAGGCGTTAAGCATCTTTTTTTTCAGCTCCTTTTCTTTATCGGTCAAGGCCAGCCGCAAAACCCTCGTCTGGTGGTGATTGATAAAGTTCGGCTCTTTCTTGCGGGCAACAAGGGAAAACCAACCGGCAACGGTTAGGACATAATCCCGAAGTGACATGTAATGGTTATAATCAGGCCCTTCGTAGATAGGGACATCGGTGATTTGAAATCTGTGAACGGCGGTGGTGACTGCGAAATTGGTCATATCGTGGTCGCAATGTCCTCCCTCGTATGGTGGGATCACAATGGTATCGGGCTTGATTTTCTTGATATATTCTCCAATGGTATCGATTGTCTTATTCAAAAGATCAGGATTCATCAAGGCCTTGCGGTTTTCGTTTCTCAAAAAGATGACATGATCTCCGGTAATACCGATCAGCCCTAGGGCGTTTCTCGCTTCGGTCTCCCGGGTTTTGATCATTTCTTTGACCTCTTCTTTGGTCCGGTTTGGATAACGGGTTATCCCGTCGACCGTGTAGAGGACATAGACTTCACCTTTTTCCTCCATGGTCCTGATCATATAGCCACCGGCAAACAAGGTCTCGTCATCCTGATGCGGAGAGATGACAAGGACCCTCTTGGGGGAGATGGTCATGGTCCCATGGTCGTCGTACGCACTTACCACCTGCCTGTCGGTAAAGAAGATAAGAAGAGTGGAAAGCAGGGAAACGATAAGAAGGGTAACCAAAAGACGCCCGACAACTCTCTTTAAAAAGCTTCTCTTCATGTCCATGATATAATCAGTTGATCAAATCGGAAACAAGATGATCGTCTACGAAATTCTCAAAGGCATTTTCCCACGTTCTTGCCGATACATGAAGGAATCCTTTTTCGCCCATTTCTTTTCTCGCCGCTTCGTCGGTTATCAATCTGACCATAGCGGCAGCAAAGCTTTCCGTATCTTTTGCCTTGGTCACAATCCCGGTTTCGCCATCGAGGATGACCTCCTTGGGGCCGCCGGAATCGCTGACCACGGCAGGCAATTTGGCTGCCTGGGCTTCGAGCAGCACGGTGCCGTAGGTGTCGGTTGTCGACGGAAAGACAAAGATATCGCTTCCGCGGTAAATATCGGCCAGTTCTTCTCCCTCAATAAATCCGGTGAACACGACCTCTTTCAGATCACTCATCTGCTCTTTCAATTCTTTAAAATACGGTCCGTCACCGACAATGACCAGGGCGAGATTGGGATAGTCGCCGCGTATGGCCCGGTAGCTGCGGTGCAGCACATCGAGATCTTTTTCTTTTGAGACACGGCCGACATAGAGCAATACGATCTTGTCTTCCAGGTTCCGCTGCTTTCGGAAATCACTTGACGTTCCATCATTACGGAAAAAGTCGATATCAATGCCTTTGGCAAACCGGCGGATTTTTTCGGCGGGAACTCCGCGCCTCGTCAGCTTGTCGCGGTAACTGTCGCTGAGGACATACACACGTTCCATCCTGGAGTAAAAGAAGCGGATCAATTGCCAGGCCATCTCTTCCATGCCCGGATCGGCTGTAAGCCTCCCAACATATGACGGAAGGTCGGTATGATATATTCCGGACACCGGGATATTGAGAAGATCCGCAATCCATAGACCAAGCAGGCCGACAGGGCCCGGACTGGAAATGATCAGCCGGGTATATCCCTCTTTTTCACAGTGATGGATGACATCGAGAATCGGTGGGATGGCAAGTGTCATGAATTCGTACTCGGGCAGCGGAAAATGGAAAAGCGGGGGGAAAGAGACAAAATTTCCATCTGCGGGGGAGGGATCCGGATGACTGGTAATGGCTGTGATGGCAACCTTGCTGCCCTTGGCCATGCGGGTATAACGTCTGATGATCTTGGCCGCACCGTTGACATCCATTAAGGTGTCGGTGAACCAGCCCCATTTTTCAGGCCTGCGAGCCATACTTTGCAGATTGTAGGTGTCGTTTATTTTTTGCAGGTATTTATTGTCGTAATAGAAATGTTTGTACCCCATAATATAGGGCATGGCAGGAAGGATGCCGGGGAGGATGAGAGACAGTTTGGCAAAGGCTTCGGCGATATTTCCAGCCTGCAGGTGGTAGAGCCACTGGGAAAAGGAGTACCTATACAGGGTATTGAAGATGTTGGAGATGAACTGATAGGTTTCCTGCTGAAGATCACGATCCGCGGTATGGTTGAAGAGAAGATCTGTATCGCGCCAGTCGTGAACCAACTCTTTTACTTTTGTCTTAAAGGCGTTGAGTTCAGCGGTGGAGCCCAGCGGCGCCTCCACGGCGGGGCAGTTACAGTCATCGGAGATCTGTTCCTGCAGAAACTTTTTCTGGGCATAAAGAAACAGCAGCAACCTCAAGCGGAGGACCTTTTTGGTGACAAAACGTTTGATAAATGACCGGGGTTCGGCAAAGAGCACCTTGTTATCACATCCGGATGCAATCCGGTTGATGAACTTCCTTGTTTTTGATTGCGGGTGGACACGGGAGACCAGGGTTGTCAGCCGTTCGTCGAAGGAGCCTGGTTTGCAATATTGATCCAATAGAGCATTGATCCAGTTTGATTGCGTTGCGTGGCTGAAGGCCAAGGCGGTCATGCTTTGCCCGTGACCGGATGATCGTTTGTCCTTTATGGCCTGCAAAAATTCCCTGTAATCTTTTGCCTGGTCGACTTCCGTCCAGCAGCGGCCGAGGAAAAATGAGGAATGGTCGTCCGAGCCGCCTAGCCGGCCTTTTTTCCACGCCTCCTCCGAACAGGGTCTGAGCTGATGTTTTTTTGCCAGAGTCTCAATAAAATCGGGAGTTAAGGAGTCGAGTAGTTCCTTTTGCATCCTGTTGGCGACATCCATCTGCAGGCCGTTCATCTCCTCAAAGTAATCAAAGAGGAGCAGGGCCTGTTCGAGGTGGGCAAGATCAAGCTTGCCGCGATTACAATGCACGGGATGAGGGACGCTGACCAACACCTGTTGCTCTCGGAAATACTGAGCGAATTCACGGATGTCATCCTTGAGCTTTAGGCCCATTCGGAATTGTTCTTCCGTGATATCGTAAGCGCAAAGGTCAATGGCCGCAGGTTCATGTAAAAAGTTTACGGAAAACTCACAACTGACAAAACAATCCGGATACTTGGCTGCAAGCTCGAGGGCGCCGTCGATACGGTTATGGTCGGTGACGGTGACAAAGTCCATTCCCAGGGTTTTGAGGTGCTGATACAGCTCTTCGACAGGGGTATAGCTCTCTCTTGCCCCAAGTTTGCGAAAAAGCCAGTGAATCGGCTGGTCGGAATAGATCGAATGACAATGGATATCTGCTTTCTTCATGCATCTTTCCTCACGATATCAAAGCTTTGATTCTGATAGAAGATGCCGGACTTTAGTGGTATCTTACCTCGGGTTTTGAGATATTCAAGAAGACCGGGAAAAAGAACAAGCGAGGTCAGCCATATACAGCCCAATCCCAAGGAAGCGAGAAGGCCTATGGAACGAAGCCCTGGATGAGAGGCCAGGACCATTCCCGAATATCCCATGATGGTGGTAACTGTGCAGCCTGTCAGGGGTTCGAAAAGCTCTTGGAGACATGCATCTGTGTCCATGTTCAATTCTTTCCAGCGATTGTAAAAATGGACGCCGGAATCGACCCCCATCCCGATCAGTGCCGGAAATATGACCACATTGAAAAAATTGAGCCGAAAATCGGCGAGGGACATAATGCCCATGGTCAAAATCAATCCGGAAATAAGAGGGACGGTTATCCATACGGTTTCCTTAAAGGAGCGTACACCTAAGAAAATAAGGATGAAGACGGAGAGGAAGGACATGATCAACACCCACGGTCCTTCTGCCGTTACAGTCCATAGGATTTCTGCAAAAACGGGCATTTCACCAACAGGACCTTCGATTCCGGGAGGCAGTTTCATATCGTACATCTCTTTGGTAAATCCCATGGCGTTTTTTCCGTTTCCTCTGACAACATTGGGGTAGAGACCTACCAGGTAGAGATTTTTATTGGGTCCGGCCATCAGCGAGTTGGTAATGCTGGGCGGAAGATCGGCAATTGTTGGCGGCCTTTTGGGAGGAGCCCAGGAGACAAAGTCGGCCACCCATTGCCTCAGAAGCGGATCTTTTATTTTCTTTGTCCACCTTCCATGCAGCTGCTCCTGTATGTTTTTAATGAGTTGCAGGCGCTCTTTGGTCTCTTGCTCTGTTGGAGCGAAGGTCCTTACGCTGGTGGTTTTGAGAAAATAGGTGCCCCGCTTGTTCATCCGATGGTTGAGGTCGGACAGCAGTGCGTCGAGGCTTGTGAGATTCGGGGCAACGTAGATGGCCCCCGGAGACAGATGCTTGGTCTTATACACGGCATCGTTATAGGCGTTAAAAATTTTGTTGCCCGGAATGTCAGCTTCCAACGCATTGAAATTAAAGTCGAATCTTAAGTTCCAGGCTATTGCCCCCAGGCAGACGGGCATGGCCAGGACAATAAATAATGCCAGTTTGGGGTAGGCCCTCAGCCATTTGGTTGTATGGATTCCGGTGGGTTTTATGAGTTTTAATTTGTGTCCCAGGATCAAAGTGGGAGGCATAACGGTGAACATCGCCACCAGTGTGATCAGCATCGTACCACCGCCGATCAGTCCGAATTCGGAAAAACCCCTGAAGTCGGAAAATGCCAGAACAAGCAATGCCAGGCCGGTTGTAAGCCCTGAAGTGATGATGGACAATCCTGTGGACCGGTAGGTTTCAATCAGTGCCTGCTCGGGAGGCCGGTTTACCAGTTCCTGCTGGAATCGTTTGACCAGGTGAATGGAACAATCTATTCCCAGGCCGAACATTACCAGGAGAAGAAACGATGTGATGACGTTCAGATCGTTGAGAATGGGCGGCACCAGGGCAAATGACCAAAGAAGACCGGCAGCCAGTGGATAGAGCAAGACCGGCAGGACAACCAGGGAGCGAAAACTTAAAATGAGAACCAAAAGCACGCCTATAACGGTGATGAACCCCGACCGATTCAGATCCGAGAGAATAACGTCGTATTCTCTTAAGTTGTCGATCTGGGAACCTCCGATCCCCGCCCAGACACCAAATTCGTTGCTTGTACGCGTACCGATCGTGTCAAGTTTTACCATCAGAGCGTGTAAATCTCTTATTTTGGTAAAACCGGGTTTCGGTCGTATGAAGATACCAAAAACTTTGCCGTCTTTACTTTCCTGATATGGGGTCAGATTAGCATAGTGATCGAGAAGTCTTTCAATCTCGTCCTGTTTTCTGTCTTCTCCCCGGACTTGATGTGTCTCCTGTGGTGAAAGGAGATCATCCGTAAATGGATTGAGTTTCGCCTTGATCTCTAAAATATAGTCGAGGATGTTTTCCAGGTAATATTTTGAGATGAGGAGATATTTGTATTTGTTGATAAAAGTTGTCGGATTGGTATAGGTGACAGAGTCGACTTCAGGCAGAGTCTCTACCTCTTTTGCCGTTTTTTCCACTGCCCTGATAAGTTTCTGTTTATCATCTCCTTTGAGCAGGATGGTGAAATAACCACCATCACCCACTATTTTCCCGAGCTTCCTTGTCCATTTAGCCGCCGGGCTGTGATCTGGTAAAAGCCGAACGATATCAGAATTTAATCCGATATTCTGGATCTCATACAGGGCCGGGAGGGTGGGAAGGAAAGTGATGATCAGCCATATCAATGGATGCCGATAAACGCTGCGGCAAAGTGTCTCAATACTCTTGGTAAAACTCATGCGGTCTCTATTCTTTCTATGGTGTTACTGCGGCAAGTAAGCTGTTAAATTTTTCGTCGACAGGGGAGCGGGCACCTCTCAATATCAGCATGGGTTCTGTCGATTTGATCAAGTCAATCGGTATAGCCATGGGGTTGCTTCTCCACAGAGCGTTCATATATTTTGTTACCGAAGCAATAAGCTCTTTATAGATAATGCTGAAATAAAAATCTTCAATCATGGCAAAGATGATTTTTATAAAGTATAAAACACCAGTCTGCAACCACTGTTGGTTTTACCGAAGAACTCAAAGGGCTATTTACTACAAGCCGACCAAAAAGCCAACTTTTTGAATGGGAAACAAGCATGCATATTCAAAGGTTTGTTTCCAGGATAAAGAGATCCGAATATTTTTTTATGCCTTTAACTCATAGAGAGTTTGACAAAAATTCTCAATAAGGAGTATGTATAGGGTGCTGGAATTATCCTCACGGCAGAATTTGCCGAAATAAAGAAAAGAGTTGGAATCACGGCTTGGCCGGCGTTTCAGATATGATCGAATAATCTACTTTTATATAAAACACTTAGGGATTAAAAGTGAAGGCTTCGGGGGTTCGTTCACTTGGGATATGCCTTGGGGCTTCTACCGTATCTTTGGTTGAAGTTGAAGAGGCCGACAACAGCCAAAAGATTATACGCAGCGTAACGAGAGCTCATCTCGGCGATGTGCACGGGTGTATAATCCGTATCCTGCAAGAGACTGAAAATATAGAGGAAAAACGTCTATGTGTCACGGGGCGTAAATTTCGCAATGCCCTGACGCTTTCCTCGATTTCCGAACCTGAAGCAGTAGAATCTGCAATCGGTTATCTTTTTCCTCCCGAGCAGTCGTATCAGGCGGTTGTATCGGCCGGCGGGGAGACATTCATGGCGTATCACCTCGATGGACAGGGGTGCATCCAGAATATACACACGGGCAACAAGTGTGCATCCGGCACTGGTGATTTTTTTCTGCAGCAACTTCGACGAATGAACATCTCCTTGGATGAAGTTGCCACTATGGATTTTGCAGCAAAGCCCTTCAAAATTTCAGGCAGATGTTCCGTCTTTTGCAAAAGCGACTGTACTCATGCCCTCAACAAAGGGGTGGCGAAGGCTGCCGTTGTCGCAGGTTTAAGCAAAATGATGGCCAGCAAGATCGAGGAGCTTATAAAAAAGATTCCTGCCGGACCTGTCCTGCTCGTGGGAGGATGCGCCGCCAACCGCGGCATGGTTCATTTTCTCAAACAAAAGGTTGCGCATCTCCATATTCCGGAGGAAGCAGCATGTTTTGAGGCATTGGGCGCAGCCCTATGGGCGCTTGCCAATACGCCGCGTGCCTTCCCCGGAATGAAGGATCTTTTTCGTGATACGATTTCCCATTTTTCTTTTCATAAACCGCTAGAACACTTTCGTCATCTTGTTCTGTATAAAGAAAGACCGCATGGCAGGGCGGAGGCCGGCGATAAGACGATTCTCGGCCTTGATGTCGGTTCCACCACCACCAAAGGCGTCCTCTTTCGGAGGCGGGATAAGGCTGTGTTGGCATCGGTCTATCTGCGGACAAACGGCGATCCGGTGCAGGCCTCTAAAAATGTGTATTCCGAGCTTCTGCGGCAGGTAGATGTACCCATCGCCATTGAGGGCCTGGGGGTTACCGGTTCGGGACGGCAGATCGCCGGCCTGCACGGTATGACCGATGGCGTTATTAATGAGATTATAGCCCATGCCACTGCAGCTGCCTATTATGATGAACAAGTTGACACAATTTTTGAGCTCGGCGGCCAAGACGCCAAATATACCTATCTCACAAACGGTGTACCCAACGATTATGCCATGAATGAGGCTTGCAGTGCCGGGACCGGTTCTTTCCTTGAAGAGTCGGCCAAAGAAAGTCTTGGGTTGGATGTCACCGGAATCAGCGATGTCGCCTTTCAGGGCACAAAACCTTTGAATTTCAGTGATCAATGCGCCGCTTTTATCAGCTCGGATATTAAGAATGCAGTTCAACAGCATGTGCCGACTGAAGATATCGTTGCCGGTCTGGTCTATTCTGTGGCAATGAATTACATAAACAGAGTCAAAGGAAACCGCCCGGTGGGAAAGAAGATCTTTATTCAAGGCGGTGTCTGTTATAATAAAGCCGTTCCTGTGGCACTCGCTGCTCTTACCGGGAAAGAGGTTATCGTCCCTCCTGATCCTGGTTTGATCGGTGCTTTCGGTGTTGCTCTCGAGGTGGAAAAAAGAATCGAGCAGGGACTGCTGGATGAGGGAAAATATGACCTGCAGCAACTTGCCAAACGAGATGTGACATATGAGACTCCGTTCATCTGTCCGGGCGGGAAGGAAAGGTGTGATCGCAAATGTGAGATAGCAAGAATAAGGATCAATGAAAAGACCTACCCGTTTGGAGGAATCTGCAATCGATATGACAATCTGATCCACAACAAAAAATTCGACGTCGATTCCTTTGATCTGGTAGCGCAAAGGGAGCGGATTATATTTGCCGGCAATGAGCATTCGGCAACGGACACCCGTCCCACCGTACGTATGAATCGATCCTTCCTGGTAAACTCCTACTATCCGTTTTATAAAAGCTACTTCGATGAACTCGGTTTCCGGTTGATCCTTCCCGATGTCGTTGACGAGAATGGGATCTCGCAAAGGGGAGCACAATTTTGCTATCCGGCTGAACTTGCGCATGGGTATCTTGCCGACATGCTGAAAATTGATGCCGATTACACGTTCCTTCCCCATTTGAAGGGTATACCGTCCGGCAGCCGAGACACCTCGTGTACGTGTGTCTTTGTCCAAAGCGAGCCTTTTTATCTCAAAAGTGTATTTAAGGAACTGGACGGGCCCCGCACTCTGTCGCCGACCATCGATTTTACCGATGATTTAACCAGCCAGCAGAACGTATTCGGACAGTTGGCCGAGTCACTTGGTCTTTCCAGAAAACATGGAATACGGGCCTTTGCCAAGGCGATCGATATGCAGGAGGGGTGCCAGAGGCAGCTGAAAGAAATAGGACGCCGCGTATTGGGAGATCTGGAAAAAAATCCGGATGAATTGGTCGTTGTTCTCTTCGGCAGACCCTATAACAGCTTTGCCCGGGAAGCAAACAAAGGGGTGAGTATGAAACTTGCCTCCCGGGGGATCAGGGTCATTCCTTTCGATATGCTGGATTTTGAAGATTACCGGCTTGCCGAAGATAAAAATATGTATTGGGCCATGGGCAATATCCTCTTGAGGTGTGCCTCATACGTAGCCGGCCATCCACAGCTCTTTCCCATTTATATTACAAACTTCTCATGTGGACCGGATTCGTTTATCCTCACCTATTTCCGGGACATACTGGGCAAAAAACCAAGTCTGACCCTGGAACTGGACAGCCATACGGCCGATGCGGGTATTGAAACGAGGATCGAGGCATTTCTCGATATCGTATCCTCGTATCGGAGCTTGGCAAAGCCTTTAGTCGAGCTAAGTGGTGATACACCTTCAGCTTCGGTTGTCATGGAATATAGGAAAGAAGGAGGCTTAGTAAGACGAGCTGATGGGGAACTGATCCCGTTGACCGACAAACGGGTCCGGGTTTTGATTCCCTCCATGGGCCGGTTCGGTTCAACTCTTTTGGCCAAAAGCTTCGCCCGGGTCGGCGTCCGGGCCGAGGCCCTTGCTCCGGCAGATGCCGAAACCCTTAAATTGGGACGTGGGTATTCAAGCTGCAAGGAATGCCTGCCCCTGCAGACAACCATCGGCTCGATTCTTGACTATGTACGCAACAGACGTCCGGAAGATGAAGTAACGGTCTATCTCATGCCCAGCGCCCCGGGACCCTGTCGGTTCGGCCAGTATAACGTCTTTACCCAGCGGTTGATCTCCGAATGCAATCTGTCCAATATTGCAGTATTTTCCCCGAGTTCGGAAAACTGTTACGGCGGCCTGGGCAGGAAATTCTACCTCAATGCCTGGCGGGCTGTAATCATCGGAGATCTGTTTGATGAGATGTGGTCAACGCTTATGGCAGCGGCAGTCGACAGAGAGGCGGCCCTGGAAATATTTCATAAAAATCACGATGCTATCTCAGATGTTATTGTTAAGGATTGGAAAATTCTCACAGCGCAGCTGCGGAAAAGTGCGAAGGAGTTGGGGGAGATTGCTCTTGTCCGGAACTATGAGGAAATCCCCAAGATCACCCTGGCAGGGGAAATTTATGTCCGACACGATCCGATATCGCTCCAGGAACTTATCGAAAAGATGGCCGACCGAGGGTTCGCTGTCCGCACTGCCCAGAACAGTGAATGGTTTAAGTATCTGGATTGGTTGATTGGAAACGGTATCCTCGGGCAGAAATCACTGTCGTTTCATATTGTTCGGTGGGTGAAGGAAAAAATCGATCGTAAAATTCGCGACCTCCTGGCCCCATCAGGACTCTTTTTTCATGCTGATATGGGGATAGAGCATGTGGTGAAGTTGGGGGCAAGATACATCTCGCCGCAACTTCGAGGCGAAGCCATTCTCACGGTCGGTTCCGCCTTTCATGATATCCTCAACCCTTCCTGCGGGATCATCTCCATCGGACCCTTCGGTTGCATGCCGAGCAGGGTGGCGGAGGCCGTGCTGCAGGAGAAATTCACCAGTACGGAAAAAAGGGCGCAATTAAACGGAGCCGCTGTTTCTCCAATTCTTTTAAACGGCGAGCGCAGATTTCCTTTTCTGGCCGTCGAGACCGACGGCACTCCCTTCCCCCAAATCATCGAGGCTCGGCTGGAGGCCTTTTGCCTGCAGGCGGAGCGTCTTCATCGGGAGATGCTTGCTTCTCATTCCAGTGAATCGAACTAGCCGGATTTTTTCACCAGACGAGGTTGAGATAGCCGTTAGTAGTGGGTTTCCTCAGAAGATTTTCCTCGAAATACATAGTAGGTAAAGGCTACATAAACAAGGATGATGGGAAGCATGATCACTGTCCCGACCAGCAGCAGCGACTGGGACGGTGGAGCTGCCGCTGCCTGACGAAAGGTGACGTTAAATGGGACGAGCCAGGGCCAGAGGCTGATTCCCAGCCCCAAATATCCGGTAAAAAAGACGCCGATACTTAGCAGAAAGGGGAGGTTTTCCTTTCCCTTGTGAAGACCATGCCAGATTAAAGCGAAGAGAGCACACGTTACCAAAGGTATGGGCATCAGGTAAAAGAAGTTCGGGAGACTGAACCATAACAGCTTGATGTCGACATTCATCATGGGCATGCTGATACTGACGATGCCCAGAAACAGACCGACATAGCCGAGAACATAAGCAGCGCACTTTCGCGCCCAGTCCTGGGTGATGCCGTCGGTCTTCATAACCAGCCAGGTGGCGCCCAATAATGTATAGCCGAAGACCAGTGCCATCCCCACCATGACGCTGTAGGCGTTGAGCCAATCAAAGGGGTGACCGGCAAAACCGCGCCCCTGGACCTTTATTCCCTGGACGAATGCGCCCAAGACCATGCCTTGCATGAAGGTGGCGACGAGCGATCCGAAATGGAATGAATAATCCCAGAATTTTCGGGTTGCTCCGGTTGATTTGAAGCGAAATTCAAAGGCCACCCCCCGGTAGATCAACCCGAGCAGCATCATGATTATCGGGATATACAAGGCCGGCATAAGTATCGAGTAAGCCAGGGGGAATGCAGCAAACATCCCGCCGCCGCTAAGGACCAGCCAGGTTTCGTTGCCGTCCCAGAAGGGGGCAATGGAGTTCATCATCCGGTTCCTGCAGTTGTCTGTGGGCGCAAAAGGAAAAAGAATTCCCACGCCCAGATCGAAACCGTCGAGCAGAACATACATGAATATGGCGGTGGCGATAATACCGTACCAAATCAATGGTAAATCAATAAACGCTCCGAAATTAAACATGTTTCCCTCCTTCCTCGGCTGTCATATCCGTTATGATGACCGGTTTCTCAACACCGTGAGTGCCGTAGGTCTTTTCCGCATCGCCTGGTCCCCTGCCGATCAACTTGAGAATGTAATAACTTCCCGCACCGAAGACAAATGCATAGGTGAAAACAAAGGCGGCAAGGGACAAAGCAAGCTCATCGCCTGTTACCGGCGAAGTCGATTGGGCGGTACGAATAACACCGTAGACCACATAAGGTTGTCGGCCGATTTCGGTAACCATCCAACCCAGAAGCACGGCCAGGAAACCCGCCGGGGTCATGATTGTACACCAACGGTGGAACCATGGGGTGTCGAAAAGACGTTTGCGCAGAAAGAGAATTGCTCCTGTCAGACCAGTGAGAATCATCAGAACACCGATGCCCACCATGAATCTGAACGACCAGAATACAGGGGCGACGGGCGGCCGATCGTTTTTCGGCCATTCTTTCAGACCTTTGATTTTACCATTGAGGTCGTGGGTTAAGATCAGGCTTGCCAATTTGGGAATCTCTATGGCGAATTCCGTCGTTTCCTGCTCTTGTTTCGGCCATCCGAAAAGTTTTAAACCGGCACCCTGTCGGGTATTCCAGATGCTTTCAATGGCCGCTACCTTGGCGGGTTGGTATTTCAGTGTATTCAAGCCGTGCTGGTCGCCTATGACTGCCTGGAGCGGGGCAACAAAAATAGCCATGATCATGGCCATTCCCAACATGACTCGTGCCTGCTTGATGTGTCTGTTGTGTCGGAGGTAATGGGCTGCGATTCCGCCTACCACAAATGCCGTGGTCAGATAGGAGGCGGTGATCATATGCAGGAATCGATAGGGAAAGGAAGGATTAAAAATAACCTCGAACCAGTTTGTGGGATAGAGAAGACCATCGGCCCCGACGCGAAAACCTTGCGGCGTCTGCATCCAGCTGTTGGCGGAAAGTATCCAGAAGGCGGAAATCAGGGTGCCGATGGCAACGATGCAGGTGGAGGCGAAGTGCAACTTGCGTCCTACGCGATTGAGACCGAAGAGCATCACCCCTAAAAAAGAGGCCTCTAAAAAGAAGGCGGTGAGCACTTCAAAACCCAACAGCGGCCCCAGGACGTTGCCCGCCCGGTCAGAAAACACCGACCAGTTGGTGCCGAACTGGAACGACATTACAACACCGGAGACCACGCCCATGCCGAAGACTACGGCAAAAATTTTGACCCACATGCGGAAGATGTCTTCGTAGACCGCCTTGCCGGTTCTTAACCACCGCCATTCCAAAACCGCCAGCCAGCTTGCCAGGCCGATGGTGAAGGATGGAAAAATAATGTGAAAGGCAAGGGTGAAGGCAAACTGGATACGGGCCAGGAATACGGGATCAAGATTTCCTATCATCGATATAACCTCTTTACTCTTCTCTTATGATAGAGGATTTCCGGTTGAGTCTTTTGCAAGATTTTTACCTGCAGGTCATCTCAATCGATGAAATAAGCATGCCAAGTGATTTGCTTTCCCCCATCCGATCTCATTATCTTATTTAGATAACAAATGACCGTCTTTTGTCAAGACAACGCCTCTTCTGAAATAAAACTCGAGATGATAAAGGTTAATGGAATCAGCTTGAAGTGCTTTCAATCTGAAGATCACAGATAGGGTGCACGGCTGCCGCACGGCGAATGGTTTTCGAGCCGACTTCGGAAAGTCCGATGGTCTGCCGTTACTTGCCTGAGACACCACAATCGTGGGGTGTCCCTCTTGGTCTTGCTGGTCTTTCCTTGAAAAGCCTGGAGCTTATTTTAGTCAGAAGAATGGCGAACAGGGCTGCTGCTCCCCCGATCAGAATATTGAAATACGGCGGGGCGGCAAGGGCCATTCGAATCAACATGGTTGAAAGAGCAAATCCTGAATTTCTAAAGACCGTATAAAAGGATGGTTGATAGATTTCCGAGATCAAAACGATCAGTATATCCGTGAGGATGAGAATAGTGTAGAAATCATAAAGAAAGTCGGTGTGTTCCCGCTGTATGGCCCACAGCCAGATATTCCGGCCGCCCAGGAAGATGAAGATGGCCAGGAGGATAAGAGCAATCCCTTTTTTGGCTGAAACAAAACTGAAAAGATCGGAAGGCTTCATCGCCTCTTCCGATGCGCGTCCCTGCACAAGGTAATAGTAGCCGAGCAAGCCAAAAATCAACAGTGCGCCGAAACCATCGGAGACGATGTGCAGCACAGTCTGATGGTTACCGGTAAAAGATATCGGTTCCGGAAATTGTGCCAACGATTTGAAGGCATTCCGGATGAGGATAAGCGACAGAATTTCGAACTGCTTACCAACAGAACGGGAAAAGGAGCAGGGGAGGGTGAAGACCAGGCTCACAACTTCAAGGATCAAGACCACGGTGAAGGCGGCATGCACGGCATCAAAGTGATTGTTGGGGATCATATTTTGCAGGGGAGCTGGAATCCACCCCTGTCTCTTCATCTCGATGACCAGCAGACTGAAAAGAAAAAAGACCACCAGTCCGATGGAAATTTTCCGATGTATTCGCTCATGCTCCCAGAAATAGTGCAGCGGGTCGAAGAGGAAGGTTATTTTTTCATAGAGCAGATACATTGTAATCAGAGTGGGTTAAGGTTCATAAAGGCCGCTTTTATTACCGGAATCGGGATATATGAACGAAAAAACTAAGGAGAACTCTTGCGATTGGCAAGAAGATTTCGTAGAAAAAAGGCAACCTCCTCCAAAAAAGCAGTGAGCAATTTATCTATCAGGTATCCGAGCAGATCCCGGAGATGAAAACCCGCATTGCCTTTAAAGCCGTCGTGCTCGATCAGGTTCTGCTTTACGACAAGGCTTTGGCTACATAACTCGGTTCCATCCGAAAACGGTGCTTTTCTTCTAACTCGTCGTTGCGCTACGAATTTTATCCTCGGAGGTAAGTACCCTCAGGGTATAAACTTCGACTCCGATATCAATTATATGCCTGCGGTAAAATTCTTCGCGCGCCTAGATTTAGAAAAAAATCCCTCGTTTCGGGGTGGAAACTAACTAATGAGAAATTCGGGTTAAGACAACCTCCCTCGCATGAGACGGGAAAGTTCGGCTGTGAGTCGATAGATGTGCCGGGCCTGCTTCTCAGACAACAGGCCTGTGCCGCAGGCCGGTGTCAGCAAGCTTTGCCGCAGCAGACGTTCCCTGAACTGACCGGATGGAAAAAGGTCTTTCCACAGCGCTTCCAGACTCCTTTTAAGCGATTGAACCGATTCGGCAAAAGGGTCGTCCAGAGTGGGAACGATACCCCAGGCAATGACGCCGCCGCGTTCAATGAATTTACCCAGGACCGTTGCGTAGGGGAGCAGAGAAGTCCCGAACCGGTAGACGTCCAGGCTCAGGATCTGTACCTGTGTTTCCAGCAGCAGGGACCAATCGACCGCCTCACAGCAATGAATGCCTGCCAGGGCGTTTGCCGATTGAATCGCCTCAATGATGAAATTCAAGTCGCTGATGATCATCTCCCGTTCCAGGCTCAGATGAAGCCGGGATCCATACGCGCGTATGGCCGGATCGTCCAGAAAAATGATGGGGGCCGCTCCCATGCCGGACAAGGCCGCTGCCTGGCAACGGGCGCTTAGCGCCAGGGTCCGAACAATCATGTCCCGCAAATCGCCATGATAGTAAGCCGGCCGGCCCTGCCGGTCCTTCAGCTCCAGGCCTACACTGAGCGGTCCTGCGATTTGACCTTTGACATACCTGGCATTTTGCATTCCGCCGGAGTGGCCGCATTCCAGAAAGGCGTGCATTCCGGCGGCCGAATCCGAAGTCGACTGATAAGCCCGGCAACACTCGATGTCGCCTGTTTCTGCAGAGAGGCAGCAGGCGTAGAATTCGGTCAGGCAGGCAGGAGCGTCATCTCCGGCAGGGTCAAAATACCAATGGCCGCCTTCGGTTTTCAACATGCCGCAGTTCAGCAGGGGTTGCAAGAACTGGTGGACAAAATGTTCCTGTTCGCCTCTACGGGGGAGTTGCGGCCAATGGGGGATATCCGGCATCTCGGCAAGAATCAGCTGTAACGCCTCTTGCGGATCAACGAAAGGCAGGCTGCCGATACCTGTGGCCAGGCATTCGGGCAGAAAATATATCTGGAATTCATTACCCATTTGTAATTGATCTCCCTTGTGATCACAAACAACGAACCGGGATTACTCATGAACGCCCTTTCTTTTAGTGCGATCACACCAAACGATGAAAATTGATATGGTCTCAATGGCTAAGAGCTAAGAACAGGCAAAGATAGTTCCCGGAATGTTCTGACCTTTTCTATCTTATATCAAGACAAGGGTTGCCTGACCAGCCCGTATTTCTTATCAGTTCAAGTGCGTCTCCAATAAGGTGGATATTTTTTGCTGATTACCGCATTGCTGATATGATAGCTGAATCCGATGGCGCAGCCAAGAATAACAAGAGGACGAATCTCACCTCTTTAAAACGAGCCTTGCGAATAGGGAATAAGGCAGCTCGCAAAACCTGCGGTTTCATGAGCAGTTCTGTCTAACGAAAGAAAGAGAGAGCCAAAATTTGACAAAAATGTCGTTTACAGATAGGCTTCCCATATTCATCAAAAGAAATCAGTAGAAAATCGGCCGATTTTTTACATCTGTCGGAGGAGGCCTCTTTGCATGCAAGAGGAGGAGATGCTTTAATATCTGAAAGAGGAGGGGAGCATGAAAAAACGTTTTCTTATAGGAATACTGCTGGCTTGTGGCCTGGTTGTCGCATTGCCGGCATATTCCTCGGCAAGCGAAGACTGTGCGACTTGTCACCAGAAGGAAAACCCAGGTCTCTACAATCAGTGGAAGAATTCAGCCCATGGCAAGAACGGTATCGGCTGTATCGATTGTCATGCGGCCGACAAAAAAGATGTCGATGCCTATGAGCACCATGGCGCCACCATTGCCACTCTGGTAACACCCAAAGATTGCGGGAAGTGTCATGAAAAGGAAACAGCGGAGTTCGAGGCATCCTATCATGCCACTGCCGGTGAGATCCTGGCCTCTAACGACGCCTATCTGGCTTATGCCGCAGGCGGCACACCAGTTGCCATCGTCGGCTGTGAGTCGTGCCACGGCGGCAAGATGAAGATCGATCCCAAGTCGCCCAACAAGCTTTCACCCTTAACCTGGCCCAACAGCGGTATCGGCCGTTTGAATCCGGATGGCTCTAAAGGGTCCTGTAATGCCTGCCACTCCCGGCACTCCTTCTCCATAGCCCAGGCACGTCAACCGGAGAACTGCGGAAAATGCCATCTGGGGCCGGATCATCCGCAGAAAGAAATTTATGAGGAGTCAAAACACGGCATCGCCTTTTTCAGCAACCAGGATAAAATGAATCTCGACAAGGAAAGCTGGGTTGTCGGCCGCGATTATTATGTAGCTCCGACCTGTGCCACCTGCCACATGTCGGCCACTTCCGATATGCCGGTGACCCATGATGTGGGCAAACGCATCTCCTGGACGCTTAGGCCACCTGTCTCCGTTCATAAAAAAGATTGGATTGCCAAACGGAAAGCCATGCAGGATGTCTGCCTCAACTGTCACCAACAGGCCTTTGTCAATGGTCATTATTACCAGTATGACGCCATGGTGAAACTGTTCGACGAGAAATTCGGCAAACCGGCTGCCACGATCATGAAGATGATCAAGGACAAGAAACTGTTGAAGCATAAGGCCGCGTTTTCCAATAAAATCGAATGGGAATACTGGGAGCTCTGGCATCATGAAGGGCGCCGGGCCAGAATGGGGGCTGCGATGATGGGCCCGGATTATGCCTGGTGGCACGGCATCTACGATGTGGCCAAGAACTTCTACTTCGAGTTCATTCCGTCCGCCCGCTCCTACAACAATCCGGAGGTGAACGCCTATATCGACAAACTGTTAGCCACCGATCCGATGCATAAGTGGTTCAACACCAATACGGCGGATATCAAGAGTGCTATCAAGAGCGGCGAGTTTCAGAAGATTTACTCTGAACTCTTCAAGCAGGACATGAAGTAATCAGAGTTCTCAAAAGAGGATTCAAAAAAGGGGGAGAGCAGGGAATCTGCTCCTCCCCCTGTTCGTGATAAGAGGACTGTCGGATTGGACAAGAGTAATGGGAGCAGAAGCCACCTCATGACGCACTGCCATATCGATCATCTCGTGATCACCTCACCCGCACTCGAGAAGGGTGCTGCCTTTGTATTGCAAACGTTGGGCGTCGTACCCCAGACCGGTGGTGCGCATCCCCGGATGGGAACCCACAACCTTCTTCTGCGTCTTTCCGATTCCATGTACCTGGAAGTCATTTCACCCAACCCGAGAGCGCCGCTGCCGGGACGCCCCCGCTGGTTCGATCTGGATGCTCCGGCTGACGATGCCCAACCGGGGCTTTGTGCCTGGGTGGTTAGCACGACCGACATCAAGGTCAAAGCCCGATCCTGTTCCGAGTCGCTTGGAAAAATAGAACCCATGAGCCGAGGTGCTCTCAATTGGCTCATTACCGTAACCGACGACGGCTCTGTCCCTGTGGACGGTGTGGGACCGGCATTGATTGAATGGCATGCAGACGTGCATCCCGCCTCGACCCTGCATGATGTCGGCTTAGCCCTTGTCAAACTGGAAATATTTCACCCCGATCCCGACCGGGTCAGGCGGATGCTGGCCTCCATGAATTTTGACGGTTCGGTCCAGGTAGCAGCAGTTCCCGACAGTACAAGACCGCATTTAGCAGCGCATATCAGCACCCCGCAGGGTCTTCGTCTCTTATCGGCTCCGGGGCGGAATTATCTGTGATTTCTCTCGTCTACTCGCTCAGGGTAGGGGCCCGGGTCTGCAGTATATCGATTCCCAGTGCCTCCAGGGCAGAGCGTTAGTAAAGACCAACAGTGGAGACTCTATGTTTAGACGCCTTCCATTATTTGTCTAGGACTTTCGACACCATTTGCCCTTTTTTACGATTCCGGCAAGCATCAGTATTCCCATCCCGAACAAATACTCACTGTTCGGTTCGGGAGTGGCTGCTGTGGCGTCGTTGAGAGCCCTAAGCCGGAACGTACCGTTATCCAACAGTATGTCGTACTGGAAATCCGGTTGGAGCGTGGGGAAAAGGAACAGGTCGCTGGTCAGACCGGTGATCCCCTTATCTGCCGTGATAAAGGAGAAGATGTCATCCATTTGAGGGAGGTAACCATCCAGAAAGGTAAACTCGATGTGGCTTCCCGGAACGAAATCCACCGAACCGCTGACAAGAAGCTGATCGAAGAGCCCCGGCGCTGCCCCGGCAATCTGGATCTGCAGGATGCTGCCCACATCCAGTGTGAAGTCCCCATTGATAGTCAGAATCCCCGGTGAGTTGCCTGGTGCGATAACTCCGCCGTCGGCAAAGACGTCGCCGAAAATAGTTCCGTCGCCGGAGAGCAGGCCGCCGGAATTGACATAGACCGAACCGAAAGCGGCGGGATTGCTCTGGTCTCCCACGGTGACGGCTCCTTCTTCCGTATGGAGAACACCCTGGTCCCTGACATTCAGATGTTGAGCCACGTTCACTCTGGCATCTCCGGTCAGGGTGACGGAGGAATGATCCTGTACGGTGAGCGTGTCCGTGTTCCAGGTCGCGTCATCGAGTGCCGCCTGACCGGGATGGGCCGCGGTGCCTGAAACAGCGGCATCCGTGCTCTCGACCTCGCCCTTGTCCTGCACGATCAATGATCCCGAACCTTCCCCGCCGATGTTGAAGGCGCCGGTCAATAACCGGGAACCGGGGCCGTTTACCATCACGGTGCCGGAAGCGTCTTCCGATAGCGTGCCCAGGGTGAGGGCTCCGTCTATCTGAACGGTTGCGCCTTCTTCCACGTCAAGGGTCCCCTCGCCCCGGGCGCCGACGGCAACGCCGTTTTGATCGTGCGACTGCCAGAAGGCGTCGGCGCCCTTGACCGTCACCCTGCCTTGACCTGGAGAAAAGGTCCCGTCGCCGTTGTCGAATGCGCCGCCCACAACGGCCTGGGTTCCTGCTCCTCCGCCGGTTAAAAGCCCATGTTCTTCGACGGTGATGTCTCCCCTGCCGCCCGTGCCCACCTCAAGCGTGCTGTAGGAAACCACACCGCCGGTATCAGCCCCCTTGATGCTGATCTCTCCCGTTCCGGTGGGGGTGCCGCCGAGATCAAGATGGCCGTAGACGTCAAGCTCCGCCCCGTCGGCCACTTCCAGCGATCCATCACCCCGGTTTCCCACCAGAAGATCGGAAAAGACGTTCCATTTGCTTTGCGTGTCGGCCAGGGTGACTGTGCCCTTGGAGTCTTCGTTGTCTCCCAGAATGGATGCGGTCGTGTTTCCCCCGCCGGAGTTGACGACGCTGTGGTCGGCGATGTGCATCTCGGCGTCTTTGGACCCCTCGCCGACCACCAGCCCGCCGGCAACGGTCAGCGTCGATTCCCCGACGACGGCAACCGACCCGTTGGAATCCTCTTCTGCGCCTATGGTCATGCTGTTGACGTCGACTGCTGCTTTCTCATCCAGCGTCACTGTGCCTGTACCCTTGTCGCCGACCACGAGCGTGTCGCCGGTGAGCCTTGAACCGTCGCCTGAGATCGTAAGGGCGCCGCTGCCCGTGTCCTCTTCGCCTAAGATGAACGAATGACCGTCCGATTGGTCGAGCCGGCCGCCTTCTTCCAGGCCCAGCGAGCCGGTCCCGCTTTCGCCCACGGTCACATCCCCTGCGGAGACGTCGGCGCCGGTGACGGTCAGATCGCCCTTTCCGGATTCCTCCTTGCCGATGACCAACTCGTCGGCGTTCAGCTCAGCCCCTTCCGCAACCGTGGCGTGGCCCGTTCCTTCCACCCCTACAGTGAGCGAACCAACAGTAAGCGAAGATCCGCTGCCTGTGACATGGAGCGTCCCATCGCCGGTGCCGCCTTCACCGACGTCCACCTCCTGTCCACCCGCGTCCAGCACCGCGCCTTCTTCCAGAGAAAAGGTTCCGGTGCCGTCCTGGCCGATCACCAGCGGCGTGTCGGTGCCCGACAGCTCGATGGTGGAGTCCGTGCCGGTCACCGTAAGCGAGCCGGTACTGCCTTCATGCCGGCCGATGCGCAGCTCTCCGTCGCCGGCCATTTCCACATGCCCGCCGTCGGAAACGGTGAGTGTACCTTTGCCGCTGTTGCCGATATTCAGATCGCCGTCGATATGCCAGAGGCCGATGTCATCGATGGTCACGGTACCGTTTCCATGCTCGTAGGTGCCGAGAAAGGCGCTGCCTTCCGTTACCACATGCCCGCCGTCGCTGACAATAAGCTCACCCGTGCCGTTGCGCCCCACCTCCAGGGACTGGGTGACCTGCAGCGTGTCGCCGCTTAATGCCAGCACCTCTCCATGCGAATTTTCGGCATCAGCGATCACCATCTGGCCGTTGACGTCGACGGTGCTCCGGCCCAGGATATCCAGCCCGCCTTCCCCGATGGCTCCCACATCCAGCTCGCCGTTGACCACCAGCCTGGCGGTGTCGTCCAGGCTGACATAGCCGTTGGCAGTGGCGGCAACCGAGAGCGTCATGGCGCCGTTTACCGTGAGCTGACTGGCACCATACATGCTCAACGTGGCGTCTCCCGCGGCGCCCACGGTCAGATAGCCGTTCACATCCCATTTGGCGTCGTTTTCCATCAGGACGTCGGCGGCATTGCCGGCCGCCGTATTGTCGAACAGGGCCATATTGGTGTCGCCGGTGGACATCTGGCCGCCCTTGATATCCACCATGACCTTGCCGCTGCCGCCAAGGGCCAGCGTGTCGGTTTGCCAGGTGCCGCCGTCAACGGTAACGGAGACGTCGGCGGTGCTGTTCACGGCTACGAAGGTGGAGTGGGTGTTGAGCTTACCCTTGTCCGATACGGTAAGCGTCACCTTTCCGTCCTGTCCCAGAACGGAAAGACCGGAGTCCTTGGCCCAGTCAAGATCTGTGCCCTCGCCGCTGACGGTGATATTCGTCTCATCTACCGCATTCGGGTTGATGGTGACGCCGTTTTTAACCGTACCGGAGGTGCCGCCGTTGAGGACCAGGTCGATTTCAGGGCTGTCGGCAAGCAGGGTGCCGGCGTTGAAGGTCCCGCCGGTGACGGTAAGTGTGTTGGTGGAGTCCGCCTGGCCGTAAAGGTTTATGTCGTTCGTTATATTCAAGCCGCCACCGGTAAAGGTCATCTCCAGGTTCTCAAGATTCGACGAGGTGGAATTGAACGAGTTTGCGGTGATCGTAACTCCGTTGAAGTGCATCAGACCGTAGCCCAGGGTGTTGACAAGACCGGAGGCGTTGAGACTGCCGCTGAAGTCGGCGTCTCCTTCCATGCCGAAATCCACCCGGCCGAAGTTTGGCCCGTCAAGGCTGATCGAGTTGGGTTCATAGTCAGGGACCGGAAGGTAAAAGTAGGCGTTGTCCCCGCTATTAAGCCCCAGTTGGGTGATGGTGACGTCCCCGCTCTGGTCGGGGGCGGTGCAGACCAACGTTCGTCCGGCCCAGTTGTCGGGTGCGGCGGTCGATCCGTTGCCGGTGGCGGCATCGCCGCTCTTCGTGCCCTGCCAGATGCCGGTGATGGGATACGGCGGGCTGTTGAGCACGCAGTCGGCTTGGGCAGTAGTCGTGAATCCGTACCAAGAGATGAGAAGGATGACAAGAGAAAGCAAATGGGCCGTAGAGAGGCAAAACCAGGTGGCGGGAGGTCTGGGGGTTGGGCGTTTCGTTTGCATCGTATTCCCCATTGGCAAAGGCGAAGTTGCTCAACATGGAAGCAGGTAAACGCGCTCTTGGAGAAGACGAACCTATGCTAACCGGTCTGATCGGACATCTGTTTTTTAAAAATCCTCTCTTTGCGTTGATTGCTGCTTGCAGGGTGAATTTCTCTTCTGTTACTCCACGCAAAAAATATGCCAGCTAATCAGTATTGATAAAATGACAGAATATCAATACCTTGTCGGTCTGAGGCGATAAGGCGATTGTTTTGTTAAGGCAGGGGACCATGTCCGGAAAACAACCATCTGGAATTATATAAAAGAACAATATACCAACACGATACGATGGAAAATCGTCGGCGGGCGGATCGGTTGCGACGTCGATTTTTATAGGAAAAACCGGAAAAGGATGTGTTCGTAAATGTGGAAAGTGTTCATAAATTCCGGAAAGCTGGAAGCTCTTTGGGGGCGAATTTATCAACAACCAAATGATTTTATCTTTAACCTATTGCTCCCCATATTTTATTGAGGTGTTCCCGTCACTCAAAGGCGATGCTTCTCGGGATCTCGGCCTGCTCCTTTCTCACCGGCAGGTACCAGAGCGCCCCGTCGATGGTCATCAGGATGCCGGCTAAGACGAGGAGTGCATCCAAGGCGGTGATAAATCCTGTTCCGAAATAGAGGAGCAGGCCAAGACCTATGCTGATAAAGGCAAACCCCGTACGGATGAAGGCGAGGCCGGTTCGTGCCCTGGCATAGATGGTACGATAGCATGATTCAACAGTCCTCTGGGCGCCTAGCACATTACGTTCGTGGACAAACATGGTACGCACCTTGCTTGCAGGTGTCGGAGGAAGGATAGTGCAGTAGTCGGCGAGAAAGTCGCTTAGTCTGGCAAGCATTGTTTTCCCGGATCCGGAGGAGATACCCTGGTCTTTTACGAAATGGTAGTTTTCCAGAAAGAGAATCGTTGCCGCGGTGACCTCGACAATGGTTTGGTTGCCTGGCGGGCTAATCCTTGATTTTCTTACCTTTAAGTATATCGGAAGCCCGTAGAAACATAAGAAAAGGCCCACGACCAGGATGGCAAGCGAGAAAGAAAGATGCTGTGAATTGCTTGTGGCTGCCCTTTGTAAGAAGGCATCGGCAATGGCAACAGTCCCCAGCCCCCAGCGAAGATAGGCTAGCCCCGATCGTGCCCAGGCCAGCTCGGTCCGGTAACAGGCCAGCTTTGTCCGCCATTGGGCCATTGTTGTCCGCCAATAGGCCAAACACGTTCTTTCCGTGCCGATCAGACTTCCTGGTTCGGCATGGAGAAACTCCTGGATATACCAGCGGATATCCACCTCAAGTGCGACCCTGAACTCAAGCCTGTCCGTTTTTAGAAATCTTTGGCATTCATCCCTGATCGCCGGGTCCTGAGGATTGTTGGCCGCAATAATAACCGTACCGTCCTGGCAGCGGATCACCGGCATCCAAAGGTTTTGGGAAAGAACCTTGGCGTCGAGACCCTCCAGGATCTCCAGCGGGATAGGCAGGCGTTCGTCATATTCGATGTAGTGCAGGTTGTAGTATTTTGCCAGTGCCTGGATGAGGAGATATCTGGGCATGCGATTTTCGATGAGAAGGATTTGTTCAAGGCTGACGCCGCGGGCAAGTGCATTTTTCTTAGCCGCTTGCAGCTGTTCGGGGGTGAGAGCTCCCCACTGGGTCAGGATTTCGAATCTTGATTTCATTTCCGATTCATTCATCGTCATTACTAAAAACCGCCTTTGCCCATCGACATGCGGGCTTACCGTAATCCGGGACCGCTATCTCGATATCCCGATCGCAGTACGGGTAGGTTGCCTGCATTTTTTCAGCCGGAACAGCCCAGTAGTAGCCGTCGGCGATGAGCAGCAGCCCGGCCAGCATGAGAACACTGTTGCATATCGTCCATCCCGATTCTGAAATTCCAAAAAATACCATAAGACCTGCTCCCACTACCGTAATGCTGATGCCGGTTCGGATAAAGGCGAGCCCAGTCCTGGTTCTGGCCATGATGGTGCGCAGCCGGGACATGACACAGCGTCTTTCGGCAAGGAGTGTTCGTTCAAGGGCCAGGCCGGTGGTGGCCCAGATCCCGGGAAGATACGAGGGCCCCACCGGTGGTGCCGATCTATGGATTTCGGAGCAGTTGAGTTTGCCTTTATGTGGCAGGACAATATCCCAGATGTTTTCCTTCATGTCCAGGCGGCGGATGTCGCGAAAGCTCTTTATGCCGGCGCTGCGTCCGCGGAAATACCAAATAAGACCTTCCGCGGACATCACTGCCCCTGCGGTGAGGAGAACCAGATCGAACACCGTCCAGCCGCTTTGCGGAAAATGCCTGATCAAAGCGATTCCCAGCCCGGCAACGGCCACACCTGTCCGGGTGAGGGCGAGTCCGGTCCTGGTCTTGGCCAGCACTGTCCTGTGGCCGGCCAGGGCC
This sequence comes from Desulfocapsaceae bacterium, assembly GCA_046704745.1. Taxonomy (GTDB): domain Bacteria; phylum Desulfobacterota; class Desulfobulbia; order Desulfobulbales; family Desulfocapsaceae; genus CAWGGS01. The sequence continues at coordinate 12,038 of JBJKRL010000137.1, read as the reverse complement.
GTACGTTCTTCCGCCAGATCGGCCCGGTCGCAGGCGATGAACCTGCGCCGCATGACAGGTGATAAAAGGTCCCAATCGGCCCTCAGCTGCTCGGCTCCTTTTACGGTGCCGGTACGCCTGAAAACGGGATTGCCGTTTTCAAGGCTGACGCTGAGAACGCTTGTTCCGCCTGTGGACTGTGTGGAAGAACTGTCGATGGGCTGATGGGTTGCCGTCCGTGACGGCAGGTACCATTTGATGCCGTCGACAAGCATGGCCAGGCCTGCCAGGACAAATGGTATTTCCAGTATGGCCCAGAGTCCGTTGCCGAATACCCTGAGAAAGGTCAGAGAGATGGCAATAAAGGCCACTCCGGTCCGGATAAAGGCGAGCCCCGTCCGTCCCTTGGCAAAGAGAGTTCGATAATGGGCAAAGGCGGTGCGACGATAGGAAAGGAACACCCTGTCCAATGCCAGAGGTGTCCTCCCCCCTGAAGAATCAAAACCCGGATTTACATCGAAATTGTTCTCTATGATTCTGGTAATATCTCCGGGAAGGGCGACCCGAAAGTGGATGTTTGTAACCCCGAGGGTCTTTTTTATGTCAGTTTCTATCCGAGGATCACCTGGATCATAGGCTGCGACTTCCGCACTGTCTCGGGTAACCGAGAGGGGAAACCAGAGCGCACTTTTCTGGTGATCGAGGTCGAGTTTTTTGCTGAGGAGATATGGAGCCAGAAGCTCTTCGTTGTATTCCACAAAGGGGCAGCCATAGTATTCGGAGAGGCAGAACAGGACTTCGTATCTGGCAATGCCTCTTTCAAAAAGCAGCTCCTCGGGATATTTGCGGGCAGTTTGAGACGCTGTGAGGATATCACGCAATTCAGCTATGGTCAGCAGATCTTTATCTACGAGTCTTTGGAATTTTGTCTCAGGCATGTACGGGCAATCGTTCTGTTCGTATGTCGGTGCTATTTTTCAATGGTATCAATAGTACCATATCATCTTCCAGGGCAAAGTCCGCCATCTTTTCCGTGAAAAGAGAAAGAGCGAGATAACTATTCTGTCTGACTTTCCAACATGTGCTGCCTTACTTTTTATCCAGCCGGTTTTTATCTGAAATCAGATGATCCTGCTTGGCTTGCACAGGTTTTGCGGGTTTGCCGAAACATTCCCACAGACACAGGCATATTCCATTGCCAGTTGTTTCTCCCGGCAAACCTCGGCTGCAGAAATGCTGCAGGTTTTACTCTTGTACTCTTCGTTTATCGGATTGCAGATATTTTTGGCATCATCTGTGATTACACCACAGTTCTGACATATATAGGACATTGTCGTTCTCCTTTGTCATAGAGAGGCAAACAGACTGTTTTTCATAGCATGATTTCAGCCAACCCTCTAAAAAAATAATCACATCCCGTAGAAGGCGTCAGTTGCCAAAGAAAACTCTTTAACCTTAATGAAACAAGTAAACGGGATATATGAGGTTGTCAAACGGGAGAAAGATGGATAATTTTTTAACCTAAAATAATTATTATGTTTTTTAAATATCATATCCTTACTATAAAGAGACACACAATGGGTTGGCATCCGGCCGGCAACATTTTGTTGGTTTGAGACCGCACACTCCGGTTGTAAGGGGTCGACGGCGGGAAATGATTTGAAAAGATGGGGAGCTTATGATGGATTTGAGGATTCCGGTTGAAGAGATGCTAGATCGCTTTCTGCGCTACGTAGCTGTCGATACCCAGTCGAGCGAAGAGTCTGAAAGGTATCCCAGCACCGCCAAACAGTTGGATCTCTGCAGGTTGCTGGTAGAGGAACTGCAAGGCATGGGCCTGGCTGATGTCCGGCTGAGCGAACATGGCTATGTCTTTGCCGGTCTGCCCGCCACCACATCAAAAAAAGTGCCCGCGATAGGTCTGATTGCTCATGTGGACACTTCTCCCGAGGTTTCCGGTGCTGGCGTCAGGCCGGTTATCCATCGTGATTACCAAGGAGGAGAGTTGGTGCTGCTGGGTGTTCCTTCGCAGGTGATCCGGCCCGGAGACAACCCGGCTCTGGCCCACTGCATCAATCACGATATTATCACCACCGACGGCACTACACTGCTGGGGGCGGACAACAAGGCGGGAGTGGCCGAAATCATGACAGCGGTTGAATATCTGAGCCGTCATCCGGAAATTGCCCATGGGCCGATCCGGGTGGCGTTTACCGTCGACGAGGAGGTAGGGACCGGCACCCAATATTTTAATGTCGAGGAATTCGGCGCTCGCTATGCCTATACCATCGACGGAGAAACAGCCGGGGAACTGGAAGATGAAACGTTCTGTGCCGATACGGCAACCGTCACCTTTGGCGGCATCAATATGCATCCCGGATTTGCCAAGGGCAAAATGCTCAACTCCCAGCGCCTGGCGGCGGAATTTATCGATTTTCTGCCCAAGAACACCATGACCCCCGAAACCACGGATGGGCGGGAAGGTTATATCCACTTGCATTCCATGGCCGGCTCGGTGGAGAAAACAGTGCTCAAATATCTGATCCGTGATTTCACAGTGGAAGGGCTGCAGGAAAAAGAGAACCTTATGAAAACCGTGCTGGATTCACTGCGTAAAAAGTATTCCATGCTGGTGGCCGAGTTGTCCATAGACGAGGTGTATCGCAACATGAAATACATACTTGATGCTCATCCTCAGGTTGTCGATTATGCGCTCGAGGCCATCGGCCGTACCGGGCTTGAGCCGCGCCGTCATTCGATCCGTGGCGGCACGGACGGCGCCCGGCTTTCCGCCATGGGTGTTCCCACCCCTAACATTTTCACCGGCGGACATAATTTCCACTCCCGGCTGGAATGGATTTCCCTCCAGGATATGGAAAAGGCTGTGGAAACAATAGTCCATCTGGTATCCGTGTGGGAAGAACGTGCGTGAAACCGGTGGAGGCAGATCTTTTGGCGGCAGGCGCATAAACCGACTTGTGTCTTTGCCCTGCCTCCGATTAAAAGAGGCAGCCAGAAACGCCACTATTTACCGTAACCACCATTGAGATAAAAACTGCAGGCACTTGACTGTTAAGCCGTCCCTTTGGGTATTGACATGCAAATTGATTTCAACGTTGAGGGGAAAATGGGTGCGAGGTACTATCTGTTTCCGGTTGTGTGAATGGATAAGAGAAAAGGACTTACGGAACACAAGTGATAGCTAACAGAACAAGAGAGCAACGTCCAAGGGGGCGCAACGTAACCCTGACAGGCCGTTTACTGGCCAGAATTGATTGGCTGTTGCTCTTTTTTCTTTCCTGTCTTACTCTATTGAGTCTGATTAATCTGCGAAGTGCCGATCCGCATGGCTACTCCAAACAGGCGCTTTTTTTGTTTCGGATATGCTTTATTAACACTGCTTCTTTGTCTTGATCCAAGCCGGTTGCAACGTTTTGCTTATCTGATATATGGCGCATCCCTTCTGCTGTTGCTATCCACCTTGCTGCTGGGAAAGATAGCCGGAGGGTCTCAGCGATGGCTCGATTTCGGACTGTTCCGCCTCCAGTCCTCGGAACCGGCAAAACTGTTCCTTCTGCTAGCTTTGGCCCGGTATTTTTCCGAGCGATCGGAAAAACAACCCTTGGGCTTTAAGGACTTATTGATCCCGGCACTGCTGACGGGCGCACCGTTTTGCCTGATCCTCCTGCAGCCGGACCTGGGCACCGCCTTGATGCTGGTGATCTGCCTTTTTGTCATGTTGGCGGTGCATCGGATCAGCCCGTAAACGTCATGAAAACCAGTGGCTGAAAATGACATATATCGTGCCGGTCAGGGATTTTTTAATCTGTTGGCAACCCAGTGTTTGAATTGATGTTGTTGCTCTTGAAATGATTTCTCAACGGTTTGCTGAATCGCGAAGGAGCCCAGTTCCACCATTTGGGCGATCGAACCATGAATGTGTTCCGGAAGGAGATCGGTAATCCACAAAACCCGGGAGCCGCCATTTGTGTCATCGAATACCTGCAGGGAAGCGTTATGGTGGGAAGCCTGTCCCTCAATGGAGGCATACGCCAGACGGTGTAGCTCGTCACTGATGGAAATAATTTGTTCGCGTACCACATTGCCGTTTCCGAACGTTATAGTTCTCACACCTTCAGAAAATGAGGTATCAGTGACAAACTCTCGGGCCAACCGAGTGTGAACAGCCTCGACATCTCTGATAGCTTCCCAGACGAACTCGAGGGGGGCGTTAACAAAGAACTCTTTGTAAATAGTGGCCATTTGTTTCTCCACATATCACTGGATTTTTGGTCTGTTACGTCATATTCCTGATTTCATTACTGCCTCGACTCTATTTTTAACATTTAATTTCTTGTAGATATTCTTAATGTGACTCTTGACCGTTTCCATGCTGATAAAGAGACAATCTGATATCTCTTTATTGCTTTTACCGTCAGCGATGCATTTGAGAATTTCTCTTTCCCGTTCTGTCAACTCTGTTCCTGTTGAACTTTCCGATCCTTCTTTTTCTTTAAGATCCAGGGTAAGGTTAACAAGATAGGGAGATATGATTGACTGTCCCTGACAGAAACAACGGATGATGCGAACCAGTTCGCTGGTGCTGACGCTTTTAAGCACATAGCCGTCAGCCCCGGCACGCATCGCGGCACGAATAAATTTTTCATCATTATAGGATGACAGTACCAGGATCTTCATATCCGGGGTACTCTCCCGTAAAATCCTGATTGCCCCGATTCCTGTAATCCCCGGCATATCGACATCAATCAAGGACAGATCCGGAGGGTCGGTCTGGATTTTTTCAACAGCCACCAAACCGTCACTGGCTTCACCTAGGATTTCAATGTCGGTGTATTGGCTCAAACTGAGGCGTAAACCTGCCCGCAGCAAAGGATGATCATCCGCAAGAAATATCCTCACTGTTCCGTACTCCCTGAAAAATTGTCAGAGTCTGCAACCGGCAAGTAAAACAGTATTGACATCCATGCCACTAATGGGCATCGATTTGGCAGTTTGCAGAAAGCCAGTCTCAACCCTAGCCCGGATTTCTCATGAACACTGTGTCAATTTGTCTATCCCTCAGAAAGGACAAAACATTTCAAAGAAACAATTACGTTTTTAAATTCACACAGTGTTCACCAAAGGTCAGTCCAGGCAGCGCCATCTTCTTCAGTCTTTTGCCAATGGACATAGTTTACTATCGGAGTCGGAGTTTATGCCCGAAGGGTGCTTACCTATTCATTGCCAAAAACTTCGAATCTGACACTGCCTGAACTGATGAGAAATCCGGGCTACTCCTTTTCTTCTTGTTTCATCTTTTCGTTTGGTCGATTAAGTAGATGCAGGTATACATGAGTCGAATCCGGTTGCCATGGATCTCCAGTGGTAAAAGTGACGTCTCGTAAGCAATGACGATATTTTTGTCCTTGGCGGATAATCGCAACTGTCTGATGTTCTCCTCAGCATCCCAGTACCAGTACAACAGCATTTTCGTTGTTTAAAAGACAGGGGCCCGCCGCACCCGGCCTGGCAATATTCACCATAGGAGTAAAACCCGACAATTGGTACGTTGTGACCGAATTGTTCTCGAATCAGCGCAAACTCCTCATTTATTCGGAGACCGAGCAAGATCTTTCTGGCCATATAGCTGTAAAAAAAGACCATTCGTGGGGGGGTATCATTCAATCCCTCCTTGGCAATTCTGGCTGCATTTCTGGTAGCATCCAGAATCGAAGAAATATCTCCACATGTCATATAAACCTTGGAACCCTCAGGTATTTCACCGCCTAAGTGCAAGGAGCCGTCATTGCGGTTTACGCTCGTTGCGGCGCGAAGCAGGCAGTAGTTGTCGTCCGTTCCGTCAGGACAGGGGCCAACGATTCCAAGTGGATATTCCACGCCTACTTCGGGAAGCCCTTGGGCATGTTTTCCCAGGAACCTTTCATAAACCTTCAAAGCGGACTCGCCATTGAGTTCATACAGGACGTTTTTTTGAAGCACGAGTCACTTTTTTGGGTAAACCAATGGGAGCCCAACCGCTTCGCATCCCCCTGTGCTGACCGTTATGTCCCCCTTCATTCCGATGGCTACGGCCGAGTTGGTAAACACTTTGTTTCCGGCAAACTGCCATGTTTGCTGGAAAATCCCTGCATCTCCTGCAGCTCCACCTGAAATCTGAACTCCATCATCCAAACCTGAAGCCATTCCCCGCAGGATAGCACAACCGTTTCCTGTGAGTCCATCCGAGAAAAGCTGTATGTATTGCACGGACGCAGGGAGTTTTGTGGCCAATTCCCTGCCTGCTTGTTCTCCGTCTCTGTCAATATTTTCGGACGAGACGACACAACATTCAATGCTGTCGGAGCAGAGTCCCCCAAGTACCGCAGATCGTGATGAGTACCCCATGTCTGAAATTTCACCATCAGTTGTACAACCAATCAGGTTGGGTGTGTCGATGACGGAGCAAATTCCAGTAAGAAGGTGCTCAAATCCTTGCTCGGGTGAACAGAAAAGCCAACAGGCGTTCGGTGACTGGCCCAGCTTATTAATGAGAGCTTCTCCCATTTTCCTACCGGCTTTTTGAGAAAAAATTTCCTTCGATGCAATAGTTGCAGCTTTGAACATAAAATACCAAGCTCCTGATATTTGCTAAATATTTAGCTTTTGTGATTGGGTTGGTCTTCATGTGCAATTTTATATTTGTTTTTGTTGCAATGAGGCAAAACTTGCATGCAAAAGGGAATCGCGGCTGATCATTCCCTTGAACCTCCCCTCCGCATCGAGCACCGGCAGTCTTTTAATAACTCGCTCGAACATGAGTTTAATGGCCTCCTCGATCGGGGCGTCCTCCTGTACGGTCACAACGTCCGTTTTCATCGCCTCTTGGGCGGTCCTGTCCTGCAAATGTTCTTTCAACTCCCTGAATCCTTTCCCTCTTTCAGTGAAAGGTACCTTGCTCATGAGGTAATCCCAGATTCCTGGGTGCCTATCGACAAAGGCAAAGAGAAGGTCCCGGTCCGAAATAAGTCCGAGAAAGTGTCCCGCACTATCAATCACACAGACGCGATCAATATCATTGCAGTCTATCAACTGAACCACCTCATCCACAGGGGTATCCGGAAGAACGGTGATAATGTCATGCCGGGTAATGTCGGAAACAAGCCTGAGGTTATCCACCTGAATGTTCAATTTTTGAAAACCTCTCCAGTCAGGGCATTCTTTCAAAATGGTGTGGAATATATCCTGTCGGGAGAGGATACCCGTAAGCCTGCCTTCTCCATCAACTACAGGCAGGCGTTTGACTTCTTTGGACAGCAGATGATTAACTGCCTCTACCACCGATTCGTCCTGATCTATAACGACAACCGGTTGGGACATTATTTCACTTGCCTTTTTGTCGGCAAGGGTTGTCAGAATTTCATTTATCTTCGTTCGATCGGAACCGGTAAGGAGCCCGAAACTCAAAGGCAAGCCGGCTTTATAGATTAAATCTCCCTGAGTTATGATTCCAAGAGGACAACCCTTTTTATCGACGACTGGAAGTCCGGTAAAGGTCGAAGGAAGCAACAATTCAACCACCTTTTTTATCGACGTGTCGGGTCCCACTATAATGGGTGATTCTGTCATAATTTCACGAACACGCACATACTTGGGTATCAGGATGCTGTTGGTCCTATGGTAAATAACATCCTGGTCCCGAACAGTCAAAATACCGTCGGTAACCATCTCCTGTACTGCTGAAAGGACATTATCGAGTTCTCTAGCCGGCAGGATAATCACGATACGTACAGGCATGTTGTAGGAAAGGACCTCAATCCTTCCGGTTGCGACTTCGCCGCTTTCATATGATCCCTCGATCCCTCTCGTCACGATGGTGCGTGCAGCGATTTTCAAATTATTCACATGTCCTATAATAGCGCTGTAAATCGGTTGCCCGTGCCACTGCACATCTTCGCTGGTAAATATTTCGATGATCTTGTACTTCAACATCATGCATTTTCCTTTAGATGAGACGGCCTATCCAGATGCCCAAAAATACCAGGGCGACGCCGAAAATATTGTTAAAAAAGAAATTGGCTATGGCAATAGAAGAGTCTGCCATCTTGGTGGAATTCACTGTCTCCAGTGCATAGGTTGAAAAGGTTGTGAGTGCGCCACAGTAACCGGTCATGAAAAACAGCCGTATCGAATGATTTACAAGAGTTGTCCTGTCACCCAAGGAATAGAGAAAACCAATAAGAAAACACCCAGTCAGGTTGACGATAAGGGTTCCCCACGGAAATTTCGAGCCGAAAAGACCAGCGGCAAGCAACGAAACACCCCAACGGGAAAGTGCCCCAAGTCCACCTCCAGCAAGAACCAGCAGGATTTTCATATTCCACCTATTCGACAATATCGTAAGAACCTTTGAATTGAGGATGGCTAAGTAAGAGGCTTCATATACGAGGCGTGTAAATTTATAATTGTTGCGGCGTACCGAGGGTACGCCGCAACAATTATAAATTTACAGCAACGAAGCAGATGGAAAGTTTTTACGATGCCATCATCTTGCATCGCCCCCCTATTTAAACACCAGCATGGTTGAGGTCTGGTTGATATGTCCCAAAAATGCTTCCCCATAGGTTGAAAATCCGATGGTGGGAATATTGGAGAAGATCTGGGCATATTCCTCGGTGATGTTTTTACTTTCCAGTTCCAGGGTCCTGAGAATACAATGAAAGTTGATGATAGCGGATATTCCGCCCATCTCGACACGTTTTTTTTCAACTGCGGTCTTGGTATCACGAATGATATCAAGGGATTCAAGAAGGGAGAGCTCCATACCCTCTGAAACCTTGCAATAAAATGCCACAGATTCGCCATTGAGCCTCTGGGGACTTCGAACAAACGGTTCGTCGTTGATCATCAGACCGACAGGGTTGCTCATAAAACGATTTTCCAGTTCTTCCTGTGGGACCCCGATCACTTGTGCATAGGCTTTTGCTGCTGGTAATCCATTGAATTCCAAAACTTCTCTTGCAGACTCGTCGACCCGGGTGGGTACAAGTTTTTCAGGCCGCGCAACGAAGCTTTGCGTCTTTATGAAATCAAACGGAACACTTGGTTTCAAAAGGATCAACAAGGCGGCGTCGGTGTAGGCTTTACCGTTGGCAAAAATCCAAGTTTTGGAGAATTTCAAGTCGTCACCGGCGGATGCCCCTACGAACAGGACATTGGTCAGATCACCGATACGATCCATGATCCGCTCTTCAGCGCCTGAAAGTCCGTCTGTGAGTATTATCCCGACATACTCTTCGAAATCCATCTCCATTGCATCGACATCAAAGTATTTTTCAAATTCAGTTATCGCTTGGTCGGTGGTGTTTTGAGAGCGGATATTTTCAAGCACCTGAAAGGCGAAATCTCCAATGATGACGTCACCGAAGGCCATAGCAACAACCGCGTTTTTCAGCATCTTTCCCGAGATGATTTCACCGGAGGTTGAGCATCCGAAGGTGGTCGTATCCGCGAAAGCATTCTTAAAAGCCGCAGCCGTGTCTGACGGATCGAATTTTGAGGAAGCGAAAAACAATACGATCTTTGGTTTCTGATCGCCAAACTGGGCCTTTATCTGTGATACGGCATCAACTATGTCATCTAATTGGCTGTAGGCGGTTCTGATTTTCATTATCATCCTTTATCAACGCTTTAAGCTCATGGAAAGAGCAAGCTTTTTTAGCTTATCCAACACGACGGGGTCATCAGGTGTGTTTGGGCCGTAACGATCCACATCAATACCCTTCAGTAATAATTTGGCTTTGAGATGTTTGGCGATAAACGGGTTCTGCTTGGCGCGGCTTTCAATAATGTCGTGCAGCAGTCGCCGGATTTGTCCGCGTGGTTGTTTGGACGAAGCGGCGGAGGACCCATCCCTTTCAAGGTCGACACCCATATTTGACGCCAGGATACGCAGTTCGTTGAGCATCTTGTCGTCATCCGGCGTGTCGTCGAAATATGAATCAGGATTGATACCTTTTAACATCAGCTTGGTTTTTATGTTTTTAGCAAGAAGCGGATTTCCACCGGAACGGGCAGAAATGATTCGGTCAATGATCTGTCGCGTTTTCCCTCTGGAAACCTTAGTGCTACCAGGCTTTTGGTTTGTGGAAACTGATCCCCAAAACGGATGCATTTTTGTTCGTAGAGGCACGAGAGTCTCCATGAAATCTCGAAAGTTCTCTCGAACCCTGGCATCGGAAATTTTTGTTGCAACCGTTTTCACCAGTGTCGATACACGGCCGGCAGACAATTGGTCATTGGCTAGACCAAGGTCTCTTAAGGCGGAATCTACACAGGAATAGGCAACCCTCTTGTTTCCCAGAATGTAATGGAGGTTGATTTGTAACAGTTTGCTGAAACTCGAATCCACGATAAGGTGATCCAGACTGATCGGTTCAATCAGTCTCATATTCCATAATTTGACAATGGATTCCATCATCACGGCAAGTTCCATCCGTTGCTGTGATGCCAACTGCAACATGGTTGTATTTTCATCTAGAGCGAAAAACAAGCGATACATTGCCCCGTTCATGGGGTAATTCCGGTTCATGAAGATAACAGATTTTTTAAAACGCATTTCTGAAAATTCACTCAATACCATGGACATTTCCATAATTTTTATCCTGGGATCAATGCTATTTTGCAACTTTTATCTCCGATTTTTTCTTTTTGCGGCACTGCCAGTCGTACACCGTCTTTCTCAAGCGGCAACGATCTTCCACAGCCATAAGTTCACCATGAGCCATATAGGCTCTCCCCATGCAGCCACCTTTGCAATGTGACCTTCCGGAACAGGACGTGCACGATTTCAGCACATCAGCCCTTTTAAGGCTTTGCTTTTGCAATGCCGCCCAAATCGGCAGTATCTCACGAAGCGTCTCCGTAAGGGGGCGGCTGTACACGTTATGAGCGGCATACTCGTCGATCTGAAACATGACACAAGGGTAGAGAGTTCCATCCGCTTTGAGATAGGGGTTTTTAATAAATCCGCAGCCTGACTCGGCTCCAAACGATTTACCCAGATACCACTCCAGCGGCGCGATCTCTGCTATCTTGTCATAGAGTTTTTTAAAGGCGGGATCAGTATGGTAGAGATCCAACATTTTATCGTATTGCCGAGGTGAGGGGGGTGTGAGTTGATCTTTTTTGGCCTTGGCAGCCCTGCCGCCATGGACCAGAGTGCCGCTGGCAAATTTACCGATGCCCAAAGAGTCCACAAGCTTCAATAGAGCTGGTATTTCCAAGAAGTTATCCAGTGTTTCAGTCAAAGAAACTTTGGTTTTTCCAGCCAAACCTTCCTCGGCCAAAAGCGCGAGTCCTCGTAGAGCCGAGTGGAAGCTCCCTGCCCCTCGAATCTTGTCATGTGTTTCGATTTCAGCACCTTCAAGGCTTACCTGAAGGTTCAACTTGTGATTGTCAAAAGACGTAAGTTTTTGAACGTTTGCCTTGGTCAGCAAGGTGGCGTTGGTCTGCAGACAGATTTCTTTTATTCCGGGCTCTGCACACAAAGAAGTGACGATAGCAAACCAATGAGGATGAAGAAGTGGTTCTCCCCCGGTCAGGCAGATGTTTTCGACTCCCAGTTTGCAGAAATCTCCTATTATCCCTAATAATTGATCCTTATCCACATGGCTTGCGCCTCTCGAAGGCCCCGACTCGGGCCAGCAATGGAGACAATGAAGATTGCATTTGTTGGTAATCATGAGCGTGAGGGTATGGGGCCGATTCAGGCCTGAATTATCTATCTGGTTTTTCAAACAAATCACCTCACATAAGACAAACGTCATTGACTGGTGCGAACAGCGGGAATAACCTTTGGTTAAACACTCAATCGGAAGCTGGCAATGAGCAGGCTTCCGGTTGAATTACGCATAGTTGGGCGTACGTCATCTAACTAGTTTCCATCCGAAAACGGCGCTTTTCACCTAACTCGTCGTTGCGCTCAAAATTTTATCCTCGGAATATCAATTATATGCCTGCGGTAAAATTCTTCGCGCGTCTAGATTTAGAAGAAAATCCCT
>JBJKRL010000136.1:0-14273 GCA_046704745.1 Desulfocapsaceae bacterium | reverse complement strand
CTATCACGTCAGGTTTCAATCCACGCCCTCGCGAAGAGGGCGACCAAGGCCGCGTAAAACAAAGGAGCATATAAAATGTTTCAATCCACGCCCTCGCGAAGAGGGCGACGTGTCCGAAATACAAGGGCCTTGCTACAGGTGCAGTTTCAATCCACGCCCTCGCGAAGAGGGCGACTTATTTGTGACCGTTGGCGAAGCAAGACATACAGGTTTCAATCCACGCCCTCGCGAAGAGGGCGACCTGCCAAGACCAGCGCCGATGCCACCACTGGAAACGTTTCAATCCACGCCCTCGCGAAGAGGGCGACTATACCCATTTTATGACCTCCAAAACCATATCGTGTTTCAATCCACGCCCTCGCGAAGAGGGCGACTGTCTTACAATAATACGCTACAATATCAAAAGGAAAAGACCTACTAAACGCGAAAGACCCGAAAATTTCTCTAGCCAGAACCTTTCCTTTCAACAAATATATGTTTTATTAATTGTTTCTAAATAGTTAGATAATACGCGAAAGCCTATGGGAATCTCTGTCCGCTTGGGGTTCGCGCTTAATCATTTTAAACGATTAATGGTCCTTCCGGATCATAAGCAGGTTTTGCTCCCACATGTTCGACACGCCGTTTCCAATTGCTGCCGAGAAAGTAAAATCGCAGGCTATCCCGATCCTCATCAATTTCGTCGACCAATCGTGCGCGCAATCTTGCCCATTGCGCCGGATCGACAAGGCATTCAAAAACGGAGAACTGTACACGCTGGCCGAAATTTTTACAGGCCTTGGCAACCCGGCGCAGCCGTTTTCTGCCGGCCGGGGTCTCGGTACTGACATCATAGGTGACAAGAACCAGCATCTTTTCCTCCTATCGCCAGAAATAAGGAGGATAACCGTCCAGATCGCCACGTACGAATCGACTTAATAGTTGAGCCTGCACATGGGGCAACAGACCGATGGCAACTTTCTCGTTAATAAACGGATGCTGCAGCTCCTCCTGTTTCCTCTTTTGGTAGGCGACCAGAACTTCTTTACGGGTCGCATCATCCATCATCACCGCTCCGGTTTCCGTTCTCTTAAATCCTTTGCCTTTAATCTGCCGCCTGTTAACCAAGGAAAGCGCCAACCTGTCCGCAATGATCGGACGCAGTTCTTCCATTATGTCCAAAGCCAAACTCGGCCTCCCCGGTCGATCACGGTGTAAAAAGCCGACGGCAGGATCAAGTCCTACAGTCTCCAAAGCTGAACGGACATCATGAACCAGCAAAGTATACAAAAAAGAAAGCAGGGCATTCATGTTGTCCAAGGGCGGTCGCCTGCTCCTTTGGAAAAAAGAAAATTCGCCCTCCCCGTTGACAATGAGATGGTCGAACACGGAAAAATAATTCCGAGCCGCGTCACCTTCGATACCCCTTACCTTGTCGAGCTCCAATGTCTCCCGTAGATTAACCAGGAGTTGCCCAAGATAATCCGCCACCTTTTGCAGTTCCGGACGGCCTTCCATTTCCGGATAATCCCGCATGGCCCGCTGAAGCACTACCCGTTGATTGGCAATTTTGGCAATGACAACGGTTTGTGCTATTTCGGCGGACTTCCCATCATCATCGGCCCATCGGTACTGCTGCCGCCTCAATAACACATTGCCGGACACAGGACCTTCAACTCTTGACCAGAATTTCCCGTATTCACTCAAAAAAGATATCTTTACCCCGCGTTCGGCGCAGAGGTGCATCAAGGGCGGCGAGCACGAGACTTGCCCGAAACAGATGATACTTCCTAAGGTATGAACCGGTACTCGAAGCCTTGTCTCGCGTTCAACCCGGACGGCAACCGTTTCACCGTCCCGCGCCAGATATGCACCTTGGGTTGTGACATACAGTGAATTTAAAAGATGCTTCATTGCTTCTTAATTTCTATTCCTGTCATTAATCGGAAGGTTTTTTAGCTAATCTTTTTCGGCTTTCCGGCTCTGTGAGATAATTTCCCCTGCTTACAACGCTCTCGCCCGTTTCCTGCTCCAACCTTTCCCTCGCCCCACCGGCAATCCGACCACCTCTCCGGGCTGAAGTCTTATTTTCCTCAAAACCTTGCGCATCCTGCTTTCGGGCAATCTCGGTAGTAGCAGCCTCTCCGAGCATGGAAAAAATCAGCTCCAGATCGGTCATATGATCTCGCAGATTTTCTCGTTTCAGCCTCTTTAAGTTTTTGTATTCACTTGGAGTAAGGCCAAATGCCGCCTTGGAAATCTCCGCAGTAAGGATGGCATATTCCGGTTCCTCGCCCACACCTCGGTTTTTCCATTCGTCGGTCAACTCGGCCCGGATGGCAATGCCGCGCATCCGTTTTTCTATCCAGGCCTCGGAATACCCTTTTGCACGATAGAGTGCCTTGGTCCGTTTGGTGGCCAGTTCCGGGTCTTCAATCTCCTGCACTCGCTCATAGCCGACCTTGGCAAGCCACCGTTTGAAAGGCTCGGCCTTTGACGAAGGAATCGACTGGATAATGCGAAATATACCTACGGTATCGGCAACCTCGGTCAGATATTTCTTGCCGTCCACTGCCGGCAGTTTGAGTTGTCGACAAAGTGTCGACAACTCAAATCCACTCGCAGCCTGTTCCCGTTTTTTCATGCGATACCAATAATCGCGAGGCTTTTCGCTATCCGTTAAGGCCGCCACCACATCAACAACCGCGAAATGCCATTCGCTATTATGCAGGATTCTGCGGATTTCCTTGTTTTTAAAGACAACCAGTTTCGTTTCCATAACAGAACCTCGTTAATGACTGCCTACTCAAGAGCCTTGGCAATATATCCCTGCACGTTTTTCCGCACTCCGGTCACTTTCGGCATACAAATTGACAACAAGGAGCAACTGTCGCATTTCTTCTCGTATCGTGCCTGCGGAGTCTTGCCGGAGGACAAAATTTCATGCAATCGATGAGCCGTTTCAGTTGTCTTTTCCCGCAGGGCAGAATCAAAAACAACTGCCAGCCTGCGCCTGGGTTTGCCGTAAAAAAATGCCCCTTCCGGAACATCGCAATGAAGCATTTCTTCAAGACAAAGGGTCTGGGCGCAGAGCTGAACCAAGTCTGAACTGTCTTTTTTAGGCTTGCCCCGTTTATATTCCACCGGATAGGGATGCCAGATACCGTCATCCTCTAAATGGAACTCGACAATATCCGCCCTTCCGGACAAGCCTAAATGAAGCGACTGGATCGGGACATTGAACTCGGTTCTGACCTTGCCCCGCGATTCATTCCCGGAAGTATGAACGCGGTCATGAAGAATGCGCCCCTCGGCCGTCAACCTGTTTTCCGTCCACTGTTGCTCAATATGGATCAGTGCGCATTGACGGGGACAGAAAAGAAGATGCTGGAGAGCCGAAATCATAGCCAATTCGTCTTCGGTATACATCTTTAGAATTCTCTCATCATACTGCCAGAGCAACCGCCATGTGCGTGCATAGCCGTTTACGATATCCAGCACAGCCTTCATCGCTAATCAGGTTCTGCCTGTCCAAAGTGTTGGCCAGCAATGCTAGAGTTTGGCGAGCCTCTTCCATCCCTTTTTCCGCCAGCCGTTGCCTGTTCAGAGTATATCCTTTGACCAGATGCTCCTTCAAAACTGAAGTTGCCCAGATACGAAACTGTGTGCCGCGTTGGGATTTCACTCTGTAACCGACTGAAATGATGACATCGAGATTATAAAAAGCAGTGAGATAGGTTTTACCATCAGCCGCAGTTGTCCGAGATTTCCGGACAACTGCCGATTCTTTGAGTTCTCCTTCTTTGAACACATTGCGGATATGCTCCGAAATGGTACGCTTATTACGCTCAAACAGTTCTACCATTTGAAATTGTGAAAGCCAAACGGTCTCATCTTTTAGGTGAACATCAATTCCCGAACAGCCGTCCTCGGATTGATATAGTATTATTTCACCCAGTTCGTTATCCATGCTTTCCTTATTTATTCAATGCTCATTACGCTTCTTCTGTTTTTCCAACGCCTCACGGACAAGCGTCATGGACTCCTGCCATGCCTGGCCGCAAAATTCCACCATCGGCTGCAAGTCCTGCTGTCGGGGAAGAAGCTCTCCATCAGCCCGAATCTGGCCCACTGCGTAATGGTAGGCTGATAATGCATCGATATATTGCTTTCGCTGTTCGCGGGCAATGATAATGGGTGGATATCCGGCCTTGAGTACCGGTATGTTGGCGACCAGCCGAGCCATACGGCCATTACCGTCAAAAAAAGGATGTATCCGGACAAATGCAACATGGAGTTGGACATAGGCCGACAATGCCTGTCTGTCATCCGCCGTCCGGACTGCGCTGTCCAGTTTCCTATAAAGCTGCAGCCATCGCTCCATGAGAACGGGAACATCATCCGGTGGCGCGTATTCAAAAATGATCTGCCTATCGCCAACCACGCCGACAGTGGAGTTGGGCTCTTTTTTCCAATCACCAACCGGTTTATACACATCAACCACCACTTCGGTCTGCACTGCCTTGTGCAGGGCAAACAGATCATCCGCGGTCAACGTCTTTTGTTGCTCTATGAACGTATAGAGCAGATCAATGGCCCTGGCATGCCCCACCACCTCTTCATGATCCTTGAGGGGCTTGCCGGATATGGTTAAGCCCTCCTCCAGGACAAAGGCTGTTTCCCCAAGGGTCAGCGTATTGCCTTCAATGGCCGTTGAGGTATGCGTCCACAGGTTGCGGAGCTGGATCAAGAGGGCTTTGCGGAGGTCCGGGTCAAGTGGGTCTATAAATGATAACATCAATAACTCCTTTCATATCAATGGGATGTTTTATCGTGCTGATATTGCATATCAATCTAGATTACCCCACCCTCATCCATGAATAAACTATCAATTTGTATAATACCGCCCATAACACCCAGAAAGCCAGGGTCATAATCATAACAATCAATCCATGAATAAATCCGATCCTGCTTACAGTTTTTTATTTCCCTCAATCTCAACTTGTTGATTCTGCTCATCCAAAGCTGAACCGAGTGTTCTTGAATGGATTGCCAACTCACAGGTATTCCCATTTCGAGCTGATCAACAATATTTCTCTCCACAATAACCGTCGCCGTATCCGAGTTGATTATTCGATAGTCCTCAGCAACTTCTTGAAAATCTTGACGCTGTTCATTTGCTAACAATTGTTTTGATTTGTCTTGTTTCTTGGGAAATCTCAACAGCTCTTTTCTTAGAGCTTTGCTGCATAGCGTATTATAATCGGCCGCTTCTGTAACAAGCTCTTTCCATAAGTGATTTTTCAAAATATCAGATGACTCAATAAAGCCGGGATGGGAATTTAGGCCATTCTCAGCAATTATTGAAAAATCAATAAGTTTACCGAATGGCCGTTCTCCATGCCGATTAATACGACCGGAAACCTGAATAAAACTTGAGACTGAGCATCTCTCTCGAAATCCGAGTGCAAAATCAAGATTAACCCCGGCTTCAACACAACTTGTTGCTATCAAAAACCAGCGTCTATTGTCCCAATCTTTGCCCTTTTGTCTCTGGATAACCTCACCAAGCATTTTATCACGATCCTTGGGCGCTAACGCTGTAGAAAGATGCAGAACCTTCTTATCTTTCAGCTCACGTCCAACATCACCTAATTGCCTCGCCAATCTATATGCTATCACAGCGGCTGACTGGACAGTATTCAAGATTATCAGGCATGACGGCTTGTTTTGTTTGATTATGCCTTCCCATGCATCTTGCGACTGAATTATCTCTAACAGTTCCTCGCATCCCAACGGCTCTTCTATTCGTTCAAAAACAACTCTCCTTTTTTCAGTTTTTTTTACCTGAATCGATAATCCTTTGGGAAATAAATCAGAAAGATATTGCGGCTCCTGATTGATTAACTCTCGGTCCTCCCAAAATTTAGTCATTGAGCCAGATGAGAAAATGATATGACAACCCCAGTTCTCCACGAGCTGTTTCAACCATGACCAACTGACCGCTAACAGTTCAACAGGAACACAAGCATGTGATTCATCAATAAAAATAGCCGAGCCGACTACGTTATGCAGTTTCCTTAATTTGGATGGTTGACAGGCTGCTAGGGTCTCGAAAAATTGAACAGCGGTGGTGACTACTACGGGAGCCTGCCAACTGGCAGTATATTGCCTCATTTCCTTGCTGCTGAAATCCGCTTTATGATGATGGGCAACAACTACAGCTTGAGCATCCTCCCCATTCAAAACAACAGCTTCTCGAAGGACCTTAACGGTTTGATCAATGATATTGGAAAATGGGGCAATGATAAAAATCCGGCTCAGATTGTCCCGAATAGCGCAACGAAGAAGATAAGCAAGAATACTCGTTGTTTTGCCCATACCTACAGGGGCTGAGCATAACCCACAACGAGCTTCAAAGATGTCCACTCCAAGCGAATGTTGATAAAATTCTCCTCGCATTTTATTACGTTCACTGTCTGGATCTTTGCTTTCGGAGACAATTTTTGACATATAGGCGTCTAAGGCATCCAAACGTTTTTTCCATCGTGTATCAGCCGGACCAAAAGTCGGCATAGGGATACTTTGACTGTAGCAAGCCGCGCTGGTGTGATCAGCATCGACTAGACAGGATAGCATCTTCCGTATTGTTAAATTGGCTGCTGGAAGTTTCACATCCAGTTTGGGCCACTCACCACATGTTTCCACTTGCCGTTTCTTATAGTCCTGCAATCTATTGTTGGTTAAAAGTATAGCATCTTTGTGTTTTTCCCAATCTGCGGAATTTTTATCGCGGGCATATCTCCCTCCTCGCAAGCAATAGGAAGAAAGTGGTAATTTAAACTTGTTCCGTAATTGTTTGATAAAGTATTTTTCGGTTTTTTTACTTGGTAAACCAGGGGCATGGTGTCCACGAATCAGCCAACCCAACAACTCATTGCCCATCTCATCGGCAATCGCGACCCCAGCCTCAAGATGATCAACCTTCAGACATCCAGAATGGTCACTTCGCAGAACAAGCTGATTATCCTCATCCAGCTTCCCAATATCATGGAGCATTAGGGCACTTTGCAAAGATTGCCGAAGTTGCCTTTTTTCATTTGCCTCGAAGCTGCAAAACAACAACAGGTAATCAAACAAAGCCAAACCATAGATTGACACCTCACCAATATGATCAACATATCGGTGAGGTTGACGTTCTGGAAAATCTTTGGGAGGTGTATGCGCGATGTAACTCATGATTCGTCGAGGAGATCACTCACATCTTTGAAACGACCTTGTAGGTCTCCCAGGTCGTCTTTATTGGGAATATTGTAATCGTTTAGTGAGGTAGGTCTGGAAACACCGTCTTTTACTGAAGGGGTTAACGCTTTCACAAAAAGATGTTCCGGGCAGGAGCCCAGCGTATTCTTATGTTCTGCAAACCAGGCATGCAGAATTGAAATTTGAGGTCGGATGGCAGAGGCGGTATGCTGATATACATAAGGTGTCATAAACTTAAACAAAGCAAGGTCTTCTTTCGTCGCACCCGTTTTGTTGGCGATACTTGGGTTAACATAGATTGGCATGCAATAGATTCCATGTGTCACAACTCGAAATGCCAAGGGAGCCATACCTCTATCTTTATCAGTTTGTACACCCGATTTGTTTGTGTTGGTCATACGAACGATCTCTATCGGGGCAATAGACAAGCCTACTCCTATCTGGACAGCCCCGGTATTAATCAGATGGTCATAGCCTCCTTCTTTTTTCTTATTTTTCTGATCGTCGTTCAAATCAGCATCTTTTAATGATTCCAAAAAGGTGTTGCCAAATAGGCGAGCGTCCCAATAGGTTTGGATAAACTTGGACTTATCCAATTCTTTTATTTCGTCTCGGTGCCGTCCTCGCTCCTCAAGAATTTTGTACTGATTCTGTGCTTCTTTAAGCTTGAGTTGCTCTTCGGCGATAGCAAATACCTCAGAGCCTTCACCGACTAAATCCCGATATTTTCGTTTTAGGGAAACAGGGGATATCATCCCTAACCCATCCAACTCCCTGGTTCGTGGCTCTGATTCCATGTCAGGATCTCCATTAGGGTTGGACATGGTCACATCTATTACCAGCAGTCCTACGTGACGGTTGAAAGGTGCACTCATGGTTTTGTCTCCTTAATCAGTATTTTTTCCGGTGTTCTTGTTTTCAAAAGGACGGCCCGCTAAATAACCTAGCATTAGTTCTGCTTTATAACTGTCAGTTGCCAAAGACCGTGCTTCCTGCAGATGTAGATTGAGTTTTTCTGCCTGTTCTTTCATCCACTTTTGGGCAAAAAGTGCGTTTGATATGGCTTTGTCCTTTTGTTTATCTTGCTTGAACCACATCCTTTTTGCCCATGTATCATAAGGCCTTCTTCTTGAAGCCATGAAGGACATTGCTTTAATAGGATCATTAAGGGCCATGCCGTACACTTGATTGCCAAGTAAAACATTAGGAATACCTCCTTTACGTTCACTCATGCAGTATCCGATGTGCAACTCATCCATAGCGGAACATAGTTGTCCAAGTTGAAAAGCAAAATCTTCCATATACGTCTCCTTCGTTCGTCCAGTGTTATACATAAGTAGAGTTATCAAAGTAACAGCACTCAATGCCTGCGCATTCCCTTTAGGGTTTGTCTTGATTCTTACTAATTTTGCAGGCAAAACGTTTTGTACTTTACTCAACGAGCATCGTTGAATGAGTGGCTGAAATTGCTCTGTAATATGTCGCAACAATCGAGTTGACCAATCGGACCGATGTTTACCTAAAAACAATTTCATCACGTCGGCAAATGGTATGCCGACGACATTAGTAAACTGATCCCCATTGCGAATGTACAGATAACGCGTAAGAGTCATTACCTGCTGAGGACTGATAGCCCACGGTGAACACATCTTGTTCTTCTTTGTTCTCATCGGGGCATAGAGTTTAAACTCTGGCGTATTCCGGCACGCCTTTTGCCAATGTTCAACCGCTTTGATTAATTGCTGAACCGAGGCCGTTGTAGAAAAATTTATTTTGCGATTTGCAGTATCTACCTTGATTATCTCAATAAAATCTACTGCAGCATCGAGGATCAGATCTTTCCCTTTAAATGAGAGCAAAACCGATTCGGTAGCATCGAGATAGTCATCGAAATCTTCAAGTTCTCCCGTGATCAAAACAGGGATAGGAATATTCAAATCACTTCTGCAATAGGCAATCAATAAACCTGCCCCGGAGAGTTTCGACCAAGTCTTGCCGGAAAATTTTTCAGAACATAAATAATTGATACCAGCAGCCAGTTTTCGACAGAGTTGCCGAGACACTGGAAAGGCTTCATTACGCGATCTTCCATACCGTTCAACTGTCGCGCCACTGGTCCCTTCATTTTTTGCAAATAGGATCGTTGGGCCTACAACCGGCAGTTTTTCTTCAGGGAAATTACCCGACAGAAGCTGGTCCGGTATTCCCGAAAGTGCACACAATCCATTACTATTTTCACGTTGTGTCATTTTATCTTCTGCCGCAAACAGAGCTCGTGACAGATCACGAACATACTCTCGTGAAGAAGAATATTGATCAGCATCATGACCTGGAAAACAATCCAATAAAAGGGTAATCCGCTTACCATCTTCAACCTCGCCACTCTTTTTTTTCAGTTTTTCACCGAAAAGAAGTGCGCAAATGGCTTTCAGGGAATCCATATCTGCCGCTTGAAGTGCGGAAATAACCAGCAACCTTGCAACTTGATCAAGTATCTCGATGCCATTTCCGTTTTTTCTATACCGATCAAAGAGTTCTAACACCTCTTTACATAAGCCATTATCGATGAGTGTCTGTTGCCTCTGTAGTATGGCTTGACGATATTGAGGCCATTCTTTGATAGTTTTGATCGAGTTCATGTACAAATGAGATAAACATTCGATCAAGTCGCGATAATCTGATTCTTTCGGTCGATTAACCTCCTGCTTCCAGGCGAAATATTTTTGATGCGCCCCAGCAATAAGTGGAAACTTGACCTTTATAGCTGGAAATTGATTGTGTTTATTTCCAACCGACCAAGTATTTTGAATTTGCTCTTTGGTCATCAAATTTGCTTGAGTAACTTGGCCTTGTTCGTCTAGCAAAACTCTAAATGTTGTATTATTAACACCAGGTTCTTGAATAAGGTCATGCTTGAATGGAGGTGACACATTGGCTGCCTCAAGTCCTTGATATATCGTATAAAGTTCATTCAGCATAATGAAACACCCCGTTCGAGATGCAAGCAAATTCTCTTTGCTTGAATTGAGGACGATATTGTCCGTTAACGGCTTTATCAAAAACCTGATTCAACACTGAGACCATATTCAAAGAGATTTCTGTATCTACTTCAGTCTCATCTTGACGTAATGGCCCCCAGTAAGTTGGTACAAATTCATTCCAACCAAGGGCGGGGGTTTTGTAGCATTGACCCTTGGATAAACGCCTGAGAAACATCCCTTGCAGTGCATGACAGGGATTATCACCGTTTTTCAGATGCTTCCCGCTCCCGTTCTTTACGACTGCATAAATGCGGTAACAGACATCGGATAGAATCAAACATGAAAATTGGAAATTGACTTTTTTCTTGAGAGGACCATGGTAATTGGTAGTGTATTGTTGATAATTTAGGACACCTCTGCGACATCCTTTTGGCTTACAGATTTCTACTCGTGTCGGTCTAATCCAAGCCTTTCCATCCTTATAAAATGCTATAGATTCAAGAATCCCTTTAGCCGCCGACCATGTCGGTACCGGATAGCTGGTTGGTCTCGCGCCAGTATCCGGCCTACTCCACATGGCAAATGGACCGGAAATTTCTATTGCTATCTCGTAGTCTTTCATAGTATCTCCTTTAATAGTTGAAGGTAGGGAGTACTTGCATCATTTTCTTTACATGTCCTTGTCGGAAAGCAGTTACGACATAATAGCATAAGCAACCTAAAGTAGACCCCATGTAATGGGAGGCTAAACACATTTCCAGAAGCAGGACTACTTATCCAACCCGGATATCCGCTATATCCTTGAAACTTCTACCACATCAATTCAATCCCAGGGCGTTATACCCCCTTCTCCATTCCCTTCAGAAGCCTGGAACCACCAACAGCCTGCCGTACCTCCTGGCGAAAGGCCCTGTGGCGGTTGTAGCGTTCCCGGCAGTATGTATGCAGCAGGGTGCGGGCTTTTTCTCTCTCCCCTTTTGCTGTCAGAACTTCGGCAAGAGAGGCAAGCACACCGGCAGCGCGACCGTAGGCCTGCCGATGTTTGTTGGTAACGATATCGTTTATCCGTTTTTCCCCGATATCCATGGCCCACTGGAAGTATTTGTCCAGGGTGGCGGCAGTGGGGTCACACACTGCAAGCCCGGACACAATCTCCTGGTAACAGGACTGTTCGTACTGCTGCGGATCCTCAGGAAAATCGTCATCAAAGGGAAAGTCGCAGATGCTATAGTTTTGCAGCATTGTATCAATTGCTGTGCATCTCGCATCACTTCCTGCGGCAAGATGGAGGATGGCACTATATAAAAGCCCCGTACTTTCTGCAGACCACCCCACTGGTTTTGCCTTAGAGCAAAAGGAAAATGCCTGATCCAACTCACCGGCCATGAGCAGTGCTGTAACCAGCAGGGATTGATCGTCGTAGTCAGATTTTTTGTTGCCGAGAAAAGCGCAGATGGAGCGTAACTCGGCCTGGCGCCCCTCCTGCCGTCCTGCCTCTTGGACCAGGTCCACCAGGTTGGCAAAAGTTGGCCCTGAGCGGAATCGCTCCCGGTAGCCGGTCAGGAGCCTGACATCATCGCCAAGATGTTTGCCTGCCCGGAGCAGGTATCCGGCTGCTTTCTTCCGCTCTCTTCCTGGTGGCAACAGGTTCAGCGCTTCATTGCTGACATCGGCCAGTTCCTGACATTCGGACTGTTCCTCAAGCCGCGCCAGCCAGTTCAGATATCCTTCCGGCTGCCGGTCTTTCCACTGCCGGGCAAGCCTGCCGACCGCAGCAAGGCCTCCCTGTAAAAACGCCGCTTCAATGAGGAGATCTGCCGTTCTCTTTTCCTGGACATTTTCGCGGCCAAGAACCTTGATCCAGGCAGGTAAAAAAGTATCAAACCCAGGGAGATCACCTGTTTCAGCATCCATGACATCCCGCAGCAACGGCAGATTCTCCTCATACACATGGTAAAAATCCGTATCTTCGGCATCCCCGAAACCGCCGCCGATGGCCGACAACATGGCCTGGACCCGTTTGTTTTCCGGACTGAGTGCGTAAACGCACCTGGCGTATCGGGCCCTTGCCTCCCGAAGGTTCATCCTGCAGCCGTCTATATTTTCCAATCCCGATGCATCAACCAGGGTAAAAAGAGCCTTGTATACCGGCTCCGCGCCTTCTTTATCACCGCGTATGAAAAGCTGATCTCCTTGAGCAAAGAGCCCGGCGAGTTCATCCTGCTGCTCCACACTGATCAAGTCAGGCTCATCATCCCAATACCCATCATATCCTTCATCGGGATCATCCCAGTACGAGCCGTCTTCAATCGATTCAATCCGGTTGCTGATTTCTTCTTGTAATTGTCCGATTTCCTCGAGTAATTCGTTCTGACCAGTGGTGGTGGCAGGAGCACCGGAAATGTCTGATCCCTGTATCAGGGCATGCACTGTGTCGAGAAAATCACCCCGTTTTTTTGAGTCCACGTCTCTTGCAAGCTCCAAAATAAGCTGGAGCAGAGCTTCCCGGTCAAGCGGGCTGCAGTATTGTTCAATCGTTGCCAGATATGGACGTAATGCCGGAGCCTTCACCATGTTCTTCTCCTTTTTTTCTACAAAATCAGCAGCTCCTGATTTTCAATAGTTCCAAGCAATTTTCCCCAAAAAGCCCTGTCCGCATTTCTCATCAGTCCAGGCAGTGCAATCTTCTTCAGCCAACTCCCCTCTTTCCCCACCATACCACCCTCACCCTGTCAGGGAATGTCAGGGTGAAACATTTTTCTTCACTCCCTCCAGATAGTCTTTAAAAATTTCCGGGGCGAAGCCCTTGAGCTCGCAGCGGGCGGCGATCATGTCGTCATGGTCACCCTTGCGGCGGGAAAGTTCAGCCCGTCGCAGGGCGGCATAGATACGGATCTCCGGGCTCTCCGGCATGCCCTCGATCTCCACCAGCGGAAGCAGGCCCCCGATATACCCATAGATCGGGGCAAGGGCAGGACCCTGCTCCTCGCAGAGGTGCATGAGGGCTGCGTTGCTGATATGCTGTTGAAAAGATTCGACCGGATCGAGCAACAGGGCCCGGGCATAGGACGGAGCCGCCTGTTCCTCCCTTTCCTGCCGCCGGAGAGCCTCGGCAAGAAAGAGGTGGATAAGCCCGGTATGCGGCTGCGCTTTGAGCAGCCGGAGGAGTTCGCGTTCCGCCGCAACACAGTCCCCCGTCTGCAGGTACAGGTAGCCGCTGCAGAGATGCGGCGGATCATAGAAGTCGTGCAGATCGGCCATGAGGTCCAGCAGATGACGAAGGATATTTCGCCGCAGCAGTTGGTGGGCATCGGAACGATCAAAACTGAAACTCGTAAGGGAATGCCATCCCAGGCGCAGTGCGGGTTCGGCGGCCAGCCGCCCCATGCCCTCTAAGGCATCCTGCCAGAACCGCAGGTCGCGCAAGCCCTGGCTGGCACGCGGATGCTCGGGTATGGTTTGCAGCACACGGGTGAAACAGCACCTGGCTTCTTCAAAGTCGAGCCGGGCCAGTCCCGCATATCCGGAACCGACGGCGATGAGGTCCCATTCAAAGAGGTTGAGCTGCATTTTCCCGATTCTCTCCATGAGTTAGCTGGTTTTAGTTCGCACCCTCCGTCATATCTTTCTGGAACGAGAATACATTTTTGCCATTTTATTGATTTGCCGTTCAACCATCTTCTGCAATTCTGGCGGTTCTATAACCCTGACCTCGGAACCATGGCCCAAGACGATCTTGAGCAGCTCCCGAAAGTCGGCAGCCGGAAATGACAGGATCAGGCCGCCGTCTTGATCCATGCTGATTTGCTGCTCAGGATGCCAGATCTGTTCGGTAATGAGCGGGGCGACTTTTGCGGAGAATTGCAGGCTGACCAGGACAGTCTCATCACCCTGCATAATCCCAAAATGACGGCGAGTATATTCCTTGATCGGCGGGAGGCTTTCGGGGAGCGCAACCGCCATATCCGATTGGGCAATGGTCTTGATCCTGGCCAGCGCAAAATCCCGGATATCCTGCCTGTGGGTGCACCAGGCCAGCAGGTGCCAGCT
>JBJKRL010000135.1:0-5315 GCA_046704745.1 Desulfocapsaceae bacterium | reverse complement strand
TGGGGTATTGACTGAATCCTGTAAATATTCGGGGTCTCCTCTGTGAAGGGAAATGCGTCCCAGTCTGATTGGATAATACCACGAACCCCGGCTTTTTCCGCTGCCTCGATAAAGAGGCGGATGCTTCTTTTCGTGTCTTACGGAGTAAGGGAGCCGAATGTGAAATATACCGGTGGTTCCCCAGCCTCGAGGAAAGCGCTCAGTTTTGCCGGCATTCGCCAATTTGCCGGCGGGTTGGGCGGACCTAGAAAACCGCTGATTTGTATGTTGTCGTTCCAGTCCGGATAGCGGGGACAGAGCAAGGTTGCAGTGGAGATCAGGGTCAGTTTCCTGGTCACGTACAGATACTCTGGAGATAGGAAAAAGGAGGTAGACCTTCCCTTTGTCTCAGCGTATCAGTAGCCCAGTATATCATCTTGCGAACGATGCGGTCACTAAGTTTCCAAGGCATTGAATTCAGCCATTTCCCGAGGTTGACCTCAAAGTGGGAGATATGCTTTGTTTCGATGACCATAGGGCAAAGTGAAACCGCGCCCCGTGGGCAGTTTGCTTTTGTAGCCGCGGTTGCCAAGGGAAGGATCGGACAAACCTGCATTCATTGCCGACTTTCTTGTGATGCATTTTTGTTAATATATGGAAGACAGGCTCCGGCTAAATCGGGAAAACCTAATAAAATAAATGCATCTAATCGCTGAGTTCCGACTGATTTTTTGGTTAGTTTTCGAGAGAAAAGGATAATAAATAACAAAATGGATTTCTTTCAACAGCAACATTTATTGATCAGTGTTGAAAAAAGCGGCCCTGACAAATTAGTCAAACAAAGCTTTCCGCTACGGTTTGGTAAATATTCTGAAATCAAGACTCAAGACTTCGAGTTCTGCTTTAACCTGAACGGTGAGATCAAATCAATTCGTGGACTTAGTCCCAGCTGGCCACATCCTGCAGAGCAGTTTAAACGGACGGTAGGGAACGATTGGGTATATTATACTGTTGGCGATAAAAGCGGCAGCGATGGGATTATCTCCTGGATGGGGGAGTATTATCTGCCTTGTTTACCTTATACCAGCAATCCAGTATGGGAAATCAATTATTTTTCCAATCCCGTGGTCATGAATGCCATGGCAGAATGGTCCCAATTGTTTGCCAACCTGTACATGGCACATTCAAAAGGATTGTACCCCCATGCAAGGAATCTTATAGAACGGATACTGGCCAATGATGATCGGAAGCTTTTTGAACGCTCTCAGCAATTGAATTCAATCATTGGGGAAAGGATTTCAGTTCTTCCTCCTGATACACGGCATGCGGATTATGATGTAATTCCGCTGATCGTTGCCGATGGATGTTTGTATCACTGCAAATTTTGCTGCGTTAAATCAGGCAAGACATTTCAAAAGAGATCAAAAGAGAATATTCAGGAACAGATAGTGGCTTTGAAAAAGCATTTTGATGCGAATTTAGTAAATTATCATGCTCTTTTCCTTGGCAATCATGATGCCCTTGCAGCAGGGGAGGATTTAATTTGCTTTACCGCAGAAGAGGCGTATCGTGCATTTGGCTTCAGGCAGCGAATGGATCAAAAACCCTTTTTGTATCTTTTTAGCAGTGTGGGATCGTTTTTGGTTTCAGGCCAGGCTGTGTTCGAAAAATTGAATCAATTGCCTTTTTATACCTATATCAATATTGGATTTGAATCCATTGATCCAAAGACTCTCTCCCAGATTGGTAAACCGATTACATCCGAACAAGTAAAAGAAGCTTTTGAAAAAATGATAGAGATCAATTCTGATTTTGATCGAATAGAAGTAACTGGCAATTTCATCGCAGGAGACAAATTGTCATCCGAACACGACGATTCCCTGGCAGACCTTTTAAGACATGTGGATGTAAAAAGAAAATCAAAAGGTGCGATATATGTATCACCGTTAAAGGACAGTCCCAAGAAAAGAGAACTTTTGACTCGCTTTTACAAAATAAAAGAGGAGAGCAAATTGCCGGTCTTTGTTTATCTAATTCAGCGATTGTAACCGATGGACAGAAAGATCTCAGGAATTTTAACCTGAGATTTACTCTTTTTAGTTTAGACTGCCAATGGTAGAGTCAGATCATCTATTGGTTAATAAAATGATATGAATCTGTTGAAAACGGCGATTGTGAAAGTATACAACAAAATCTTTGATTGGTATGCTGCCGCAAGGACTGTGCAAGCTGGAGTCGAAGTAATAAGGAAATTGGGGTTTGAGGTGCAACGGAACGATTATGCAAAGCTTTACATAACTGATCCATTGGACTTCACACCCCGAAAAGGGCTTCTTGTTCACAGTGACCGTGGCGTTCAGTATGCCAGTGGTGACTTCCGAAGGCTTCTCAAAGAGAATAACTGTGTTCATGTATGATCAGGAAGGGGAATTGCCGGGACAATGCCGTGGCAGAGTCATTTTTTCATACACTGAAAACCCAATTGATTTATCATGTGCGGTTCAAAGAGGGAAGAGAAACCGAGCAGGCCTTGTTCAATTGCATCGAGGTCTATTACAACCAAAGAAGACGTCATTCGACTATCGGGTATAAATCTCCGGCAATGTTTGAAACGGATTGGCTGAACTTGAAAAAGGTTGCTTAACTGACTGTCTAATAATTTGGGGAAAGATCAATGATGACGGAAGAACACAAAAATCGATTCAACCAAGGAGCGGCAAATTACACAACTAATCGGTATCCAGGCCGACGGCAATGCATGCGGAAAGTCATGGAACTCCTTTCCCCCCAGCAGGACGATGTCCTGCTCGATCTTGGTTGTGGCCCTGGTATCCAGCTCATCGAACTTGCTCCATCAATTCGGTCAGGGTATGGTGTCGATCCAGCGGAAGAGATGATCCTGCGGGCAAGAACTGAAGCCGCAGGACATGCGAATCTGCATTTCTCTATCGGCTCAGCTCAGCACATCCCGGATGTCATCTGCACAGGTGGAATTAATAAAATCTTTTCAAACTACGCACTTCATCACCTTTCAGACCAAAATAAATTAACGGCCATCATGAGGTTGTCGGAACTCTTGCCCACCGGGGGGCTGCTCGTTATCGGCGATCTCATGTTCAGTGATGATCCGAAAAAGCATCACGACCTCTTTGAGTTTGTGGGCTATGGTCCTGATTGTGACACTCCGGAGTATAGCGTATCAATTAAGCAGATGTTCATGTTAGCAGGGCTGAAGCCCACGGTGCATATACTCAACCCGCTTGTTGGTGTAATCACCGGCCTGAAATAACAGCAATATAATACAGGAGACGGCCCGGGCGGAATCGCCGTGGCATGCTGAGATTTAGCATTGACCCGTCTGATTTTGTTTAAGGGATTCATGGCAAGTAATGGGAGCAATGGTGGAGTGATTTTGCTTTTTCAGCGCACGAAAAACTTTTCCAAAAGAAAATTACCTTATGAAAATCGAGCAGATTGAACCGATCGGCGAATTGGTTACACCGCGGATTTTTACCGATCAACAGCAATTCCCCTTTCTGCAGGTTGGGGACTTTTCATGTATTGAGTACAAGCACTGTTCCAACCAGTACAAGAATCGGGTAATCGTCACCACTTCCCTTTTCGTCGTGGTACTGAGCGGCGAAAAGATTATCCACACGCTTGATGGGGATCTTTCCGTTTCAGCCGGCCAAGCCTTTTTTGCCCGCAAGGGCTCATATCTTTTTTCCGAGGTCCGGGCCTCTCAGGATGAATTCCGGACACTTGTGTTTTATATCGACGATTCGTTTCTCGAACAGTTTCTTTCGCGATATACCTTCTCTTTTGGTTGCCGACTCAACCTTGAGGAAAAGGATCTCTTCAAGGTTTCGGTCTCTCCGTTGCTGGAAATGGGGATTGGTTCTATTCTCCCGTACTTTCGTCATAAAACAGAATTCACTCCCCAACTTCTTCGACTCAAGCTCGAAGAATTGCTCCTTCATATCCTTGGCACCGATACTGATGGTAATTTTGCCGGCTTCCTGCAGATGATCCACTCCTCAAGAAAAAGAGAGTTACGGGTATTGCTGGATAACTATTTTACCAAACCCGTTACAGTGGAGGAACTGGCAAAATTGTCGGGCAGAAGTCTCAGCGCTTTCAAGCGTGAATTCAGGGAAATATTTCATGATTCACCACGCCATTGGATCACCAACCGTCGTCTTGAATATGCTCGGATGCTGTTAACAACCTCAGAGGATACTGTGAGCGATGTCTGCTTGCTGGCAGGATTCGATAATTTCTCTCATTTTAGTCAGATTTTCAAAAAGAAATTCGGTATCCCCCCAAGCAAGGTACAAAAGATCCGAAATTAATAAAATCTGGGCCATGGTCAACAGCATCTTCAGAAAATCAAAGTACACTATCGATAACGGAAGAGATCGTTTTTATTCATTCAAATTTTAGGAGAAATTATGAGACGAACGTGTTTCTTAGTTGTATTGGCATGTACACTCGTTACATTTCAGGCCTTCGCAGCTGATTTTCATGTAACGAGTCCCGGGCTTCACGAAAACGGCACCCTTCCCGCGCGATATGTTTTTAATGCCTTCGGTTGTACCGGTGACAATATTTCCCCTCAGCTTTCCTGGCATGGGGAACCTACTGGAACCAAAAGTTTCGCGGTAACCGTTTATGATCCGGATGCTCCTACCGGTAGTGGCTGGTGGCACTGGCTGGTGTTCAACATTCCCAAAAATGTCCATCAATTGGTTGAAAATAGTGGGAACCCGGGAAAAGGACTGATGCCCAAAGGAGCGATCCAGGCCAGAACCGATTTCGGTACCTCCGGATACGGAGGAGCCTGTCCGCCTGCCGGCAGCCCTCATCATCATTACCAATTTACCGTATGGGCCTTGGATGTCGATCACCTTCCTTTGGCATCCGATGCGACCGGAGCTATGCTGGGGTTCAATCTTCATGCCCATGTCCTCGCAAAGGCTAAGCTTACAGTGGTTTATGGGAGGTGAAAACACCTGAAAATTTGGAGGCGATACCCCCTCAATTTCCCACACCGGAATCGATAAGCGCTGACCGTAATCAACAAGCAACACCGGCAATCTGCGGGTATGGCACGGGAGTTGCGAGGAAAAAATAGAAAACATGGTGTAGTCCCTCGCGGGAAAAGAGATGCGTGCAGGAAGTTTACCTGCACGCTCTCCTGCTTTGCTGCTGAAGAGCGTGCAACAATGGAGAATAAGTTCATGGGAACAACTGCCAACAGCACGCCTCACGAGGCGGCGGATTATGAGAGCAAGGTCATCAGGACGATTCCCTTCTATACCTGTTTCCATACCGAA
>JBJKRL010000134.1:0-3339 GCA_046704745.1 Desulfocapsaceae bacterium | reverse complement strand
TGTGTAAACTCGAGAAGGTAAATGAGACAACATTTCGCATCACTGCACAGAATGGTTCTGCAATCCTGCAGTTGGATGGGATTCTTACAGCTGAAACTTTTTTCGGCAATGAGGACCCTATCCTGGGGTGGACCAGCAACGGGTATCATAAAAAAGAACCATGTCCTGCTTTGATAGCCAAAGCTGAGGTGAAAGGAGATGCCACACTAAGATGCTCCATCTCTCTGGGCTGAATATTTCTGGGGAAATTTCTCAGAAGACTAAAGAAGATGGCGCCGCCTGGACTGGCCTTTGATGCACACCATGTAAAATTGCAGGCACACCTGCTTATGTGAAATGTCTTGTCCTTTCTGAACTACGAACAAATTGACACAGCGTCCATGAAAAATCCGGTATAGCCCGCATATTTCATGAAAAACACTTGGTGATGTCTGCCAATTATTTGAAAATAAAATATTTTCACAGCAATTTTCCAATGGATATAAAAGGACAGTTTGTAACCGGATTCAATTCATCATCCACTGTATGATTTTCACCCTTCAGGCGCCCTGAAAGGAGTACCCTTGGGGTACGGATCGATATGGCCTGCTATCCCGCGTCGCTTTTGGAAAAGGCATACGAAAGTATGGCCTTTCCCAAGTCTCCAAGACTTGCGACCATCTCAATCCGTGAAATATGCGGGCTAGGGAGAATCAGGAAACAAACTGTCTTTATTTTGTGAGTCTGATATCATCGAGATAAAGCGTTATTGGATGTGATTGCTTCTCCACAAAAAAGCCAATGCCGCTTATTCGCGTCATATCCATTAAACGGGTCCTCGGCGCCATGTGAACCTGCGACAAAGGAACAGTCGTATAGGTCCACTTCCCGGCCGGCAACACAACCACATGGTTATAGAGATCGCTGTACGGCAGATCCCGCTGCCAGTGTGTGATATCGTAAATCAGTATTTCTAAGTGCACCGGCTGCCTTTCAGGATTATAGACAGCGAAATGGAGCTGTGTATACCCTCGCCAGTCCGGAGGCAGGTATTCAAACCTTGCTCCTGCCCACGGTCCCGGAGCAAAGAGTATTTTGAGACTGTGTCGACCATGAAATGCACGGTCCTTTGATATCTCAAGGGAGACGGTCTTGCCGACAAATCGGGTTGCCTCAAAAGGTGTTTCAAAATCAGCCAGTAGAGGAAATTGATGCCCTTCCAGAATTTCGTCGAAAAAGGAAGAACACACAGGGTAGAAGGTGAAACCTGCCAGGAGCAGGGCTATGCCGTAGAACATATATCTTTTCCTCCCGGTGTGCAGTGAACGAAAGGATAAATACAATAAAATTCCCGCCCCATCGGCTACGACATCACGGAACTCAATTTTTTTTCCTGAAATATAACTCTGCAATACCTCAATTGCAGCTATACAGACAGACGAGGTAAGCAATACAGTATTGGCCTGCCGGACAAAGGTGAAATCGGAAATTCGAGGGAAAAATCTATAAAGGAGATGACAACCAAGAAAGAAAAGCACGAGATGACCGCTTTCCCAGAGATAATATACGGATCTATCCGTATCCGGCAGAATCGGCTTTGGATAGAGCAACCCAAAGAGCAATGCCAGGAATATACAGACCAAGATACTGCTCTTGATCTTTGCAGCCAGGTCTGAAGATATCATATCAGGGTTTGCCGTGAGCGAACTGTCCGGTGTGTTTCACTTTTCCGGAACATGCTATCGATTTCCCACTGCGAGCATCAACTCTTTAAAATCTAACTACGTTGGAATATGCGGAAATTTTCTTCTTCGTTGAATGTTTACCGAGTAGGTCCGATTCTTCCCTCTCACCACCGAAACAACTCATTTTTTGCCCCGATGGTTAAATAGACGCGGTTCTCATCATACTGGTCGATCAAATCGCTGTCGGCTGTCCGGTGGGTGAATGTATAGCCGAGCGTTGCCGTAAACCAGTGCCAGAAACCATACTTCAGCGTCACGCCGGCCGAGGATATTTTCTCCTTATAGCTTGTTGTTGTGTTGCTTGAGGTGTCGACATTGGCATTACTATGATCCTGGTTGGAATAAGCGGCGAACAGCTCATAGGAGAAATGCTCGTACAATTGGTAGTTGAAATCCCCTTTGGCGGTCCATTCATCAATGGTGCCGCCGGTACTGGTTCCCGAGAAATTTTGTACCGTATATGTCTTTTCCAGCCCGATGTCGAATTTGCCGTGCTCAATGGCGTAATTCAGATTTGCATGGGCGTTATAGCCTGTTTTTCCACTCTGACCTTCTGTTTTTACATAAGTCGGTCCGCCGCCAAGATCAGAATTAACATGGGGGGAAAATTCGTGTTTCCAGCTGAGTGTGCCTTGCTGGATTTCATTGTTGTTTCGTGCCGGATTATCATATCGCGTGCCGGTATAGAGATATGCAAGAGAGAATACGTTATGGATAAATTTATCCATCTCAAGCGAAGCATTTCCATGGTATTCTTTGAGATTGCTCTGTGTACCCAAGGTAGCCTGGTCTTGTTTTGGGTAGAGGCCCCGGATATAATCACCACCTAATGCGGCTTTCCACTCGGGATTAAAACGATAGGTCGTGGAGAGAGAACCGTCATGTTTGTCATAATCCTGATAGTTCTGGGTGCCGGAAGCATTATTTCTTAAAATGGAATAGCTATATCCCAAAGAGATAAGGCTGTCCTCGTGATATGTGTATTGAGAGTTCAGAGCGGAGATATTTCTCCAGAACCGATGCCTTCCAAGTTCGCTTGAGATCTGATCTGAACTCCCGCCTCCGGCGCTCTTGACATTATTATCCTGACCATAATTAGATGTTGGGGCACCTGTTGAGGAGGTGGATGAATCAGTAGTAGAAGAATTCGTGTTTGCCGTTAAATTTGCATCGTCTGTTTTAATATACAACTCACTGATATTTATCTTCCAATTTTGAGTGAGTGATCTCTGGGCGGACACATCCAAGTTATGGTCGACATTCTTTTTCTTTTGCTTCCAGTCATAATTCAACCCGAGAGAATACTTCAGCTCGATGTTGTCTTTTACATCCTTGCTGGTAAAGTCAAAAGAGGGCGTTGCAACCAACCGGTGGTAATCTCTTCTTGATTGGTTTGTGGAAGAGCTGCTGTTTTGGCCGGTATTTTTCCAGTTATAATGATCGATATCCACTCCGGCATCCATTCCAGCCGTAAACGAATTCACTCGAGCTTGGGATAACGAAGGAATAACAAAAAGGAATATTGGGATAAGAGCAAAATAGAATTGTTTCCTCATCGGTTCTCCCTAGTATTAATAAGTGATAAGAATTAGATAGTTATAAATTCAATAGTAGC
>JBJKRL010000133.1:0-96987 GCA_046704745.1 Desulfocapsaceae bacterium | reverse complement strand
GTCTCGCCGGCTCGCTTACCGGCCCAAACTCCGCGTTATGCTCAAAATTTTATCCTCGGAGGTAAGCACCCTCCGGGCATAAACTTTAACTCCGATATCAATTATATGTCTGCGGTAAAATATTTCGCATGCCTTGATTTTGAACCGCTAAGCATAGACTCCGAGAATCCTCCTTTTGCAAGAGGCTCAACAGATTGCGTATTTTCTGGTGTCATTCCGTACCCCGGTAAAAATAGAACTTATCTGGTCATTTTCGTTCGTTGGGATAGAAGCCCGAAACCCGCCTCGACCCTTGAACGTCCGGCCGGGCCCTGGATCAGCCCATTTTAGAAAAAGGGGATTCACAGGACAATACATCAGTGCGACGGAAATATTAACGAAAAAGGCGTAGGTATTATGAATGAATCAGACGAGTTCATCTCTCATATCCTTGATGTAAACTCTCTTCCGGCCCTGCCGCAGACCTTGGTGGAGCTCATAGACGAATGTAACAAGCATGATGTAGAGATAGATGAATTGGGAAAGAAGGTGGCTCAGGATGTGCTCATCAGCACCCGGGTTTTGCAACTCGTCAATTCCGCTTTTATCGGTGCCCGCGCAACCTTTTCGGATATTATTCAGGCTGTCATTTATCTCGGAGTCGATTCCACCAGAAATCTGGTTGTTTCAGTGGCGGTTCATGAAACATTTAAATCAGTGCGCACATCGAATGCCCTGGATCTGGCTGATTTCTGGCGGCATTCCTTGCTGACGGCGGTTCTGGCGAAATCCCTGGCTCTGCTGGTTGGCGGCGCGCATCCAGCTGAGGCCTATCTTACGGGTTTGTTGCATGATGTGGGGAAATTGCTTCTACTCAATGAATTTCCTGCACAGTACAGTGCGCTTCTCCAGGAGGAGAACACGTCAGGCGACCTTGAAATAAGAGAAAAAAAGTCCCTGCAGATAACGCACTCGGAAGCAGCCGCATTTCTGATCAGAAGTTGGCATCTGCAACCGGAGATTGCCCGGACTGTGTCTTGCCACCATCTAGGGCCTCCCGGGATACAGCGGGAGTCAGCTGCAGCCAAGATCCTGTTTTGCGCCAATCTTTTGAGTCATTGTCCTCTTCCTGATATCTCAACGGTTGCTGAAAACGTCTGTGAAATACTTAAGATGGATTACTCATCCTTGTCCGCCTGCAGCCTTGATTCAGTGACCGCTGCTGATGAAATAGCGGAATATATGGGGATGAAGGAGGGACATGCTTCGGGCAAAGGGAAGAAAAATCCCCCTTCTTCTGAGGCAGCGAATCCCCTTGCGGAAAAGGTTTTTACATTTTCTCGTTTGAACGGATTTTTGGATAATTTGGTGAAGGCGGAAAATGTAGATGCCGTGTTCCGGATTATTGAAGAGAGCCTTTCTCTTCTTTTTGCCGCTGATGGATGCCTGTTTTTGCTTCCCACAGAGAGAGGAGGTCTCAAGGGCCGGTGTTCTCCTGCAAACCCCCTTTCGAACAAGGTTCAGGCTCTCCCGAAAGACATTGAAAAGAATTCTTCGATGCTCGCTCTATGTCTCGAGCATCTTGGATTGGTTGATTCGTTTGCCTTTGCCAAGGAAAAGGGGTTGTCCGAGGTCGATCGAAGCCTTCTCTCGATACTTGGTACCTCAGGAATGATAGTGGCACCGATTGTTATCGCCGGTCATTCGCCGGGAGTCCTAGTTATCGGAGTGAACCGCCGGAGCGTAAACAAAGTGCATAACGGAAAGGAAACGCTTTTGCTGTTGACCGGGTATTCCGGTATGAGGTTCCGTATGGAGAAAACCTATCGAAGGCATGCGTCCGAACTCGCTGCAACACGGGTGCAGGCCGTAACGGACATCGCCAAAACCCTGGCGCATGAGATTAACAATCCCATAGCGACACTGCAGAATTACCTGTTGGTTTTGGGGGTAAAGTTAAAAAGCCGTCCTGACCTTGCTGCCGATCTGAAAATTATCGAGGAGGAAATCGATAGGATAGGACAAATCAGTGAGCAGCTCCGGGATCTGTCAAATAAAGAAGAACAACTGCAATTCGAATCGGTTGATCTAAACATCCTGCTTTCCGACGTCGTGACCTTTTTTCGCCTATCCCTGGCCCAAAAACGAGGAGTGGACCTTGGTCTGAGTCAACAGGGGGAGATCCCGGTCATATCATCGAACGGTCTTAAGATCCGGCAGATCCTGGGCAACCTCATAAAAAACGCCATCGAAGCCGTTGGATCGGAGGGGATGGTAGAGGTCCGTACAGAATTGTCGGGAACTTCAGCGGATCCGGTGCGGAAGGTAAAGATTTTCATCGAAGATAACGGTCCGGGGATCAGTTTTGCCAATATTGAAGATGCTTTTTTGCCCGG
Source organism: Desulfocapsaceae bacterium (assembly GCA_046704745.1). Taxonomy (GTDB): domain Bacteria; phylum Desulfobacterota; class Desulfobulbia; order Desulfobulbales; family Desulfocapsaceae; genus CAWGGS01. The sequence continues at coordinate 94,612 of JBJKRL010000133.1, read as the reverse complement.
TATAACAACCAAAAAGGAGGATCATGCCGGATTGGGGTTAGCTATTGCCCAAAAGCTCGTCAAGCAGATTGGAGGTGAGTTGCATTCTTCCAAAAGACAGCAAGGAGGCATGATTTTTACCCTGTCCCTGCCGGTTTGAACAAAGGAGAAATTGCCTGAAGAAGACAAAATTATTGTAAAATAATTTGACTTATTAATATTTTTTCAATAACTTAAGATTTTGCGAACCAAGGTTATCCCCCCCCATTATTGATGCTTGCAGCCTAACACAGGGAGCTGGAGAAACGTATGCAACATTCGATACTGGTTGTTGATGATGAACCGTTTTACTGCTCCAGTATTCAATTTCTCTTAGAAACGAATCATTACCATGTGCAAGTTGCAAATTCCGGCCGGGAAGCTCTTTCTTTGCTGCAGTCAGAGTCCTTTCACGCCGTCCTTCTCGATCTCAACCTTCCGGATATAGATGGTATTCAGGTCGCAGAGTACATAAGGCAGAACCATTACGATACTGCGATCATTATCCAGACCGGATATGCCTCCGTCAACAATGCCATCCAGGCAATGCGTTACGGTGTTTTTGATTTTCTCTGCAAGCCGAATAAGGCGGAACTGGTCCTGGAGACAATTGCCAGGGGAATAGAAAATAAACGGTTGAAATGGGAATTGGTCCAGAGCGAAAAGAGATTTCGCAAGTTATCCGAGGCCACGTGGGAAGGAATAGCAATTTTCGAAAACAACAAAATTCTCTATGTAAACGATCAGCTTTGCCAGCTTTTCGGATATAGTGAAAAGGAGCTTTATGCCATACCATTTTCAGAGATCCTACCGGAATGGGATGCCTGTATAGGCGATAAAGAAGGGGGGGAGGAAGACGCAACGGGAGCAATTGAATCCAGCTCCAGACATAAAGATGGACGAATCATTCCGATAGAGCTGAGAATCAAATACATAGAGGGCAGAAAAAACCTGGTGGTGGCCATTCGCGATATCTCCATGCGTAAAATTGCAGAGTATAAGAGGCTGGAGTTACAAAGAAAGCTTGCAGATGCCAAGCGTATGGAGTCTCTCGGGCTTATGGCGAGCAGCGTTGCCCATGATCTGAACAATATTTTATGCGGTATCGTTACTTTTCCTGAACTCTTGCTCACGAAAATGTCGCCCACCGACACCTATCGTCCCGAGATCGAACTTATCTATAATGCCGGCCGACAGGCCGCCGGTGTGGTCAGCGATCTGCTCACAGTAGCCCGCGGATCGAAGTGTAAGAAAGAGCCGAACAATTTGAATCTGCTGGTAAAAAATTTTGTTTCTTCCATAGAATATCGGCAATTACAGCATGATTTCCCGCGATTAACCGTGGATATAGGGCTTGAGCCGGATCTCCCGAATCTGAAATGTTCAGCCGTTCATCTTACCAAATCCATCACGAATCTGGTGACAAACGCGGCAGAGGCCTGTGGAGAGTTCGGGTATATTTCCGTCAGGACACTCAGCCGAAAGCTCATCGAACCGATCAGAGGCTATGAAGAGATTCCCCCAGGTGACTATGTGGTTCTCTGTGTTTCCGATAACGGCTCAGGTATTCCGGCTGAAGGAATCTCAAGAATATTCGAACCGTTTTTTTCCAAAAAAGAGATGGGCCGAAGCGGCACCGGCCTGGGATTGACGGTGATCTGGAATACCGTCCGCGACCATCATGGCTTTATCGATCTTGCCAGCAATCGGGCCGGCAGCAGGTTTGAGTTGTACTTCCCGGTATCGGAGGAAAAAGCCGGTGCGGCAACAGATCCTCGGGTAATGGAGTACTTTCTCGGGAGGGGCGAAAAGATTTTGGTGGTGGATGATGAGGAAAGTCAAAGAAGTCTCGCCTGTTCAATATTGCGGCAACTTGGATATACACCATACAGTGTTGACAATGGCGAAAGCGCTGTCAAATTCGTCAAACGTGAGCATGTTGATCTTGTTCTTCTGGATATGATCATGGAACCGGGAATGGATGGCTGCGAAACATTTTCCGAGATTCTGAAAAGCACTCCGAAGCAGAAGGCTGTAATCACTTCGGGTCATTGGAGCACGGAAGATCAGGAAAAAATAAGACTTTTAGGTATTTCCCAGTACATAACCAAACCGTATAGCCTGGCCTGCATTGCCCGGGCGATTCGTTCTGAGATCGACGGAAAAGACGATTAAAAGAAGAGACATCCCCGGGAATCAGGTGTTGCCGGGGACGAGTCGTTAATCTGTCACTTCTCAAGAGGCAGCCCCTGATGTTTCCAGTCATAATAAAGGGCTTGATAGATATGTTTATAGCCGAGTTTCATCAACTTACGATAACTGGTATAGCTCCTGCCTCCTGAATTGCAGTACACGACGATCTTTTTTCCCTTATCCAACACGCCGGATCTTGTAGCGAAAACCTCTGATGGGATATTGATCGCCCCGGGAATATGCCCAGCATTGAATTCCTTGGGATCACGAACATCTACAACCGTGATGCCGGAACTGTCCTTTTTAATAAGTTCATCCAATTGGGTTGGCGTCAGTTTCGTTGTTTCAATACGTTTTTCATAATCGGGTCCGGCATAGATCGGATATCCTTTTTCCTCCCAGACCGGCATTCCTGCGGCATACACAAGGATGTTGGTATAGCCCTCCTCGGCGGCTTTCTTGGCAGCACGTCTGCTTTTTCCGCATTTTACCCCGTTACAGTAGAAAATCAATTCGATGGATTTGTTTTTTGGCAGAAGGTGCTTGGATTTCCGGAAGTCATTGACCGGAACGTTGATTGCTCCTTTGATATGGACCTCTTGATATTCTTCAGGATTTCTTGCGTCAATTACAACATAGGGATACTGTGCCGTATCAAGTATTGTCTTTAATTGTTCGGCAGTGATAATTTTTGCCTGACTGCTATCTGCGGCCTGGGCATTTCCTATAAATAGACAACAACCAAGCAGTAAAAAAAATAAAATAAATTTTTTCGACATAGTTCCTCCTGTTTGTAAGATTTTTTATAAAGATAAAAAGGTTAAGGGGACAATTTTACGCAACGCAGGCAGCCTGGATCAATAGAGAATTGTTGCCGTATATCTAACGCGTTGAAAAATTAAAGTAAAATCGAAAAAAACTATGAGTTTGTCAGGATTGATCGTCGGGAGAGTGGACAAATTGGGTCATCTTATAGGTTCATCCGACTCATACATACATATTTAGTTTCCATCCGAAAACGGCGCTTTTTACCTAACTCGTCGTTGCGCTCAAAATTTTATCCCCGGAGGTAAGCACCCTCCGGGCATAAACTCTGACTCCGATATCAATTAGATGCCTGCGGTAAAATTCTTCGCGCGTCTAGATTTAGAAGAGGTAAGCGAAGACTCCGAAATCCATCGCTTCGGGATGGAAACTATTTATAAATCCGGGAGGGGGAGGTCTTCGCTTACGGACGCATCGCGGAGGCTCGCCGGGTAACCACATAAGGCCCGAAGGGATGCGGACCTCGGCGTCCGCACTTGGCATCAGGCCGTGGACGGCCTCCGTCAGCCGTGGTGGACAGGCGTATAGGCCGCAGAGCAGCGACCGGAAGTGATGACCTCCGTCGGGTTACTGCTTTTGGTTTTACAAAAGTACGCTCAATCCAGATGAACCCGCATAAATTTTTCCGCCGTCCTTGTATAATGATTGGTGTCAGCTATATAATGCAGGTACTATTATTCAGAAGACAACAAATTGATGAAGCTGATAGCGCCAAGAAAAGTGTCCCTTGATAAATGAATATTAGCGAAAAAGATCTTTTGGTCATTCTTGAAAAAATCGGTTCGGCGGTTCTCGTCTGTCTTCCTGATCTGCGAATCTGTTCGTGCAATGCCGAGGCAGCATCTTTGCTGGGATGTGCGCAGGAGGAGATAATTGGAAGAAGTTTCCAGGACTTACAGGTGCAATATCTTCGTCCGGATAGAACGATCTTGCCTTTGAATGAATTGCCGGCAGTAACTGTGATGACAGAGGTTCAACCTCAATCGAGCCGGATCGTAGGCATTAAATATGACTCATTGGATAGCATAGTATGGACCAGGATGGATGCACGTCCGGAATTCGAACAAGACGGCTCCCTGGGCCGGATCTTTGTTTCTTTAGCCGCTGTTTCAGATACCTCGGACACGTTAGAAAAGAAAAGGGTAGATAGACAAATAAAACTGGCAAAAGACGAGTGGGAAAAAACGGTCGATGCGATTCATGATCTGGTCATCATCACGGACCCCGAAAAACGTATCATTCGGGCGAATAAGGCGGCACATGAGATAGTCGGCTTCCGATACGGAGAGTTGACGGGGAAAAAATGTTATGAGGTCTTTCGAGGAAATGCCAGTTCCTGTATAGGTTGCCCGGTTGCGTCTTCGGAAAAAAACACAACGGTTTGCACAGGCCTGGTCCGTAATGATATACTACGGAAGACTTTTGAGGTTTCTTCTTCTCCCATTTACGGCGATAACGAGAAGGTCAAATACCTGGTGCACACAGCCCGGGATGTTACGCAAGCCCTGAAGGATGAGGCTGAAAAACTCCGTTTGTCTGCTGCCATCGAGCAGACTTCGGAGGTCATTATAATAACAGACAGCCAAGGGACTATCCAGTATGTGAATCCTGCCTTTACCGAAAAGACCGGGTATACCAGGGCCGAGGTCATCGGGCAGAATCCGCGTATGTTAAACAGTGGTGAACACGACCGCGAATTTTACCAGAAGATACGGGAGACCTTGCTTGGCAACAATGTCTGGAAAGGTCAGTTTGTCAATAGAAAGAAGGACGGGAGCCTTTTTTGGGAGGATGCTACCATCTCACCTGTCTATAACGGAGAAGGACAGATAGCCAATTTCGTTGCCGTAACACGAGATATTTCAAAAGAAAAATCCTTGGAACGGCAGTTGCGGCATGCCATGAAAATGGAAGCCATCGGGACCTTGGCAGGAGGGATAGCGCATGATTTTAACAATATTCTTTCGGTGATGATCGGGTATGGACAAATAGCCAGAGGACGCCTTGCAGAAAATGACCCGGCCATCGGTGATATCGACCAAATTCTCTCCGCCGGGGACAGAGCGGTGGACCTGGTCCGGCAGATATTGACGTTCAGCCGCCATGATTTGAGCGAGAAATTCAAGTTGTTGCGTGTCCAACCCATGATCAAGGAATTTATCAAACTTTTGCGGCCGTCACTGCCGGTGACCATTGAACTGGAATATTCGATTCAAGAGGATTGCCCTCCGATTCTCGCAGATTCAAGCCAGATTTATCAAGTTTTGATGAACCTTTGTACGAATGCCAAACAGGCAATCAACGGCGGATATGGCAAGATTGAGGTGAATCTGAAGGTGGTTCACGTCGATGAGGAGAATTATAGGCTTACAAGTTTGCTGAAAAGACCCGGAGATTATGTTGAACTTGAAGTGAGAGATAACGGTTGCGGCATGGGTGCGGACCTTCAGGAGCGGATTTTCGAGCCCTTTTTTACCACAAAGGCCAAAGAACAGGGCACCGGGCTTGGGCTTTCCGTCGTTCACGGGATAGTGAAAACCCATGGCGGTGAAATCGATGTGAACAGCTCTGTCGGACGGGGAACTTCCTTCCATATCTATTTTCCCGTTCAGGAGGCTCCTGCGGATGATGAGCCGGAAACCTATGAATTTGAACAGATGGGAAGCGGCCGAATAATGGTGGTGGATGACGAGATGGCCATTGCCCAGATGCTCAAAAAAATGTTGGAGCGGCTCGGTTACAGTATAACTATTTTTACGGACAGCCTCGAGGCTGTATCCAGTTTTCGACGAAAGCCTGATGCCTTCGACCTGGTGTTGACCGATATGACCATGCCGAAGATGACCGGAGCCGAGCTGACGCGTGAGGTTTTGTCCCTTCGTCCGAAATTGCCAGTGATCATGATTACCGGGTTCAGTGAGATCATTGATAAAGACAAGGCTCAGCGCATGGGAGTAAAAGAATTCATTTTGAAACCCGTAAAAAAAGAGAAACTTTCTCAGGTGGTTAAAAGGGTGTTGGGGCATGGCTGACATACTCATAGTTGATGATGATCAGGCCTTGGTTAAAATGCTTTTGGACAGGATAGCCGTCTCCGGCCACCGAGTAGAGGCTGCTTATACCTTGAATGAGGGTCTGAAGAAGATCGTCAAAACCCCTTTTGATGTCGTGTTCCTGGATGTCAAGCTTCCCGACGGCAATGGTCTTGAATTTCTTATGCAATTCAAAGAAGCCAAATCCATGCCGGAGGTGATCATCATCACCGGACAAGGGGAGGCCGATGGAGCGGAAAAGGCGATAGTGAGCGGGGCCTGGAGTTATATTGAGAAACCGTATGTCTTCAGGGAATTACCGCTGCATCTAACCAGAGCTTTGCAATACAGGCAGGAAAAAATGAAGGTGATCGAGGTTCCTGTCGCTTTAAAAAGAGAGAAGATAGTCGGCAACAGCCGGACTTTGAACAAATGCCTGGACCAGGTTGCCAGGGCCGCTGGATGTGATGTCAGTGTCCTGATTACCGGGCCAACCGGCACGGGAAAAGAGCTTTTTGCCAAGGCAATACATGAAAACAGCACCAGAGTGGACAAAAATTTTGTCGTGGTGGACTGTGCCGCCCTCCCGGAAACTTTGATCGAGAGTATACTGTTCGGACATGTCAAAGGGGCCTTTACCAGCGCGGAAAAACGCCAGGACGGACTTGTCAGCCATGCGCATGGAGGAACACTCTTCCTTGATGAGGTGGGTGAGATGCCGCTCGGCATTCAAAAGACCTTTTTACGACTTCTCCAGGAGCACGAGTATAGACCTGTCGGTTCCTCAAAGCATGAATACAGTGATTTCAGATTGGTTGCCGCCACCAACAAAGATCTTAATGAGTGCGTAGAAAATGGAAGTTTCAGAGATGATCTCCTGTTCAGGCTTCAGGCCTTTTCCATTCAATTGCCACCGCTGAGGGAGCGTCTTGAGGACATACGGGAACTGGTAACCTATTTCATTGCCAGGTTATGTGAGCGATACGGAATAGAGACAAAAGGTGTTGCCCCGGATTTTATCGAAGCCCTTATTGCCTATGACTGGCCCGGAAATGTCAGAGAACTCTATCAGACCATCGAGCAGGTTTTTGCAGGAAATATCTTGGGTCCGACCTGTTTTGCCATCCACTTGCCGGAAAAATTCAGGGTCTTGCGAGCACGGGCAGGCTTTGAAGGAAGAAAGGAGAATAGAGGTACAGGACTCCCACAATGGAGGGAATATAAAAATTTGTATGAAAAGAGCTATATAGAGAAACTGAGGTTATTGTCGGAAAATAATGTTTCAAAGGCGTGCAGGATTTCAGGCCTTTCCAGAACGCGACTTTACCAGCTCATAAGCAAATACGATGTAATGTTTTCTTAGTGAGCATAAGAGACGATGCAAGAGCTTTGGCGCGGCGAGGTTGCAGGCAGGTCGGTGATATTCTGGATATCAAGACGTAAAGCAAAAAAAGAAAGGAAACAGTAATGAAAATTTTAATTGCTGAAGATGATTATATAACCCGTTTGATGGTCCAGGTCAGTCTGGAGAAATGGGGGTATAGGGTGAGTTGTGCCGGCGATGGCGACGAGGCGTGGGAGATTCTACAAAAACCCGATGCACCTCAGATTGCCATCCTCGACTGGGAGATGCCGGGTCCTGATGGCGTTGAGATATGCCGTCGTGTCAAGGAGCTGGCAAAGGAAACACCGATCTATGTTATCCTGCTCACCGCTCGCGATACCCGAAATGATATCCTGCATGGGTTTGATATGGGCGCCGATGATTACATGACCAAACCCTTTGATGACAATGAACTCAGAGCCAGGGTCAGAGTAGCGGAAAGGTTGGTGCACATTCAGATCGCCTTGGCCGAGTCAGTGGATGAACTGCGCAATGTTCTTGACCAGATGGAGACCCTGCAGGGCGCCTTGCCGGTCTGTGTGAACTGTCATAAGATTCAGACAAGTGACGAATCTTGGGAGGTATTGAATGACGCAATAGATAACCGCAGTGAACCGCGTTTCATGTATATCAAATGTCCGGACTGTAAGAATGCGACGGCAGGGTAGGAGGGGGACTTCTGTTTATGTTGCTTTCGTAATACGGAAAGAAAAATCATAACACAGATTCTTGGTGACAGAACTGAGATGATGGCCTAATTGGAACCTGTAGTCTTGGTGAGTGTACTAAACTGGCTGCTGACGGTTCTGGTATCAGGAGGTTCCCGCATACAGCAGTGCATGTAAAAGTTGCTTCCTAGTCGGTTTCTCAAGGTGTTTAACGGGAGACCGACTTTTTTGTTTTTCATGAACTCCATGTTAAAACGCAGCCGTTTTCTTGAAAAGACCCTGAGCGGAATCACTCAAACCTTGGAGCGGTCCCTCTTTGCCGAGGCTGTTAGCCGGCAACAGGGCTTCTTTCAGTCCCTGGACCCTCGTCTCAAGATTATAATCACGTTGGCCTTGTTGGTTGGAGTCAATATGGCCCATAATCTCTGGGTGATAGTCGGCGTCTATTTTCTGGTCCTCGTTTTGGCCCTGTTCTCGGCGGTCCCGGTGGATTTTTTTATTCGTCGGGTCTGGCTCGCGGTTCCTCTGTTTACCGGTATCGTCGCGTTACCCGCCTTGTTTCTCATCCCGGGCCAGCCTCTTTTTCACCTGCCTTTTGGTCTGATTGTCACGCAGCCTGGAGCCAGGAGCGTGCTCTTTCTTCTGCTGCGGGTTGCCACCTCCGTTTCCCTTGTCTTCCTGTTGATTCTGACGACGCCTTGGAATACCGTACTCGGTGCACTCGGTGTCCTTAAGGTTCCCGATGTGTTTATTTTGGTTCTTGGTATGACATTTCGTTATATTTACCTTCTGTTGCATGTTGCCAACGACATGTTTTTGTCTCGAAAAAGCAGAGTGATCGGCAGAATGTCGGGGAAGCAGGAGAGGCATATGCTGTCTGCTATCGGAGCAACACTGCTTGGTAAATCGCTTACTATGAGCAGTGAGGTCTATCTGGCCATGGTATCCCGGGGCTATAGAGGGACAGTGGTGACCTTGAAGCCGTTTCGAATGCAAAGACGGGATTGGTTGTGGGCCGGTTTTTTCACTGTGATAAGTATCTCGGTCTTTTACCTGGGACGATGAGTCCTTGTTTTATGGAGAAATATCTTGACACAAGCGCCTGTTTTTGAAGTTTGTAACGTTTCCTTTGCCTATGATGACAGTCAGATTGCATTGGAAAATATCGATTTGACGGTTCGGCAGGGTGAATCGCTGGTGGTTTTAGGGGCCAATGGCAGCGGCAAGTCCACACTCCTTAAGTTGTTGGATGGGCTGTATTTTCCCAGCCAGGGAGAGATTGCGGCTTTCGGAGACCCGTTGACCGAGGATCGGCTTCGAGACGATGCCGTTAATTTCGCCTTTCGTCGTCGAGTGGGTCTGGTCTTTCAGGATACCGATGTGCAGTTGTTCTGTGCCTCGGTAATGGATGAGGTTGCCTTTGCCCCTCTGCAACTCGGGTTTGACAATGATGAGGTGCAACGACGGGTTGATGCAGCCCTTGCAGCGTTGCGAATAGAGAAATTGCTTGATCGCGCCCCGCATCGTCTTTCCGGAGGGGAGAAAAGGAGGGTGGCCCTGGCCTCCCTGCTCAGCCTTAATCCCGATGTCTGGCTCCTCGATGAGCCCACCATCGGCCTTGATCCGCGCAGCCAATCCTGGCTGGTCGATTTCATCCTTGATCTGAGGCAGCAGAACAAGACGGTGATTACGGCCACCCACGATCTGGCCTTTGCCCAGAAATTCGCCACCGGGATCTCGGTTTTTGATGAGAACCATCATCTTGTGGCATCCGGCACTCCCGGTCAAATACTGGCGGATCATGATTTGCTCCACCACTGTAATCTTTCCCATTTCCATATCAACCACGGAACATCTATTTGTCATTGAATATCTTTTGAAGTATTCTTTTTCCATGGATAATAACGAATATGATTTTATCATTATCGGAACAGGGCCTGCTGGTTTGTCTGCAGCCCTGACTGCAGCCAAAGCAAACAAAAAAGTCCTGATTCTGGAAAGAGAAGGTTCGCTGGGAGGGGTTTGTGTGAACACCGGGACTTTTCCCAGCAAGACACTGCGCGAAGCCGTCCTTTATCTGACCGGTCATCTGACGAGAAAGGTCTTTTCCGAAGATACCGTTTGCTCTATTTCAGATGTTGAAATCTCCATGGACAGACTGAAAGACCGCCTGCAGTATGTCCGTCTAAAAGAGCATACGATCATTGAAGATCAGTTGAAACGCAGTGGTGTCAAGCTTATCCGGGGAAACGCCACCTTTATCGGTGAAAAGGAAATAAAGGTCGACTGTCTCAACAACGAAAAGATCCACGTTCGAGGAAAGTTCATCATCATCGCCACCGGATCCTGCCCAAGGACCCCTGCAGATATTCCGTTCGATCATAAAATTGTGGTTGATTCCACAAGCATACTCAACATGAAAACCATACCGAACTCCATGCTGATCCTGGGCGGTGGAGTGATCGGTTCTGAATATGCGACAATATTTGCCGCCTTAGGCGTAAAGGTAACCTTGTTGGATACCGGACCTCGGTTATTAAAATTCATCGATCATGAAATCATTGAGTACTTAAAGGCAAATTTTCCCCAGGGAAATATCGAGTATGTTGCTAACTGCGGCAAGTTTGTTATCGAACGAGTAAATGGTGCGGCAAAACTAACATTGGATTCCGGCAGGGAATTTATGGCCGAGACACTCTTCTTCGCCCTGGGAAGGGAAGCCAACACCTCCATGCTCGGTATTGAGAAAGCGGGCATTGTGTGTGACGGGAGTTATATAAAAGTTAATGAGCTTTACCAGACGACGGTACCGGATATTTATGCGGTGGGTGATGTTATCGGCTGGCCGAGTCTTGCCGCAACGTCGATTACCCAAGGGCGGTTGGCAGCGCTTAATGCCTTGAAGATGAGAGCGGAAGGCTTTCCCCGTCTTTTTCCGATTGGCATCTATACCATACCGGAAATCTCGTATGTGGGGATAACCGAGGAGGAGGCGGAGGCCCTGGGGTATAAAATCGTGGTTGGCAGATGCACCTACGAGGAGCTGCCGCGCGGTCAAATCTCGGGAGAAAGCGAGGGCCTTTTAAAAATGATCGTGCACAGTGATACCCGCGAGATCCTCGGGGTACATATTCTGGGGGCCGGAGCTGTGGAAATCATTCATATCGCTCTGTTGGCCATATTTCATAATGCCAAGATCAATCTGTTCATCGACAATATCTTTAACTTTCCGACCTACTCGGAGGCTTTAAAAATAGCCGCCCTTTCCGCCCTGGATCAGATCGAAGGAAAATAAATCATAATCCGATATCCCACAGACGAGATTCTGATCTTCTTTATTTTATGAGTACACCGAGCTGACTTTTATCCTCCAGTTTTTGTCCAGGTCCTGTCAACAATAGTGACTACTGTTCACTTTTGTTGACACCTCATTCGTTCCTAATCTCGAGACAATGTGTTCAATATTTTATTTGGCGTGCCTTGAAAAAGGCCGTTTTTTTGAATTTCAGCGCCTATGCGATCATTGGCATGAAAAGTGCTAAATACTAAATTTTACCATCACGATTGATTAAAAAGGGCCTTTGGAAAAGGAGAGAATGAAGACAATACTTGTCATAGATGATAATGAAATCGTGCTGAAATTGATTCGTGACCTTCTTGAAGATGCGGGATTTAGGGTCTTGGAAGCAAATGATGGGCAAAAAGGATTGAGTTTGTATTATTCCAATTATCCATGTCTGGTGATCACGGATATCGTCATGCCGGAAAAAGATGGGTTAGAGGTCATTATGGAACTCAACAGGCAGCTGCCAAGACCGAAAATTATTGCCTTGTCTGGAGGCGGCAGGTTAGGCAGCGGAACATATTTGGATCTTGCAGCGCAATTAGGTGCCAACCTTGTTATTGAAAAACCCTTTAAAATAAAAGAGTTTGTCGAGGTCGTGAATGAATTGATTGTTTGACGAATTCCATGGAAAATTTCATCAAAAGAAACCTTTCCTTCCGATTATGACACATCGTTTTGTCTCTATTGGCTTTTCCCAGGTGCAACCCGATCAGATTCAAAGTTGTAGACAATTTTAATCGAATCTCCTCCGCCCCTTTACCTCCCTAAACTTCAATATTCCCTCATTTCCATTGAGAGTTGTGCTGAAAATCATTGCCTGTTCACATTTGTTGACAGGACCAAGAAGGACATCTTCCGGGCCGGAAATCTAACGTATTCTTAAACCCCATTAAATAACAGACGTTTTTTTATTATATGGACGATGTAGCACACCTGGCACGAAAAGTGCTCTTTTGCTTAAGTGCCGTCACAACATTTCAAGAGTAGATAAGAAAAAACCTCAACCCATCGTTTGCCTGTGAATATTTTCTTTTATCCAGCCGTAAGTTCCCATTGTGATAACGGATGTCGTTATTTGGTATGCAGCCAGCGCTGTCTTGTCTTGTTACATAAGATTCCCGTTCTAAGAGAAGTAGTTGTTCTTCCTGGAGGATCTTTCTTCACGGGATTAGACAGCATGTTTATAAGAAACGGCGACATGATGATCCTCTATGCCGGAGATGATGCCGAACTCGGCGAGTTGGTCGAACATAGAGAGGTATTTGAGGAGTTTCGGATAATCTTGATAGTAGGAGAAGATGAAAGTCGCAATGATAGTCGTTGTCATCTCCTCAAGCCCAGATACATTGCTTCAATAGATACCGATGTCTCCGAGATGAATGCGGTGATGGAGAAGATGATAGGGAAAACAAAAATCACTGAAACTGATGAAAGCTGCTGGCGTAATTAGAGCAGCCTTTTTTGCCGCCTGATAAATAAAAATAGAGAGTGGATCAAAGACAATGACACAGGAACAACTGTTTGCATCGTTTGTGCTAGACCAGTCGACAGGTTTGGAGATTGCCTTGCGGGCGGATAAAGTCAACGAGGCGACACCGATCAACGGAATGATTCAGGCACTGCCGGCAAGTATTGATTTTCTTGAGGGAATCATGCATCTGCGCGATGATGTCATTCCGATAATAAACTTGAAAAAACGGCTAGGCCTGTCGGGGAAGGCCTATAATGACGCAGCGAAGGTTGCGGTGGTGACCCTGCTTGATAACCGGTATGGATTGATGGTTGATGATATCAAGGATGTTTTCAGGGTCGAATCTTCCCAGATCAGACCAGTGAACAGCCTGCTTCAGACAGAAGACAAGATCATTTCTGCTCTTATCTCACTGGAAAAAGGCAGGCGAACCGTGGAACTGCTCGAGCTTGATCGCCTTTTTTCAGGTGAATTGTCTGAGTTGGAAAAACAGATAGCCGACAAGGCGTACACTGCCGATCTCAAATCCGTCACTTATTCACGATATGTCGTTTTTTCTTCCTGTGGACAGGAGTATGGGGTGCCGGTGGAATATTCACAGGAAATCACTTTCTATACTGATATTAATGATATTTTTAAGAGCGGCGTAGTCGAAGGAGCATTGCAGCTGCGGGGCAGTGTTATCCCGGTAGTTGATTCCCGTTATCTGTTGACAGAGGAAGACATATCAAAATTGGGCGTGGACGAGGCATGGAGGATATTGGTGTTATCTTGTGAGGATTGTACCTTGGGAATGATTGTTGAGGAGGTCAAAGAGATTCTCTCGGTGCCGGATAACGAAATTCTGCCTATGCCGAACACCGCAGATGGGAAAGTTTCCGGGATACATGCACGAAAAAACGGTGGAAATATCATGTTGCTCGATATGCCGAGAATCGTCGGCGATCATATAGAGACAATCAAATCCCTGGCTCGGATAAACGGGAAAAAAGAGGTGGTGGATGAAGATCGACTTAATAAAATACAGGCACACCATCTGATCACCGAGAATTGTTATCTCATATTTGAAATAGAAAAGAATTTTGCAATTGAAATTAAGGATGTTCAGGAAATCATTGAATATGACGGTGTCATGGGGCTTCCCTGTGCCAAGGGCTTTACTTCTCAGGTTATCAATCTGCGGGGGCAGGTAGTCCCGGTTGTCAATCTGAGAAGTTTCTATAGCTATCCCCGCCGAAAATCGGGGTCGGCAAAGAGCAAACTGATTATTTGCCGAGGAAAAGCGGGTATTTTGGCATTGGAGGTTGATCGTATTGTGACCATCTACAAACAGGAGGAATTTCATGAAACACCATCATTGAATCCTCAACTGGCCGGGAGAAGAGACACCCTGGACCGGCTGATCGATTTCAGCAACAGTGATGGGATGAGTGAACATGTCCTGGTGATCAATGTCGACAACCTGATGCGAAATCATATGGAAATGAGTTTTGAAGACGAGTCTTCAGTGGATACTTTAGCAGTAACTACAGACGAAAAGTGAGGTGATGAGAATGGAATCGAAAATGAAGGCAGCAACGGCGGAAATGGATGTGTCATGTTTAAATATGTTAATGGAGCCGAGCTTCATTGTTGGTGATGACCGGATTATTACCTGGGCAAACGATCCGTTCTTCAAAACCTTTAATTTGAAGTCAGCCAGTGTCATTAACAAAATGACGTGTGAGGAAGCATGCCCCACACATCTTTGCGGAACAAAAGATTGCCCAAGTGCCAAAGCGACACGGATCAAGAAGCCGGTGGAAGCCGAGGTCATATATAAGAACGGGGGGACATCGGTCCAGTATTTTTCTTCGAAAGCGACACTGATGAACGGGAAAGTCAGTGGTGTATTCATCACCTTAAGCGACATCACAGCCCTGAAAAATGCCCAGGCGGATCTCAGACAGATGACAACGGATCTCAACGTTATTCCGACACCGATCGTCGAAATGGATACAACCTTTGGCATAACCTATATAAATCCTGCCGGTGCGGCTGTAGTAGGGTTATCGCCCGAAGAGGCAATAGGGAAAAAATGCTATGACTTGTTCAGAACCCCGCATTGCAAGACGGAGAAATGTGCCTGCGCCCGGGCGATGAAAACAGATTCGGTGATTACCGAGCAGACAATAGCCAGGCCGCGGGACGGGGTGATCATACCCATTAAATATACCGGAGCACCGATTAAAGACGCCAAAGGCAATATCAAGGGGGTTATAGAGTATGTTATTGATATGACCCAGGAAACAAAACAGAAACAACTTGCCGACGAGAAGATCGAGAACTTAAATACGATCCCGACGCCGATCATGGCCATTGATACCGATTACACGATCACCTATATGAATCCTGCCGGTGCGGCTGTGGTAGGAAAGACCCCGGATCAGGTAGTGGGTGGAAAGTGCTATAACCTGTTCAAGACCCCGCATTGCAAGACGGAGAAATGTGCCTGCGCCCGGGCGATGAAGAGCAGTTCGGTGGTGACCGAGCAGACTATTGCCCGTCCTGCCGATGGTGTCATCATCCCGATTAAGTACACGGCGGCACCAATCAAGGATGCCAAGGGCAATATCAAAGGTGCCCTGGAGTATGTTCTTGATATGACGGAGGAGGTGAAGCAGAAGCAGGCCGCCGAAGAAAAGATCGAGAACTTGAATACGATTCCGACGCCGATCATGGCTATAGACACCGATTTCAATATCACTTTCATGAATCCGGCTGGAGCGGCCGTTGTGGGCAAGACACCTGAACAGGTGGTGGGTGAAAAGTGTTTCAATCTCTTTAAGACGCCGCATTGCAAGACAGAGAAATGTGCCTGTGCGCGGGCGATGAAGACCAGTGCGGTGGTGACGGAGCAGACCATCGCCCGGCCCGCCGAGGGCGTGATCATCCCGATCAAATATACCGGAGCCCCCATCAAGGACGCCAAGGGCAATATCAAAGGTGCGCTTGAATACGTTTTAGATATGACGGAGGAGGCAAAGCAGAAGCAGGCGGCCGATGAAAAGATCGAGAACCTGAACACGATCCCGACGCCGATCATGGCCATTGACACCGATTTCAATATTACTTTCATGAATCCTGCCGGCGCAGCCGTTGTCGGCAAGACGCCAGAGCAGGTTATGGGAGAAAAGTGTTTCAATCTTTTCAAGACGCCGCACTGCAGGACGGAGAAATGTGCCTGTGCGCGGGCGATGAAGACCAGTTCAGTGGTGACCGAGCAGACCATCGCCCGGCCAGCCGAAGGCGTGATCATTCCGATCAAATATACCGGTGCCCCCATCAAGGACGCCAAGGGCAATATCAAGGGTGCTCTGGAGTATGTCCTTGATATGACGGAGGAGGCAAGGCAGAAGCAGGCCGCCGACGAAAAGATCAACAACCTCAATTCAATTCCCACGCCCATCCTGTCCATCGACACTGATTTTGTCATTACCTATGTAAACCCTGCCGGGGCGGGAATTACAGGGTTGAGACCTGAGGAGATTGTCGGGAAGAAATGCTACGATCTGTTCAAGACGCCCCATTGTAGAACGGAAAAATGTGCCTGTGCCCGGGCCATGAAGACCGATTCGATCGTCTCCGAAGAGACCATAGCCCGGCCGGGAGACGGCAAAATCATGCCGATCAAATACACCGGCGCCCCGATCAAGGACGCCAAGGGCAATATCAAGGGGGCGCTTGAATTTGTCCTGGATATTACCGAGGAGATGAAACAGCGGCAGGAGGCCAACGAGAAGATCGAAAATCTCAATGCCATACCGAACCCGATTCACGCCGTCGATACCAATATGACCATAACCTATATCAACCCGGCGGGTGCAGCCATGGTGGGAATGACGGTCGATCAGGCTGTGGGGCGAAAATGTTTTGATCTTTTCTGCAAGGATCACTGCCGGACACAGATGTGTGGTGTGCAGCAGGCCATGCGCAGTGACAAACCGATCTCCGGACAGACAACGGCCCACGTAGGCAACAGAGCCATACCCGTCAAGGTGACCAGTGTCTCGATCAAAGATGCCAAGGGCAATATCAAAGGCGGACTCGAGTATATAGCAGACATCACTGCTGAGGCCGAGGTGGAGCGGTTGATCAATGAGGCAAGCAATGAAGTCTCCAAACTGGTTGCCGCATCCGTTGACCAGATGAAAAAGGCGACCGCCCATGTTGAGAGCATGAATTCAACCATCGACAACGAAGTGGGTCTCCTTGACAGATCGAGTAATACCATCGAGAAGATGGTCGATTTTACAGCTGAAATGGCATCTTTGACTACCAAGTCTGCAGAGATGGCGGCGAAAGTGACGGCTGATGCCGAGGAGGCAAAAAAAGCTGGGTCCGATGCCGGCAAAAAAATGAAAGCCATCAATGAATCCATGGAGGGCAGTAATCAGATGGTCGGCAATCTTGTGGGACAGCTTGGGAAAATCGGCAGCTTTGTCGACATTATCAAAGAGATTGCCTCTCAGACGAATCTTTTGGCCTTTAATGCGGCAATCGAAGCAGCACGAGCAGGTGATGCGGGACGAGGGTTTGCTGTTGTTGCCGATGAGATCCGCAAGCTTGCGGAAAACAGTTCCCGATCTGCTGTGGACATCGCCAATATCGTCAAGAAGGTTGAAGAGGAATCCAGAGAGACCATTGGCGTCATGAAAGACGGCATGAAAATGCTGGGTGATGGCGGAGAGGTCATCAATACCGCTCTGGCGGCAATGCAGAAAATATCGGAAGGTATTGTGACCATCTCTGACTCTGTTGGCGGGTTAAACGCGAAAACGGATGTCTTGAATGCCAACGGCAATGAGGTCAAAAATCAGATAATGAGTGTGGTTTCGTCGTCCAATGAAAATAAAAAGGCTGCCAATGCCGTCAATTTCACCATTGATGAAACCGTCGAGGCCCTGAAAAAACTGGAAAATTCAACAAAGACTTTGAGTAATGTTGTCAGTGAAATGTGACAATCGGTATCCCGGCCCTGATCACCTGGATGCTCAGAGTCGGGATTTCCACCGTTTTTCAGTGGGAGGGCGTGTTGATGGGCTGAAGGCAGGATCTCATAATCAGGTCACAATCATGAGCTATTTTATTGAGAAGCTGTATACCAACAGGTTGATGTTGCGACGGATTCAGCGAGCGGATTTGTCCCTTCTGGTTCAGTGGAGCAGGTCTCAAGAGTCATGTGGAAATTTCTTGTCCCCCGAATGTTTTGAGTTGCATCAATTGCAGCAGAAGCTTGATTCCGGTGTCCTGTGGAACCCTGTAGAAAAGTTTTTTATAATCGAGCGGCGTGATAGTACCCCCTTGGGCACCATTCACTACTGGCAGCCTCCCGGAAAGAAGGATACGGTGCAGGTGTCGGTGAAGATTGCCGATTCCTCAGAGCGGAATAAAGGATACGGAACGGAGGCACAAAAGTTTCTTCTCATGTATCTCTTCGACAAGATTGGCGTAAAATATGTTGAAATGTATACTGATATAGACAATCTGGCCCAGCAGTCCTGCCTGAGAAAACTTGGATTCCTTCTCGTGGAGTCCTTGACATATGACGACGGGAATATCAAACGCACGGGGAATTTGTATCGACTCGACGTATCGCACTATTCCGAAGAACCTATTTATCGTTTTCATTATGAATAAAAGATTTGGACTTCTTTATGACAACCGTTACTTTGATCATGCCATTGAACAGTTTTCTCATGAAAATCCTGACAGAATTCGGCATCTCTATGCTACCATCCAGGAAAGATACAATGGTTTTTTCCACCGGTTTCTGCCAAGAGAGGCCAGTGTTAAAGATATAACAGCCGTTCATTCGAAGTTTTATCTGCAGCAGATTCGTGAACATGCCGTTCATGACGATCCCTATTCCTATGATCGGGATACCTACCTGATGCGGGATTCTTTTGTAACCGCCTTACTGGCTGCAGGAGGATGCCTGGAGATTGCAGATAATATCATGGACGGGAAACTCGACTGCGGCTTTGCCTTGATACGCCCACCGGGACATCATGCCGAGCCGGGACGGGGAATGGGATTTTGTATTTTGAACAACATCGGGATAACCGCAAGATACCTGGAGAGAAAATATCAGATGAACCGTATCCTGATCATCGACTTTGATATTCATCATGGTAACGGCACCCAGGAGATTTTTTACGACTCCGATAATGTCCTGTTTATATCCCTGCATCAGAAGGGGTTGTTTCCCTTTAGCGGCAGTTCTGAAGAATTGGGAAAAGACAAAGGGCTCGGGTATACGATAAATTTGCCCGTTTTCCCTCAGTTTGGAGATTGCGAATATACCTATCTAGTCGGGCGGCTGCTGCAAAGTGTCGTCGAGCAGTATATGCCCCAGATCATATTGGTTTCCGCCGGATTTGACGGACATCGCGATGACAATATCAGCGGTACGCTGCTCTCCTCCGGCTGGTATGGAACCGTAACCACGATGTTGAAGCAGTATGCTCGAGAAGCCTGCGATGGTCGATTATTATTTATCCTGGAAGGGGGCTATAATCCCATGGCCCTTGAGAGCTCGATCCTTGCAACCCTTGACAGCTTTTTGGCCCCTGAAATGCCGAGAATCGGCGTTATGTATACGGAGAGGGCCGACAGACTCCTTGCCGGGCATCCTTTACGGCAATATTGGACTATTTAATTGAGAAATTTTATGGAAAAGCTATGTGCCGGTACATTGAATACCATTTTTGCCGAGTGCCGTCAGTGTGGAACCTGCTGCAAAAAATATCGTAAAATCCTGCTCCAATCCGATGAAATTGAATTTATTAAACAGATGGGAGGGCATGTCGGTGTCGGTCTCAGCTTTGATGCAATCCGCGAGAAGGGAATAGAGGCTGCTACCGAAGACGCAAAAAAGGACGGCAGGGTCTTTATGATCCATCCCGACGACAAGGGGTGTATTTTTTTGGAAAAACGAAACGACAAATACTATTGCAGGATATACCATTACCGGCCGAAAACCTGTAAAGGATTCCGTTGTAATCTTGCCGACAGCAGCTATTTTTCCCTGTTGGGCGACGATGCCATTCATCTTCTGGGGCAGACCAGTTTCGGCCTGCCTCTGGCGGAAGAAAAGGGGTGAGCCGCTCTATCAGGATGTCGATTTTTCAATGACCGAACCAGTGCGGGCAAAAGGCCAGCCCAACGCATAGAGAAACAGGCCGATGGTGCATCCTGCAATGCCCCATAACTCCAAAGTGTTAAGTGACTCACTAAGAAAAATCCAGGCAAAGAGAGCGGTAACCACCGGAACAAAAGAGATATACATGGAGAGGGTGACCAGGCCGAGATGCCGGATGGAATAGGCAACGAACATCAAGGCCAGGATGCTGACCACAACCCCCTGATAAAAAGATTGCAAGGCAATATCAGGAAGAGAGGCTTTAAAAAGTGCAGAGGGAAAGAGAAACCAAAGGGGAACAAAGAAAACTATATTAACCACGGGGACGGTGACCAGAACCTCTTTCCAATGAAAGTTCCAATACCTGATTCCGGTTATATGCATGGTGTAACTTATGGCGGCCCCCAGAAGCAATACAATTCCGAAAACATGCTCGCGGGAGTAGGTATCTCCGCCTGCCATGACAAAATTTGACATAAAGATCAGGGCAATGGCACCGTAGCGCACCAATGTGATCCTTTGACGGAACAGAAACCAGGCGACAATTGCTCCTAGCACCGGAATCATACCGTTGACAAGCACTCCGGCATGGGCCGCCTTTATTTGCTCAAGCCCATAAAAGGAAAAAAGCGTATAAGGGAAACCGACCCCGAGTCCCACCACCAGATATTGGTAGAGTTTGAATTTTTTCCACTGATGTTTGAAGATCAAGGGCGACACACCGATAAAGGCCGTGCAGTAGCGTAATAGAGTGATATCGGAAGGTTGCAACTCGGTCTGTACCCCGTACCGTGAAATGGCGATCCATCCCGCCCAGATACAGACGATGGATACTCCTGCCAGGTGTGCTCTGAGATCCTTCATTGGCCTTTTTCTAACCTGACGTTCATGGAAAAATTTAGCCCGTCGTTCATGAAAAACACCGTGAGATATATATTTATTTGTTTAATATCAAAATGATAGGTACCATTGCTTCTGCAAAAAGAGGAGGACGGTTTGTATCCGGGTTTCCTGTCGACCATCTTCTGTGTCTTTCACCTTTCAGGCGCCCTGAAAGAAGTGCCCTTGGGGTACGGATCGATATGGCCCGCTATCCCTCGTTGCCTGTGTGGTTCACATACTTCAGTAGAGTGAACCAAACGTCTCCTTGGCCATCAGCCCGCCTCAACACTTGAGCGTCAGGCTAAACTCTTGCATGATCGCGCAAACCATAGTATTCAACAACTTTTCTTTCTGCAAGGATTCAGAAACAGGGTGGCACAAAAAAATATCTATCCAACGTTTGGTGGATATTGGGTATATAAAAAAGTAACCATTAAAACTACCCGGAAATAAAAAATAGAAAAAGGGCATTTCCCTGAAGAAATTCCGTTTCGATAAGGTTCCGCTTTATGAAAGAGATCACATGGAATGACTTTGAAGCCGTTGAGCTGAGAGTGGGGAGAATTATCGAGGTTGAGGATTTTCCCGAAGCCAAGGTCCCGGCCTATCGGATAAAAGCTGACTTTGGTCCCGAGATCGGTATAAAAAAAACCAGCGCCCGAGTCACCGATCTTTATGCCGCCGACGATCTGGTCGGTAGGCAGATCGTCGGGGTGGTCAATTTCCCGGTTAAACAAATCGGACCGGTCAGGTCAGAATTTTTACTGACCGGTTTTTATCGAGAGGATGGGGCAGTGGTCCTTGCTGTTCCTGAGCGGGATGTTCCCCTGGGGGCAAAACTGGGGTAGCTTCGATCGGTTTTCCAGGTTATCACTTTTGTCTGCATTTTTCCTATGCCATCGATTCGACCCGCAAGGCATTGTCGCTTTTAAACGCTGCGTTCGATCTCTGTTTTGTTGAGCTAACTTCCCTCCTAGAGACAGCCGGTGCCCGAGCCGCTGCATTGACCTGAGGCACAGGATTTTCGCCTGCCGCGCAGAAGTTCGGTCTTTGTTCCCTGATAGATTGCATTAAGCCCCTCTTCGATGAATCCTGAGGCTTCAACGGGTAGAGTTCCCGATTTTTCTAGAATCTCGGCGGGCGTCGGTCCTATACCGCTGATCAGCACCGCTCGACAGTCGGCCAGGACTTTGGCCAATTGATGCCAGCGCCTGATACCGCCGCCGCTGGCCGGAGCCTTGCGGTTTTCTATGAGTTGGTACCTTTCTCCCTCAAGCCCCCAGATCTGAAACTCCCTTGCCTCACCCAGATGTTGATTTACAAGGACACCTTCCTGGGTGGCCACGGCAACGTATGGGCGTTTGGCTGCCGGAATCGGCGGCAATGTTGAGCAGGCAGAAAGACAGCCGCGGAATTCCACAGTTTTGTCATCTTCCAACAAGCCTACTGCATCGGCACGGCAACGGGTGCAGTGGCGCATCTGAGGCAGATAGTTTTCGGCTTTTTTTCTGATCTCTTCCATCGTTATTTTGTCGGGTTGGGCAAGACTGCCGAACGGGGTGTTGACATTGGGGAACATCGCCATACAGTTAAGAAGATCCACACCCATTTCCTGCATCTTTGCCGCAACCGTTTCGATATGATGGTCGTTTACTCCGGGGATTACGATACAATTGACTTTGACTGTTATTCCGACATGCTTAAGCTGTGTTATGGCCCCCATCTGCCGGGAAAGCAGGAGGTTGGCTGCCGCACGATCCCGGTAAACGACATTTCCATCCCGGACCCAACTGTAGATGTTTTTGCCGATTTCCGGGTCCACCGCGCAGACGGTGATGGTCACATGGGAAACATCGAGTTCGCCCAGAATTTCTATATAGGGGCCGATTCCCACCCCGTTGGAAGAGACACAGAGAAGCATGGAGGGAAACCGGTTGCGGATTAAACGCAGGGTCGCAATGGTTTCCCGGCCGTTGGCAAATGGGTCTCCGGGACCGGCGATACCCACAACCGAGATTCGGGGCTCCTTTTCCAGGACCTTGCCGACATAGACCGCAGCCTGATCAGGGGAAAGAACAGAACTGGTTACACCAGGCCGCGATTCGTTGACACAGTCATATTTCCGATCGCAAAACTTGCATTTAATGTTGCATTTCGGGGCGACTGGGAGGTGCATGCGGCCGTATTTACCTTTGGCATCCAGATTGAAACAAGGGTGGCGGCGAAAATCATTCATGACGATCTATCCTTTAGATATTCTGAATTTTATGACATTTCTAGATGTCGCGTCACATATAGCTGTAGCCTATGTCGGAATCGTTCTGTTTTTTCTCGATGATGGTATTGGTGATGGTGTCGAAGAGTGTCTGGGCTCCGTGATAGCCAAGGTGGAGGATACGCTGGCCTCCCATTCGGTCATGGATCGGAAATCCTACCCGAACCAAGGGAATGTGTTGCTTGCGGGCAAAAGTATAGCCTTTGCTGTGACCGATGAGCAGATCGATGTTGAGTTCTTTACCTCGTGCTTCAATGTCGAAAAAGTCCACATCCTCAAGTACTTCCGGCATATCACACGGCATTCCGGAAAGTACGGCCGATACGGCGTGGGAAAACTTTCCACTTTTGCCGCCGGAGGCACAGAGCACAGGTTGAATGCCGATTTCGGCCAAGAAAGAGGTCAGGCCGACCACAAGGTCCTCTTCTCCGTAAATTAACGCCCGTTTGCCAAAGATATATTTATGGCCATCGACCATGGCATCAATCAGCCGGGCGCGGGCCTGACTGTATTTTGAGGGGATTTCGTTTCCGGTTATCTGAGCTACCGCTGAGAGAAAAGCGTCTGTCTCCCGGATTCCTATCGGCATTCCAAGTCGGTGAAGCGCTACATTGTATTTCTTCAGCAATGATGTTCCCGCCGATTCATCTTCAATGGTCCGGCCAAATTCAATGCTGGCCCGAGAACATCCCATTGCCTCAATAGCATCCAGACGAGTCCCTCCCTCCGGAATAAGTGGATATTCGTTCATAGCCGGTCCGTCCAAGGTGTCGGAATAATCGGGAAGCATGGTCAGCTCGCAGCCGAAATCGTGAAAGAGCTCTTTGAGATAGCGCAGATCAGCAGCTGAGACAAAGCCGGGAAGGAGATTGACTATCGAGTTTTTTTCACCGCCTCTGCTCAACTGTTCCACAACGGCCCGGAGTGCAGCATGGAAGCCTTCCATATGAGTTCCGGCATAGCTTGGTGTAGAAACCGATACAATCCCGGGGTGGTCTGCTTCTTTTCCAAACTCGTCGAGATACTCATGAATAATCATACCCACATCATCGCCGATGGTTTCAGTCAGGCATGTTGTGGCCACACCGATGAGTTTTGGGTGGTATTTTTTTATCACATTTTGCAGACCGAGCCTCAGGTTTGCCGCTCCGCCATAAACGGCATGCTTCTCACCTAAGGAGGAGGAGGCAATATCGATAGGTTCGTTGAAATGACTGATGATGTATCGGCGCATGTAGGTGGCGCAACCCTGAGAACCATGGAGGAACGGGACGCAGCCTTCAATCCCGCGAAAAGCGAGACTTGCGCCGATGGGCTTGCAGAGTTTGCAGGCGTTGGTGGTAGCTGTATAATGGGGCATCTTAGTCATCGTTTTTCTCCTGAGACCTGCGGGGGACAAATAGCCAGACCGGACTCATGACCGAGTTATGGACTTCTCTGGCAAAATTGAGCATGCCTTTAAAGCCGGCCAGCATCTCTTTACGTTCATGATTGTGGTCGCAAAAGGCGACGCCGAGCTTGTAGGCGATGGGGCGCTCCTTGACGCCGCCGACAAAGATATCGACATTTTTTTCCGTAAGAAACGAAGACAGCTCCAAAGGGTTTGAATCGTCGACGATGATTGTCCCATCATCGGTAATCATCCGGAGTTCCTCATAGTCTTCTTTGGTTCCTGTCTGAGAACCGACCATAACGACATCCATGCCCAGCAGTCTGAAGGCCTTGACCAGGGAAAAGGCCTTAAAGGCGCCTCCGACGTAAATGGCAGCTTTTTTCCCGGTTAAGGCAGTTTTATAGCGGTTTAATTCGGGGAGGAGCGTCTGTACTTCTTCCCGTACAACTTCCTTGGCCTTGTCGAGCATGGCTGGCCTTTTGAAAAAACGGGCAACTTCATACAGGGATTCGGCCATGTCCTCAATACCGAAATAGGATACGCGTAAGTAGGGAATACCGTATCTTTCCTTCATGATCTTGGCCAGATCCATGGTAGCGCCGGAACATTGAACGACGTTTAAGGAAGCACCATGGGCGCGGCGGATATCATCCACCCGGCCATCGCCGGTGATATTGGCTACCACCTCGATGCCGAAGCGGGCGAAATAGTCTCGAATCAGCCAGATCTCGCCTGCCAGGTTGAAATCACCTAAAATGTTGATGCTGTATTTGGAGATGCCGCTGATGTCTCCGGTTCCTACCAATCTTGCCATGGCCTTGCAGGCCGCAGCATATCCTTCCCGTTTGTTTCCTTTAAAACCTTCGGACTGGACCGGCAGGACCGGAATGGATTTTTCCTCCGACACCCGTTTGCACACCGCCTCGAGATCATCGCCGATGATGCCGACGATACAGGTGGAATAGACAAAGGCTGCTTTGGGGTTGTGTCTGTCGATAAGTTCGATCAATGCGTTGTAAAGTTTCTTTTCACCACCGAAAATAATGTCTATCTCCTGGAGGTCTGTAGAAAACGACAGTCTGTGCAGTTCGGGGCCGGATGACAGGGCGCCGCGAATATCCCAGGTGTAGACAGCGCAACCGATGGGGCCGTGAACCAGATGTACCGCATCGGCAATGGGATAGAGAACGACTCGGGATCCGCAAAATACGCAGGCCCTTTGGCTGACTGCACCTGCCAGGCTGTCCTTGTTGCATTCCATTGCAAAAGGTGCTGAGCCTTTCCGATAGATCTGAGCCTGACGTTCATTGAGTATTTTTGCTGTTTTCATGGTCTTTCCTTTGACAAAAGGGAAATGATCTTTGTCTGTTTGAAGACCTTTTAGAGCAACAGGTGTGCCAGCTGGGAGAAGTATGAAAAAAAATATGAAAAATCGGTTGGATAGAAAAAATCTCTAGGAACAGAGGGCGCCTTTCTGCTGGATATAGGAGATTTTTTGTAGGAAATCCTACATTAAGGAAGAGATGGGGACAAAAGTGTAGGTTGTTCCACTTTACTCCATGACATGACAGGAGGTTACAGATGACTAGACAAGATTTTTCCAAGAGTCATTGTCGATTTTTCCTAAAAATATTTTAGTGCAAATAAGGACATTTCTTGGCGTATCACCTTCCTGAATTCGAAGAAGGCCTTCTCTTGTTATTATTTTTTTTAATAATTCTCGGCCATTTGATTCATTGTAATAGATGTCTGAGTCGAGAATGTCTCTGACGTTATTGGGGTCGGTTTTGTCTATGATGAGTTGGACTCCGAGTTTGAGGAAGGGGTCTTCCATCTGGTAAAGTTCCGTTTCCAAAGAGAGTAATCCGGATTTTTTTGCTATTTCTGCAAGTTCTTTGAGCTGCAATACC
The DNA here is from genome assembly GCA_046704745.1 of Desulfocapsaceae bacterium. Classification (GTDB taxonomy): domain Bacteria; phylum Desulfobacterota; class Desulfobulbia; order Desulfobulbales; family Desulfocapsaceae; genus CAWGGS01. The sequence continues at coordinate 68,032 of JBJKRL010000133.1, read as the reverse complement.
AGCGGCACAAGAGAAAGCTGGTCTTGTTTGCTGCATGCAGCCTTGGCAGCCAATGAGAGATCCCTAAGCATTTGTTACCTTTTGTTTTAAAATCATCCAAAAAACAGTTCCAGAACCTATTTGCCGGGGAAGATAACACTATTTGGCTTCAAAAAAAAGCGATAGCTTCATGAAGGGAATTATCTTTGATAAATTGGTGGAGTGTCTTTCGTTGAACTTCTGTAAGACTTTGGAATTTTAAGCCAAAATTCACTATCATTGTCGAGGTCAAGGTGTCGGAAATTACCTTTTCTCGAGTGTACACCAATGTGCAGGGGAGCTCTTCCACCGAAGTACCGTGTTCACAGTTGAGAATTTCAATCTCATTGAGTTCAGTAAGTGGATTTCCGCTATCTCTTAAGCATTGGCATCCCATGCCGCAAGTACTGATGTCGAGTACCTCGGCCAATACATCTTCACTGATGGAGAGTATGTTTTTATCCATCCGATAGCGGATATGACCTCGTCGTTCTTTTTGTCCTTTACTCATAGCGACCTCCGAATGGTGCCTGTAACCCCCCTGCTCTGGTAAAATGAAAATCTGTAAAGCAGTCGGAATTGGCAAGGAAGGACATTTGCAGATAAAAATCCGCCGATTTTCGACAGCCACCCCAATTTAATTATAGGAGTGCTGCAGAGGTATTTCAATGGTTGGAGGCTTCGATTGAAACCTTAAACCGTTAACTATTTAGTATTATGAGTAATTTACTTTGTGGGAGTCTTCTGAGTTTTGAGAAGAGTTAATGCCTTATTGAGATTAAAGATCAATATCCGCTTTTGGATTGGATCCAACAAGGAAAAATCAATTTTATTCTCTTTTATAAGCAGTCCCGTGGCAGTCTGTCGGATATATCGGGAATTTTGCATGGACAGCTTTGTTTTTTGGAAATCTTCGGCTATTGCTGCGGCTTGAATGTCGATTTTGTTTATCTCCCATCTCCCGTCTTTTTTTACCAAGGTAACGAAATTTTTCAGATATGGTTTGTCTTTACGACTAAAGAGATTTTTCAGAATATTTGACGATCCTTTGGCATGGACTTCAATAGATACATGGAGCATGTCCTGGTCAAAAAAGGGAACCCAAAACTCTTCTCTCCTGGTTTTCGTGATATAAGAAGCTGTGTTAATCAGACCAAAATGGTTCAATAAAGCGGTTTCCAGAGAGAATTGGTAGGTAATGGGATCGTTGAGGTTGTTAAATTGACGGTTAAACTTTTTCGTGCAGAGTTTGGTGTTTTCCTCATACCGTTGAGTTGCAATATTGTCGAAATAGGTTTTTACCGTAGTGGTGGCCCTATCATTTTCTCCCAACAAGGAGATGTAGACAATACCTGCGATAAGACAGAATATCAGGATAACCAGTGAGATTCGCGAGATAAATTTTCCCATTTTAATTCTCATAATAATATGCCGACAGCAGTACCTCGTTGCTGGCCGATGGTTCAGAAAAACATTATTAGATCACTCGCAAAGCCTCGTCAGACCCGGTTTTATCATATGTTTTGCAAGACGGGGAAGAGGCCGTAAGTACCGGAAAATACCATAACGGGAATTGCCTATTTTTGCCATGGCTAGTTTGAGGACTTGTTCATAACAAGTGCAATTGCATTTTGATCTCGTCCGTTGTTCACCATGACAGACGGCCTGTCCCTGTCCTGAGGTCAGGTGCGGACGTCATGTCCGCAACCGCTTCGGGCCTTCAGGAGGTGGCTCTAAGATGTTATCTCCGTTCCCTGGAGAATAAGAGCTTGTCCGTAAATATACTTTAGTTCTCGTATCCGGCTTTTGGCCGCCTTTGAACGCTTCTCAATCACAAAATCCACGCCGTAGCACTGCTACGCTTGCGGTTTTTTTAATCGACGCATTCAAATCCGTCTCAAAATCCGGCACAATCCTTTAAGAGATTATGTAAAGATAATCTCTAAGCAGGGTACAAAATCAGAAGGATCTCTTTCCCTTTTTTTCGTAATCAGTCTTCGGTGTTTATGGGTCTCAGATAAGTCAGAAGAGATTCAAATCATGTCCTGCGATTGCGGAGCATAGCGGTTCTACTCAAAAAGATTTTTGGTCCATTCTCGAGAGCAAACCCGGAATCTTTTGCAATTTGCAAGGTTTTGGCGAAATCGGCACGGCTAACATGAAAGGGTGGCTCAACGAGGAGCAACACACCGCCGTTGGTTAGGTTTTTCGCAATTTCGTTAAAGAAGGTTTGGGGGTCAGGCATTTCATGCACCATATAAAATGCCAGAGCAAAATCAAACCTGTCGGATAAGCCCATTGATTCTTTCCTGCATTGATGCAGGATGATGCGTTTTTCAAGCTCGGTTCCCTGAATTTTTGCCCGGAGCTTGTCAAGCATTCCGGATTGGAGGTCGGCGGCAATGACCCGGCCTGAGGGGCCAACCAGTTCGGCCAAGGTCAAGGTGAAGAAACCGGGACCACAGCCGATATCGAGAACCGTCATTCCTTCGCTTACAAAGGGAGAGAGGATTTCCCACGGATTCTGCAGCCATTTACGGAAGACATTGTCGAGGCCTCCGGCCCTTTCGACAGGGCAGACACGTTTTTTTTGTTCGTTTTTAATGGATTTTTCCGTGTCGAATATATTCAACGAGTATGTTTCAAAAAGAGATATTTGTGCTTTCCGGACACAGGGGCTGAGGCGGGAGATTCCATCACCTCGCCTTTTTGCTGTCTGTGGTGCAAGTGGAGCTTTTTCTAAATGATGTACTTGTCGGAGGAACGTATAATACTATAGGCCGGCAGGAAAATACAGGCGAAATTGACCTGTGAAATATCCGGACAGAGCCGGGGAGATATTTACCGGTGGGTATGGATAATTACAGATGATCTGCAAAAAATTGAAGTTGCAGCTCATTTTGTTGTTCGTTTTGGACAATGGAATATGTCCCTTTTCGATTAACCTGAAATCTGTATTGGCGGCCGCATTCTTTTAATAGATTGGTTATATCGTCTCTTTTCTCTCTTGCAGATTCGGTATTGAAATAGAGGAGCACCTCTTCACCTAATTTCCCCATTTGTAAAAGAAAGGCATTATGTTCGACAAAAAGCAGATCATCATAGGCATAGGTGATTTGCAGACCGATACTGTCCAGCATTTCCTTGATGATTCCCAGTGGTTTTAGCGGTACAGTCATACCATACTCCGATTATGTTTATCTCTTCAACTGGTGAAGAAAGGGGTAAGAAAATCCCGGATCTCTTCTCCAATGGCGAGAATGGCGGTCGTGTCCTCATCACTGGGTTTTTTAACGGTGAAAGATTCAGGATCGCATATTTCTTGAAAAGAGTCCAGATAGTGAAACTTTTGTCTGAGCCGGGGCTGGTTGCCCATATGGCGTTCCAGTGCGTCAACAAGATCAGTCATGGTATGATTGTCTGCAAGATCGCCTTGTTTCATTAGGTAGGCCATGACCAGCTTTTCGATGGCCATTCCCGTGAGATTGTAGAGAATTTCCGGGGTGAAATGACGTCTTTTTTTTTGTCGGGCCATAAGAGCGACATGGAGGAACTGTTCTCCATCCCGACGATATTCCATCCAGTTTTCAATTCCAAACAGGGCCATTTTCTTCTCTTCGTACATATTTTACGCAGGGCTATCAGACTTGTGGCCTTCCAACCGGGTTTTTTTATAAACGGCCTTAATCGAAAAAAGCAGTTCCAGGAGCACCGTGAGGACGTCGATATCTCCTGGAACTGCGGGGCGAATCCGTAAATTTTTCTAGTTCAGTCAATCAGATACTCCGAGGCGGGTTCTCCGTCTTCGAGACCATCCAGAATAGCATCGATGGCTTCATGACTGTCAACGCCTTTGAACCACCAGTTCTGCGGCTGGATAACCATGACCGGACCTGCGTCACACTGTTTGAGACAACCGGTGGATACGACCTGCATGTCCAGTCCTCTGTCGAGTATTTCCTCCTCTATATATTGGAGAAATCCCTCGTTTTTTTTATGACAGATACCTTTCGGGTCTCCTTTGACGCGAAAACTTTGGCAGACAAGAATTTGTTTTTCAGGTAATGCCATGACTTATTCCTTTTTCGGTAATGCCGTCGGCTGCGGCTTTTTTTTCTTTCGGCCGCCGCCGTAGAGAACATCGACGGTGCCTTCAATAGTGTCTTCAATAATCAGGATCTTAATGCCGCTGGCGGCAAGGATTTTTTTCGGAGAGTCTCCTGCGCTCGCTGCCAGAACGGCAAAACAATCGTGAAGGGTTGCGGCAAGGCTTTCCCAGCGCCTTTCTCCGCCTCCCGGCTCAGGGGCCGCTCTTCTTTCCAGCAGACAGGTGAGTCCATCTTGCCTTGGGCCATAAATCAGAACCTGGACAGCAGCGCCCAGATGCAAATCGATGTCCATGCCGTTGGAACTGACAATGGCAACATTTGGTCTAACAGGCGTAGGTTTCGGTAGTTGCGATGTCATAATTCTCTGTTCACAGACGAAAAGCGAAGGCCTTTGCTCGTCTGCAACTCCTATGTATTTGGCGGCCTTTTTCCGAACTGCTTCCATAAGCTTCTTGTTCGGGACGCTCAGCCTTATTTCAGCGCCTTCCTCTGGATGATAGGGAACCAGGACCATATTATCGGCTCCATATTCTCCCATATCATGGGCGATGGATTCGATATGGTCGGAATTGTTTTCAGGAAAGACGGTGGTAATCACGCTGACCGTCATCTTGGCATCTTTAAAGGCCCTGACTGCCCTTTTTTGCTCCGAGATAAGAATTTTGGCCGAATCCGGCAGCCGCAGCGTTTTGTATCCCGGCCGAACCCAGGCATAGATTTTTTCCACGATTTCCTCAGAAACTGCATTTACCTGAAGATCAACGTGGGAAACACCGGCTTTCGAGAGCTTGTCGGCATATTTTTCACCACCAAGTCCCAATGTCCTGATAAAAAACGGTATCTGGGGAAAATTCTGGTGAAGCAGTCCCAGGGTTTCCAACGTCGGTTCGATATAGGCAAGTGGATCACCTGGCCCGGAAAGACCTATATAATCAATATGCTTTCCCTCTATTACCAGCGTTTTTACCCCGTCAAGAGCGTCTTTGGGTGCCAAATGCCCTTCCGGTGCCTGGTGGGCTGCGGAAAACCGAATCCGTGCGTTTATTCGGGGCGCCACCGGCAACTCGAGGAAATGCCCTTTTTCTGTGGGTGGCCGGCATCGGCAACCGACCGATGTAACAGTTTTTTTCATCTTCACAGTTCCTTGGCTAAGCAAGAAAAACCCCGACGTGGTATCGACACACATGGGACCGCGTCGGGGATGTGTTACATAACCAGCTCGAATGACTGTTCGGGATCGTCCCTGTCTTTTCGGTCAAGCAGAGCTTCCAGTATTTTCTCAAGAAGACGGAGGCCTCCTTTATAACCAACCGTTGGAAAATATTGGTGTCCCTGGCGGTCGAGGATTGGGAAGCCCCAACGAACCAAGGGGATGTCCTCATCTCTGGCAATGTATTTGCAATATGTGTTGCCGATCAGCAGATCCACCGGCTCGTTTTTAATCCATTGATGAAGCAGAAACATGTCCCCCTTGCTTTTCACATTCACTTCAAAGGGAAGGTCCTTGGTCAGCTCTTTGATTCTCTTTTCGAATTTTTTCCCGGGTGTTCCTGTTACCACATGGATCGGGTGCATATCTATTCCGACCAGGAACTCAACCATGGAGATCAGCTGATCGGGGTCTCCGACCAGAGCAACTTTCTTATGATAAAAATATTGATGCATATCTGAAATCATATCGACAAGTTGACCGCGTTCATATGTTACCTCGTCCGGGACTGTCGTTCCGGCAACGATCCGCAAGGCATCGATGAAACGATCCGTGGCCTTCAAGCCAAAGGGCATATCCATCACTGAGCAGGGCACCTTGTACTTGGCGTCCAACATGCGGGCTGCATCCGCCGAGCACCATTCACCAAGGGCCAGAGTGCCTATGGCATCTCCGCAACCTTTGAGTTCTTTAACCGTTGTCCCACCTTTGGGGAACATCGTATACTCGCCGGAGAGAGGGGTGTCCAGCACACCGGAGGTATCCGGAAAGAGAGTGTAATTAACACCAATCAACTCAGACAGCCGTTTGATCTCCCGCATATCACAGGGCTCCACCCAACCGGGAATGACATTAACCTTGCCGCTTTTCTTGCCGCTGGGCTCGGCCATCTCAGCCATCGATTTGACCATATTGGAAAAACCGGTGATATGAGAGCCGACATAGCTTGGAGTCGAGGCTCCGATAACATATTTGCCTTTTGGGATCTTGCCCTCCTTTTCCGCTTTAAGGGCGATCTGTTTCAGGTCGTCGCCAATGGTCTCGGAAAGGCAGGTTGTATGAACGGCGATGATATCAGGTTCATAGACGGTGAAAATATTATCGATGGCCTGGACAAGATTCGCTTGCCCGCCGAAGACCGAAGCGCCTTCGGTAAAGGAACTGGTTGCCGCCGATATCGGCTCTTTATAGTGACGAGTCAGAGTGCTCCTGTGGTAGGCGCAGCACCCCTGCGAGCCGTGACTATGCGGCAGACAACCGTTGATGCCTAAGGAGGCGTACATGGCCCCTATGGGCTGACAGGTCTTGGCTGGGTTGATCACCAGGGCCTTGCGTTCTGTTATTTCTTTTGGGGTATGTCGTAGTAGCATTGTCGTGTTCCTGAAGAGTTATTCCCAGACGTATGTAGCCGAAAGTTCTGGGTTTTCCTGCCACGGGGCCTTTATATAGCTCCAGACCTTGCTGTTAATCAGTCGGTCGATTTCATGGTAGAAATTTACTGCCCCTTTAAATCCGGCATAAGGCCCGCCGGAGTCATAGCTATGCAGCTGTTTCATCGGGATACCGAGTTTTTGCACCGAAAATTTTTCTTTGATGCCGGCACAGAAGATATCCGGTTTCATGATCTGAATGAGTTTCTCGGCCTCATACTGGTTCAGATCGTCGATGACCAGTGTTCCCTGATCCATATCGGGGTTGAGCCCTTGATATTCTTTAAATTGCAGTCCAGCATTTTCCAGAGCCGCTCTTTCCTCCGGGCTTTTGCGCGGCCGAAAGAGTTTGTCGTCCGCCTCGACTTCGATCTCTTCGATATTACGACTGTCGGCATCGACCTTGAGCGTCGGGATTACATGCCGTCCTTCATAATCGTCGCGGTGAGCGAATTCATAGCCTGCCGAGGTGGTTTTCATACCCATTTCTTTAAAAAGCTCCTGGTAATGATGGGCGCGGGAGCCACCGACGAAAAGCATGGCTGTTTTGCCCTGGGTTCGGGGCAGGACATCGTGTCTAGCGGTCTCAACAGCCGGCATCTCTTCGGCTATGACCTCTTCGACGCGATCGATCAGCTCTTTTTCGCCGAAGTACTGCGCGATCTTTCTCAATGATTTCGCAGTGGATTCCGAACCGATAAAATTCACCTTGATCCACGGGATGCCGTATTTGACCTCCAGCATGTCGGCTACGTAATTGATGGATCTATGGCACATAACGCAACTGAGATCTGCCTGGTTGGCCGAGGCGAACTGGTCGTAGGTGGAGTTTCCCGAAAAAGTTGCGATATTGGCGATGCCGCATTTCTTAAGGATCCTGTCTATCTCAAAGCCGTCTCCGCCGATGTTGTATTCACCAAGCAGGTTTATCTTATATTTTTCCTCTTTCTCGATCGGACTCAGCCCTACGATATGACGAAAAACCTGATTGTTGGCTATGTGATGTCCAGCCGATTGAGAAACACCCTTGTATCCTTCGCAACTGAAGGCGAAGACGTTGCAGTCACCGAATTTATTTTTCATCTTTTTGGCCACGGCGTGGATATCGTCCCCAATAAGTCCCACCGGGCAGGTAGCAAAAACTGCGATTGCTTTCGGGTGGAAGAGGTTGTAGGCCTCCTGGATTGCCGCCTCAAGTTTTTTTTCTCCGCCGAAGATGATATCTTGATCCTGCATGTCGGTTGACAATGCATAGGTCATGAAGTTTTCATTCTTTTCTCCACTGGCGGAGGTCTGGTTCCGGCGGGTCAGCCAGGCGTAAAAGCTGCAGCCGATGGGGCCGTGAACCAGATTGACGATATCGCTGGTGGGGCCCATGATAACACCCTTGCATCCGGCGTAGGTACAACCGCGCATGGTGATGATGCCAGGGATGGTTCTTACATTGGCCATTATTTCAGGAGTGGTATTCTCCTGGGCCTCGTTGATCATTATCTGCTTGGCGCGTTTACGTGCGACCTTGGGCGGGTATTTGGTTAACAGCTCCGCCTTGATATCGGTAGGGTCCCACTGCACCATTTTTCTTTTTGTTTTTACCATAATAGTCTCTCCTCGGGACGTTTATACGATGGATTTTTCGCCTTTTTCGCCCGTACGGACGCGAATTGAATCTCCCATCGGCAACACAAAAATCTTACCGTCTCCGGGTTTGCCGGTCTGATTGGTCTCGATGAGAGTCTGAACCACATCGTGGACCATATCGTCCTTGATGACAACCGTCAGCATCCTCTTCGGATAAAGGGCTCCCTTTTCCCCAAGAAGTGCCGCAGCTTCTTCATACCCTTCCTTTGCCCCGGCCAGGACCTGCGGGTTGGCAAATCCTTTTCCCCGCCCCTGTGCCTCATGGGCGAAAAAGGCATCGACACCGACTTCGGTCAGGGCTTTCTTTGTCTTGTTCATCATGTTCAATCGAACAACCGCAATCACCTCTTTCATGCCGTCACTCCTTCAGGCTCTGATTCTTTAACACCTGAGCTGATGGTGAAAACATCCTCAACCGCGCTGACGAATATTTTGCCGTCTCCGAACGCTCCTTTCGTGCCAGTCCTGGCTGCAGCAACGATCGTTTCGACTACGAAGTCTTTGTCGCTTTCCTTGACGACGCTTAATAGCATGGTCTTGGGAAGTTCATCATAGGTTATGGCGCCGATCTTGATGCCCCGCTGCTTGCCTCGCCCGGCTACGGAATATTTGGTCACCGCCGGAAATCCTGCATCCATCAGGGCTGCCAGGACATCATCTGCCTTTTCAGGTCTGATTATCGCTCTGATCATAATCATCATGGTTTATTACTCCTTATCTAATATCAGTCGGTTATCAATTACTCATCAGACCAAAGTCCAGGAGAAGCTGTTCAAGTTCTTCGATGGACAAAGGCTTGGGGATCACGAACGTTTTGTTTTCGTCGATGGCCTTGGCAAGTCCTCTGTAGGCATCAGCCTGCGGTACCTCCGGGTTCCATTCGATAACTGTTTTTCTGTTGATCTCGGCTCGTTGAACATCGTTGTCACGGGGGACGAAATAGATCATCTGGGTACCGAGTTTTTTTGCCAACTCTTCTATCATCTCTTTCTCGTTATCCACGGCGCGGGAGTTGCAGATCAAACCGCCAAGCCGGACGCTGCCTGATTGGGCGTATTTCATAATTCCCTTGCAGATGTTATTGGCGGCGTACATGGCCATCATCTCGCCTGAACAGACGATATAGATTTCCTCGGCCTTCCCGTCCCTGATGGGCATAGCGAATCCGCCGCACACCACGTCGCCCAAAACATCGTAGAAAGCATAGTCAAGTCCTTCTTTCTCCTCGTAGGCGCCGAGTGATTCAAGCATATTAATGGAGGTGATGATGCCGCGGCCGGCACAACCGACTCCAGGTTCCGGGCCGCCGGATTCAACGCACCAGGTGTCTCCGTATCCCATCTTTCTGATATCCTCGAGGTCCACATCTTCACCTTCTTCCCGCAGGGTATCCAGTACCGATCGCTGGGCCAGACCGCCAAGCAGCAACCTGGTTGAATCCGCCTTTGGGTCGCAGCCTACGACCATAACTTTCCTGCCCATCTGGGCAAGACCTGCAACAGTGTTCTGGGTAGTTGTCGACTTTCCAATTCCGCCTTTCCCGTAAATAGCTACTTTCCTCATTATGATTCTCCTTGTTGTATCACCTGTACGAGTATGGAATCTCTCGTTATTGGAGAGAGTAATCTGTACCGGTTTGTCTTTTTTGCGTCAGTTACGGCCTTATGGAGCAAAGGACGTGCCATTTGATCAGGTGTAAATTAAAAAACAGTAAATAAGGTATGTTGAAATGTAAAAATACATATATGCAAGTAATACAAAAGGCTGAGCAGCTCCTTCTTTTTTGTCGTTTTGAAGACAAAATGGTGTTGCCTCCAACAAATTGGTTTGAACGGGTACGGCCAAAATTTATTAGAATGAGGGTGGTTGCCGGATATAAGAGGAAATGGAAGAGACGTTCAATGGAGTTTGGAAACGAAGAATACAAAAATGTGATTTGGTCTCCCGGCTCATTTTCTTTTGTGACAAAAATGTGTTATATCTCGTAGACGGGAGAGTGCCTGTTTTAAAAAAAATATGTAAATTCAAGAAGTAATGATCAAACTTGCTATGTGGATCAATCCTTGCAAAAACAGGATGGGGAAAATCTCGAATTTTCATACTGGAATACGTCTTCATTTTCCCCCATTGAGTATCTTGGGAAATTCAATTCTTGTTTTCAAGAATGAATTTCGTGAAGGTATTTATATCCCCTTGAGGGGAAGTAGCGCATCATAGATGATGAAGCATAAGTAACAGGAGCCGATCGTTGATCAGGAAAGTTGGTTATGGAAAATAATAACAGAAAAGATTTGCAAACAGGCCGGATGACTGAAGGCCTGGAGCTTCTTGCTCTAAAAAGAATAATTGATCTTATTGGAACGGCAGTCCATTTGGAGACAACTTTGGGTAATATTCTCAAGGTGTTGCATGATACTTTAAGAATGGAACGGGCAACCCTTCTGCTTCTTGACGAAGAGAGCCGATGCTTGACGATAAAGGCCTCCTGTGGATTGTCGGAGGCGGAAGAGCTGCGAGGGGTTTATAAGCCCAACGAAGGGATATGCGGTCAGATCTTCCAGAGCGGTTCTCCTTTTGTGGTTCCGGATATCCATAGCGAGCCATTGTTTCTTAATCGTACCGGTGCCCGTTCGTCCATCAATAAGACCAAGATGTCTTTTCTGGGTGTTCCTGTGCACATGAATGGGGAGCCTGTTGGAGTCCTGACCGTTGACCGCCTCTTCGGTATGGAGGTTTCCTTTGAAGAGGATATTCGGTTCCTCTCCGTTCTGGCAACCCTGATTTCGCAGTTTCTCACGCTCCATAAGGCAATTCGTAAAAAACAAGAAGTCCTTTTGGAAGAGAACAGGTCACTAAAGGCAAAGCTGCACAACCTGCATGACGGTCACTATATTATCGGTCATTCCAAACCTATGCAGGATGTGTTCAGCATCATATCTAAAATTGCTTCCAGCAATGTGACGGCGCTTTTGCTGGGTGAGTCGGGAACCGGAAAGGAGCTGGTGGCGCGTGCCATCCATGATACCGGTGGCAGGCGGGATAAATCCTTTGTCAAAGTCAACTGTGCAGCACTTCCTGAGACGCTTTTGGAAAGCGAACTCTTCGGTCATGAGCGCGGGGCCTTCACTGGTGCCTATGCCACGCGTGCGGGTCGATTCGAACTTGCCGACCAGGGAACGATATTTCTCGATGAAATAGGAGAAATGCCCCTTGCCCTACAGGCCAAAATGTTGCGGGTCCTGCAGGAAAAACAGTTTGAACGGATTGGGGGCAGCAAGACATATGATGTCGATGTCCGTATAATTGCAGCGACCAATGTCAGTTTGGAAAAAGCGGTCGCCAAAGGGCAATTCAGGGCCGATCTTTACTACAGACTTAACGTGGTGCCAATCATTTTGCCGCCTCTGCGTGACAGAAAGGAAGATATACCTCTCCTTTTCAACCATTTCCTTGGTCTCAGCAATGAACGAAATTCGAAAAGGCTTACGCTTACTTCGGAGCTGTTAGATTTTCTGGTTTCCTATCCCTGGCCGGGAAACGTACGTGAGATGCAGAATCTTGTCGAACGAATGGTGATTCTTGCCGAAGGAGAAAGATTGACGCTTGCCGATTTGACGCCGGATATCCTGACATCCGCCGGAGACCAGTCCGAAGAGATAAAAAAAATACCACGCATAGATGATCAGGCGCAAAGACCCGGCCGACAATCGCTTTACGATATAGAGCGAGCGGAAGTTGAGGCGGCTTTAAAACGCCATGGTTGGGTTCAGGTCCGGGCAGCCAGAGATCTGGGATTGACACCCAGGCAGATGGGGTACCGCATAAGGAAATACAACCTTTCAAGACAAGGAGAATACTGAGTAACAATAAACGTTTACAACGTTTCGCTTTTGCGAGCAACGGGGGCAGGTGCGTGGTAATGCGTTGTATTACAATGACAGGAGCATGGAACATATCTCATCGTCGTCAAAAATATTGTGTTTAATAAAGGCGTTATCGCGAAAAATACGTATTTTTTTAGCCAGAAGGTCGTCATCTATCACATATCCAAGCTCAGCCAGTCTTCTTCCCAGAGCTTTTTTACCGCATTTTGCCCCAAAAATCATCTGTCTTGAAGCACCAATACGTTCCGGCGGAAAAGGTTCGTAGGTGGTGTGATCCATTTGTAGTCCATGCAGGTGAATACCAGTTTCGCAGGCAAAGATTTTCTCACCGATAAGAGGTCGGGATTCATCAATGATTTTGTTCGTTATCTGAGAAACGTATTCGGCAAGCGGTTTGATATGCTCCACTCGCAGCCGGGTGCAGGATCCCATGATCCCCAGATACCCCGCCACTTCCTCCAGACGGGCGCAACCGGAACGTTCCCCAAGCCCGAGTACGGTCACATCTGCCCAATTGGCACCTGATTCCAACGCGGCAACGGCATTGGCCGTGGCCATCCCAAAATCGTTGTGCGTGTGGACGCCGATTTCACAGTTGCCCAGCAGTTTTCGCAGCTCTTTTGTAAGTGAGATGATTGGGGTGGGGCTTGAGATTCCCACCGTATCGGCTACGCGGATGCGGGAGGCGCCAGTGCGCTGGGCAAGCAAAGCCAGATGGAAAAGGAAATGGGGATCGGCACGAGTGGCATCCTCAAAACCAACAGATATTTTAAGACCCTTGGTACGAGCCAGCAAAATTACGGATTGAAGGGTCGCCTCGGCCCACTTCCTGGTTTTTCCAAGCTTTTTTAAAAGGTGCAGGTCGGATGCTGGAAGGGAAAGGGAAAGGCAGTCAGGGCCCAGACCAGCTGCATACTGAATGTCTTCAGCTCTGCATCTGCACCAGAGTGAGAGTTTAAGGGCAGGGTGTTTTTTGCGGCAATATGCCGTAATATCATAAAGATCTCGAGATAATGGAGAGGCGATGCCGATTTCCAATTCCGATACACCGATTTTGGCAAGTCCGTCAATTATCTCTTTTTTCTGTTCAACGGTAAAATAAATGCCGACTGTCTGCTCCCCTTCTCTTAAGGTTGTGTCGAGTATATATGCCATGTCTCAACCCTCTTTTTGTTCTTTGAATTTCCTCGTCGCGAGTCGGAGACACAGTCTCGACCCAAAAGATCTAACGACTCATCCGTAAACTATGGATTTCATGTCCCACGTTTTAGATGAGTACGCGTGATCCGGATGAACCAATCAAAATTTGATTAGCAAATTTGGTGCCAAAAAATTGAATAACGAAAAACAATCGGTCGTCTGGATCGATGATGTCAATAATGGATGCTAATAATCGATGATGTCTTGTTTTTCATAGTGCCCATGTGGCAGGATACTAGAATGGGGATTGGTTCCGGCAATGTGGAAGTAGTATAAAATTTCTTTTTTATTAACCTATTATGGGATTAATCTGCGATGGGATAAGGGGGATTTATAAATTTTACCAATGCAAATAAGAATTATTATTGACAAATAATCCCTGTATTATATTATTGATTATCATTACGGATCAAAGAGACGTCCGTAGCTGCATAGGCTGAAAAGCAAGGTTGGCTGTTGTGTTTGGGATCACCCTCGGTTGTGGAAAAATGATTGATTTTCTTACTCTTAACAGGATTCCTCAATGGATAAGATCGGTTGCCCGTTTTTACCTGGACGGCTTTCGTTCCATGACCGTTGGTAAAACACTGTGGAAAGTGATTCTCATCAAACTGTTTGTAATATTTGTACTTCTGAAGGTCTTCTTTTTTTCCGATTACCTCCAGACGAATTTTGCAAACAACGGACAACGGATTAACCATGTTTTGGAGCAACTTACATTTCAGCCAAAGTTACACACAGGAGAAACACTCCATAAAACAAAGTGAGGAGGAAGGGGTAGATGAACCACATCGATCTGCAGATGGTGGATTGGGCCAGGGCCCAATTTGCGTTGACAGCAATGTATCACTGGTTGTTTGTGCCGTTGACGCTGGGGTTGTCGTTTCTTTGCGCATTCTATGAATCAATTTATGTGCGCACCGGGAATGAGGAGTGGAAACGGATTGCCAAGTTCTGGATGACGCTGTTTGGTATCAACTTTGCGATAGGTGTCGCAACCGGCATCATCCTTGAGTTTGAATTCGGCACCAACTGGTCGAATTATTCCTGGATGGTGGGTGATATTTTCGGGGCCCCGCTGGCTGTGGAAGGAATCGTTGCCTTCTTCATTGAAGCTACATTTTTTGCCGTCATGTTCTTTGGCTGGAACAGGGTGTCAAAGAGGTTTCATCTTTTTTCCACCTGGATGGTGGCAATCGGCTCAAACCTTTCAGCACTCTGGATCCTGGTGGCAAACAGTTGGATGCAAAACCCGGTTGGCATGGCATTTAATCCCAACACGGCGCGTTTCGAGATGAAAAATTTTTGGGAAGTCCTCTTTTCCCCGGTCGCTATCTCCAAATTTACCCACACCACCGGCGCTGGTTTCATCGTCGGCGCCTTGTTTGTGATTGCCGTGTCATCCTGGTATCTTCTTAAAGGCAAAAATGTTGAGATGGCCAAAAAATCGATTGTGGTTGCGGTGATTTTCGGGTTGCTTTCCTCTCTATATGTAGGCCTGACGGGTGACGAATCCGCCTATGTGGACACTTCCACTCAACCGATGAAGCTTGCCGCCTATGAAGGTCTGTACAACGGACAAGCGCATGCAGATCTGGTTGCCTTCGGTGTCTTAAAAACGGATAAGGGCCTTACCGATAATGTGGACCCTTTTTCTTATTCCATCAAAATTCCAGGACTTCTCTCTGTTCTGGCTAAACGAGATGCCAATGGGTTTGTCCCGGGCATTAAGGATCTTGTTTACGGGAACCCCAAAGAAAACATCATGGGTGTGAACGCTAAAATTGAGATGGGAAAACAAGCGGTTAATGATCTTATTGCCTTTAAGGATGCACGGAAAAAGGGCGATGAAAAATCGGCGGCTGCCGCACTTCAGAAATTTACGGCCAATGAACAGTTTTTGGGCTATGGCCATTTTACCAAACCGGAAGACAGTGTTCCCCCTGTGAAGTTGACCTTTTACTCTTTTCATTTCATGGTCATTCTGGGTCTCTTTTTTACCCTCTTCTTTATTGTCGTTCTCTTCCTGACACTTAAGGATTCTCTTGAGAGGCACAGGTGGCTTTTACGACTCGGTATACTCACGTTTTTCCTGGGGATGTTGGCGTCCCAGGCAGGTTGGATAGTAGCAGAGGTGGGCAGACAGCCTTGGGTCATCCAGAATTACCTGCCGACCTGGGTAGGAACTTCCAATATTGCAGCCGGCAATGTCCAGACTACCTTCTTTATGTTCCTGGTTCTCTTCACCCTGCTTCTTTTCGCCGAGGTGAAGATCATGCTGAAACAGATAACAATCGGACCGGAGGAGGCCTGAAATGATAGGAAATCTCGATTATTCGACATTACAGCAGATTTGGTGGATCCTAGCCTCGGTGGTCGGCTCGCTCTTTCTCTTCTTAACCTTTGTCCAGGGAGGGCAGACACTGTTGTGGCAGGTGGCCAAGGATGATACGGAAAAGTCGCTTGTTATAAATTCGTTGGGAACAAAATGGGAGCTGACCTTCACCACCCTGGTCCTTTTCGGCGGCGCCTTGTTTGCCGCCTTTCCAAAATTTTACTCCACCAGTTTCGGTGGTGCCTACTGGGTGTGGATACTGATTCTCTTCACCTTCATCGTCCAGGCGGTGAGTTATGAGTACCGGAAAAAACCAAACAATGTGTTCGGAGCATCCGTTTATGAGGTGTTCCTTTTTATTAACGGTTCCGTGGGAATTCTGCTGATAGGAGCAGCTGTCGGCACCTTTTTCACCGGTTCCAACTTTACCCTCAATGCCTATAATCAAGTCACTTGGACAAACCCGCTTATGGGAGTGGAAGCCGCTTTCTCACTTTTCAATCTGTCTCTGGGACTCTTCTTCGTCTTCAACTCCAGGATGCTGGGAGCCATGTACCTTGTCAATAACATCGATTTTTCCGGAAAACCCGAGTTTGAAGCCAGGGTTCGAAAATCCTGCCTGGTCAATTTGCTTTGCGCCTTGCCGTTTTTGCTCTATGTCCTTATCAGCCTACTTGTAATGGACGGTTTCGGATTCGATAAGAACGGCGTGGTGAGCATGGTTCCCCACAAGTATCTGCTTAATCTTCTGGCCATGCCGCAGGTTTTGGTACTCCTGCTGGCCGGTCTTCTCCTGGTTATCTGGGGCGTGGTCCTGACGGGTATCAAGAAAAGCGATAAAGGCATTTGGTTTGGCGGTCTGGGTACGGTGCTGGTTGGTCTGGCAGTGTTTTTTACCGCTGGTTTTAATAATACCCCCTTCTATCCTTCCAAGGCGGATCTCCAGTCGAGCTTGACTATCTATAATGCCTCGTCAACGCATTATACCCTGACAGTCATGGCCTATGTAGCTCTGGTGATCCCAATCGTACTGGCCTATATCGCCTGGGTGTGGAAACTGATGAATGCGAAGAAGCTCACCGAGGACGATATCAGCGACGATAAGGCCTATTAGCAGGCACTTGGGCCGGTTGGTTGAGGATTGAGAAAGCTTTGAATATAATGAAGGGCATAATCGGAGGTAAGTGATATGGATGCAATCTTGCTCATTTCCTGGGTGGCTTTAATCTACATCTCGTATAAGCTGTCCGTGGTGATTCTTGATAAGGCAGGAAAACTCAAAAGCTGAGTTGAGCAGCTTGACTGCTCGTACGAAACTTATGCCCTTGTGGTATAAGAGATTTTCTGATTACCACCAAATTTCAGGTAAAAAAGACGGGGTTGTGGCCACCCCTTTCACGGACAAAGCTGAAATTCACTGGTAATTAATAAAGGTTTTTACTGGAAAACAGCGATCAGCAGACAAAACTCGATCAGCTGGTCGCTGTTTTCCCCATGCAGAAGAAATTCAGCGAAATAAGGTGAATTTCTCAAAATCGACAGCCTCTTCTCCATCTTCCTCATCAGCGCAGATAATCGATCGTCTAGCATGATCCTTGGGACCTTATCAGTGTGGAAAATCGACAAAGGCCCCAAAGCCTTCTCGGGGTTTCCACGAACTTGTAGCGCAAATTCGTCCCGAATCCGCCTTTATTATTGCTTCTGTGGATCAACCCCATGAAATTTCAGATACCGGCAAGGTTTCTTTAGCCTGCATACCGGAAAGGGGAACCTTCTTCTTGCAGCGAATTCAAGCTCGCCCGAAATTTGCGCAATACCACTCGCAAATATTATTCGTTTTCTAGCCTCGACTTGTGATATCCTTGTGGCATATGGGGGTAAATCCCGACCATAAGCCATGGTCTGGAAGCTTCAAGTGCCCGTCTTCGTTTTCTTTTTTGTTTTTCCCGGCTGAATAGAGCTGGATAAATACCTTTTGACAGTTTGACTTCCTGTAAAAAAACAAGAAATTAATCTGTAAGGTACTAATAGGCTTGTCGGCTATTACCGTAGTAAGAATTGTCGGGCACTTATAACAATCAACGGAGGAGAAAATGAAAAAGGCAATAATTATTTCGGCGGTAGCGATCTTCGGCATCCTTGCGGCAATCAACCTGCAGGCAACCCAGAAGGGTTCCGTGACGCTTGGTAAAAAACTGTTCAATGATCCGGCTCTTGCCGGATCCGGTAATGCAAAAAGCTGCAATACTTGCCACCCGGGGGGCAAAGGTCTGGAGCAGGCAGGAAACAATCCCAAACTTGCAAGTATCATCAACCAGTGCATTGCCGGTCCATTGGCCGGCCAGCCTCTTGCACTTGATTCAAGTGAGATGCAATCGTTAACCTTGTATATCAAATCTTTGGAGAAATGATTTATCATTTTGTAGTAACGATTTAATTTTGGATTTTCCCGAAGGGGTGGAATTTAGGGGAGGCTACAGGAAAACTGCAATAACCTGAATTTGCATGGGAAAGCAGATTTTTTCAAGTACTACGCAAGGAGGTGATAACGAAAAGATGATGCTGTTTGTCGAGGTTACAGAAAATGCCTGTGTAACGACACGGTTTTATGGTGAAAAAGCGGGGTACTGTCGGAAAGGATGACCGGGCTTAGAAGGGATTGAAACAAAGTTCCTTGCCAGATTCTTTGCAAAACAACTTTAATGAGATGCAACAGATTTGGTTCATTGAATTAAAGGTAAAACTGCATAGCATTCAGAGGAACAAGTCAAAAGATAAGTAAAAATGCAAACGGACATTCTAATAATCGGCGGCGGACTGAGCGGGCTCATTGCAACCTGGCAGTTGCGATATGCCGGAGTAAATGCGTGTGTGCTGGAAGCCCGAACGCGATTCGGGGGACGCATTCTCACTGTGAGAGGCGACGACGGCGCTGATTGTGATCTCGGTCCTTCCTGGTTTTGGCCGGGACAGCCACTTGTGGCAAGTTTGTTAAACCATTTCAATATTCCATCGTATGAGCAGTTTGTTGATGGCGCAGTATTGCTGCAGGAGAAGGACGGCCGTATCGACAGGGTCGCGGCCCCGTCGCCAATGGCTGGTTCGCGGCGCATTCAAGGAGGCATCAGGAGCCTTGTAGATGCGATTGTCGCAAACATTGAAGGAGCCAATCGTTTCCTGGGGCATGTGGTTACAGGACTCTCTTGCAACAAAGACGGTATTGCTGTTGATGCAATAGGGCCGTCGGGAAAAATACAGGTGCAGGCAAAGAAGGTTGCCGTTGCCATACCGCCCCGCCTGGCAGCTGATCTGCAATTTATTCCCGCGTTGCCGGAAAAAACCATGCAGGCTTTGGCTGCAACCCCTACCTGGATGGCGGGGCATGCAAAGTTTTTTGCCATCTACGATGAGCCGTTTTGGCGCAAGATGGGCCTGTGCGGGACAGCCATCAGCCAACGTGGACCATTAGCCGAGATTCATGATGCATCGCCTGATTCCGGGCGTATTTTCAGTCTGTTCGGTTTCTCCGGGCTGGATGCAGGCACCAGGGAGCGTATGGAGCGATCAGAATTTGTCAGGCAGGCAACGGCTCAACTTGCAGCATTGTTTGGAGAGAAAGCGAAACAGCCGCAAGCGGTTCATTTTCAAGATTGGAGTACGGAAAAATTTACCGCAAGTGCCGCCGATTGCAATCCCCAGCCCCATCATCCACAGTATGGACTTAGGCTCCAACTGGACGATGTCTGGGAAGAAAAGCTCGAGTTCATCTCAACGGAGACATCCTTTAGAAACGGCGGCCTGATTGAAGGGGCATTGGAAGCAGGTTTGAGGTTTGCAAAACGCATTTCCGGCAGAGGTATTGCTCTCATTGATGACACTTCCACACCGCATTCTGCAAGCATGAGTTGGGAGTGGCTCTGATGAAAGCAGCTCATCAAAACATATACTGATTACCACAAAATTTCAGATAAAATCGACGGGGTTGTAGCCACCCATCTTTACGGAAAAATCTGAGTTTCAATGGTAATCAATATTGATTTTATCGAAAAAAAAGGCTTAGTAACTGCAGGCAGATAAGGGCGTAGATGCCGGCCATGACGTCATCGAGCATAATTCCCATTCCACCGTGAATATGCCTGTCGAACCAGGATACAGGGAATGGTTTTACGATATCGAAGACCCTGAACAAAATAAACGCCAGCAACAAAAACATCGGATGGGCGGGAACTGCAATCAGGGCAATCAGCATACCGATGATCTCGTCGATGACGATGCAGCCGGGATCGGCCTGGTCGAGCAGCTTTTCAGCGGAGCCTGCGGCAAGAAATCCGATGATGAAAAGGGCCGCAAGCCAGGCGAGATAGATAGGCAGGCTCAGCCTCCGCATGAAAAACCAGGGCAGAAAGGCCACCACCGACCCCCATGTGCCTGGGGCTTTGGGAATTTTGCCGAGAAAACCTCCGGTTGCAACAGCCATGATCAACCAGTTCATGATTGATCCTCGCTTGCCCGGTATACCGCCTCATAAACATTCTGCAGTGGCACCTTGTGAAGCAGTGCGATCTTGCGGCAGTCCTCATACTCCGGGGTGATGCGGATACCCGAAGGTGAATGAATCTTTTTGGCGGCCACCATTCCCCATTCGGTCTTGACAGATACCGCTTCTCTGGCAAGGGTGGTGCGGTGTTCCTTTCTGAATCGCAAGCCTATGGCACTGGTTTCAGATAGGATCGTTGTTTTCAAAGTCTGCGCATGGGCCGGAGCGCAGAGAACCTGGAGCCTGAATCCAGGTCGTCCTTTTTTTGTCTGCTGGGGTGTAAGACTGACATCAAGCGCCCCGCGATTTAAAAGCAGATCACAGACATGGGGGAACCCTTCCGGATTCCAGTCGTCCAGACTGGTTTCGATGATTTCCACCTCCTGGGCCTCACTAACTGTTTGGGCCTGACCCACAATCAGCCGGAAAATATCCGGCCTGTCATCGGGCAGTATTAAGCTTCCGGCACCGTATCCGGTTTTTTCAATGATCATCGGTTCCATCGAGCCGAAGCCGTCTGCCAGAACTCCCAGAAGGGCGGCCCCGGTGGGTGTGACCAGTTCCTGCTCAATGTCCACACCGTAAACAGGAATCCCGCGCAGGAGTTCGCAGACTGCAGGAGCGGGCAGCGGCAGGCTGCCGTGGGCGCAGCGGACAAGCCCCCGACCAAGTGGAACCGGCGAGGAGATCAGGCGTTTAATACCCAGGTGATGCAGACCGGTGACAGTACCAACGATATCGACAATGGTGTCGATCGCACCTATCTCGTGGAAATGGACCTCCTCTGCGGTAATACCGTGAACTTTGGCTTCTGCAAGGGCAAGGCCTTTAAAAACAGCGGATGATTTTGTTATGACTTCCTGTGGAAGCCCCGATGTATCAAGGAGCTGCAGGATAGAAGATAACCGTCGGAGTTCGGGGCCAAAGTCCCCTTGAACGGCAACCGACACAGCTTCTATGGAACTGCAGGTCGTTGTTTCCGTCACCAGTGACACCGGGCCGATATCTATTTTTTCCAGGGCACTCTGGAGGAGTTTCTTGTCAAGACCGGCATGGAAAAGGGCGCCGAGGAACATATTGCCGCTCACCCCGGAGAAGCAGTCAGCATAAGCGATACGTTGAGGGGATGTCATCTTTTAAGCAGGTGATAAATGTTGGGTTTAGAGTTAACCTTGAGCCTCAGCATTATTAAAGCGCAGCCCCGGTGAAAGAGGGTGGCCGCAGATATAGGCGGCCACTGTCATGCGTTTTGCACCCTCCGGTTGAACTTCCTTAATTAACAGGGCATCTTTCCCGGTTGCGACAAGAAGCCCTTTTTTATCGGCGCGAAGGATTGTCCCAGGTACCGCTCTATTCTGCAGTTGAATGACGGCGGGCGCAAAGAAACGAAAACGTTTTTGTGCAAGGAAGCTGTAGGCGGTGGGCCAGGGGTCCATGCCGCGGATCCAGCAGTGCAGCTCGGTTGCCGGTCTACTCCAGTCAATGATGCCGTCTTCCTTTTTCAGCATGGGGGCAAGTGTGGCGCCGCCTTTTTCCTGCGGGGTTGCAGGTAATTTGTCTTCTCGCATAAGAGCAAGCGCCTGCTGCAGGGTTTTGGCTCCCAAGTTGGCCAGTTTTTGGAAAAGCGATCCCGCTGTTTCGTCTTCAGAGGCTGTAATACTGGCAGGGAGCAGGATATCGCCCGTATCCATTCCCTCGTCCATTTTCATGATGGTAACCCCAACCTCTTTTTCGCCTTTGATTACGGCCCATTGAATAGGGGCCGCCCCGCGGTATTTCGGCAGCAGCGATCCATGGACATTGATGCAGCCCAGAGGGGGCAGGTCCAGGATCGACGGAGGGAGAATGCGGCCGTATGCGGCAACCACGATGATATCGGGTTTGAACCCTTCAAGGGTATCTCTAAACTCCTGGGTTTTGATCTTGGTGGGCTGGAGGACAGGAACCCCGGCGGCAAGGGCTTCGACTTTTACCGGTGGAGGGGTGAGTTTCTTGCCCCTGCCTTTTTCCCTGTCCGGCTGGGTTACGACCGCTACGACCTGATCGGGACCTGCCACCAGGCTTTTCAGCACCGGCACGGCAAAATCCGGAGTCCCCATGAAAAGGATTCGATAGGTCCTCATCAATTGAGCCTCGCTTCTTGAGAGCGCATCTTTTTGACCTTCTTTTTATAAAGCTGTCTCTTCAAGGAGCTGAGGTGATCAATAAAGAGGATCCCATGGAGGTGGTCGATTTCATGTTGGAGAACGACGGCAAAACGGTCTTCAGCACTGATTTCCGCAGGCTTTCCGTTTACGTCCTGATAGGAGACAACGATCTTTTTAAAACGTTTGACCTTGGACGTGAGATCCGGGACGCTGAGACATCCCTCTTCATCTATCTGGTGTCCTTCATGACTGATGATCTTGGGATTGATCAGGGGCATGAAGTCCTTTGTTCCTTTTGATTTTGTAAGATCTACGACTACTACCTGCTGGGTGATCCCTATCTGTGGTGCTGCAAGACCGACTCCCGGGGCATCAAACATGGTTTCTGCCATATCGTCGACCAGCTGCTTCAAGGCGTTGTCAAAGGTTGTCACTGTATCGGTCTCCACGCGAAGAACGGGATCCGGGTATGTGAGAATGGTACGTATGGACATAAGTAGCCTTCTAAATAGAATAAATTAGAGCCTCTTGCAAATGGCCTTCTCGGTGTCTCGCCGGCGCGCTTACCGGTTCAAACTCCGCGTTATGCTTAAAATATTATCCTCTGAATATTAAATATATGCACCCCAAGGGCTCTTCCTATAGGGCGCCTGCGGTAAATTTTTTCGCATGCCTTGATTTTGAACGAAATTTCTCATTTTGCCAAAGGCTCATTAATTTCATATGATTTTAATCTCTTGCAGTAATCTCCTCTTTATCTTACCATACTAAGGCGTTTTGCGCCATCCGCGAAAAGTGTGTGATACCGAGGATAATTATGCAAATCTTGTTCAGAAACAATAAGCGTCTTTAATAAAAACTCAACCGGATCAATTTCCTGATTTATGACCAGTATTTTTTTGCTTGGCAGTTATCTGATAGGTGCCGTTCCTTTCGGACTGCTTGTAAGCAAGGCTGTAGGGGTAGATGTCCGCCGGGAAGGCAGCCGTAATATCGGGGCCACCAATGTCGGCAGGGTGCTTGGGAAAAAGCTTGGTCTCCTGACACTTCTTTGTGACGTGGCCAAAGGGTATCTTCCCATGCTTATTGCCGCTCGTTATCTTCCTGAATCCAGGTGGCGATTACTTTTTATCTCCCTGTGCGGCCTGTTGGCGGTCATAGGTCATATGTTTCCTGTCTATCTTCGGTTCAAAGGTGGCAAAGGCGTGGCAACAGGGCTAGGTGTCTTTCTCTATTTTTCACCTTTGGCCATTGCTGTAAGTCTTGTAATTTTTGTAGCAGCGGTTGCGGTTACCGGTTTTGTTTCAGTTGGATCTCTTATTGCTTCGGCCCTCGTTCCTTTGTGGATATGGATATTCGGTGGGGAGCCGATAATGATTTATACCGCGGCCCTCATTGCTTGTCTTATATGGATGAAACACCGGGAAAATATCGGCAGGTTGGTAAGAGGCGAGGAGAAAACGTGGAAAAAATCGAAGTGAGATCAGCAGAAAAAAGTCGTAATGATTGGACTCGGCCCAATTGTCATGTCTTGACCGTTTTTTCCGCATGTCTGCAGATTTCGCAAAATTCTTCTATCAACTGCTTCCTGTTTTTCGGTGTCAGTCGGAAATAAAACGGACTGAGCATGAGAATTCGAATGGCTTCTCTTACAGTCATATTGCCCTCCTTGGCACAAGAGATGTAGGTTCACCCTTTTCTCTCTTATCGAAAGAAACAATAAGAATCTTTATCACAAAATGGAAGTTCTCAAAATCAAGCGCATCCTCTTCAATAGCACCTCCTTATAACCTTGAAGCGATGACCCTCGCCGGGTTGCTATTTTTTGCTTTGCCACAGCAGGATGAATCCGAAAAAGGAGAAAATCATTACCGCCGTAAAAGCTGTTTGAGGAATATCCAATTTTTATTTTTTTTGTATCCTAAGAGGGCATAATGAGTAATCTGCTTGAAATGTGAGTATGGTTTTGAAAAGATAAAAATGCAAACTCTGTCAAAAGGGGACCTCAAACAAAACTCACGTCTTGGAAGTCAGTGTCCGTTGAAAAACTCCAAACAAGGGATTAAGAGAATGGACCATATAATCAAGAATACCGTACTGCACGATTGGCATGTGTCAAACGGAGCCAATATGGCAAATTTTGCGTCGTATGATATGCCACTCTGGTATCCGACCGGTGCCAAGACCGAACACCTGGCAGTACTTACCGGCGCCGGTCTTTTTGATACCAGTCATATGGCTGTCGTCACCGTCGCCGGAGCAGGAGCGCTTGCGCTATTGCAAAAGTGTTTCTCAAGGGACCTTGATTCCTGTATCGGAGCCAAGAAGCTGCCGCTTATGGCGGGGAGATGCGTCTATGGTGTTTTTCTTAATGAGAAAGGCCATGTCATCGATGATGCCATTGTCTACCGTCTCGCCGACAAGACATTCATGGTGATAGTTAATGCCGGAATGGGCGGAACTGTAGCAGCTCATCTGAAAGACAATAGAGATGCGTCTGAAACCGTTATAGGCGATCTGAGTGATAAGGTAGGAAAGATCGACCTTCAGGGTCCTGCCTCCGGCAGGGTCTTGAAAAAGATCATCAAAAATCCAGAGAAGGTATTCAATGCCATGCCCTATTTCTCCTTTAAAGGCTGGTTTGAAGGATTAGGTGATAGAGGTGAGAGAGTTGAACTCATAAATGGCACACCGGTTTTGCTTTCGCGAACCGGATACACTGGTGAATTCGGTTTTGAGTTGTATATGGACCCGTCCCTAACCATGGATACCTGGGAGATGATTCTTGAAGCTGGGCGTGAGTGGGATGTCGTTCCCTGCGGTCTGGCAGCCCGGGATTCCTTGCGGGTCGGAGCTGTGCTGCCGCTCTCCCATCAGGATATCGGCAATTGGCCTTTTGTTCATAATCCCTGGCTGTTTGCCCTGCCCTGGAATCAGACGGGAAAAGGATTTCGAAAAACGTTTATCGGGGCAGAGGCACTAGCGCATACAAAGGGAGAGTATACGCTTGCCTTTGCCGGCTATGATCCAAGAAAGATCAATGCCGGAGAAAACAGCTCTGTGACCGACACGGAAGGCAATCGCATTGGGACCATCCTTACCTGCACAACCGACATGTCCATCGGCAGAATCGATGGGACTATCGTCGGGTTGTCTTCCAAGACACCTGCCGGTTTTATTCCTCGGGGGCTCTGTTGCGGTTTTGTCAAAGTGAAAGTGCATGTGGCGGAAGGCGGGAAAGTTGTCCTGACGGACGGGAAAAGAAAGATAACTGTGGAAATACGAAGCGATATCCGGCCAAACCGGACCGCTTTTAAATCGGATTTCTCATGAACCAGCATGGCTCGACCATCTTGGCCCAGTCAAAACAATAAATGAAAATCGGTCAAAGCTGAGGGGCAACCTTTTCACAGGACGCCACAAAACCTTCCCCGGGGGCAAAATCCACGCCGTTCGGGCTGCGGAACACCAGCGAAAAGGTTACCCCTCGGCTCCTGGTCATTGAGATCGACTCAATGTTCATCATTTGTTGTGCTCGCACCGCGAGAATAGTCATTCACGAGAAAACCGGGCTAATGCTCTTGGAAAAAAAGGTGTGAATTGTGTGACTTCATGTAACTTTCATCAACTTGAAAGGAGAGGGCGAAAATCATGAAAGAAATAAACGAATTGAATCTACCTGAGGATCTGCATTATACAAAAGACCATGAATGGGTGAAAATTGAAGGCGATACGGCTTTTGTCGGCATCAGCGATTATGCTCAGGACCAACTGGGTGACATCGTTTTTGTCGAGATGCCTGAAGTCGGAGATGAATTCGGTCAGGGAGAAGAATTCGGGGCACTGGAATCGGTTAAGGCCGTATCGGAAATCTACCTGCCGCTAAGCGGTGAGATTATCGAGGTGAATGAGTCTTTAGACGACAATCCGGAGCTGGTTAATCAGGATCCTTATGAGAATTGGATTGTCAAAATCAGGCCGAACGATCTCGATGAGTTGGACAATCTGCTTACCGTTGACGACTATCTCGACATGTTGAACGGATGATTCCTCTTCACCAAAGGATGCATTATGCGCTTTCTACCCCATACCAATGAAGAAATTAAATCCATGCTGCAGACTGTGGGGGCCCAGGGACTCGAGGACCTGTTTTCCGGGGTGCCTGCCGATTGCCGCCGTGACGGCGTAATGGATCTGCCGGCACCCATAACCGAATGGGAACTCAATGGCCAGGTGGGGACAATAACCGATATGATGGAGGTTGGACCCGATTTCAAGGTGCTGATCGGCGCCGGAAGCTACGACCATAATATCCCGGCTATTCTGCCCGCGCTTACCAGCCGATCCGAATTCTTGACCGCCTACACCCCCTATCAGCCGGAGATGGCCCAAGGGACCTTGCAGGGGATCTTCGAATACCAGACGCTCACCGCCAGGCTGCTCGGCATGGATGCGGCCAATGCTTCCATCTACGACGGAGCCTCAGCTTTGGCCGAGGCCCTCTTGATGGGTATACGGATAGCGAAAAAGAAAAAGAAGGTGGCTGTCTCCAGGGCTATCCATCCCCATTACCGGGATGTGGTTGCCACCTATTTTCGGCCGACGGATTTCGAAGTAGTGGAACTTCCCTATCTTGACGACGGCCGTACCGATATCTCAGGTCTTGCCGAGTTTGGAGATCTTGCCGCGGTGGCCATTCAGTCGCCAAATTTTTTCGGGGTCATTGAAGACCTGGGCGCTGGGGCTGAGGCGGCGCATTCTGCCGAGGCCGTGTTCATTACCAGCTTTACCGAGCCCCTGGCGTACGGACTTGTCAAAAACCCCGGGAGGTGTGGGGCGGACATCGTCTGCGGTGAAGGCCAGAGTTTCGGTATCTCCAGATCCTTCGGTGGCCCGGGCCTTGGAATGTTTGCCTGTCTGGAGAAATATATCCGCAGCATGCCGGGACGCCTGGTCGGACAGACCACGGATCTTGACGGGAAAAGGGGCTTTGTCTTGACCCTTGCTACCAGAGAACAGCATATACGGCGGGAAAAGGCTACGTCTAATATCTGCTCCAATCAGGGGCTTTGTGCAATGACTGCCGGCATATATATGGCAAGTCTGGGGGGGACCGGCATACGGGAGCTTTCTCGGCTCAATTATGACAGGACAGAGTACTTTAAAAAAGAACTTGTCAAGGCGGGAGCCGGAATCGTCTTTTCTTCCCCCACCTTCAATGAAGTTGTTGTTGAGTTTGCCAAGAAATTCAAACCAAAAGCTGACAGACTCAAGAAAAGGAAAATTATCGCCGGACTCGAACTTGGCCGGTATTACCCGGAACTTACAGACAACTATCTCTTCTGTATTACCGAGACAGTCAGCCGGGAAGTCATGGACACTGTTATCAAGGAGGTGAGGAGATGAAAAATGTCTTTGCCACAAGTGGGCTGATTTTGAATGAGCCACTGCTTTGGGAAAAAGGAAAGAAGGGACGAACGGCGATGGATATCCCGGCAAGCGACGTCCCTGCAGCACCCATCGATCCGGAGATTGCAGGCCCAGGCCCTGATTTCCCCGACCTCGGGGAAGTGGATATTGTCCGTCACTATACCCGACTTTCCCAATGGAATTTCGGCGTGGACTCAGGGATGTATCCCTTGGGTTCCTGCACCATGAAATATAATCCGAAAATCAATGATAAGATAGCGGCAACCCCGGGACTGGCCGCAGCTCACCCAATGTTAGCCGATGAACTCTGCCAGGGAACTCTTTTTATAATGTATGAATTGCAAAGGTATCTGGCAGCTATTACCGGGCTTGATGCCGTTTCCCTGCAGCCGGCTGCCGGGGCTCATGGAGAGCTGACCGGCATGCTGATCTTTTCCGCCTATCACAAAAGCCGGGGCAAAAGGCGAACCAAGATCCTGATACCGGATACGGCCCATGGTACAAATCCGGCAAGTGCTGCGCTCTGTGGTCTGCATCCCGTTCATGTCCCGTCCGGGCCGGATGGTGTCATCGACCCCAAAGTTATTGCCGATCTGATGGATAGGGACACAGCGGGAATCATGGTTACCAATCCCAATACTCTCGGTCTGTTCGAGGAAAATATCTTAAGAATTGCCGAGATCATCCATGGGAAAGGTGGGCTTGTTTATGCCGACGGTGCCAACATGAATGCCGTCATGGGTGTCGTCGATATGAAAAAATGCGGGGTCGATATTCTGCATCTGAACCTGCATAAGACCTTTTCCACCCCTCATGGAGGCGGGGGACCGGGAGCGGGGCCGGTCTGCGTTGTCAGACGGCTGGAGAAATTCCTGCCTATGCCCAGAGTGTTGAAAAATGGGAAAAGCTATTTTCTGGAGGAGAATCGCCCCCAGTCCGTCGGCCGAATACATGCCTTCCACGGCAATTTCGGTATCCTGGTCAGGGCCTACAGCTATATCCGCCAGATGGGAGCGGAAAATCTGAAAAAGGCAAGTCAGCTTGCCGTGTTGAATGCCAATTACATCAAAGAAAAACTCAAAGGTGATCTCCATCTGCCCTACGACCGGCCCTGTATGCACGAATGCGTGTTCTCCGATCACAATCAGCATGACGCCAAGGTTTCCACTCTGGATATGGCTAAGCGGCTGATGGATTTCGGCTTTCACCCCCCGACCATCTATTTTCCGCTGGTCGTTGGAGGCGCCATCATGATAGAACCGACCGAGACGGAGAGCAAGGATGAGCTCGATCTTTTTATCGAAGCCTTTAAACAGATCGTCCGAGAGGTAAGGGAAAATCCCGATATGTTGCATCAGGCCCCGCATATTACCAAAGTTAAAAGGCTTGATGAGACTACGGCGGCCCGGCATCCTTGTCTGACCGGCTGAGAAAGAATGTTGCCAAGAGCACTCTTCCATGATCTCGGAATCATGGATTATCACAAGGCCTATGAAATTCAGCTTGCTCTCGTGGAAAAAAGAAAGACCGGAGCCCTTTCTTCGGATGTCTTTTTACTGACCGAGCACCCAGCCGTTTTTACCCTTGGCCGCCGAGGCGGGCGGGAACATCTCATGGTTTCGGATGACTTTCTTAAGAAAAAAAAAGTCGACGTCGTCCATGTGGAACGGGGAGGTGATATTACCTTCCATGGCATAGGGCAGGTGGTTGTCTACCCGATAATACATCTGCGGGGTGCAGACCTTTCCATAAGTGATTATATTTACCGGCTCGAGGAGGTGATGCTCCGTTTGAGTGCCGATTTCGGCGTGCAGGCGCAGCGGGATGAGCGGAACCATGGGGTCTGGGTCGGCGATTGCAAACTGGGCAGCGTCGGGATTGCCGTACGTCACGGGATCACCTTCCATGGTCTGGCCCTCAATGTGAATACGGCTCTTGAGGCGTTTGGCTGGATTCATCCCTGCGGGTTGACCGGTGTCTGCATGACGTCTTTGGCCCGGGAATTGAAAAAAGAGTTACCTCTGGATACAGTGAAAATCTCGATTAACGATCATTTGCAGGCGGTCTTTCAAAGAGAATTTTCGCCGATACAGCTGAAGGCCGGTGGAAATCCTGATTACCTCTGAAATTCAGAAACTGCCTGTCCCACAATTCGGGGAAGCTGGACTTTAGGGGTAGCAGAATGGAAATAGCTATGACCTTGAATTTGAAAAAGGATAAGAAAAAAGGTCTGGGAAAACCAGGGTGGCTGAAGCGCCGCCTTCCCAACGGACCTGAGTATGAACGGCTTCGTGCTTTACTAAAAGAGCACAAATTAACGACCGTCTGCCGGGAAGCCCAGTGCCCGAACCAGTTTGAGTGCTATGCCAAGGGTACGGCAACCTTTATGATCCTGGGTGAAAAATGTACGAGAAACTGCAGATTCTGTGCCGTGGGAAAGGCGGAAACCGCTCCTCCGGACCCGGAAGAACCTGATCGGATCGCTGAAGCAGTTCAATTGATGGACCTCAGGTATGCGGTGGTGACATCGGTAACTCGAGATGATCTCCCGGATGGCGGGGCAACCCATTTTGCCGCTACCATCAAGGCCATCAAAAGGCAAATGCCCCAGACGCCTGTCGAGGTCCTTATTCCTGATCTTAAAGGAGATCGGCAGGCGCTTGAAACAATTGTTGGGGGCGGGCCCGACGTTCTCAATCATAATATGGAGACAGTGGCTAGGCTCTATCAAAAGGTCCGGCCGGAGGCTCTCTATCAGCGCTCGCTTGATCTTCTCAGGCAGGTAAAGGATATTTCACCAGGGCTTCCTACTAAAACCGGCTTCATGGTTGGACTGGGTGAAACAGACGAAGAGCTTTTGGCGGCGCTGAAAGATGTGCTGGCCGTCTCGTGTGATATCTTAACCATGGGTCAATACCTCCAACCCTCTGCCGGACACCTGCCGGTAGATCGATATATCCCCCCTGAAAAATTTCGGTTGATGCAAGACTGGGCTTACGATCTCGGGTTTGCAGCCGTTGCATCGGGTCCTTTTGTTCGAAGTTCTTATCAGGCAGAAAAACTGTATCGACAGGCTGTAAAAAGACTGTCTGAAAACCTGTGAATAGATTGCCGGCAAAAATTTAATTATGACTGAAAATATACTATTTAAACAATGTACGATGTGTAAACAAAAATGGCCAAACCGTGAGTCCTTTTTAGAAGATAAAGCCATTGAGCTAAACGGCTACAGTGCCGATTTCGAAGAGATGGGAAGCGGACTTTTTTTCTTCACCCATAAGATTATGGGTTGTAAATCGACAATGGCTGTTAGGGCCAAAGAATTTTTCGATCTGTATACCGGTGAAAAATACGATGGAAGTAAAAAGGGCGGCGAAGAATGTCCGAGGTTTTGTCTGGAAAGAGAAAGTTTGGAGAGATGTCCGGTTTTTTGCGAACATGCGTTTGTAAGAGAAGTCCTTCAAGTTATTCTTACGAAGCAAAAGAGTCCGGGCCGGGAACCTGCAATCAAGGAAATGAACGGCGGTATTTATAATGTAACGTCAAAATAGAAGGTTCGAAAGAGAATGAAAATGAATAGATTCACAGGTTCGACCCAATATGTTTTAGACGATGAGCTTGCAAAAATAGTCAACATTTCAATGGTGTTGGAGATGCCCTTGCTCTTAAAGGGTGAACCCGGTACCGGAAAAACAATGCTTGCCCATGCCATCGCTGAGTCTTTGGGAATGCCTTTGATCATACT
This sequence comes from Desulfocapsaceae bacterium, assembly GCA_046704745.1. GTDB lineage: Bacteria > Desulfobacterota > Desulfobulbia > Desulfobulbales > Desulfocapsaceae > CAWGGS01. Next base: position 36,346 of record JBJKRL010000133.1, on the reverse strand, counting down.
CAATGTGAAGTCCAGCATGAAGCTTGTTGAGGCCTTGTATCAATATGATACCCTGACTCGTCTCAACGACAGCCGGTTCGGAGATTCAAAGAGAAATGTCAGTGATATCAATCAATACATCAAGATGGGAAAGATCGGTCAGGCCTTTACCTCCGATGAGCGATGTGTGCTCTTAATTGATGAAATCGACAAGGCAGACACCGAGTTCCAAGACGATATGCTGGATGTCCTGGATCAGATGCAGTTTGATATCATTGAGACGGATGCTGTTGTAAAAGCAAAAAAACGACCTGTGATAATCATCACCTCCAATGCCAAAAAGGACCTGTCGGATCCCTTTCTTGGACGCTGTAATTTTCATCATATCGCCTTCCCGGATCCCAAAATGATGCGCCATATCGTTTCCGTCCATTATCCTGATATTCAAGAAAAAATTGCAGAAAAGATCATCAGAATATTCTATGAACTGCGGGATCTGGAGGGGATTGAGAAAAAACCTGCCACGCGGGAATTGATCAACTGGATTCGAGCTCTTCTTGCTGATTCCGATTTCAGGGAAGGAGACAGGATTGAGAAAGAAATTCCCTTCCTTGGAGTCCTTTTCAAAAAAAGCGGTGACTACCAGAAATCGGCGGCAACCGTATTGAAAAAACGTTTCTTAAGAAACTGATGTTCATTCGTTTTTTCTTTTCATTAAAAGAGGCGGGAATTCCTGTAAGTCCCACAGCCTTTCTGACCCTGCACAGGGCGATTAAAAGCGATCTTGTAAATTCCCTGGACGATTTTTATATCGCAGCCCGCAGTATTCTCGTGAAAACAGAAAGGCATTTTGATTTATACGATCTGGTTTTTGCTTCTATCTTCGAGGGAGTGGAACTTCCGGCAGAAAGTGATTTAGAAGATGAAATGATGGCCATGGCGCTCCTCAGAGATTGGCTTGAAAACCCCAAAGTTCTTGCCGCATCCTTGGGGTTGAACGAAAAAAAGCTGGCCAAGATGACTCCGGAAGAACTTCTCGAATATTTTCAACAACGGTTACGTGATCAAAAAGACCGGCATGACGGTGGATCGAGATGGATCGGAACAGGAGGCACATCGCCTGTGGGCCATTCCGGCTTCCATCCAGGGGGCATGCGGGTGGGGGGGATTTCCCGGAATTTATCGGCGGTGAAGATTGCCGGGGAAAGAAGATATAAAGACTATTCCCTGGATGGCCCCTTAACGCAAAGTTCCATGGGCGAGGCCTTAAAGCGATTGAGAAATCTGGTCCCGGAAGGGAAAAAAGATCGTTTGAACATTGATGCGACTATTTATCAAACCATCAAAAACGGTGGCGAAATCGAGATCGTATTTGACCGGGCAATTGTAGATCGATTGAAGATAGTTCTGGCCATTGACAATGGTGGGTGGTCCATGGACCCGTATATCGATGTGGTTCAGGTTCTGTTTCAATATGCCAAGTCCCAATTCAAAGATCTCAAGACGTATTATTTTCATAATACGATCTACGACCTTCTCTGGAAAGATGCCGGACGATATAAAAATCCTATTAAGATAGATGATTTTGACAAACTTGACCCTCAAACCCGGATGATCATTGTGGGGGATGCCAGTATGGCTCCCTATGAACTCATGTCCGCCGATGGTTCCATTTATGCCTATGAACGAAGTGGACAACCCAGCATTCAACGATTAAAATATCTTAGTGATATTTTTAGTCATATCATATGGATGAATCCTATCCCTCAAAGACACTGGAATATGACCTACTCGATAAATATCATACGCAATATTATTCCCATGTTCGAGCTTTCGCTCGACGGTCTGGAAAAGGCTGTAACCCATCTTATGCGAAGATAAATTCTCTTATCATTTTTAGTGACAAATGTGAATAACCTATTGAAAATAGTACAATTAAAATGTCTGAAAAAGGCCGGTCGCAGTTTGACTTTCCTCTTTATTTCAAGCTATACTGTATCTATCACGAATGTTCTCATGAACACTGTGTTAAATATGTCTATATTTCAGGAAGGACAAGCATTTTAAAGAAATTTCCGTGTTGTCAAATTTTCACAGTGTCCACCAAATGTCAGTCCGGGCAGCACCGCCTTCTTTAGTTTTTTTGCTATGAAGTTAACATCTTCGTTGATCGCTATAAGAAATCGAACCTGCTGCCGTCTGAACCGATGAGAAATCCGGGCGATTTTGAAGCAAGAGAGGAAATATGGAGGGAAATCCAAGGTCGAGAGTGGTTGTCGATACAGAAAAAAATCGTCTAACCATCACCTTGGGAGCAACGATCTCTAAAAAAGAGATTGAACGGATGTATTCAGATATTGCTGTCTGCGTATCTGAACTAAGACCTGGCTTTGATGTTGTCACAGACCTTTCTCATTGCAAGATAGGCCATCTCAGCGGTCTTCCCACTTTTAGGAAGATCATGGATCTTCTTCTTGAGAAGAAGGTCGGAAAAGTTGTCAGAGTTGTTGGAAAGGCAAAACTTATTTTTAATCAAGTATCCAGGATAACCGAACATATGCAAGGATATAGGCCTGTTTATGTTGCCACCCTGCAGGAAGCGGAAGAAAACATTTCTTCCCTATCCAAAATATAAAGGTGTCATCCGGAAGGGAGGAAATAAATAAAGGTATGCTGTTGAATGAAAGGCTAGTTAAAATCGATAAAAAGAGGCGATATTTTGGTTGTATGTCAGTCGGGAGAGCCGGCTGTAGAATAGACGACTGGGATCAGTTTTACCCCAAACCCTCATCAAAGGAGAGAAAATATGTCTGAAAGTGTATACAAAATCATCGAACTTGTTGGATCAAGCCCAGTATCTTGGGAAGAAGCTGCCAAATCCGCCGTTAAATCGGCCGGAATGAGTCTGCGCGATTTGCGTATAGCAGAAGTTGAAACTCTTGATATGAAGGTGGATGATTCAAACAATATTATTTATCGGGCACGTCTCAAACTCTCCTTTAAACTTGTTTCCGATTGATGATACGTAAAGGAGATCTTGAGTGTTGTCGTTTTTGTTCAGACAGAACGTTCAAGTGATTCTGCGGATATTTCCTTTCAAATTTTCCGGAAACGCACTCCTTGTTTCGGCTTCAGATAGAATATTCTGTTTTTCAGCCAGAAACAGCCGACATGGAAACTACCGGTGGAAAGAAGGATCGTTTCCGGGAAAACTCGATTCCCTGCCAAGTACAGACAATTTTATTACCTGTTTGAGGCTTACCGAATTCACCGACAGAACGGGGTGTTGTCTCAGCTGAAAAAAATAGATCCATCCGATTTAAGCGTACGGTGGAAAAGGTGGAAGTTACACCCTGGCGAAGTTCATCGCTTCCGACCGCTGCTCCTCGGCTTATCTGCCTGTCCAGCACGGCTGAGAGACAGGCAGGCCCTGGCCTGCTGTCAGTTGCCGACGTCCTGCCCGCAACCCTTCTTCGGGCCTCCTGTGGTTCCACAGCGAGCCTCCGAGCGTCCATAACCCATTAACCTCGCCTCTCGCGCTATAATAAGTACGCTTAGACAAGATGAACCAGAAATACTTTGCATTAGAAAGGAAAAGGTGTTTATCAAAGTGATGATATAATAGTTAATTTATTATAGCTGTCAAAAGTTATATATATCATAATTCCATGTGTCTGTACCGGCAATTGAAAAGCAGCATTGTTACAGACTAAACATATAGAAAAAAGGTAAGCATTCACCAGGTAACGTTCTTGCATATCATGGTGAAGGTATACAGAAAAAGGTTGGAGTATGATTATTACCCTTGCCAATCAAAAAGGCGGATGTGGAAAAAGTACAGTGGCCATGAACCTTGCGTTAGGAACTGCCGCGCTCAAGTATTCAACCGCACTCATCGATGCCGATGTCCAAAGAAGCTGTATGGAGACATTGCAAGGACAGCAAAAGGAGAATCTGACAACCTATGAATCCGGTGAGGGCGTGCACAGATTTGCTAAGAGTTTGCGAGATGATTTCGTCTTTATAGATACTCCTCCTCATAGCAACACCATCATGTACCAGGCTATTGCCGTGGCTGATCTGGTCGTTATTCCGCTTCAACCATCCCCCTTGGACATACGGAGTGCCAGGCAAACCGTTGCGGTTTGCAAAGCTATTCAGGACAAGCTGGGCAAACGGATCAAATGTTATTTTCTGCTCAATAAGATTAATCCGCGAACAACTCTCGGCCGGCAAGTTGCAGGACACCTTGCGAAAATGTATCGTCTGCCAATACTGCAGACACGTCTGCAAAACAGGATACTCTATCAACAATCACTGATATATGGCAAATCGGTACTGGAGTTTGGAAAGAACAATAAGGCGGCAAAAGAGATCGGTGACCTCCTGGTTGAAGTCCATCAAATTGTAGAGGAGGATAATAGATAATATAATTTAATTATTTAAAAATATTTTAACAGCAAAAAAGGTGGTGAAAATGACGCAGAAAAAAGACAATATCTTTTCCGATATGAAGATTGATGAATTGGAGAGTATCGATTCCTTAACCGGTAAAAAGAAAAAGACTCTGGGAAGACCAAAGCTTAATCCGTATGCTCAGGATCAGAAAATTACAACCCGGGTCCCAAAGGAAGTTCATAGACAATTGCGCATTGCCTCTGCAATGACCGGAAAGCCCATGGGAGAAATCATTGTCGACGCCCTGGCGATTCACCTCAAAAAATATGCCGATAAGTAACCGATCCAACTTTTCGGGTTATGACAATCCATGGAAATACTATTAATTTTTCTGCCTATTAGTATATCTGCTTTCCCAGACAAGAATACAAGAGTCAGAATTCAGAATACAATCCAACAAAATCGGCGTATCTGACTCCTGACCCCTGGATTTTAGTCACAACTATTTTAGACAATTTATTTAACTATGGAGCTTCTTGCGAAATGGCCTTTTGCCCAAACTCTGCGGTATGCTCAAAATTTTATCCTCGGAATAGTACGTTTATGCCTGTGGTAAAAATTTTCGAATGCCTGCATTTTGAACAAAAACCACTCATCTTGCACAAGGCTCTATAACAAATATTAAGGAATAAATTAGGCGGTTTCCAACTTGAAACGAGGGATTTCGGAGTCTTCGCTTACCTCTTCTAAATCTAGACGCGATGGCAAATGTAGAAGGAGGCATATACCTAATATCGGAGTCAGAGTTTATGCCCGGAGGGTGCTTACCTCCGAGGATTAAATTTGACAGCGCAACGACGAGTTAGGAGAAAAGCGCCGTTTTCGGATGGAAACTAGGTAGGGAAACCGAATAAGCAAGTCGTAGTAGGACAGGCGAGGTATCAGGAGGCAATGGTAATGAAAACACCCGAGAAAAGATTAGGAAATGGGCAAAAATATCGAAGAGAAAAATGCTTGTCAAAAAGAGTCATCTCACTTTCGGTTATGCTTGTAACCGTCGTTTTTTTTTCCCTGCCTACAGTGAAAATAATCGCTGGTAACTCTTTGCCGGCACCCGATGCCGATGAGAACTCAAAAGTGCAAAAGGTAGACGTTCAAACGTCTCAAAACGGAGTTTCGGAAGCTGGCAAAGACGTCGTCATAACGGATGAGGAGGTGGAAAAAGCAGCGAAGGAACTGCTCAGGGATAGAGCGGGAAAAGGGCGCGCTCTTAAAACAATAACGGCGGAGAAGGGGAGCATATATCTTGTCAAATTGGTGAGCGGCAAAAATTTAAAGGCGATAAAGATTCAATCAGATAAAGATATGGTTACTATTACCGATAACACGGGAATCGTCATCAACCTGAGAAAACGGGAAATTGCAGGGATCAAGAAGGTAAAGGACTAAAAATTGAACTACCTTTCTCGGGTGATGCCAAGGATAGTTGTCCAAATTCCATCGGTGTTCCATTTCTTAACGATGATAACCGGTAATGTTGACAGACGATTGGAGATTTCCTGTGCTTCACTAGGCAGCAGTCCAGAGAGAAGGAACCATTTCTGGCGAAGGAATCCGTGCGTGCCGATAATTTTTTTCATCACATCGAAATGGATGTTGGCGACTAGAAGATCGGAAGGATACGAGATATAGTCTTCAGCTCGACCTTGAATAACGCAGATGTTGCTCTCCATATCATTATGGAGGGTGTTGATCCGGGCGGTTTTTGCCGCAAGGAAGTTAAAATCGACGGCAAGGGCTTTCCTGCAACCAAGTTTTATTGCGGCAAGGGCAAGAATTCCGGTACCTGTTCCAAGGTCGAGCATTGTATGGACTTTTTTTCCTGAGCAGACAAGACAGATGGCTTCAAGGCAATCCCGTGTCGTAGGGTGGGTTCCGTTACCAAAGACAACACCGGGATCGAGGATAATTTTTTCTTTGTCGATACCTGCTATCTTTTCAATCCAAGGCGGAATCAAAAGGAATTGACCGATTTCAGTTGCTTCGATTTTCCCGCCCTGCCATTGTTCATACGTCATTTCGAAGGTGTCGAGAAGCTGTGTTTCGGGAGTTCTTGTAATGATATCCTGGACAAGGGATAGGGCCGGTTGGCTGAAAAAGAGAAAGGAAAAACCATCTTCCTCCCAATTTCCAAGAAAACCGGGATATGGAAACGTTTGATGAGACGGAAACTTTCCCTGGATATAATAGATGTGCAGAAGGGAATCGGGGGAAAAAGGGCGGACGGGCTGATTCTGCATGGTTGTCATCTGCAAAGGCAAGCAATAGTTTTTAAAAAGGCATGAACAAGAAATCACCATTGGTCATGTATTATACGGCAACAAGCAGAAATACAAGAGAAAACATGGAAGCCATGGTTTTCATAAAAAGATCTGCTCAAAAACCAGACGAGTTCAAAAGAGGGAATGGAACAGGATAGCCCGTTTATCCAAGTCGATGGATTCGTTTTGTAACTTACTTAAATGTCAAGACCCTAATTATGTTGTGATTTTTAATACGAGATCATTTCATAGAGCAAGAATACGGAGTAACCATGATTGTATGTGTGGATTTTGATGGAACAATAGTAGATCATCAGTTTCCGGAAATGGGAAAGCCTGTTCCGGGAGCAATAAAATGGCTGAAAAGGTTAAATGGGTATGGGATTAAGATCATCCTGTTTACCATGCGCTCCGACTGCGAGATGTTTGAGACGGCCCTTACCGAAGCAATGGAGTATCTGGAAAGCAACGGCATCGTCCTCTTTGCTGTGAACAAGAACCCGAACCAGCCGAGATGGACCACCAGCCCGAAGGTCTATGCTGATCTCTATATTGACGACTCCGCTTTCGGGTGTCCCCTCATTCATCCCAAGGGTTTCAGTCGCCCTTGTGTCGATTGGAGTAAGGTCGGACCACAGGTTGAACATATGTTTTTAAGCAGACGGTGGGAATGATAATTTCCTGGGCGGCCACTTTACGGAAAGAGGAGTTTGTGGTTTAATGCGCCAATTCGAGCAGTCGAAAGATAGTAGTCATATCACCTGAACACCTTTTAGTGATATCAAATTGTTAACACAGTCAGTCTGCCCGAAAAACAGGGGGATAAAAGAGAGGAAACGGCTATGGGAAAAAACGTTGTGCAGCTCTTTAAAAAGATAGACGGCAAAAGGGAATATTGTTTCAACGTTGAATCTGCTCGACCTTTGCTCACCGAAGAGATGGAGCGGTTACGGCTTATTTTGGCCGATGGTTTTTTGCTTGAAACTGTCTCAGTCCATCCTTCTCTTACCGGTCCAAGGGTTGTGGAGGTGGGTCCACGGCTGAATTTTGCCACTGCCTGGTCATCGAATATGGTTTCGATATGCCGTGCAACGGGATTGGAGGGTATCAGCAGGGTTGAACGGTCACGTCGCTATCTTGTGGAAGAGGGAGAAAATCTGGAAGAGTTCATTAGAATTCATCACGACCGGATGACAGAATGCCATTATCCGGAGCCTTTAACAACCTTTGAAACCGGAATTGAGCCTGAAGCCGTTTATGACGTTGACCTTAAAGGGAAAGGCCCTGATGCCCTGGCCGATATTCCGGGGATCTCAATGGATGCTTGGGACAGGAATCTCTATTACGATTATTTTGTCAGAAAGCATCACCGCAACCCGACCATTGTCGAGATCATGGATCTGAACAATGCCAATTCCGAACATTCCCGTCACGGTTTCTTTAAAGGAAAACAGATAATCGACGGAGAGGAGAGAAAGAAGCCCCTTTTTGAATTGGTCACAGATACCCTGGCTGCGAATCCGCAAGGTTCAATTCTTGCTTTTAGGGATAACTCAAGCGTTGTCCAAGGATACCCTGTAAAAACCATTGTTCCCGACCAACCGGGGTATCCGTCGTCTCTTAGGGAGGCGCAGGTTCATTATCACCTTCTTCTGACAGCGGAGACACATAATTTTCCTACCGGTGTGGCGCCTTTTCCAGGTGCTGAAACGGGAACCGGCGGGCGCATCCGCGACGTACAGGCCACAGGGAAGGGGGCTTTTGTCATGGCTGGCACTGCCGGGTATTGCGTTGGGAATTTGCATATTCCCGGTTATGAAATGAGTTGGGAGAAACAGTACCCCTGTCCAAATAATCTTGCCTCGGCCCTGGAAATTGAGATCGAGGCCAGTAATGGTGCGTCGGACTATGGAAACAAATTCGGCGAACCCTTGATTCAGGGATTTACCCGATCCTTCGATATGCAGCTTGAAAACGGTGAGCGATGGGGATATTTGAAACCGATCATGTTTACGGCAGGAATCGGACAGATAGACAGTTTGCATACCGAGAAGGCTCAAGCGGAAAAGGGGATGCTCATTGTGCAGGTGGGAGGACCGGCCTATCGCGTCGGGTTTGGCGGCGGTGCGGCATCCAGTATGCTGCAGGGAGAGAATGCGTCCGATCTCGATTTTAATGCCGTCCAGCGCGGTGATGCCGAGATGGAACAGAAGATGAACAGGGTCATTCGGGCCTGCAATGAAATGGGCGGAAAGACGCTCATCGACGTCATCCATGATCAAGGCGCAGGTGGTCCTGCCAATGTGTTAAAGGAATTGGTGGAGAAGGCCGGCGGACGGCTGGAGATCAGAAACATCCGGGTCGGGGATCCCACCATGTCGGTCCTTGAGATCTACGTGGCCGAATATCAGGAACGAAACGGTTTGTTGATCCGCCCGGAATATATTGAAAAATTAAAAGAAATTTGTGCAAGAGAAAAAATCGCCTGCGAAGTGCTCGGCGAAGTTACCGGTGACTTGCGTTTTATTGTTCAGGATGGAAATGATCAGTCGATTCCGGTTGATTTTGAACTTCGTGAACTGCTCGGCAATATCCCTCGTAAGAGTTTTGTCGACCACCACGTCGCCCCGACTTTGTCGCCGCTTGTTTTAACTGAAGAGCTGACTGTCCGCAATGCACTCCATGATGTCCTCCGACTCGTATCGGTGGGATCAAAACGTTTTCTGACCAACAAAGTAGATCGAGCGGTAACGGGTCTGATTGCGCAGCAACAATGCTGCGGCCCTCTGCAGCTGACGGTTGCCGATGTTGCGGTAGTTGCCCAATCGCATTTTGGATTAACAGGTGTGGCAACGGCTGTCGGGGAACAACCGATCAAGATGCTTGTCAACCCCGCTGCCGGAGCGAGAATGGCTGTGGGTGAGGCGCTGACCAACCTGGTCTGGGCCAAGGTCGAGGATCTGCGACAAGTCAAATGCTCGGCCAACTGGATGTGGGCTCCGAAACTTCCTGGTGAAGGTGCGGCCATCTATGATGCAGCTCAGGCAATGCGGGATTCCATGATAGCCATCGGGATAGCTGTTGACGGAGGCAAGGACAGCCTCTCAATGGCCACCAAGGTCGAAGGCAGGACGGTTAAATCACCACGTGAGCTGGTGATATCGGCGTATGCAGCGGTCCCAGATATCACGAAAGTTATAACACCGGATATCAAAGAGCCGGGCTCCATACTCCTGTTCCTTGATTTCAGTGATGAAAAAAATCGATTAGGGGGCACGGCCCTTGCCCAGATCCTAGGAAAATTGGGAGATGAATGTCCGGATATGGATAATCCGGAATTGATTAAACGCGCTTTTGTTGCTGTTCAGGAATGTATTGGCAAGGGACTGATCCTGGCAGGCCACGACAGGAGTGACGGCGGCTTGATCGTCACATTACTGGAGATGGCCTTCAGCGGTAATTGCGGTATCAACGTATCGATGCAGGGCTGGGATTCTGCCCTGGCTGTACTTTTTTCCGAAGAGCTTGGTTTGGTTCTCGAATGTCGGGAGGACATGTGTGAGGAGGTAAAGACCATCCTGGAACTGGCAGGTATTCCGTACCTGGAAATCGGTAAAACCACAAAAGAAAAATGCATTCGAGTGGTCTATGACGATTCGATTGTCCTTGATGAAGACATGGAAACACTGCGGCAGTGGTGGGAAGAGACCAGCTACCAGCTGGAAAGGCTGCAGATGAATCCCGAATGCGCCGCTGAGGAAAAGAGAAATATAGCGCACCGTTCAGGTCCGACCTATAACATCCCCTTTGATCCAAAGGCCACACCCATTGGTTTGCTGAAAAAGACTGAAAAACCAAAAGTTGCGATCTTGAGGGATGAAGGATCGAATTCCGATAGGGAAATGAGCTCAGCCTTTTACTATGCCGGCTTTGATCCATGGGATATATGCATGACCGATCTTCTGGAAGGCCGGGTCACGCTGGATCAGTTTCGAGGATTGGCGGCTGTCGGCGGATTTTCTTACGCCGATGTACCCGAATCGGCGAAGGGGTGGGCGGCAACTATTCTGTTCAATGACAGATTGAAATCCATGTTTGACAGGTTTTACAACCGTTCCGATACCTTTACCCTGGGCATCTGTAATGGCTGTCAACTTTTTGGGCTTCTTGGTTGGGTTCCGTGGCAGGGGATTGGTCCGGAAAGTCAGCCGCGTTTTATCCGCAACCTCTCGGAGCGGTTCGAGTCGCGCTGGTCTATTGTCAAGATCCTCAAATCCAATGCCATTATGTTAAAAGGTATGGAAGAAATGGTCTTTGGCATACATATTGATCATGGTGAGGGCCGGTTGCACTTCCCTGACCCGTCGGTGCAGGTAAAGGTCCAGGCGGGGAATATGATTCCCGTTGTCTTTGTCGATGACGATTCACAACCTACGGAAGCATATCCTTTTAATCCCAATGGATCGCCTGGAGGCATGGCGGGACTCTGTTCTCCAGACGGGCGTCATTTAGCCATGATGCCGCATCCGGAGAGAACCTTTCTTCCATGGCAGGCACACTATCTTCCGAGGGAGATGAAAAGGATGCTGGTTAGTCCCTGGTTGAAGATGTTCCAGAATGCGTATGACTGGTGCACCAACACGTGATCTCTTACGTAGCTGAGTCCGACTCCTGAGTCTCCCGCCCATCTTCCAGTAAATCTTGTGGACTGGCATCAAGCAAACCATGGAGGTTCAGGTTGGCCTGTGCCGCACTTTCCACCACTTTAAGACTTCGGATACCTCCGTCGGTATTGGGAACTTCTGTGCCAAGGAGTAATTCAATAACTTCTTTTCCTTTATAGTGTTCTGAAGATGAGGCTGGCAGCAGTCGCTCGTCGGTTTGGGAAATATGGATAAGGCCGCCGGATTTCAGCAATTCGAGAACATCAGAGAGGATGGTTGGAGAATACGGGGCAAGCTTTTCAGTCAGGTTGTCTTCTGTTAAAGACTGTTTTTGGGAAAAAGCAAGGTAGACCATATCCATAATATCGAAGGCGGCGGAGAGTCTAACCGAAGGGACCGGAGTCTGCGGGATCAGACGGAATGTCTTGATGTGTTGACAGGCAAAGGCTACCTGGGCACCGGAAAGGATGAACAACCAACCAAGGTATATCCAGATGAGAAAAAGAGGGAGAGTGGCAAAAGAACCGTAGATGGCGTTGTATTTCGAGACCCCGACTTGGAGGGTAATATAGATATTCTGGACGCCGAACCACAGGATGGCCGCCAGCAGGGAGCCGAGAAGGGCGGGAAGTGTTTTAACCTTTGTGTTTGGGAAAAAAATATAAATTATATAAAAGGTTAGAGCAATTATTAGAATGGGTGCCGCTTTTAAAAGAAGCGTCTGGAGCCAAACGAAAGGAAGAACGGCATCCACTTTGGACGCCAGGGCGGGATTTTTAAGAAAAGCACTGGCAGCAAAGGCCACATTGATAGAGAAGGGCATGATGATGAGCAAAGTCATATAATCCGTAATCCTTCGTAACGGCGATCTTCCTGCAGTAACCCTCCAGATGGCATTCATGGCCTCTTCGATGTAGCCTAGCACCAACAGGGCGCTTAACAGAATGCCGATGACACCGAAAGAACCCAAGGTTGCGAAATTAGTCTTATCGACATAATTAAAGAGCTTATCGACAGCGGAACGAAGATGGGCTGTCAGGTTTTCCCCTTGGTCCGAAGATCCGGTTTTTGTTTGAGAAACCTCACTGGAAGAAGCACCAAGGGGCGGGTTGTTGTTCTCTTCCAGAGAATCGATATAGGAATAAGCGACCCGGTGTAATTGATCCCCTCCTCCAAGACCTTTGACCACTGCGGTGCTGATGGCAAGAATCGGGACTAGGGCCAGCAGAACGGAGTAGGTCAGGGCGCCGGCACGAAGCGAGAGAGCATTGCGTTTAAATTCGTGAGCGGTAATGAGAATAACTCGCACCAACAGATGTACGGCCTTTTTCAGAGGCGAAGGATTGCTTAGGCGTCCATCCGCCCAGGATCCTAACCTGGAGGGACTGACTATTTGTGATTTCTTTGAAATTTCCATTGGATAATCACATCATTAGAAGTGCTGGTTAGATTTGATTGAAGGCCTTTCCGGTTCGGATTTTTCTCAAATATGCATAAATTGTGTACCTTGATACACCGCACATCATTGCGATTTGTTCAACTGCTCCCTTAAGCCGGAAGGCTCCGTTCCCGTCGAGCAGTTCGGTAAGCATTATCTTTTCTTTTGTTGACATGCTGGCCGGTTGTTTACCCATTTCCAGTACAGCCTGATCAAAAAGGACCTCGACGGTTTGAGGAGCTGTGCCGGTAAAGGCTCTCTTGCTTTTATGATCGTTTGCATCTCCGGTATGGAGAAGTGGCGCAAGAGAGTGGATAGCATTGAAGATATCTGTGGTGTCGAAGTTTATGGATAAGGCGGCAATCAGCCTGTCGGCAGAGTCGCGGATGAATATGGTGCTGGTTTTTAGAGAGCGTCCGTTTCGGGTTGTCGACTTGTAATTATACATATCCCGAATATCTTTGCCCTGCTTTTGCAGTTCCCCTATCAAGACATCGGTTGCAGGTGCTCCGATTTTTCGTCCGGTAATATTTCCGTTGAGATAGCAGAGCGACTTTTTGAGATTTGCCAAGTCGAATACGGCAACCTCGCAGTTCGGACCGAACGTTGCAATGATGGCGTCAGCCGTCTGTCTGAGCGTTGTGAAAATGTTTGTGTCCATAGGTACAAAATCACATGTACTGCCTGGCATTATCTCTAAGGCAATTTATCTTTAATAAAAAGATCGCAAGACTCAGATTGAATGTCAACAAATTTTGTTGCGAAAGTAAAATTCATTGTCTGGATTGTTCGGCTGAATTTGAAAGAAACGGTTGTTCTTGCACGAAAGACATGGAAAAATAGTTGTTATAAAAAGGTAATCGACTCTTGCATTTGGCATATAATTGTGACGATAATAAATAAAAAGGATGAAGAACCTCAACATTACCTTCTGGAGGAGGGCATGATGGCACAAGGCAAAAACTCAACACTTCATCAACATATTGCGGCTGTGAAAAAGGGGGAGAGAACCTTTGAAAATGCATTCCAGGGCGTCACCAGAATGATCCTGGAAAAGGATATCGACAAAGTGATGGTCAATGGTAAAAACACCTTTGACTTTAAGATATTCAGGGAAGGTAAAAAACATATCGTCGGAATGTATGACGAAATCAACTCTTTTGTATCGTTTATAAAAGATGCCTCCGAGGGAGGTTCTTCAAAAGAGATGGCCTTTGTCCTGGTTGGAGAGCCAGGGAACGGCAAGACCTTCCTGGTCGAGTATCTCTGTTCGATGTATAGAAATTTCCTCTCCCAGCCGGAGAATCGAAAATATACGTTCCGTTTTATCGATCTTGATAAAATAGGCAGTTACGGGCACATAAAATCGGCGGAATCCCAGACGTATGAAGATCCCATGATTCTGGCCATGAACACCCATGAGGATTACAAGGCCTCCAGAGAATATCTGATCAGACGCTATCGTCTCTCCGATAAAAATGTCGAGAAATGGTATGAAAATTATCGGCCGCTGGGAGCGTGTTCCGCCTATATATGGAATGACATCAGGAAGTTCACAGACGGTAATCTGGAAGAGATGATGAAATTTATTGAAATCGTTCCCGTTCCTCTTACCGAGAGTCTGGGCACAGTGACCGGGAAATATCCGGCCAAGGACAAGATCACCTCTTCGGCAGTCGACCTGCTGGGAGAGGAGTCCATCCAACGACTGTTGCACATCAGCGATACCAATAACCCGTATCGATTCGATCTCCGCCGGGGAGCATTGGCGAGGGTAGCCGGCGGCGGCATCCATTTCAGCGATGAGATCTATAAAAACAAGAAAGATCTCGTTCAGGTTTATCTCGGGATAATCCAGAATCGAACCATCGAGATAGACGGCTATAAGTGGCCCATCGATACACTGATCGTGGCCACCAGTAACAATTCCGAGTTCAATCGTTTCCTGGCGGAAAAGGAAGAGGCCCCGATCATCGATCGTTGCCGTATCTGCTATGTGTCGCACAACACCAACTATAAGCTGCAGAAGCAATTGACGTCGTATGCGATCGGCAACGAGGCCAAAACGACCCTGACAGGCGATGTTATGCATCAGGATCCGAACCTGAATTATGCGTCATCGGTGGCGGCAGTACTTACCCGCCTGCCTCGTTCTGAAAAGCTGACCTCCATTGAGACCATGAAGCTTGCCGCCGGAGAAGTGGCGGGAGAAAAAAGCATCAAGACCCTTTCCGAGGTAATCGATACCCTGAATCAGGATCCCGATATCACGAAACGTTTCGGTCAGAAAGGGCTCGGACAGAGAAATCTGGGACGTTCCATGCAGTTGATGCTGGAAAACTCCGGAACCAACGAGGGCAAGTGCATGTTTGCCTATGATGTCTTCAGGGCTTTGGAGCGCGTTATTCTCGATTATGTTCCCGAGGCCAATGATCGGGCGAAGTTTCTCGATGATCTAAGGACCTCCCGTGGGCTCTACCGGGAAAGGATCATGACCGAGATGTTCAACGCCTACATGGATGAGCCTCTGGCCATCCGCAAGGATGTGATGAACTACGTCAATATGATCATCGGCATTGATGCGGAAAATCTCGGTGCCGACAAGATGTGGAAATATAAAAATCCGCAGACGGGGGAGCTCTTGGCCTTGAAAATCGACGAGCGCTATATTGATTCCATCGAGGACCGCCTGGGGCTGAAAACCCGGGAACAGAAAGAGTCGTTCAGGACCTCGATCCGCAAGATCTACGGGCAGAAGATGTCGGTAGACCCTGACTATGATTTCATGGATAATCTGGAATTGGTCAAGGCGGTCACCGATGTCCGTCTGAAATCCGATATCGCAGGTGCCGGCAGTCTCATTGGGGCATTGGCAAATCGAACCAACGAGGAAAATCAGAAACTTTATGACCGGATGATCGAGACCATGCTCAACAAACTTGGGTATTGTACGACCTGCGCCCAGAAGACCATTGAATATTTCTGCACCCAGGTGGATGAAACTTAGAAAATGGAAGAGGTTAATGGGCTCTCTCCAGGAAATAAATCCACAACCCACGAGAAGTCACTATGATGGAAACAATGCAGGCCATCTATGAGAGATTGAAGAAAGAGGGATTAACGCCGGAGCAGGAGCGGATCATCAGATATGAACTGAATCTGGCCGCACGAAAGAGTACCCTGGAGCATTTCTGTCCAAATATCCGTACGGCGCCTGACAGTATGTATCTTTTCAATGACCAGGCCATGCTCCAGGAGCTTCCTCTTCGCCCTGCTGTTTCCTCCTTATCGCCCGCCCATTCCATTAATGATCTGCTGGAGCGGGACAGACAGCGGGAAGAGGACGGCTTTCCCCGCAAAATCCGGGTGGGAAAGATGATCAAGCCCGGGAGAAACGGGACTGATAAAGTGGTGGTTGTGCCGACCACCGTTGAAGAAAAGCTGTTACATGATCAGATCCGGACTGGCGAGGAGGGCGAGGGCGGAGAAGGTGAAGAAGGAGGAGATGGCGGCTCAGGGGAAGGCGAGGAAGGCGAGGTTATCGGCGAGCAACCGGTCAGGGAGCAGCAGCAAGGTCAGGGGGGAGCCGGGCAGGGTGGCGGTGAAGGGCACGAAATAGAATCCGATGCCTACGAGATGGGACGCATCCTCACCGAACAGTTTCAGCTACCAAACCTGCGAGATAAGGGAAAAAAGAAATCGTTTACCAAATATACCTACGATCTCACCGATAAGAATCGGGGTTTTGGCCAGGTGTTGGACAAAAAGGCCACCCTGCGGCGTATTATTCAGACCAATATCGGCCTGGGTCGTATCCGGCAGGAGGAGCAAATTGATTCCCACAATTTGATGATATCACCTGAGGATAGGGTCTATCGAATCCTCTCCAAAGAGAAGGATTTTGAATCACAGGCCGTGGTTTTTTTCGTTCGTGACTATTCCGGCTCAATGAGCGGAAAGCCGACAGAGTTGGTGGTGGCCCAGCATGTTCTCATTTATTCCTGGCTCACCTACCAGTACGAAAAACAGGTCAAGTCCAGGTTCATCCTGCATGATACCGAGGCCAAGGAGGTCGATGATTTTCATACCTATTACAATCTGCGTGTTGCCGGCGGCACGCAGGTGGCCTCTGCTTATAGGCTGGTCAACCAGATTGTCGAGGAGGAAAGTCTTGATCGGGATTACAATATCTACGTCTTTCACGGAACGGATGGCGACGATTGGGATACCAGCGGCAAGGAGACGCTGCCGGAGCTTGAAAAAATACTCTCCTACGCCAGCAGGGTGGGCATAACCGTTGCAGAAAACGGATACGGCATCAGTGGCGGCAGCGAGGTGGAAAAGTATATCAAGGGCTCAGGCCTGCTGGAGTCAAAGAAACAACTGCTGCGTATGGATGTGATGTCCAAAGACAGCGACGAGGGGCGCCTGATCGAGGGGATCAAGAACCTGATATCATAAATTTTCTGACAATCTCGAAGGTTATTGCCCCATCTACGGAGGTCCGTGTTTAAATGGAATTGATCAGCCAGCATGCAAAGAGAATCATGGAAGGATGCAAGGAGCGGGCAAAGGATGCCGGCCTGAGCTTCCTGGATGAGAGCCTCGAATATATCGTCACCAACCGTGATCTGCTTGAACTTTCCCCCAAAGTCATGATTCCGACTCTGTATGATTACTGGGTACAGGATGTGGAGGTTCTCAGAGAACGCGGCAGATACGAGCTGTATCCATCCAATCCCTATGAGACGGTAATTAATACACGGCCGGCTATTTCTTTCTATAATGATAATAATCCCGACTGGTTGAACGTAATGATTTTTTATCATGTGATCGGTCATATCGATTTTTTTCAGAATAATCTTTTCTTCCGCCATACCTGGGATTTTGATTTTGCCAGTCGAGCGCTTTCAGACAAAAGGCTGATTGCCAAACTTCGGTCGGAAAAAGGACGTTGGCTCGATTATGTCATAGAGTTTTCCCGGTCAATCGATAATCTTGTCGGTTATTTCAACGAATTGGCACAACTCTCTCCATCAAAGGAGAAGAGAATTCCGACCAAATTGGATTACTATTTTGATATCTTCCTTCAGAGCGAGAAAAAAGCCTCCATAGTCGAATATATAAAAGAGGTGGAACGATATAATGATTTTGTACGGAAAAATCACGATGACGGCGAGTACCTTTTCTTGGAAGAGATCAAGGTCCGATATTCTGAGTTCGAATCATTGTATGAGAAGACGAAAAAACAGGAGAGATCAAAGGAGAAGATGGACCTTTTCCATTTCCTGATGAAGAACTCGGAATTTTTAAACCGGGAAGAGAACCAATGGATGTTGACGGTGATGGAGGTAATAAGGTCCACATCCCTGTATTTTCAACCTCAGATACGCACCAAGATCATGAACGAAGGCTGGGCAAGCTATTGGCATGAAGAACTCTTTTTGCAAGACGATCGGATTCGCGGCCACGAGGTGGATTTTGCCCTGGTCAATGCCAAAGTGACCTCCATGCCACGCGTCGGCCTCAACCCTTACGCCTTGGGCATGCGGCTTTTTTCCTATCTTGAAGAAATGGCAAACAAGGGGCGGGTTTCGCTGGATTTTACCATGGAAAAAGATCAAGTCTCCCGCAGAAAATTTGATACCAATATTGAAAAGGGACGCGATTTTATTTTTTCGATACGGGAGAATCTTACCGACTCAATGTTTATCAATTCCTTCGTCGATCAGGATTTTGTCGATCGGCACAAGCTTTTTGTCGCCGGAAAACGACTCAATAAGGAGCGAATGACCTGGCAGTATTATGTCAAAAGCAGGAAGGCGGAAGAATATAAAAAGATGATCCTCGATTCCCTCTATCATCCCCCTTCCATCCGCATAAAGGTAAATGAAGACAATTCTCTTCATCTCGACCATCTCTTTGAGGGGCGACCTTTGGTTCAGGATTACATAAAGGGAGCGCTTCTTGGCATTGAATACCTTTGGGGGGAGCAGGTGTTTCTCGATACATCCGAGGTTGTCTCTCCTTCACCAGCTTCCCAGCATGAAAATCCGGACAACCAACCCCAGGCCCCGCAAGAGATAACCTGGCAAAGGGTGCGGTATCGGATGAAAGAGAGGAAGTTGAGCCGTAAGGTTATAACCGATTAGCCCGGATGAGAAATCCGGGTTGGAAATGCAGACGGAGTGATTGCCAATGCGGGATTTAGAACAAGCCATGGAAAATCTCAGCCAGGAGGATATCGGCTGGGAACAACAACCGACACTTTCGTTCTCTGAATTCATACAAGAACTCGTTTTACATCCGAGTCGGGTTGTTCGAAGTGTGTATCAGGTCTACTCTGATATGATACACACCTTTGTCGATGCCGGCACGGATGAATATCCCGATGACCCAGAGTCCATTCACTATCTCAATTATGATTGCAGCCGCCTGTTCGTAGAAGGTTCGGATCGGCCGTTTTTTGCCGACCGTCTATTCGCCAATAGGCTTATGGCGCATGTCGATTCTCTATCCTTTGGCGCGCAACAAAACAAGATCTACATTTTCGAAGGCCCCCATGGCAGCGGTAAATCGACTTTTCTCAATAATTTCCTGAGAAAATTCGAGGAGTATACCAATACACCGGAAGGCTCCCGCTATGAGGTGGTCTGGAGACTGAAGCGCGATCATCTGGTCGGAGGGGTGCACTCATTGAATTCCCTGACCGAAAAACTCGCCTGGGTACTGGAAAATGACGGGAAAATGGATCTGGCTAACGAGATGCGTTGTGCCTGTGAAAAAAATAATGACCTCGGCAGCTATTTCGATGTCTCCTGTCCCAGCCATGACAATCCGCTTTTGTTGATCCCGAAGAAGGCGCGCAGACGTTTCTTTGATGATATTCTGGAAAATGAAGAGTTCAAATGGCAGCTTTTTACAGACAAGAAATTTGAATGGGTTTTTCAGGATTCCCCCTGCACTATCTGCACAACCCTCTATCAGGCGCTTCTGCGAAAGTTTAATGATCCAAGAAAGGTCCTGGAACAGGTCTATGCACGCCCTTATGTGGTCAACAGGAGAATCGGAGAGGGAATTTCAGTCTTCAGTCCCGGTGACAAACCCTTGCAGCAGATGGTGTTGCGGAATGAAATGATTCAACGCTCACTAGATACCCTGTTTTTCGATTCCAACCAGGTGAATTATCTTTTTTCCCGTTATGCCAAGACCAACAATGGAATTTATGCTTTGATGGATATCAAATCGCATAATACCGAACGGTTGATGGAGCTGCACAACATCATCAGCGACGGGGTCCATAAAGTCGAGGATATAGAAGAAAACGTCAACTGTTTGTTCATTGCCCTGATGAATCCCGAGGACAAAAAAATCTTCAAGGATCTTCAGGCGTTCACCGATCGGGTGGAATATATCAACGTGCCCTATGTTCTGGATCTGAAAACTGAAGTTGAGATTTATCGGGAAATATTTGGCAAACATATAGATGAGAGCTTTTTGCCCCGGGTGTTGCATAATTTTGCCCGGGTCATCATTGCCACCCGATTGAATACCAAATCCGATTCCATGCTCGATTGGATAGGAAACCCGGAAAAATATGAGCTGTATTGCGATCAGAACCTTCAATTGTTGAAGATGGAGATCTATACAGGCTTTATTCCCAAATGGCTGCAGGAAGAGGATCTGAAGAATTTTACGGCAAAACGTCGGCAGAAGATCATATCCGAGTCGGAAAATGACGGTTGGAAAGGCCTGTCCGGTCGTGATTCCATTAGAATGTTCAACGAGTTTTATTCCGGCTATTATCAGGACGACAAGCTTATTGACATGTCTATGCTTATAAAATTCTTCAAGAAATTCTGCAAGCAAGACCGTAATATCTTGCCGCTTGGATTTTTGGACTCACTTTTAAAGATGTACAATTACTCCGTCCTTCAGGAGGTGAAGGAATCACTGTATTATTATAATGAGGAGCAGATCTCCAAAGAGATACAAAACTATATGTTCGCCGTGAATTTTGAGCCGGGGACAGTGGAGTTTTGTAAATATACAGGGGAATATCTGGAGCTCACGGAGGAATTTTTCAAACGGATTGAATCCAGGCTTCTTCCCAATCAGAAAGATGCCGTTCAGTTTCGGATAGGTGTCCAGAAATCCTACACCACCAACGCTCTCACCCAGGAGATGCTGCGGGAAAATCTGCCCATCACCAAAACAACCCTCTATGCGCAGCTTCATGACCGCTATGAATATAACCTGAAGGAGAAGGTCTTAGAACCTTTTCTGGAAAATGAAAATTTTAGAAGGGCAATCAAAGATTACGATGAGGAATCGTTCAAGACCTACGATAAAAAAATCCGGGATGATGTGACCTTTCTCATGAAGAATCTGCGGGAAAAATATCGGTACACCAGGCAGGGGGCCAAAGAGATCTGTATCTACGTTATCGATAACAACCTGGCTAAGACCTTTGCCGGCATCAAATAAGCTGTTTCTCTTTTCTTGGTGCAAAGGCGTAATGTCCTTGGTATACATTTGTCTTGTAGGCTAATTATGAGCATCTTTTTCTATCCGAACACTTCTCAAGGAATCACTCTCTTATATTTTTCCCCGTAAGATCATGCACAAACTCTTTACCTACGGCTCTCTGATGTGTGAGGATATTATGTCTACAGTTGTCGGCGGTCCTCTTCCCTGTCAGTCCGCTATTTTGCCTGATTTTCAACGTTTTACGATGAAGGATGAGCAGTATCCAGGTGTGGTACCGTTGTCCGGTGGACGTGTCGAGGGTATTGTTTATCAAGGGATTGAAGAGCAAGGATGGAACCGGCTCGACCGCTTTGAGGGAGAAATATACAGCCGTAACCGGGTTGTAATCCGTTATTCCGAGGATGATGGCGAGGAGACGGTGTGTTGTTATGTCGTCAAACCTGAGTATAGGCAATTATTGACAACGACCCCTTGGGATTTTAAGTCGTTTCTTCAACATGGGAAGAAGATATTTCAAACCCGCTATTTGGGTTTCAAAGATATTATATAGAGAAGACGATAAGGACGAACATGTAACAATTATAATCTATTAAGCAAGGTATTTTTATGCGCATAGGTATTGATATCGGCGGTACGCATACAGATGGTGTGCTCATAGATGGGGAAACGATTATTGCTGCTGCCAAGACCGCAACGGTACATGACAATCTCCTCGATTCGATCACTCGGGTACTGCGCTCTATTCTCGCAGGAAGAAACCCGAAACAGATCGATACCCTCAATTTGAGTACGACCTTGAACACCAACGCCATCGTTACCGGCAGGATGGAGCCGGTTGGTATGCTGGTTGTCGGCGGACCCGGCATAGCTGCCATGACCTACCAAATCGGTGACCACTACCACCTTATCCCCGGGTCTCTTGATCATCTTGGCACGGAGACCACACCAATCGATAGGGAACGGCTCAAAGATGCCATTGCCGATTGTAAGGTCAAGGGCGTCACAAGCTACTCAGCGGTTGCCAAATTCTCACCGCGTAATCCAAAATTTGAAAACATCATCAAAGAGACTTTGGGCGATGGAGCAGATTTCGTATCGCTTGGACATTCAATCTCCGGACAACTCAACTTCGGTCGCAGAATTTATACCAGTTATTTCAACTCCGCGGTATGGCGTACCTTTAAAACCTTTACCACGGCCCTTTTGGACAGCCTGAAGGGACTCGATATCCATGCCGAGGTCAATATCCTCAAGGCCGATGGTGGGACCATGCCCCTGTCCCGTGCCCTGGAGATTCCCGTGCAGTCTATTTTTTCCGGGCCTGCCGCTTCGGTGATGGGTATTTTGGCCATGGTTCCCTCGGATTCCGATGTCGTTATCCTGGATATCGGCGGAACAACCACCGATATTGCCCTGTTTGCCGGAGGGCAGCCCCTCCTTGAGCGGGAGGGGATATCCATCAACGACTGTCCCACCTTGGTGCGAGCCATTCGTGTCGAATCCATCGGCATTGGAGGAGATTCGCAAATCAAACCCAAAGCTGATCTTGTCATGGTTGGACCGCAACGCAGTGGTCCCTGCCTGGCAATGAACGGTCCGGCGCCTACCCTGATGGATGCCTTCAATGTTCTTGGGTTTTCTGATTTTGGTGACAGCCGGCGTTCCGCCGAAGGTCTGGACAGGTTGGCAGCCGATCACGGTATGAACGCTCAGCAGCTAGCCAAGGCAGCCGTTGATACCGCAGTCAATGAAATAAGCAGTAAAATAGATGCTCTGATAACCCAGGTGAATTCCAAACCGGTCTATACCATCCATGAGATATTGGAAGAGCGGACAATCGAACCGTCAAAGCTGATCGTCATCGGTGGTCCTGCCGCTGTCTTCAAAGACCTTTTGCAGGACAAGCTGGGCATGGAGGTCATCGTTCCACCTTTATACGAGGTCGCCAATGCCGTGGGCGCGGCACTGACCCGCTCGACCGCCCATCTCGTCCTGACAGCCGATACCGCCACAGGCAGGGTTTCGGTTCCAAGAGTTGAAGTTTTTCGAACCATTACAAAAGGGTATACCTTGGATAAAGCGATCGAAGAGGCGAAGTCTTTATTGGTCGATGATCTCAAAAAGGCAGGTGTTGCAATTTCTGCCCGGGAGGTCCAGATTACCCAGGCGGATTCGATCAATATCGTCGAGGACTTCTATATGACCGGAAGAAATATCAGGGTGGTAGCCCAGGTTCAACCGGCGGTAACCTGCAAATTGGACATGACAAAGACCGATCTCCACATCGACAGCCAGTCTTAAACACTTTATGGATTAAGAGGCCTGACAATGCTTACTGCTCAAACGACTCTTGGAGTTATCTTTTTTCCGGCCTATGATTGGGCAATATCCGAGACTCATCCCGAACGAGAAGAACGTCTGCTTTATACCCAAGACCAGTTCAAGGAGGAGGGACTCTTTGATATCCAAGGCATTACCGAACACCGACCTCTGCGTGCCACGGACCAGGATATCCTGCGTACCCATTTCTGTTATCCCAAGGTTGCCGACGTCTGCACCGAATCACACAGGATTTCGGCGGGCGGAGCAATTGAAGCCGCACGATTGGTTCTGGAGAAGGAAACACAGCGTGCCTTCGCTCTGGTCAGACCTCCGGGCCATCATGCCATGAAAGTGGTCCAAGGGAATCGCGGTTTCTGCAATATCAACATCGAGGCGGTGATGGTGGAGTGGATCCGGGAACATTACGGACGGAAACGGATTGCCATCGTCGATACCGATTGCCATCATGGTGACGGGACTCAGGATGTCTATTGGCATGATCCTGACGTCCTTTTCATCTCGCTGCATCAGGATGGACGGACCCTCTATCCCGGATCGGGTTTTCCAAACGAGAACGGCGGGCCCAAGGCGCTTGGCAAGACGATGAACATTCCTTTGCCGCCCAATACCTCTGATGAGGGGTATCTCCATGCCCTGGAACAGGTGGTGTTGCCGATCCTTGCTGATTTCAAACCCGATCTGGTGATCAATTCAGCTGGTCAGGACAACCATTACTCCGACCCCATCACCAATATGTGTTTTTCCGCCCAGGGCTACGCCCGGTTAAACGAGTTGCTCAAACCCGATATTGCCGTGTTGGAAGGCGGCTATTCCATCAAGGGCGCCTTGCCTTACGTGAACCTCGGCATCTGTCTGGCCATGGCTGGCTGTGACTATTCTTCGGTTACAGAACCTGATTACAATCCCAATCAGATTCGGGAACAACCCGACACCCTGAATTACATCAAACGACTTTGCCGCCAGCTACCTGACCTCTATTTTTATCCCAAACCAGGAGCCTATGAAAAAGAGGCAGGCTACTTCATCCGTGAACGCGAAATCTTCTACGACACGGATAACATCCTGGAAAATCAGCGGGAGGAACTCCGTGACTGCGACCAGTGTTCAGGAGTCAGATTTATAAAATCCAGGGCGGGATGGAAACAGGCCTGTTATGGTGTGGAACTGCCATGGGACTGCTGCTCCAAATGCGAAGAGGAAGGGTATGCCCGTTTTCATCAAAAGAACGACGGGTATCAGGTCTTTCAGTTGATTGACAGGAAAAACAGGCAGTATATCTACAGGTAAGCTCAAGGCTACACCGGGATCACGTCCAGTGCCTCCCGGATATGGTTGCAGAAAATCTCGTTGATGCAGGGGAGGCACCCGAGCCCATCGCCTATTGTTACCGTTTTCATGCCTGCTGCCTGAAGTCGAGAGCACCAGGATTCGGGTCCGTCGCCAACCAGATCCTTCGTGTAATGCATGCCGGCAACGAGTAAAAAGGGAACCATCAGCACCTTAGTAAATCCCGCTGACGCAATTTGGTCGATTACGTCTTCCGACGGGGAAAATTGTTCCACGGCGCCGACAAAGATCCGTTCACCAAACTTCTCTCTTGCGACCTGCCGGAAGGCCGGATAAGTGGTCCAGGATGGGTGGTCCGTGCCATGCCCCATTAACAGGATCGCCTTGTCTGTATGGGCTTGGATCATCGGCTCCAGGCATTTTGCCACCTGACAATGGTCGTGCGGCGATGTCAGCAGCGGCATCCCCACCGAGGTGCGGATCTTCATATCTTTAATCTCGGTAATAAGCCGATGAAACTCATGGCCGCAGGTGAGGTGGACTGACTGGACCACTGCCCAGGTATAACCTTGGAGATGCAGCTGCTCAAGAATCTCGTGCGGATGCCCGACGAGCTTGTCCTTTTTTTCCCCTATCAAGCCCTTGATCATACGTGATGAATAGGACCAGTGGATTTCATGTCCGTTAAAAAATTCCCGTACCCGGGTGTCGATGATCTTATAGGTAGCTTCGGCCCGGGATGTGGTGCCGAATGCAGCCATGACGATAGGAATTTGCATTTTTTTCATGTCGTTTTATTATAGGAAAAAGAAATAAATGTACAGAGAATACAGTTCATAAAGCTGAGTTGAGCAGCTTGCCTGCTCGTACGAAACTTATGCCCTTGTGGTATAATAAGATGATGATGAAACATTTCAACGGATGTACATACGCCTTTTTTGATCGGCACGGAGGAGAGAGCCGTCCTCCCTATTCCAGCAGGAACATGAGTTACGGGGTAGGCGATGATGATGCGATTGTAAGAAAAAACAGGGAAGTTGTCAGAAGAACTCTGGGACTTGATCGATTGGTCTCTGCTCGACAGGTACATGGAGACAAGATCCACTGTTATGACGGCGACTCTTTGGAGGGCGGTGAGATTGAAGGTGTCGACGCGCTTATGACCAGGCAAAAGGGGGTCGGTCTGATGATTCAGCAGGCGGATTGCCAGGCCGTTCTGCTCCATGACCCGATCCGCCGGGCGATTGCTGCAATCCACTGTGGCTGGCGCGGGAGCGTTAACGGGATCGTCGCAAAAACCATTTTGGCCATGCAGGATCATTTCGGTTGTGCTCCTGAGGATCTTTCGGCGGCTGTAAGTCCATCTCTTGGGCCCTGTTGCGCTGAGTTTATCAATTACAAAAAAGAACTGCCCCGGGAGTTTATGAGGTTTAGGGTAGAGGAGAACCATTTTGATTTCTGGCAGATAACCAGATGGCAGCTGATTATGTGCGGACTGAAAGCATTGGCTATAAACGTGGCAGGTATCTGTACCGCCTGCTCGCAGGATTATTTCTCCTATCGCCGGGCCTGCCGCAAGACACAGGGAAACACCGGCCGGAACTGCTCGGTTGTTGCTCTTGTTGATGAGCCTCATTAAGGAGAACCTGATTCGCCCTGAATTCAGCGTCCCAGAATTGTGAGGCGGGGTCGCTGCTGAATTCTAGGGGAAATCGGAAAGGAGAAGGAGGGTGATTGATCATGCGACTCCTGCTTGTAGAAGATGACAAAAAGATTGCTTCCTTTATAGAGAAAGGACTACAGGAATCCGGGTTTAACGTTGAGGTATGTTACGACGGTGTAG
The DNA here is from genome assembly GCA_046704745.1 of Desulfocapsaceae bacterium. Taxonomy (GTDB): domain Bacteria; phylum Desulfobacterota; class Desulfobulbia; order Desulfobulbales; family Desulfocapsaceae; genus CAWGGS01. The sequence continues at coordinate 9,583 of JBJKRL010000133.1, read as the reverse complement.
ACGGTCTTAGTATGGCTCTGACCGAGGAGTTTGACGTGGCGGTCATGGATATTATGTTGCCGTTGCTGGACGGGCTGAGTGTGATTGAAAAAATGCGGGGAAAAGGCGTGCAAACACCGGTATTGATCTTGAGCGCCAAACAGTCCGTTGACGACCGGATCCAGGGACTGCAGAGAGGCGGAGATGACTATATGGTCAAACCCTTTTCCTTCAGTGAGCTCTTAGCCAGGGTCCAGGCCTTGATCAGAAGGGATCAGAAAAACACCCGACCCACGGTTTTGGCAGTCGATACTCTGCAGATGGATCTTTTGAAACATGAAGTGCAACGTGACGGTGAGAAGATTGAGCTGCCTGCCAAAGAATATGCGCTGCTTGAGTATATGATGCGTAATCCCGAGGTAGTTCTGTCAAAGACCTCCATCCTGGAGAGGGTGTATGATTATGCCTTCGATCCCCAGACCAATGTCGTCGATGTTCTGGTTTGTCGATTGCGTAATAAGATCGATAAAGATTATGAGAAGAAGCTGATCCACACCGTCAGGGGAATGGGCTATGTCCTTCGTGCCCGCTAGGGAAGGTTTTTTTACCGCAGGGTTGAGGTTCACTCTTCCCCTGTTTCTGGTCCTGTGGCTGACACTTACCCTGTTCATTGCGGCCGTCTCCCTGCTGATAAAACACCAGCTGAAAACTGATGCGCTCCGGGATGTCAACACACGTCTTGCCCATTATCTTACTGTTAATCCCATATCCGCACTCAACTTTGATTTTACCAGTCGCCGGGGAGAGACAGGGGGGCTCCAGGGGCTCGCCTTCATCCGTCTGGTGCGCAACGGAGAACAGATTTTGCTTGCCGAAAGCAGTTCCGAGAAGGTTGATTTTCAGAGGTTGGCAGCCCTTAATTGGCAGGCATCAGGCGCCTGGATATCTTTAAATGATCCAAAAAGAGAGGGAAGCTGGACCATCGTTTCCAAAACACTATCCGGAAGTATAAGTATTCAGGCCGGCAAAGAGACGCGGGGTTCTGTCGAGATGTACAGACGGATTATCGTTTTCGGCCGTATAGGGGTTGCTCTTGCCGGAATCCTGGCCTTTGGACTGACGTTATTCTGTATAAAACGAAGTGTTTTGCCGATAAAAAAAATTCATCGCGATATTGCCGCCATCTTGGCTGGTGGGCGAACCGGAATGTTGCTGCCGGAGGTCCGGGGGCCGGTATTGGTCGACCTTTACGGCCAATTTAATCAGCTCTTGGAACAAAACCGTCAACTGGTAACTGAAATGCAGTCCTCGCTTGATAATGTTGCCCATGATTTACGGACACCCATGACCAGGTTGCGGGCGGTTGCCGAATACGGTCTCCAGGAGGATACGAATATAGAACGGCTCAAGGATGCCCTGTCGGATTGCTTGGAGGAATCGGAGCGGGTTCTTTCCATGCTCGGAATCATGATGAGTGTCGCCGAAGCGGAATCGGGAACCATGCACCTGCAAAAGGAGCCGGTCGACCTCGCAGAGTCTCTTGCTGATGTGGTCTCGCTCTATGAGTATGTTGCCGAAGAAAAGAAGATAACTATCACCACCAGGCTGCAGGAGAATCTACTGGTTGATGCGGATCGGACCCGCATGGCTCAGGTCTGGGCCAATCTGCTTGACAACGGCATCAAGTACGGAAAAGACGGAGGTTCGGTAGATATCAGCCTGGAAAAAAAAGGAGATGAGGCAGTGGTTGTTTTTGCCGATGATGGGATAGGGATCTCCACAAACGAAATTCACAGGATCTGGGAGCGTCTCTACCGTGGCGACCGAAGCCGTAGCCGGCCTGGGCTCGGTTTGGGCCTGAATTATGTCAAGGCGGTTGTGGAGGCACACGGTGGAACTGTTGGTGTCAACAGTGAATTACAGCGAGGAACACGCTTTACAGTCCAGCTTCAACTTATAGTCAGATCATGAATATTTATTTTAAGAAGACGCCGTCTCAGCCAAGCTCAGATCGCAGATGAGCGGGGCATGGTCGGAGAGCCGGATATCCGGGATCTGGAAATTCGTAACCTGAAATCTATGATCATGGAGGATAAAATCTATCTGCCGCCTGGGTGAATGGCTGGGATGAGATGGGATGTTGGCGATATTGGCATTTTTCATGTCGGTTGCGGCTAAAAAGAGTTCAAGCTCCCTACTTCCCCAGAATGTGTTGAAGTCTCCGCCGATCACCACCGGTTTAGTGGTGTCCTTGACGAGATGATGAAGGTATTCCAGCTGGTTTTGCCGATGCCTGTACTTTAAAGACAGATGGACGATAAAAAAGACAACCTGGGCCAATTCAACCCTGATAACCAACCTCTTAACCCCTTCTTTAAAGTAGAAAAAGGAATAGTCGATGATTTTCTCTTTGGTCAAAATTGCATTGGATTGCATCTTTAAGACCGGGACTCGGCAAACGATTGACGAATTGGCATATTTTGTCTCAACGATGGAGGTGAATCCCAATTTTTGGGCAATGAGGTCCGCCTGACAGAAATTACCTGATCGATACGAACCAGAGTCAACCTCCACAAGGCCAATAACATCCGGATTGACGGAGTGTATGAAGTCGATTATACGGTCCAATCGAGAGAGCGTATGCTTAAAAAAACCGGCATACGGCACCGGCAAATGATATCTGCCTTTATGGCCGGTTGCATATCGGATATTATAGAGAAGAAAGCGCATACTGTTTGAACAAGAGAAAGCTTGCAATAAATACGGGAGTGGTTTTTACTCTGCTTCCAATAATAGCATATCCATTGTCATTATAACCAGCCCGGATTTCTTATCAGTTCAGGCGGCGTCAGGAAAACACTGTGGAAATTTGTAGGCACAAGTGTTTCTTCCAAAGGTTTTGTCCTTTCTGAAGGGCAGGTAAATTGACACAATACCGATGAGAAATTCAGGCTGATACTCATACCGATTATGTATTTTCCTATGCCAATCATAGATGGAGTGATTATAAAACTAATTTAAATGATAAGAAGAAATAATGGTAGACATTAAGATAGGATCAAGAAAGAGTAAACTTGCCATGTGGCAGACAGAGACGGTTGCAGCGAAATTGCAACAATACGGCATCAAAACCTCCATCTCCAGCATAGAGACTAAAGGAGATAAGATGCTCAATACCACAATCGCCAAGATCGGCAGTAAAGGTGTTTTTACAGAAGAATTAGAGCAGCAGCTGGCGAGTGGGGAAACCGATATTTCCGTCCATAGCGCCAAAGACTTGCAGTCGAGTCTGCCGGCAGGTTTTTCTCTCATCGCTTTCACCAAAAGAGAGAGAGTAAACGATGTCTTGATCAGTACCGATTCCGGAATTGATATCGACGACTCCTCCCGTAAGTTGAGGATAGGGACCTCCTCGGTCCGTCGCATTGCTCTTCTTAAACACTACTATCCCCATCTTGAGACGGTGGACGTGCGAGGGAACCTGCAGACCCGTATTGAGAAGATGCGCAATGGCACCTGCGATGCCCTGATGCTTGCTTTTGCCGGAGTGAAACGGATGGGATACGATGACATGATAGTCAAGATATTTCCCAAGTCCGATTTTATCCCCCCTGTCGGCCAAGGGTGTATCGCTGTGGAGGCCTCTGACAACCTTGACCGGGAAAAGAAAGAAATGATCCGGGACTGCTTGAACAATAGAGAAAGCGAACTCTGTCTTATAGCGGAGCGGGCATTTCTAAAAACATTGGAAGGCGGCTGCTCCATTCCGGCCTTTGCTTTGGCAAACTTGTTCGGAAGCCAGATTACCTTGATAGGTGGTCTTGCATCCCTTGACGGCAGCAGGGTTTTGCAGAAACGTTTGATCGGTCCGGATTCTTCAGCAGAGAAGCTGGGGCAGGAACTGGGTAATTTTATCCTCGATCACGGTGGCAGGCAGATGCTGGCTGAGATCAAGGCAGCTCAAGGGCAATAGCTAAGAGAAGAACCTCTTTTAAAATGGCCTATTTGCCCAAACTCTGCGTTATGCTCAAATTTTACCTTCGGAGGTAAGCACCCTCCGGGCATAAACTCCGACTCCGATATTGCCTATAGGCCTGGGATAAAATTTTCCGCATGCCTTGATTTTGGCCAAAAATACTTATCTTGCAAGAGGCTCGGAAGGAAGGGAAAACAAGCATTATAAGCCGCCATTTAGCTCTTTTTGCAAATCTCTGAAAGCGTGGGCGGGATAGGTTCCAAGAATCATAACCCGCTTGGCAAAAAACCGCAGTTCTTCAAATGCCAATTGCAAGGACATCTCGTTGCTATGCCCTTCAACATCGGCAAAGAACCGTGCGACATTAAAGTATTTGTCGACATAACTCTCAAGTTTTACCATCTGTACACCGTTGGTGGCAAAACCGCCCAGCGCCTTGTAGAGGGCGGCTGGAATATTTCTCACTTCAAAGAGAAAACTGGTGATATACTGTTGTTCTTTTTCCTGGATTGGAACGTGATTTTCGCGGGAAAAAATCAAGAACCGTGTAGTATTATGTGCTGCGTCCTGAACATCTTTTTGTAAAACATCAAGGCCATAAATATCGGCAGCCAACTCAGATCCGATTGCCGCCTGGGTCTTATCGTTCCATTTTTTTACATCAAATGCCGCCTTGGCCGTATCCGCCACCACATGTTTGTTGAGCTTCAGCTCCTCAATGATTTTTCTGCACTGGGGTAAGGCGTGGACATGGCTGTGGACGTCTGTCAGTTCTTCCAGGCTGGCACCGGGCAGCCCCAACAGGCAATGGCGTATCCTTTGAAAATGTTCGGCGCAGATATACAGATCCCCATCAGGGATAAGATGGTGGACATCCGCAACCCTGCCAGCAAGGGAGTTGTCCACTGGGATCATGGCCAGATCGGCTGTTTTGTCTCGTACGGCTTTAAAAGCCGCTTCAAAGGAGACACTGGGAATTGTCTCTAGTTCAGGATAAGCCGTCCTGCAGGCAAGGTCCGAGTATGCGCCGGCCATCCCCTGGAATGTGATCGTTTGGTATTTACTCTTCATAACGCTTTCATTTGCCTGAAATATCCTGTTCCCTCTTTGCCTCCTTGACGAGGTTACGGAGATACTGAAGCCACATATCAAAGCCTGTGCCGCCGGTGGTGGAGGAGAAATCCATCACGGTCAGTTTGGGATTCAGGCGCAGGGCCTCGGCCTTGGCCTCAGGGACTGGAAAATCGAAATAAGGGAGCAGGTCTGTCTTGGTAATCAGGAAAATATCCGAGCTGGTGAAGGCCTTTGGGTATTTGGCCGGCTTGTCTGGGCCTTCCGGCACTGACACAAGTACCACCCGTTTATGCTCTCCCAGATCGAAGGTCGCAGGGCAGACCAGATTGCCGACATTTTCGATAAACAACAGATCGATTGTATCGCCGCCGGGCTCTTTTTCCAAAAGATGCAGGCCCTTATGCGTCATTGACGCATCAAGATGACAGGCGCCGCCGGTGGTCAGCTGAATCACGGGTACACCTTTGGCCCTGATGCGGTCGGCATCCCGTTCGGTCTCGATGTCGCCCTCAATCACTCCGATTCGGATGTCGTGGCCCAGTTTTTCGATGGTGTGTTCGAGCAGTGTCGTTTTGCCGGAGCCAGGGCTGCTGATCAGGTTGATTGCCACCATTCCCATGGCCTCAAAATGTTCTCTGTTGAGTTTTGCCAGGGCATTGTTGGCTGCCAGCAGACTGGTATGGACATCAACCGTTTTCGATGTTGAATGCGTATGATCCTCGTGACTGTGTTCGTGTTGGGTTGGGACATGACATCCGCATGAATCGCACATACTTTTTCCTTTTGTTACTGAGTATTAGTACCTTATTACCCTAAACCAGATAATAAAAAGAGAAAACGGGAATTGTATTTGAAATCAGATAACTGCATTTACATACAAGGTACTTATACCCCCTTGTGGGGTGTTAGCTAATATCGGTTACTCCATTTCCACCTGCCGTAAGATCAGCTCGTCTCCTCCTTCGGGAACAAGAAAGATCTCTTGGCACTGCGGGCAGCATTCGGGTTTGTCGGTTGTCTCTTCCGCATGATCACAGCGTGTACAGCGATAGGTTGCCGGCAATGTGACAATGACAAGTTCGGCCTCGCGCACCAGTTCGTCACTTTCGGCGAGAACCTCGTAGCCGAAACGGAAAGAATCAACGACCACACCGGAGAGCAAGCCTATATCCATTGTGATTTTCGTTATTTTTGTGGCATTATTTTGTTGCGCCAGATCGTGTAATTGTCCAATCATGGACTGGACCAGAGAGATTTCATGCATGATGCTCGGCTACCCTCATCCTTTATCCATGGCTTTGCGTGCAGTTACCTCTACACCGAAGTCTCTCAGTCGGGCAACGATTTTTTTGCTGACCTCGGCAACCCGCGGTGCGACAACGGCCGAAAGATCCATACCGGTTTCGAGGTTTTCGGGAACAACACAGTAGAATTCAATATGCTCCGGGGCCGAATCGCGCAAGCGGCAAATTTCTACCATTTCCAAAAGGCCCAGTTGATGCGGAGACATTTTCGTCTGGAACGTGCCTGCCTTGACATCGTCTAAGGTGAAGAAATGAAATGACCCTGGTTCAGCCTGAATATCGACAACATCTAATACCAGGACGGGATCACATTCTTCCAGAAAAGGAGTCATATAGATCGCCGCAGTTCCTGCATCCTTGAGGATGACGTTTTCAGGAAAAATGTAGTGTTCTTCCAAATGGCGAAGGGTATGTATACCGAATCCTTCATCGTTTAAGATCAGGTTGCCGATACCGATTATTCCAATATTCTTTTTTGTGTTTTCCATAATATGATGGCCTTAATGAAGACTTGGGGTCAACAGATCCTCGGTAACGGTTCACCATGCAAGGGTGTTACCACTCTCGATCCTCCGATGGGCGTGTTGATAACCACGCGACCGGCCTTGCCCTGTGTTAATTTACCGATAATTGCTGCCTCCTTCCCCTCAGGGCAGGATTGCATGATCTTGAGAGCTTTGCCGGCCTGATCACTACTGACGATGGCAAGACATTTCCCCTCGTTGGCAAGATAAAGCGGTTCAAGTCCGAGGATTTCACAGGCGGCGCGGACCTCCGGCCGTATCGGCAACGCCTCCTCTTCTATGGAAATCGAAAGACCGCTGTTGGCAGCTATTTCGTTTAATGAGGTTGCCACTCCGCCTCGTGTCGGATCCCGGAGCGTATGAACGGCGCCGGGGATTTCGGTGATCAGACGTTGTACCAGGCGATGTAGCGGCATGGTATCGCTTTTCAGCTTGCCCTGCATCGAAATTCCGGCACGTCGGGTCATAATGGTGATCCCATGATCGCCCATGGTACCCGAAAGCAGAACAATGTCTCCTTCCTTGGCGTTTTTTGACGAGATGTCGACGTCGTCGTCGACAATGCCGATACCGGATGTATTGATGAAGATCTTGTCCCCTTTGCCTTTGGGCACAACCTTGGTGTCGCCGGCAACGATATCGATATTACATTCCGAGCAGGAACTGGCGATTGATATGATGATTTTCTCCAGATCGTCTAGCAGCATGCCCTCTTCCAGGATGAGTCCCAAACTCAGACAGAGAGGCCGTGCGCCCCGCATGGCCAAATCGTTGATGGTTCCATGAACCGCCAGTTTTCCGATATCGCCTCCTGGAAAAAAAATCGGATCGACAACATAGCTGTCGGTTGTGAAGGCTAGTCGTCCCGGATGGTTATCTATGATGGAGCTGTCTTCCAGGCTGTGGAGGATGGGATTGTCGAGATGTTTGAGAAAGAGTCCGGCGATGAGTTCCTGGCTGGCCAGACCGCCGCTTCCATGGTCTAAGAGAATTGTTTTATGTGACATTTCAGGTTAATCCATTCCATACTTGTAAAAAGCGGCGCAGGTTCCTTCACTGGAGACCATACAGGGGCCGATCGGGGTCTGTGGGCTGCATTTTGTCTTGAAGAGCGGGCAGCGGAGAGGGGTGGTCATGCCTTTTAGTATCTCCCCACACCGGCATCCTTTGGCCTCTTTGGCAGCAGGGAGGGTGATATCGAGACGGGCAGCAGCATCGAAATCGGCATATTCGGACTTGATGGCCAGTCCGCTGCCGGGAATAACCCCGAGTCCGCGCCACTCCATATCGCAAGGTTCGAAGATTTCGGCCACCATTTTTGCCGCTCTTGGGTTTCCCTCCCAGCTTACGACCCGTTTGTATGTGTTCTCGACCTTGGGTTGATCCCGGCCCACCTGGCGGGCCAGGAGAATGAGGCCGTTTAACAGATCCGTGGTCTCAAAACCGGCCACCACACAAGCAAGATTATATTTTTCCACCAGCGGTTGGTAGGCGCCGGCGCCGATGATGCTGGACACATGACCGGGACAGAGAAGTCCGTCGATCTTGAGCCTGGGGTCATCGAGGAGGGCCATAAGCGGCGGGGGCATAACCTTCTGGGTTGAGAACACGGCAAAATTTTTGATATTTTTATTTTTCGCGGCCAAAATTGTTGCGGCAATACCCGGGGTGGTGGTCTCGAAACCGACGCCGAGAAAGACAATGAGATCGTCGGAATGACGAAGGGCCAGATCCAGAGCATCCATCGGTGAGTAGATGATATCTATTTTCGCCCCATCTGCAGCGGCATTGGCCAGCGAACCATGGGTTCCGGGAACGCGAAACAGGTCTCCGAAAATGGCAACCCTGACGCCAGGGCGCTGGGCGATGGCGATGAAAGCATCCATATGCGATGCCGAAGTGACACAGACAGGGCAGCCGGGCCCGGAAATCAGTGTATAACCTTCCGGCAGGATGGAGCGGATGCCGTTGCGGAAAATGGCCATGGTGTGCGAGCCGCAGATCTCCATAACCCGCAAGGGCTTGGTTGCCGATTTCTTCAGCTCGGCAACGAGGGGCATAGCCAGGTCTTTGTCGCGGAATTCATCAAGATATTTCATAGTAGTTCACTTCAGCGCAAAAGTTCTTCCGGCATGGATGAGGCCATCTGACGAAGCAATTTTATATTGGCTTCCGCTTCTGCTGCCTCCAAAGTGTGAATGGCAAAACCGGCGTGGACGATCACATAATCCCCAACCGTCGGCCAGCGATCCACGACATCCAGGCGAACCTCTTTGCTGATACCGTCGGCATCAACGGTTGCAATCTGGTTGTGGGTGAAATCCTCGGGATCTCCTTCAATTTTCGTAACCTGCATGGGAATGGCAAGACACATGTTGCAAACCTCCTATAATTGACTGTCCTATCGAGACCCCACCATCGTTTATCGGGATATTTCTCCCGGTATAGACATGGAAGCCATGTTGCGACAGAACATAAAAAAGACCTTCTAAAAGCAGCTTGTTCTGCAGGCATCCACCGCTGAGAACGATGTCTATGATGCCGGTTTGCTCGGAAAGCTGCCGGGTGAGTGCTAGTATACTCCTGATAAGAGCGAAATGAAAGTGCAGGGCGGTAACCTTTTTATCGGCACCATGATCGATGTCATGAATCATCCTCACCAGATCGGTTGTAACGATCTGCCAGACCCCGTTTTGTTCAAGCATACCGGCCTGAGATTGACTGTT
>JBJKRL010000132.1:0-13303 GCA_046704745.1 Desulfocapsaceae bacterium | reverse complement strand
TATTTATTCTATTGGATACAGCGTTGGCATAATGGGAATGATGGTCAACAATGCTTTAACTGCAGTTTGGCTTCCGGAAGCCGCAAGAGCATATGAGCTTGATCCGCAAGAGGCTCAAGTGGAATTGGGCCGGTTAGCCGAATATTTTACTGTAATTTTGGGATTGGTTTGGTTGGCAATAACTGCTTCCGGAGGAGACATTATCCGGTTGCTGGCCACTCCCCGTTTTTACGCCGCAGCCAATATCGTTCCTTTTATTGCGGCAGGAGTTTTTTTTCACGGGGTTTTGCATCTTGCTAATGCAGGGATGTTGTTGAAAAAAAAATTACATTATGCAATTTGGTGGTGGCTTGCCGGTGCGGCTGTCTGTGTGATATGCAACATACTATTAATTCCAACACTCGGAAGGATGGGCGCTGCTGTTACCCAGACCTTAGCCTTTGCCATAATAGGTCTTGGCATTATGTACAGTGCACAAAGGCTGTATCCCCTTAAAATGCGTTTTGGTCGAATGACGTTGAGTTTTGTATTCATACTTTTCTGTGGAGTGGCTATGCAATCCGCATGGTCCATCAGTCCAACGATAAGTCTGGCGATCAAGTTCCCGGTTGGAGTAGCGGTTGTCTTCCTGATATCAAGGTTCATTGCTCCGGAATTTCTGCAACAAATTGTACAAAAGTATCTCATGAGAAGATAAGAGTGTGTGGAGGACTGAGAAATAAATGTGCGGTATCGCGGGACATATTAGTTTTTCGGAACCCTCGTCATCAGCCCCTGTGACTGAAATGGTGGAAAGGATTCGGCATCGTGGCCCTGATGACCAAGGCGTCTGGATATCTCCGGGAGACGAGTGTGTCTTGGGCCATGCCCGCTTAAGCATTATTGATTTGAGCCCCTTGGGTCATCAACCGATGTTGGATCGAATAACCGGTAACTGTATTGTTTTTAACGGTGAGATTTACAATTTTCAACATCTTCGCAAAGAGTGTGAATCGGCGGGAGACCGTTTTACATCCAATTCCGATACTGAAGTGATTCTTGCTCTTTATCGACGTCACGGGGTTGACTGTCTGAAAAAGTTACGTGGCATGTTTGCCTTTTCCTTATGGGATGAGCGTAATAAACTGGTATTTTTCGCGCGGGACCGGGTCGGAAAAAAGCCATTCAATTATTCAATAAGCAAAAATAATTTCTTGTTTTGCTCCGAAATAGATCCGCTTTCGCGTCATCCACTTGTATCGCGAGGAATGGATATGGAAGCACTGGAGTTGTTCCTCCAGCTCCAGTATATCCCAGCTCCCTGGACAATCTACACAGATATCCGTAAGCTTCCCCCAGCCCATTACGGTGTTTTCGATAGCAACGGCTTGCGTCTGGAAAAATATTGGGATGTTGATTACAAACAAAAAAATACCATCTCCGAAAATGATGCCTTGGATGGCTTGGAAGAAAAATTGTCGGAAGCTGTTCGCTTACGTATGATAGCCGATGTTCCTCTTGGGGCATTGCTCAGTGGAGGAGTGGACAGCAGTGTTGTCGTAGCTCTCATGGCTAAACTGAGCAGCGAGAAGATTTGTACTTTTAGCATGGGTTTCAGGGAGGACGCCTTTAATGAATTACCTTATGCGCAGCAAGCAGCAGATATCTGTGGCACATTGCATTACCCTGAAATAATTGAATGTAACATCGGAAACTTACTTGATCAATTAGCAAAACATTATGGTGAACCATTTGCAGACCACTCGGCGGTGGCATCTTTCGGTGTATGTCAAGTGGCACGCCGTCATGTCACTGTTGCCATGAATGGAGATGGAGGTGATGAATTATTAGGAGGGTATGGACGCTATAGCATGCCAGATTACAAGCTGAGATTGGCTCCATGGTTGTCATATTTGGTAACGCCCCGGTTTGCTTCAGATCTTGCGATAAAGCTGCAGATGGCGTCAAATTTATCAGATAAAATAGTGCGTAAATTGCTGCTTGAGTTTGTCCGCCCTGAATTACGTTCGGTTTTGATGTATGGAGCCCTCTGGAACGATAAGGAGAGGACTGGTCTCATAGGCAGGGATGACCTTAGTCGTTTGCTGCCGGATTGGCGGAAGGAATGGTATTGCCAGGCATGCCGGAAGGCGGACAATCCGGTTGACCGGATGCTATGGTTCGACAACCGGACCTATTTGCCTGGAGCACTTCTTGTCAAGATGGATATTGCTGCAATGCATTGTGGACTTGAAACCCGCTCTCCCTTGCTGGATCACGAGGTTATAGAGTTTTGTGCTCAATTGCCAATAAAATACAAGATACGAGGCGGAACCGAGAAATATTTATTAAAAAAGGTAGCAAAACGGTATTATCCTGCCGACTTTGTTGATCGCCCTAAGATGGGTTTTGGTATTCCCCTCGAAGCATGGCTTCGTGGGCCACTTCGAATAACTGTTGAAGATGTGCTTCGTGATCCTTCTTTAACCTATCCTTTGAACAATGAGTCAATCAAGCAAATTCTAATACAGTTCTATGAAAGAAAAAAAGATGTCAGTATGATGCTTTGGAGTGTGTTTGTTTTTGGAGTGTGGAGACGCTCCTGCTACACTGTAATCTAGTTGTCTGTACAACTAGATTGTAAATATGGATAAAGCTCTTGGGGTAAAACACAATCACTTCACCCCATCACGCTGATAGGATAATAAAGAAGAAAGAAATGTGTAAATTTTGTGGATCAAAACGCATCCCAAAAGTGTTTGTGACCTCTGTTGGCAAAACTTTTTTATGTAAAGAATGCGGAGCAATAGAAAATCGAGGAGAAGTGGATCAGTACGTATACGATCATACGTATTTTGTTAAATGTTATTCTTCTATTGAATCGCAGCAATTTGATTGTTTTACAGACATCCTCAACTCCATCGAGGATTATGTAAGGCTGCGCAAATTATTAGATGTTGGCTGTGGATCAGGAATACTCTTGAAGGCCGCTTATTCGCTTGGATATCGTAATTCCGTTGGCGTTGATTCCAGTGCCAGTGCTTTAGATATTGCGAGAAAAAACGTAAACGGTACCGATGTGGCTGTAAAATCAAATTTTGGAGAAATATTGGAACGTTTTGGCGTGATATCATTGATGGATAGTATAGCGCATATTGATAACATTGGGTGTTGTCTCTCATCGCTGATATCCAATAATTTAGAAAAGAATGGATTGGTTGTCATAAAAACGCCACTATATTCAAAAACGTATTTTTACTATGGGCTCATTTTGGGATGGCTCCTCGGGCTGATAGGTAAACAAGAATTTGTTTCTAAACAAATTTTCTTCATGCCCACTCGGTTGTTTCTATTTACAGAGAAGTCGCTCGATATTTTTATGGCTAAACTTGGCTTGATAAAGATATCTAGTTCAGTTCAATCTGAATATGTTAGGGAAAAAACCAAAATCATTGGTGTCAAAAATCGGGTTACGAATTTTCTATTCGGAATCCTACCTGATCTTATACGTGGTCAAAAACAGACCATCATTTATGTTGCTCGAAAATAGTAGCTTTTTTTTTGAATTTGAACGGGTGAACAGAGTTAGTGAGTTTGTCAGTATTACATCTCCCGGAGAGAAAAGCGTTTTGTGAAATGAGGACTTCAGGTAGCGGGTGATTACCGCTTGTTCAGTGGTCTCAAATAATATTTTTCCTGGTACCGTTGTTGCCCGAGATCCGGCATAAAGCTCACGGACCTCAATGAAGATGCCGAGAAATCTCTAACTTAACCACCTGATTACGGGTATGAAAAATATTCACGAAACTAGGTCAGAACTTTTGCGATTATTTCTACAGCCCAGTTAACAAAGGCTAGAACTGTGACCGATTGCCACTATCTTCTTCGCTTTGATGATATTTGTCCAACAATGAATTGGGTTGTATGGGATGCGATAGAAATTCAACTTGCTAATTATTCGCTTTATCCAATCCTTGCTGTAATACCTGACAATCGTGATCCTAATCTTATTTTCGATCCTCCTTGCACAAATTTTTGGGAGCGGGTTCGTCGTTGGCAGGGCATGGGGTATGCCATTGCGATGCATGGATATCAACATCGATATGTGAATACGAATGCAGGGTTGATGCGTTTGACATTTCAAAGTGAATTCGCTGGGTTGTCCTGTGATGAGCAGGAGGGAAAATTGCGTGAGAGTATGGAGATTTTCACCAATCATGGAGTGCAGATTGATGCATGGGTGGCTCCATCACATTCTTTTGACAAAAACACTGTCAACATTCTATTGAAACTTGGTGTGTCGGTTATTAGTGACGGATTATGGCGTTGGCCGTTTACGGGAGCCAATGGTACCGTTTGGGTACCACAACAGCTTTGGGAGATCGGCCCAAGTCCTCCAGGGGTATGGACTGTATGTTACCATCACAATAAATGGACTAATCAGAATCTGGAAGAATTTAGCAAAAATCTGAGCAGATATGCTTCAGCTATCATTGATTTAAAAACTGCTATCAGGACGTACTCTGACCGAAAATTGACCATTGGTGACCAATGGGATGCGTTTCGTGATTGGATGTGGAATCATTACTTGATCCCCAAGCGAATATTAGCCAGAAGATTACTGAATTACATAAGCTTAAAATTTAAAAGGTAAACCGTTAGCAGATGTCTGTCTTGATGTTTTGCCCACAATTTCGCCCAGTAATTGGTGGTACCGAGCGGCAGGCAGAAAAGTTGGCAGCCGCATTGGTTAAATCTGGTTGCCCGGTTACGATCGTTACGCCACGTTTCGATTCCCATTCGCCGGATAGAGAAATGATCGACGGCGTGATGGTTGAGCGTTTTCAGTTAATTGATCTATCAAAACGCTATAAAATACATGGTATAGCCTTGTTGAACATTCCTTTTATGATCTGGCAGGTCTGTCATATGATGAGACCACGGTTAAGGAATGTGACTGTCTTACATTGTCATGGCGTCTCGCTCGACATTGCAGGCGCAGCATTGGCCGGTCGGTTTGCTAATGTCCCAGTGGTGTGCAAAGCTGCGACAGCCGATAAGCTGAGTGATTTTGGTAAAATTACTAATTTTAGTGGTAGATTTGTCGCCTGGCTTGTCAAATCCTTTGTTGGGACCTGGGTTGCAACAACAGGCGCAGTGGAAGAGGCACTGCGTCGGGCAGGAGTTGCACCCGAAAGAATTGTCCGCATCCCCAATGGAGTCGATTTGCCTTCCGGGCAAAAAGACCTGCCAGGGTCCGGATTGGTAAGAAGGTTTCTCTACCTGGGGCGTCTTTCAACCGGGGCTAATCGCGATGTGCCAACTTTGATACGGGCATTTGACAGGCTGGCCAGAATTCATCGGGAAATAGAATTGGCCATTGTCGGAGGAGGAGATCTTTTGGAAGAGACGAGGCAATTGGTGGCTTCTTGTGAAACACGCGAACGGATCTATACTCCTGGCTTTGGCCAATCTGATAAATGGCTCGCCTGGACCGATTGTTTTGTTTTACCTTCGCGGCGGGAAGGACTATCGAATGCACTTCTTGAAGCCATGGCACTTGGATTGCCGTGTATAGCTAACGATATTTCACCGAACCGTGAGGTGCTGGAGGATGGTAAAGCTGGTTTCCTGGTTCCGGTTGAAGACAGCGATGCTCTCGGGTCAGTTATGCAGCGTCTTTGTTCCGAGATTAACCTGGGCCGCGTTTTCGGAAATTTGGCCTTTGAGAGAGTAAAACAGAACTATGTAATCGAATCGGTTGCAGAAAACTATGTTACTCTTTATGCTGAACTTTCAAAACGGGCTGGGAGATTGTCGTCAGGATGAAAATTATTTCTTTGATGACCACAAAAAAATAATACCAAGAGTAATTCCAAAAAAGTGAGTACGTTTCTCTTTATATTAAGTCTGATCGCCATCAGTCTTGCCTTCACAAAATTCTTGATTAAGGGCAAAGAGTGGAAGTGGGTTGCCATGTGTATACTGCTTGGCTGGGTGGTATTGCTGCCAATCTTATTCATTGTGCACAGCCATTTTCCTTTTACCGGAGGTGGAGATGATTTTAATTATTATTTCTTTGCATCAAAACCGGCTTCCTTACATGAGGCGCTTGATTTTACGAGATTTTCTCAAATGATGGAACAGCCGGGTTATCCTTGGCTGTTATCTTTTGTCCTTTTGTTCATCGGTAAGCATCTGTTTGTTCTAAAGATTCTGAACCTGGCCTTTTTTCTTATGCTGGCACCTATTTGGTATCGAGTCGGACTGGAATTGGAATCAAAGTCTTTTGCCCGCAAAATGTGCCTCGTGATGATTTTGTTGACTCCTCTTTGGTACTATACATTTTTCCTATTAAAGGACATGACCATAACCTTCATTGAAAGTCTTTTTTTATTGGGTGTGGTGCAAATACGTAAGCACCATATCTTAAGAAGTTGGCTTTTAATAATATCGGCATCGCTGGCAATTATTCCATTTCGCAGCCCATTGGTTATTATCAATGTTACTGTACTTGTAGGTGTTTTGCTATTTGTGATTCTAGATCGAAAAATGCCCCGGTATAAGATCGGTATGCTCATATTTACGGGGGCCATAGCCATTGTCTTGCTGTTGATATCTTCAGATCCCGCTATCATGGCCAAGATGGGTATATATGCGCAACATCGAATTGGTATTACAGAAGTAGTCGATACGGCAGTCAGTATAGGAGAAAGTTCTCATATCAACAGAGAACTCTTCCCAATATTATATCTTTTTAATGAGACTTCCGGATTCAGTCCCGAAACGTGGTCGAATTTTACGGCACTGAGTTTGCGTGGAGTGGGGTGTATACCATGGATTATTTTTGGTGCACCATTGTTTATACTTGGGCTGTTTTCCCTGCTGGTGTATGGCGATTTTCGATTAAAATGGGGGCAAAGACTCTTTAAAAATGTCAGCAAGTCATTGATCGTAACAAGCGGCTGGGGGGGGATATTCATGTTTCTGTTGGTCTTTTTTGCAGCTTCATGGGAAGTGGGTGATACTACCAGGTGGCGACTTCCGGACATCCCGGCAATGGCTATGGTTGCTCTTGCCGGATGGGAGCATATGAAAGTGCGTGTTCGCTATAGAGTTTTTCTTTTTTGGATTATTGGAATTGGTATAATATCCTCATTACTATATCTGATTCGTGCATTTTAGATGGAAATTTCTTCTCCCCTTAGCAGAAACGGGCTGTCCGTGCTTATGATTTCACCCCAGTTCAGACCTATTATAGGCGGCTATGAGCGGGCGGCAGAACGGCTTTCTTCTACTTTGGTGACATTAGGCGACCATGTAACCGTCATTTCCGAACGCCGGGAGAAATCCTGGCCCGCGAATGAACTGATCAATGGTATTGTTGTTCGTCGCTTACCGTGTATTTTCCGCCCACACTTGCATATACTCAGCTCACTGATAGCGTTTGGTTGGTTTCTACTTTGGCAGGGAAGACGATTCGATGTTTGGCACATTCACCAATATGGGCAGCATGCGGTACTTGTAGTGTTGCTGGGTAAAATGCTTGGTCGTCCCGTGGTTTTGAAACTGACGAGTTCAGCAGGTGAGGGGATTGGAAATTTGAAAAAGAGGGCTATTTTCGTGCCTGATCTTACGGCCACTTTACGGCGGGTAGATGCCTGTGTGGCCACCTCGCGCGAAACATGTGACGAGGCCCTTGCATTCGGGATTCCGGCAGAGCATGTTCATATCTTGGGAAACGGGATAGATGCGGTGGTTTTTCATCCGGTCAATCAGGCTCGACGGATGGCCGAACGGGCGGCATTGGGAGTTGAGGCTTCTGGAGTGGTCCTGTTCGTTGGTCGCTTGTCGAGCGAGAAAAATCCTGACGGTCTTCTTAGCGCCTGGCAGTCTGCCTTGCCGCAACTCTCCCAAGGGTGGAAACTAGTGCTAGTCGGAGAAGGGCCGATGTCTGCTGCCCTCAACAGATACGTCGAGGCAAAAGGCCTTGATGGGAGCGTTTTGTTTGCGGGGTATCATAACCATATCGAAAGATGGATGAAGGCTTCCGACATACTTGTTCTTCCTTCCCACTGGGAAGGATTGTCAAACACCATGCTGGAGGCCATGGCCAGCGGTCTGCCGGTGATCAGTACCAAGGTCTCCGGCAGTATTGAAGCTTTGCGGGAAACAGGCGCCGGCATGCTTGTCGATGTGGGCAGTATGGGCCAGCTTGCCGAAGCCATGGTTTTTCTGGCACGGAATTCGCACTTACGTACACAAATGGGAGAGGCCGGCCGGAAAACCGTAGATGCAAGATATTCTATAGAGAAAATTGCTGCTTCATATCATAGGCTTTATCGACGATTGGTTTCACCAACTCCTGCAGCATCTGGAGGATAATTGTAAGTGTGCGGAATAGCAGGTCAGTTTTTGTGTGCTCCGAAGAGCCCTTCCGAGAAAGTCCTTGCTTCAATGGGAGAGGCAATGCGGTATCGCGGGCCCGATGACAAAGGCTACTATCGTGCACCTCATATCGGTTTGGTTCATAGACGTCTGAGTATACGTGATTTGAGTCCGGCAGGGCACTGTCCCATGGCGAGCGGTGATCTGAAAATTCAGGTCCTGTTTAATGGAGAAATCTATAATTGGCGGGATCTTCGTGCTGATCTTGAAGCTGCCGGGTACGAATTCCATTCACAATCCGATACAGAGGTGATCGTAAGAGGTTACGAGGCCTGGTCGGAGACGCTGATTCCAAAACTGCGTGGAATGTTTGCCATTGCCATTTGGGATGGCAGATGCGGACGCCTGCTGCTGGCACGTGATCGTTTTGGAGAAAAACCCCTTTTTTATTCGCGGACAGTTATGGGCCTGAATTTTGGCTCCAGCATTGACGCGGTCATTTCTGCCCAGGGAAAATGTGAAATTAATCCTGTGGCTCTCGCCTGTTATCTGTCCCATGGATTTATCTCTCATGCGCATACTGTCTGGAAAGGTGTTGAAGTGTTGCCGCCGGCCCATATGTTGATTGTGTCTCCTGGAACGGCCCCCAAAATACAATCCTACTGGGAGTTTCCCCGAATTTTGCCAAACCGGAATTTGAGCCGGAAGACCTGCATGGAATCTATTGAGTCGGTGATTGAAGACAGTGTGGAACGTTGCCTTGATGCAGATGTACCGGTGGGGGTTTTTCTCAGCGGCGGTGTTGATTCATCGTTGATTGCAGCCATTTCCGCCCGGTATCAACCAGAATTGCCTGCATTTTCCCTTGGATTTTCTGAATATGATTTTGACGAATTACCCTATTCGCGCCAGGTGGCCGCACATCTTGATTTACCGCATCATTGCGTCGAGATTGATGCCTGGGATGTAGTGGATTGTCTGCCTCATCTGGTTATACAATATGGGCAGCCTTTTGGTGATGCTTCTGCTGTACCGACCTATTTGCTGTCCAAGCTGGCGAGAACCCATGTTAAAGTATGTTTAAGCGGTGATGGAGGAGATGAGTCGTTTGGTGGCTATTGGCGGATGCAATCGGGTGTGTATGCCGCGCGCTATGGGGCATTGGTCCCCCAGAAACTACGTGAAAAGATAGTACCATTTGTTGCAGAGAGGCTCGGCGGGTTGGGACGAAGATGGGCCGCAATGAACCAGTTATCGCTTGCCGAGCCGGGAGCAGGGTATACCAATAGCCAGAGTTGGCTAAACAGATTGGGTGATATTGCCGGCCCGCAATTGAAACCGGCCCTACAAGCTGATATTGCATCGTTTCGTGTCGGTGAATCTCTGGCAAGACAGGAGGCAAGTGTCATTCAACGCATACTCTATGATGACTTTCAGGTACAGTTGCCCGATGCCTATTTAACCAAAGTCGATGTCGCAAGTATGGCGGCTTCCATGGAGGTTCGTGCGCCGTTTCTCGATCAGCAGGTGGTTGAGGCTGCCTGGAGTCTACCGGATACAATGAAATTGCATTGGGGAAAGCGGAAATGGATACTGAAACGTATTGCCTGCCGTTGGTTGCCACCGGAAGTCATTAATCGTCCGAAAATGGGCTTTGCCATGCCTCTGGAACATTGGTTGAGAGGTGTTCTCGGAGACTATCTGGAATGTTTGCTGGATAACAGTGTGGCTGAACAAGAAGGCTGGATCCGAACGGACCCTGTTCGGCGGCTTCTGATGGAACATCGGAAAGGATGGAACCATGACACACGATTATGGCTGGTACTTTGGTTGGAGCTCTGGTTTCGACTGGTGGTGCAACACACTGATCCGAAACAGGTGGGATTGAGAAAGACATGAATCCGCGGAAAGAAGAGAGCTTCACCAACCATGGCATGCCGGAACGCCCTTTGCGAGTGTTGATGGCCGTTCCTCAGTACCCGTACCCTGTTATAGGCGGGTTGGAACGTCAATCCCATGAGTTGGCCAAGGTCTTGTTGGAACTGGGGGTTGAAGTCGAGGTTGTTTCCGGAAAATTTCAGCAAAGCCAACTTCTTCATGAGGTGGTTGAAGGTGTCAATGTACATCGTATACCATGGCCGGAGAAGAAATGGGTGCGTTTCATCCGCACCCCTTTTGATCTTCTAAGGGTAATAGTCAGACGAAGACATTGGTGTGATGTAATACATTTACATCAATTTAGCTGGTTTGGGCTCTTTGTCATTCTTCTTGCAAGATTGTTGGACATACCGGTGTTAACTAAACTGCCAAATGTTGGAGAATTGGGGTTGCCGGGATTAAGGCTCCAACGTCATGGTGGCTTAAAGCTGGCAATTTTCAGAAAAACAGATGCCGTGGTTGCCATGACCAAGGAAAGTTTGGCTGAACTGGACGCCATCGGATTCCCCTTGGAACGTGTTCTTTCCACACCAAATGGCATTCGTTTGCTGGAAAAGAAGGACTTTTCGATTAGCCTCAAAAGAAGGGCGGATTTATGCCGGGTGGTGTTCATCGGTCGGCTCAGCCAAGATAAAAGGATCGATGACTTATTGTATGCCTGGCAGATGGTTCTTTCGGTAATTTCCTGTCGGGCTGCATTGGAAATATGGGGAAGCGGTCCACTGGAAATAGAGTTGAAGTCGCTCTGTAAAAACCTTGGCATTAACGACTCTGTGGATTTTCACGGCTATGTTGAAGACGTACGGACTAAGATCAACGCAATGGATCTTTTTGTTTTACCTTCGTTGGCAGAAGGCAACTCCAATGCCATTTTGGAGGCTATGGCGGCAGGCCTCCCCATAATAAGTACGAGGGTAGGAGGCACATCAATGTTGGTGGGAGATGAAGGACTCCCTTTTTTGGTTGAACCGGGAGATAGGGCGAGCCTGGGCAGGGTTCTCATTCAGCTTATCGAAGACATTGATTTGCGGGAGCGGATAGGCTTCATAATGTACCAGCGGGTTCTCAGGTATTTTGATATCCGGGAAATAGCCAAAACGTATGCAACAGCTTATGCCTTATTGGCGGCAGGTGAGAGAATGAGGATCGGCGAGATCGGTAACCCTCTCGTCAAGAGAGATTCTAAGAGCTGATGTGGGTTTCGTATGTGTGGTTTCATAGGAGTGCTTTCTTTTTCAAAACCGGTTGATAATCGAACTTCTCTAACAAAGGGGTTGGATTGGATGTTCCGCCGGGGTCCGGACGCCGATGGTGAATGGTGGTCGGAAGATGGGTGTGTCGGTCTTGGCCATCGGCGACTTGCAATAATCGACCTGGATAGTCGCTCTAATCAGCCGATGCACTCCAGTAGCGGGCGGTACAGCATTGTCTTCAATGGCGAGATTTACAACTTTCGAGAATTGCGGAACGAATTAGAGACCGATGGTGCAACTTTTCGTACTATGTCCGATACTGAGGTGTTGTTGGTGTTGTATGAACGACGGGGTGCCGCCATGCTGCATCTGCTTCGGGGAATGTTTGCCTTCATCATCTGGGACAAGCTGGACAAAAAGCTCTTTGTGGCCCGCGATCCTTATGGGATTAAGCCACTCTATATTGCAACCACTGCCAGTGGCCTCCTGATTGGCTCTCAGGTAAAAGCACTGCTGGCCACTGGACTCGTTGATCGTGAGGTGGATCTAATTGCTCAGGCCGAATTCTGGATGCTGGGAAGTGTTCCCGAACCCCGGACCTGGTTTAAAGATATTCGCTCACTTCCAGCCGGTCATTATGCTTTCATCACTGCGGACGGGGTGACAACCGAGCAATGTTGGTGGGATATCGGGCGGGAATGGCGTGAGGCGAAAACGACGAAACGTCCTTCGGCTGAAGTACATCAGAAGGTCAGAGATGCGTTGCAGACTTCTGTCAAGGCTCATCTGGTGGCGGATGTTCCAGTGGGAGTCTTCCTCTCAGGTGGTATCGATTCGGGTGCATTGGCTGCACTCATGATCCATGAAGGGGTTCGGGACCTCAAGGGAATCACCCTTTCCTTTCGAGAATTCTCAGGCTTACATAAAGATGAAACTCCAGTTGCTGCAAAATTGGCTCAGCGCTATGGTATAGAACATCATATACGCGTGGTCACCCGCGAGGAGTTTGAGTCTGACCTTCCTCGGATACTAAGCGCCATGGATCAGCCCAGCATTGATGGAGTAAATACGTGGTATGCAAGCAAAGCCGCATCAGAATTAGGTTTGAAAGTTGTGGTATCGGGAGTGGGTGGTGACGAGCTGTTTCAGGGATATCCCAGTTTTAGCCAATTACCTCTCATGGTATCGGTCTGGCGGAAACTTTCTCCTTTTCCCGGAGTACGTTTCCTGGCGTATTGGTTATGTTCCCGGCAGGCGAGAAGGACAGGGAACCCTCGATGGACGCTTTTGCCCGACTTGGCCGATTCTCTTGAAGGGAGTTGGTTCCTGCGCAGAGGCCTGTTTAGCCCGGAGGAACTTTCTGGTCTGATGGGAAAAGCGAATGCCGAAAAAGCATTGCGACATCTATCACCTGGAGAAATTATACGGCAGATGACCGGCTCATTGGCCTCTTTGCCTCGAAACACCATAGGGCAGATGGAATCTCTTTGCTATCTGCGAAATCAATTGTTACGCGACAGTGACTGGGCCAGTATGGATCATAGCGTGGAATTGCGTACACCCTTAGTGGATGCATGGCTCCTAAGGGATTTGCAGCCATATCTGACGTTGTTTGAAAACTACCGGCATAAAAGGCTGTTGGCTGAATCACCTCTACCTCCTCTTCCCAATGAGATTATCAATCGCGGCAAGACCGGCTTTGAAATTCCAATCCGAAAATGGCTGGCTGATATGGGTGATGGGAATACAGGGCAGAGCATGAGTCGTGCCTGGGCGATACGGCTGGTGAGAGATATCTATGCGGA
>JBJKRL010000131.1:0-9210 GCA_046704745.1 Desulfocapsaceae bacterium | reverse complement strand
TTTTGGAGAAGAGCAACCACTGGTCGGAAAAAACGGATCGGGTACCATTTTTTTCTCCGGCTGCAATCTTTTATGTCTGTTCTGCCAGAATTACGATATCAGTCATCTTTGCCACGGAGCCCAGGTCACAGACCGGGAACTGGCCGATATCATGCTCTTGCTTCAAAAACAAGGTTGCCATAACATCAACTTTGTCACTCCAACCCATGTGGTCCCGCAGATCCTTGCCGCCCTTATTCTTGCAGTCCAAGACGGGCTGAAGATACCGCTTGTTTACAACTCCAGCGGCTATGAGAGTGTAGAGACCCTTGAACTTCTTGACGGCGTCATCGATATCTATATGCCGGACTTCAAATTCTGGAGTTCCCAGTCGGCGGATCGATACGTAAAAGCAAAAGACTATCCGGAACGAGCCCGCGCGGCACTCAAAGAAATGCACCGCCAGGTCGGCGACCTCATTCTGGACGATGAAGGAATTGCCAGACGCGGGCTGCTGATCAGACATTTGGTTATGCCTGACGGCCGGAAAGAAACGGAAGGTATCATCCGATTCATCGTCCAAGAGATTTCCAAAGACAGTTATGTCAACATCATGGACCAGTATCACCCCTGCGGACGTGCAGTCGATTATCCCCCACTGAACAGGTCTCTTTCCTCCGAAGAGTACCGACAGGCGTTGGAATTTGCCGAACGGGAAGGGCTCACCCGACTTGACAAAAGAAGTATTTCTGAATTATTACAACGTCTGTATGCAGCCGGAAACGGGTTCCCGTAAACAGTATGCTCTGCAATTTTTATCCGATAAACGGTCAAAGCTGAGGGGTGTTGAGATCATCTCAATTTTCATAATTTGTTGTTCTCGCGCTGAGAGAATTGACATTCATGAGAAATTCGGGCTGATATCAGCATACTCAGATGGCATACCATATTGATTTTACAGGCGAGGCAAAAAAAGAAAGAACATGATCAAGCATATCGTTTGCTGGAAGCTACGCAACAGAACCAAACCTTTTCAAGAGAACTGTGACGCAACAGCGATCAAAGCGGCGCTGGAAGATCTCCGTGGAAAAATTCCAGGCCTTCTTCACATTGAAGTCGGCTTCGATTTCAGCGGCAAGGACACTGCCGGAGACATTGTCCTTTATACAGAGTTCGAATCAAAGGAGGCTCTTAAGGCCTATCAGAACCATCCGGCGCACGTCGCCGTCGGCTCCATCGTCAGGCCACGTACCTGTGAGAGAAGGATGATCGACTATGAGGTCTAGCCCAGACTTCTCACGGCTAGCTCAATCCCCAACGGCCGTAGGTGGGTCCCATAAGATCCCATTCTTTTTCTTTATACGGGGCAAACCACTTTTCAAAGACGAGATCGGGACGTGTTCCCAGGAGAGGAAAACTCAGGTAAAATCTGGCATGTTGGCTACGGTCCGGTTTCCTGCTGATGCGCATCTTAGGAATCCTCTCCTTTGCCTCTGCAAGCAGGGCTTCTGCCTGTTGTACATCTTCAATAGGGACTGTCAGGTTAAAACAATACTCCTCCTTCATCATTCCATTCCTTTTTTAGGTCTGCTCTTGTAGCCTTTCATTTTAGGCCGGCTTGAAAAAGCCGTAAAGCCTGCCGGAGTTCTTTTTCAATACCTTCGGAAAAACAGGCGAACGTAACCTGGGTGATGACCGAACTTGCCGCAAGGAAGCTCCCGACCTCTCCAATGGCAATTTCACAGGCCTGAGCCAATGGATATCCATAGACACCACAGCTAATGGCTGGAAATGCAATTGTCGTAATGCCGTTGGCTACTGCGCAGGACAGGCATTGACGATAGCAGGAAGCCAGCAATTCCGGTTCCTGCTGTCCCCCGCCCCGCCACACAGGTCCAACAGTATGGATGACAAACCGTGCCGGTAGATTATAGCCTCCGGTAATTTTGGCCTGGCCGGTGGGGCACCCTCCCAATTTGCTGCATTCTTCAAGAAGACCAGGTCCGGCCGCCCGGTGGATGGCCCCGTCCACCCCACCTCCTCCCAACAGGGATGTATTGGCGGCATTAACGATAGCATCCACCTGCAACTTCGTGATATCAGATCGTACTATCCTTACTCGCTCCATAATTTCCCCACTTTTTCCAATCCGGCTCTTCTTCTTATCCCGTATTCCTCATCAGTTCAGAATGAGCTTCGGTGGTGATCATGTTGTATAACATTTGCCGGCCGACGGTGCAGTACCTTATTGTGTTGCCCATGCAGGTTTCCGCGGTTTATCAACAGCCTACCTGAATACCACTACTGTTCAGGTATTGATCAAGCAAGAGAACTCTTCGTTCCCGGGACGCCACAAACCCATCCTTGGGGGCAACGCTTACGCGGTCCAGACTGCAGAGACCCGGAAAACAAACAGTCGGCGACCCTTTAGAAATCCTCCATCATTTCGCCACGTTTGACAAATTCTCCCACATCACTATGCGTATGTTTCACATACCGCATCATGGCTAATATCTTATCGAATACGGGATCCTCCTCCCCCAGGTCCGCTTGGGCATTTTTCAGAAGGGATTCACCCAGAGCCAAATACTGCCGGAGATCCTTTAAGACCGCCTTTCGCTTCTCATGCTTTTCCTTCTCCCTGGAAAGCAGCGGGATGATCCGTTCTATGGAAAATTCCACCAGCACATCACGCGGAGTATGAAACCGGGAGCAGACCCGTTCAAGGTTCTCCAGAGTCTTACGAGAAACGACAAATGTTTTGGGAACTCTATGCTCTTTTAAGTCAATATCTTCTGAGGCTTGAGCAATTACGTGCAGTGCCTGAATATCATCTATAAGATGATCAAAAAGAGTCTTCTGTTTTATTCCCAGCTGGGTGGCAAGGATCCTGAGGGCTTGAATGCTGCGTTCTGAAAGTTTAAACGTTGTTCTGACGGACTGCCTGCCCCGTAGATCAGCCGTTGATTCCTCAGAGTATTCTATATCAATCAATGACTTCATTGACTTCACCATTGTGAGTCCTCCGCTTTACCATCAAATTACTTTTTTTATAATTTATAAAAAGTAATATTTTATTATTGACATCGTTTCTTTAATTATTATCATTTCCGGTAAAGAGGTAAACATAAAAATAAAATTTATCCCATAAAAGTTTGATAAAAACCAATAAAGGAGAATAACAATGGAACTCGTACGCTACATGCCCAGAACTGCTCTGGCAAACTTTAACACCCCTTTTTCCCGTCTCTTTGACGATTTTTTTGCCCCTTTTGTCGGTACCGATGAAACAAGCTCGGCTAGCCGAATGCTGCCGACGGTCGATATCTATGAGAAAGACGATCGAATCCGAATCGATGCGGAAATCCCGGGTGTTGCCAAAGAGAATATCAACGTGGATGTCCAAGGCAGGACACTTACCCTCAGTGGTGAGAGCAAGACTGAAAATGAGGTAAAAGAAGAAAACAAGTACAAACGGGAACGGCGATACGGCAGATTCGAACGGACCTTTAATTTCGGCTTCGACATCGATCCTGAAAAGGTTGAAGCCAAATACGAAAACGGGGTCCTTTCCCTGGTAATCCCCCGACCTGAGAAATTGCAGGCAAAGCAGGTTACAATCCAGTAAGTTAGAGACTGATCGTCTCTTTTCAATTCCCACCTGCAATAAAGGGCAGCTACGGCTGCCCTTTTGCTTTTCCCTCCTCAAAACACAGCCACCGACCACCTTCTCTATTTACAACCTGATCACACTTGAGGTAACTAGACTGCAGACCTCAGACAGATAGTTAAAGAGATGGCAAATCAGGTCGAAGAGGGCTGTGCGAGGGACAACAATAAGCTTTGAGTACTTCCCGTTCATAAGGAGGACATCCATGAGACGATTTATGATGATCCTGACAACGATAGTCATCTCTTGTCTATTATCCTCTCCAGCGGCTCCAGCGGCAGGTTCTGGAAAAAATCAAAATCCAAGACCGCAACATCCAGCCATCACATGGCCCGCGACCCTTCCGGTCTATGATCATATCGTAATCATCGTTGAAGAAAACAAAGATTACGATCAGATCATCGGCAACCCCGATGCACCCTACATCAACGCCATTCTGAAGGCCGAAGGTGCCAACCTCACACAGATGTATGGCGAGGAGCATTTCAGCCAAGGCAATTATTTCTGGCTGTTCTCCGGAGACAATCACACCATCGGCTTTTTCGATAAAGTCCCGTCGGCAAACGCCGTGCCCGATTATCCGTTCACGGCAGCCAACCTGGGTGAGAAATTAATTAAAAAGGGACTGTCGTTCAAAGGGTTTTCCGAAAACCTGCCTGCCATCGGCTTCTCCCAAGACTTTTCCGCAGATCATATGTATGCGAGAAAACACGTCCCCTGGATCAGTTTTACCAATGTGCCCAACGGCAATTCCATTGCCGCCTCATCCAACCTCAGGTTTATCGATTTTCCTTCCGACCCCGCCCACTATGACGAGCTTCCCACTGTTGCCTTTGTCATTCCCAATCTTATTAACGACATGCACAACGGCCCAGAAACAAAGAGCATCCCGGCAGGCGACCGCTGGCTCAAGGAAAACATCGATTCCTACTATCAATGGGCCAAAACTCACAACAGTCTTCTTATTCTTACCTTCGACGAAAACGATGACAAAAGAGGCTATGCGGGACTGACCAATCCACTGGTAGATCCCAAGTCATGTGTCGGCCCCGGACGAGACCGTGAACTCTGCATTGATCTGCAGAACCGTATCGTTACCATCATCGCCGGAGCCCATATCAAGACCGGTGATTTCCCCGAGGGCAAAGGAATCACCCACGTCAATATCCTGCGAACCATTGAGGCCATGTACGGTCTCACCAAGACGGGAAGGCAGCAGCCCAATGCCGCAGGAGCTGGAATCTCGGACAACTTCATCCTAACCGATATTTTCACAAGCAAGTGAGGGATGTGATGCCCGCAGCACCTGGGCCGCCAATATAGAGGTTTGATCCAAGCATATGAAAGCTAAGACGCACAAGAAGGTCACGGAATTTGCTTTACACCTCTTGATTGAACATGAAAACGGAAAGACACTGGCAGAGGAATTAAATTTTGAGATAGTGGTATTCTTTCCGGAATGTGCGGTTGACGATTCTTTGAGCGCTTTCCATCTTCTGTCGAACCTTATGACAGGAAAACATCGGCAAGACTGTGACCACCCAATCCTTTTTCACCGCTGTTGACAAGGCCTTCTCCGATGGAGCCCATCTCCGACTGCAGATTTCCTGTAGCAGAGGTAAACCGGTTGATGTATATATCAACCTTCCGGCTGAACTGCCGACAGACGCAACGCTTGCGGAATTGATTACAAAAGCACAGCCAAACTTTAATAATACCTGTGGATCGAGCTTTGAAGTTGACGCGATCGGCCTATAAAATAATAAAACCTATTCGTCGAAAGCCCTGGAAAAACATACAGCATAGAGATCTCATTCATGGAAGCACTTTCCCATTTGACAGCCGGGACTTTCACTCTTCTTTTTGCAACCGGACTTGTTGCGGGTTTTGTTGATTCGATTGCCGGCGGCGGGGGGCTGATCACACTTCCTGCACTTCTGGCAGTCGGCCTGCCGCCGCAGCTCGCTCTCGGAACCAACAAGCTCCAGGGGAGCTTCGGAACCTTGTCCGCCTCGTATAACTACATAAAAAAAGGAGAGGTCAGCCTGAAGGCATGCCGGACCGGCGTTGTATTCACCTTCATTGGTGCGGTAACCGGATCCTGGGCGGTACAGGTAATTGCTCCCGATTTTCTCAAACATATAATCCCTGTGCTGCTGTTGCTTGTACTCCTCTATACTCTTTTCTCTCCCCGTCTCGGGTACGAGGACCAACCAGAGAAAATCAGCCAAGGCCTGTTTTTCCTGATCTTCGGCATGGCTCTTGGCTTCTACGACGGGTTTTTCGGCCCCGGGACAGGTGCTTTCTGGATGGCCGCACTCTGCATATTCTCCGGCTTTAATATGGCAAAAGCTGCCGGGATCACAAGAATAATGAATTTTACCAGTAATATTGTAGCATTCAGCTTGTTCGTCATCGGTAACAACGTCCTCTATAAGATCGGCCTCACTATGGCCCTTGGCCAGATCATCGGAGCCCGCCTGGGATCCAATCTGGCTATTACCAAAGGTGCACGTTTCATTCGCCCGGTCTTTTTAACGGTTGTCTTGCTCACAATCGCAAGATTGATCTATCAAAACAATTTTTAGCCTCAATTTCTCAGGCTCCTGAGAAATCCCGGTCACCCCGGTTTTCCCCAAAGTCTCATCCCACTTTCAGGGCTGGGATCATGACCTTGCGCGCCTACTTCCGAGTGATTAGAAAAGCCTAAAGACCCTGCAATGCTTTGTATGGGGAAACAAAGTCAAAATATGTCAACCAGACAGGTTTAAGGAGCGACATATGAAGAGAAAAAAATTAGGTAATTCGGGGCTTGAAGTCTCGCCCCTTTGTTTTGGCGGCAATGTCTTCGGTTGGACGGTAAATCGAAAAAAGGCGTTTCAATTGCTTGATGCTTTTGTGGATGCCGGGTTCAATTTTGTCGATACAGCAGATGTTTATGCACGATGGGCACCGGGAAATCAGGGCGGCGAATCCGAGACCATTATCGGCGAGTGGTTCAAAAACAGCGGTCATCGGAAAGATGTCATCATCGCAACCAAAGTCGGCCTGGAAATGGGACAAGACATGAAAGGTTTATCAAGAAAATATATCTTTCATGCAGTGGAGGCTTCGCTCAAGCGTCTGCAGACAGATTCCATTGATCTGTATCAATCGCACGCTGACGATCCCGATACACCTTTAGAAGAAACCCTTGGAACCTTTCAGGAACTTATTAAACAGGGAAAGATAAGAGCCATCGGCGCCTCCAATTATGGGGCAGCACGTCTTGCCGAGGCTCTTGAGATCAGCGAAAAACAGGGGCTTCCGGCCTATGACTGCCTGCAGCCTCTGTATAATCTCTATGATCGTGAAGATTTCGAGAAAAATCTCGAACCGTTCTGCCGGGAAAAAGGACTGGGAGTTATAACCTACTTCTCGCTCGCCAGCGGTTTTCTAACCGGAAAATATCGATCGACCAGAGATTTGTCCAAAAGCATTCGTGGCGGCATGGTTGAAAAGTACCTTACCGACCGAGGGCAAAAAATTCTCCAATCCTTGGACAAAACTGCCGAGCAACTGAATTCTACCCCGGCAAAAGTCTCCTTGGCCTGGTTATTGTCAAGACCCAGTGTCACGGCACCTATTGCCAGTGCCAGCAGTATGGAACAATTGAACGAATTGATCGATGCAACAAAACTTACATTAGACGGTACTGTCTTGGAATCGTTGTCATCGGAGTCCGAACCATGCAATCATCAGCAGGATCAGGCAACCAGATAGGTCCCGGTTCCAGCCGCAATAAGCAGGTTTTTATCGTTGGATAATTCGGTACGTACCACCGCCACCCGGTTGCCTCTGCGCAATACCGTGCCTGACGCCAGAAAATACTCACCCTCCCCGACCCTCAGGTAATCAACGCGCAGGTCGATGGTTCCCATTCTCATCAGGCGTTTTTGAACCTCGTCTATTGGCTGATGTTCGATATGTTTGAGTAGATCGACGGCGGCAACAAGACCACCGGTCAAATCCAACACCGAGGAGATGACCCCGCCGTGGAGGATGCGCCGGAGAAAATTTCCGATCAGTTCCTCCCGCATATCGATCCTGACCTGCACCTCCGTGAGACTGAGTCTGGCAACTTTCACTCCAAGCAGACGATCGAAAGGCATTGTCTCTTCATATATTTCCCGCAGTAAATCCAACATCTGACGCTTGTTCGTTATCTCTTGCATGTGCTCCTTATACCCAGTCAATTTCATCGGTCGTATGTGACAACTATCTTCTGTTACAACTCCACAAGTAAAATTTTTATACCATATTTCTGGATCCTGCAAACGATCTTGCTGGCAAATACGTTGCCGTAAGCGTGTTTTTACAACCTGTCAGGATTGGCATTCTCATAATCCATCTTATAATACTAGGACAAGGAAGAAGAGTGAAGATACATGATACAGGAAAGGAAACCTCCGGTATTCTTTTTCCAAGCGAGCCTCATGAAAAAGGCTGCTGCAGAAAAATTCCTCGTGGCCGGCATGCATCTGCCGTTCCCCGAAATCGGGCATATCAGAAATGACGGTAAAGGCAGGTACGCATGGATCCCGATTACCTTCGGACCGGCTTCGGCAATGGCGAGTCCGAAGTCCCACTGAGGCAGATAGACCTCTAACAAATCAAACCAAGACAACGAAAAGGAGTTCATTATGGCTGCAAAAAAAATCTTGATGATTGTTGGTGATTATGTAGAAGACTATGAAGTAATGGTACCTTTTCAGGCTCTCTTGATGGTAGGACATACTGTACATGCGGTCTGTCCGGAGAAAAAAGCAGGAGAAATCGTACGTACAGCGGTCCACGATTTTGAAGGCGACCAGACCTACAGCGAGAAACCAGGACATAATTTCACACTGAACGCAACCTTTGCCGAGATCGCTGCAGAAGGCTACGATGCGTTGGTCATCCCCGGTGGACGGGCTCCGGAATATATCCGTTTAAACGGGACCGTCCTGGATATAGTCCGCCATTTTGCCAATGCAAACAAACCCATAGCTGCCATCTGCCACGGCGCCCAGGTACTGGCTGCAGCCGGAGTCATCGAGGGCAAAAGCTGTTCCGCCTACCCGGCAGTGGGACCCGATGTTACCCGGGCCGGAGGCAAGTATGCCGACATTCCGGTAGATCAAGCCCACGTGGACGGCAACCTGGTTACAGCCCCGGCCTGGCCTGCCCATCCTCAATGGCTCGCCAAATTCCTGCAGGTTTTGGGGACGAAAATCGAATTGTAAAAAGCTCGTCCTCCAAAAAAATGCGGCCGATTCCGTGCAGTCGGCCGCATGATAGTGTATTCTCCACCTGACACATCACTATGAGTTCCGACCTTTTAAGCCGGAAAAGACTCTCAGGTCTGTTGCAACTAAAGGCTGTCTTGAAAAGGAGCTTTCTCGTTCAAGATCAAGGCAAGTAAGGAAATTTTTCCAAAGGCATGTAGCTTGTATTTCGAAAATAAAATTTCCTGCGCAACACAAAGATTGAACGGATTGACGATTTTCCAAAGTTGCCTAAACCCCTTGAAAAGGTGCTAC
>JBJKRL010000130.1:0-27226 GCA_046704745.1 Desulfocapsaceae bacterium | reverse complement strand
TCTACTATATCCAGGAACCTGCGTCACTCCAAAATCCTAACATCGAAAACAAAATCTGGGACTTGAGATAATCCATGAACGCCTTTACCTCAGTCGTGAGGGCTGAGCTTCTTCCTGATATGGTTTCGCTCAGTCATAGCCAAATCTTATCCGTATGATGAGATGAGTGCTCAGTCATACTTTATGTATTCGAACCGTGGATCGTCAGGCGTTCCTTCCAAGGGTGAACCTACGATGAATCCAGGGCGCCACATAACCGTCTCCTCGATCTTTTTAGCAAGCTCAAAATCCTTTTCTGTTACCCCTTTGGCGGAGTGGTCCGTAAGCTTCACAAAAACCAAAGCGTACGAAACTTTCAGCTCAGGATGATGCCACGCGGCTTCGGCGAGATGTCCGACTGTGTTTACGACCATTAATGTACCCTTCCAGCCGCCAGTCTTATACTTTCGACAAATCCATCTATCTTCTAAATACCATTTAGGTAATTCTTCGGAAAGACGAGCAGTAATCTCATCGATCGGGTACACCTCGTCTGCGTTCCTCTTGTGCCAACCAGTCATGATGTTGTCCATTAGCTTTGATAATAGATACCGACGTAACCATTTGGCGTCCGGTCTGGGGTATCAATTTTTCGATGCCTACCTAATTTGCAAACCGGATCTGTATACTAATCAACTTGAATGTTATACAGAAGATAATATCATTTTATAGAACTTGATAGAGGTTACTGCGCAGTCCACATATTTCCATCTAGTCTTTTGTAGAAAAAATTGAATTAATTTCTTTGGCTACGAGCACTCTATCAATAACCCAACAGACGAAGGAGTTGAATATTAATATATATCCGCAAACAATCAGGGTTATTGGGCGTTGGGCATAACGATTTAACGATGAATCAAAATACACCAAGCTTGGCTTTAACAGCAGAACGTCAGCAATTTTTAATTGTGATAATTGAGACAAGAAAAGGCCACAAATGATGGATAATACACCTAAACAAATCATGGATAAAAGGTGATCACGCATATTCTCCCACGTCAAATATTGAATAAAGAAATAAAGCGCTGAAAATAGAGCAAGGACATAAAAATAAAATCGTCGTTCTTCATTTACTCTTTGTTGCAAGGTCTTTTTTGGTGAGTTAACCATCCCTGCGAACTTATCGAGCTTTGATGAAATTTTCTCAACTTCCTGCAAACCTTTCTCGGTTAATGGCTCTTTCTCACTTTTTTTAATGTAATAGCTTAAGGTGTTAGGAGGAGGATTATCCATTTGATTCTTATAATAAGAAATAATGTTACTCAATACGAAATAGACTAAAATTAGAATAACGAATAATCTCATAAGTAATACCTTAAGTGATTAATATGATAACAAGTAGCGTTGACCTGAGAGACAGCAGAGTCACAGCCTTACCAAAGGTCAGTTCTGCATTTTTTCATGTTTGTCGTTTTTTTTGAAGACTCACCACAAGTCAATATACTTCCACTAAATAGGGACCGATTAATAAGTTATCCGGACTATTAGAATCAGAAACCTCTGCTAAGAGATATTCCCTTTTTCAGTGTTTAAAACCTCTCGAATTTTAATTGCCAACTCATTTTTTGAGAATGGTTTCTGGATGAAATGTGTCCCTTCGACCAATATTCCTTGGTTGGCAATTATATCATAGGTGTAGCCGGACATGTATAGACACCTCATCCCTTTTTTATTGGTCATGAGTCTTTCCGCCAAATCTCGGCCATTCATTTCAGGCATAATCACGTCGGTCATGAGCAGGTGGATTTCAGGGGTAAACTTTTCAACCAGGCTAATGGCTTTGCCCGGAGTGTTTGCTGCCATGACATTGTAGCCAAGGTGTTGGAGCATCGTCGTAGTCATTTTAAGAATTGTTGGTTCATCTTCCACTAACAGGATGGTCTGATGACCACCAACATCAGGTTCTGCCGACCTTTCCCCTGGCTCCTGCCCGAATTTGCCCACATCCTTAAATCTGGGTAAGTAGATCGTAAAGACAGTTCCCTTTTCCGGTTCGCTGTATACATCGACAAAACCATTGTTCTGCTTGATTGCACCGTAAACGGTGGCCAGTCCAAGTCCTGTTCCTGCACCGAACTCCTTTGTGGTAAAGAAAGGTTCGAATATATGGGTCAGCGTGAATTTGTCCATGCCACAACCGGAATCACTCACGGAAATCTTCACGTAATCTCCAGGATTACAGCCCGGATGAGTGGCGCAGAATACGTCATCCAGGGTGCTGTTGCCAGTCTTGACAGCTATCTTGCCTACACCCGCGATAGCATCACGCGCATTGATACAGAGGTTGGCAAGTATCTGGTCCATTTGTGAAGGATCCAATTTAACCGGCCAGAGTCCAGCTCCGGGCTTCCATACAAGATTAATGCTTTCACCAATGAGTCGTCGCAGCATTTTGAGCATCCCTTCAATGGTCTCATTCAGGTCAAGCACTTTGGGTGCAATAGTCTGCTTACGGGCAAAGGCCAGGAGTTGCCTGGTCAGATCCGCTGAACGGCTGGCTGCTTTGCGAATCTCTTCAAGGTCGGCAAAAAGAGGTTGGGTTGGGTCCAATTGATCCATAGCCATCTCAGCATGCCCGAGGATCACTCCAAGCATATTATTGAAATCATGGGCAACACCACCGGCCAATCTACCTACCGACTCCATCTTCTGAACCTGAGTCAATTGGGCCTGCAATTTCTCGGTTTCGGCCTCGGCATGTTTGCGTTCCCTGATGTCAATCCCAATCCCCATCAAATAAAGTTTTCCATGTGCCTCAAATTTAATGCCAGTGAGGATGAAAGGCACTGATTGCCCGTCTTTCGTCAAAAGAGAAGCTTCAATTGACGTACTACCTTTGGTCATCACATCTTCAATTGCTTTCAGTACAGCCTCTTTGGATTCGGGGTCATGCCAATCCGTCAGATGACGCCCCCCGATTTCATCAATACCGTAACCGAGTAGCGATTCGTGTTCTCTGTTCCAAAGAATCAATCTTAATTCGGGATAGGTGTAGAGATAGAAGATGCCGGGCAGACTTTCGATTATTGATTTCGAAAAGAGTTGTTCTCGCCACAACGCCTTTTCGGTCTGCTTGTGCTTTTCGATCTCACGTGCAAGTTTTTCATTTGTCTGTTGCAGGGTATTGTTTGCCTCAGAAAGCTGAGTTGTACGTTTGGTAACCAGTCTTTCCAGGAACTCATTCCGATCCACCAGTTCCTTCATCGGATAGATTTCGCCCTCACGAACCAGGTGGTAGGGAATGGATATACTACTGTGTGAGATTTTCCAGCCTGCATGTTCCAAACGAAATATTAAGACCAAGCGTGCAGTCTCTTTTGACAAGATATGGTCTTTAATTGGCAGATGGATAGTGAAAAACCCGGTCGCAACAGCGATTGTGTCGGCCAGTGATTGTATGGCTAAATCCTTAAGTTCGATGCGGATCGGATCCTTGATCTGAGCGAAGTCCTGACGGGTAATTGCAACCCATTCTTCCCTTGTTTTTACTAGAAAATCCCCGCCTCCGGTAAAGCCGGAAAAATCCTCGCTGAAATGCGTGGTGAGACGGTCATCGCGAGATGAATACATTTGCAAGTAATCGTCAAACAGTTGCCTGATTATTTGGTAGTCTCTTGGATCCATTGACTGAATCTTGTTTATCGCTAATGAGAATTAGTAGGTTATGTAGGCAGAAGAGCCAATAGCCATACAACATATGTTTCAAAAACCCGCATGAATTTGGACAGGTTTAGAAATGACACCATAAGGTCCAGATACTTCCCACAGATTTACACAAATGATCCGGGTTTCGAATCACTACTATTGAAGGCCATGGCCCGCACTTTTTTCAAGGTCGATGATTCTTTTTTTTATTTCATCTGGAATTAGTGCTTTTATATTATTTTGATAATCGAATGTAACAAGCACGCCTTCCCCAAGAGCTGCTATTTTCCCAAGTTTGTGACTCATTACAGCGTACTTCATTATAAAACGATCTTTTTCTATCGTCTCCACTTTGGCCCCAACTGTGACATGATCCGGATAGGTCAATGGAATTTTATATCTGCATTGAGTGGAAGCCAGTATAGGGCCAATATTGGTTTGTTTCATGACCTCAAAAAATCCTATCTTGTCAAAATATGAAATTCGCGCACTCTCAAAGTGCTTAAAATAGACTATATTGTTTACATGTTGGAATGCATCCATATCACCCCATGCTATCGGAAGTTCAATTGTCACAGGATAATCAACGGTTAGCTCTTTCATTTTTCACCCAAGTCAGAATGTTATTTACTGCAAAGATAATTGGGTACAATCTTTTAAGAATAGAGTCCAGAATTATAGGTATCTGTACTTTTAAACATTGACGATTTTGACTCATCTTCCCCTATTAAATCCTCACTAAAACATGCGATTCTTTCTTTCAGGACAAAAATCAACCTGAGGGGAGGAACACATGAAAATAGCCGATGCCATCACCTATTGTATTCATTACCACAAAATCAATTCTCGTCCCAATACTCTTGCAAATTACGAGTTTTTTCTTGAAAAACCCGGACAAAGCTATCAGGACTGGCACATTGATGCCATAACGACAAAGGAAATAATAGCATTCCTTGCGAATATAACCGAAGGCAGAAAACAAAATACCAAAAGGAGTAGATTTACCACTCTTTCAGCCTTTTTTAACCTCATCATCAATACTCTACATCCTGAGATTTACCACTCGTCATTATCCGCAGTTTGAACACACCAGGAAGCTCAACCAACTAAAAAAGCCTCAGCTCCCAAACTGGCCAGATACATTTCGATAGCAACGTAAGCTTTGCCGATATTGAGCACCTGATCCCTGCAGCTCCCAAACTGGCCAGATACATTTCGATAGCAACTGGTTGACGCAGCAAACGTCCCAAGACTTTCAATTAACGAGTCTAAATTTGTTGAGGGAAATTCAACAATTTTTTTATATATTTAGAAATAGAATGATTATTTTCTACAAAAACAGAGAAAGGCAGATTGCCAAGGAGGAAAAAAAACGAAAGAACACGAAAAAACAATTTCAGATAAAATGCCATGCCAAAGGGAGGTCCTTGATCTCTTCAATACAGCACCGTTTGCCATGGTTTTAATCAACCCCGATGGCGTGCTGTACGACGTGAACAAGGCGTGGCTGGATTTGTCAGGAGTAACCGTCAAAGAAACGGTAGTTGGCAAAACTATTGCTGAGATGGGCCTATTAGGTGATGCTGAATCGAGAGAACGGATCCTAAAGGATTTCTATGAGCACGATTCGGTTCGGAGGTGGGAGACCAGGTTTTGCACTCAAAAGGGTGTACACCTTGACCTCCTTATTAATTTGGACTGGGTTAAAACCGAGAGAGGCAAGTATATTCTCTTGTCGATGCATGATCTTACCGAGCGCAAACGAACCGAGGAGTTGCAGGGACGCTTGGCGGCCATCGTATCCAGTGCGGATGATGCCATTATCGGCAAGGACATGAACGGTATTATTCAAACGTGGAATGTGGGTGCGGAAAAACTTTTCGGATACAAAGCCGAAGAAGTGATAGGGAAGAATATCTCACTTCTCATTCCTCCCGGATATAAAGATGACGCCCCGGGAATATTGAAACGTCTATCGGATGGTGTGCAAATCGGAAACTTTGAATCCCTTCGCATGCATAAGGACGGGAGGGTGTTCCCCGTATTCCTGACCTATTCCGCCATCAAGGATGCAAACGGCAAGGTGATCGGTGCCTCCAAGTTCGTGCACGACATTACCGAACGCAAAAAGATTGAAGAAGAACGGGAGGCGACCATCGAATTCCTCCACCTGATCAATGAAAGCCGGGAGACCGGGAAACTCATACAGGCGGCAATAAACTTCTTTCAGAAACACACCGGCTGCGAAGCTGTCGGAATACGGTTACAGGAAGGTGCTGACTATCCCTATTACGAAACCAGGGGATTTCCGGAGGAGTTCGTTATAGCCGAAAAGCATCTCTGCGGAAGCGATACGGCCGGACAAACCATCGGTGACAGCACCGGCAGTCCCTCTCTTGCATGTATGTGCGGCAATGTAATCCGTGGGCGATTCGATCTATCTAAACAATTCTTTACGGCAAATGGGAGCTTTTGGAGCAACAGCACTTCAGATCTGCTTGCCTCAAACTTCGAGCAAGACCGCCGGACGCGCACACTGCACCGTTGCAATGGTGAAGGATACGAATCGGTGGCCTTGATTCCTCTAAAACTCGGTGTTGAGCACTATGGACTTGTCCAACTGAACGACCGGCGCAGGGAGCGGTTTACTCTTCGTTCAATTTTACTCTGGGAACAGTTCGCAGATTATCTTGCCGTGGCACTTGCCAAGTTCCGTGCCGACGAAGCATTGCGCAGAGCCAAAGAAGAATGGGAAAGGACCTTCAACAGTGTTCCGGACCTGATTGCGATTCTCGACAACCGACACCGGATCCTTCGGGTCAACAAAGCGATGGCCAGACGCCTAGGTGTGGACTCCGAGGATTGCGTCGGACTCCATTGTTATGAAGCAGTGCATGAAAGCTCCTGTCCGCCTGGATTCTGCCCTCATTCGCGAACGATAGACGATGGCAGCGAACATACCGAGGAGGTGCATGAGGAAAAGCTGGGTGGAGATTTCCTGGTAACCACAACCCCTCTTTTGGATGATCGGGGCCAAAGCATCGGTTCAGTCCATGTCGCTCATGACATCACCGAGAGGAAGCAGGCAGAGGCAGCACTGAATAAATTAAATGAAGAGCTCGAAGCAAGGGTCGCCAAACGAACGGAAGAACTCCGTTCCTCCATGGAGAACCTGAAGATGGAAATAGAAAGTCGCAAAAGGATAGAGAGCAAACTGCAGAAGACACTGCGGGAGGTTGAGCGCTCCAACAAGGAACTCGAGCAATTCGCTTATGTCGCCTCGCATGATTTACAGGAACCCCTGAGGATGGTCTCGAGTTATACACAGCTACTCGGCCAGCGGTACGAGAGCCAGCTGGACGGCAAGGCGCAAAAGTTTATCAACTATGCAGTAGACGGAGCAATGCGTATGCAGAGGCTGATAGATGATCTGTTGGCGTACTCGCGGGTAAACTCTCAGGGAAAAGTCCCTGAGATGGTAGACTCGCACGCAGTTCTCGGCGAAACTCTCCGCATACTGTCCCCGATCATAAATGAAAATCAAGCCAACATATTGAGCGATGATTTGCCCGTCGTGCGTGCCGATGCAATCCAGTTGAGCCAATTATTCCAAAACCTGATCGGTAATGCCATCAAATTTCGGAGGACAGACAGCCCGCATATCCATATATCAGCAAGGGACCTCGGTCACGAATGGCGTTTCTCGGTCAAAGACAACGGCATTGGTCTCGATCAACAGTATGCGGATAAGGTTTTCGTCATTTTTCAGCGCTTACACTCCAGACTGGAATATCCGGGGACCGGAATAGGGCTTGCCGTGTGTAAACGTATCGTGGAACGCCATGGCGGCAGGATATGGTTCGAATCCGAACCAGGCAAAGGTTCTACGTTTTTATTTACATTACCAAAATAAAGGAAACTTCCCCATGAGTGCTCATAAACTGGTCAAACCTGTCAATATCTTGTTGGTGGAGGATAATCCCGGAGATGCGGACCTCGCCCGCGAAGCTCTGGAAAGCAGTAAAGTCAACAACGAGCTGCGTGTTGTTGGAGACGGCGTTGAGGCAATGTCCTTTCTCCGTCAGGAAGGTGAGTATTCCGGCATGCCGCGTCCCGATCTTATCTTGCTCGATCTGAACCTCCCCAAAAAAGATGGCCGGCAGGTATTGGAGGAAATTAAGGGAGACGACGACCTTAAACGCATCCCGGTAGTTATTCTCACCACCTCTAAGGCGGAGGAAGATGTCCTTAAAAGTTATAACCTTCATGCCAACTGCTACATCACCAAACCCATCGACCTGAATCAGTTCCTCCATGTGGTCAAGTCCATTGAGGATTTTTGGCTGAGTATAGTGATTCTGCCACCTAACGGGGTGGGGAGATGAATGACTTGAAGCGAATTCTGTTGGTGGAGGATAATCCCGGAGATGCGGACCTGATCCTTGAGATGTTGCCCACCTCCGGTTTCAGGCTCTTTGAAGTCACCTGTGCAACCCGGCTCTCTCAGGCGGTGGAACACCTGGCCGCAAGCCGGTTTGACATCATTCTGCTGGACTTGGGACTTCCTGACAGCGACGGCATAAAAACCCTTCGTGCCATGCGGCTGCATACCGTCGACTTGCCCATTGTCGTGCTGACTGGGAACAATGATGAACAAACCGGATTGACAGCGGTCCTGGAAGGGGCGCAGGATTATCTCATAAAAGGGCAGATACACAAAGATCTCCTCAACCGATCGATTACCTATGCCGTTGCCCGAAAACTGGCGGAAAATAAACTCAAGAATCTCAATGAAACCCTGGAAATTCGGATTGCGGAGAGGACCGCCCAGCTGACAGCCAGCAATGAAGCGCTGCAACAGGAGATCGCCGAACACGAAATGGCCCAAGAGGCATTGCTGAAGGCCTTTGACGAGATCAAGACGCTGCGCGGCATCGTTCCCATATGCGCGAACTGTAAAAAGATACGCGACGACAAAGGCTACTGGAATCAGGTCGAGGTCTATGTCCGGGATCATACCGAGGCGGTATTCAGCCATGGCCTGTGCCCGGATTGCGTGAAAGAGCTTTATCCCGATTTACAAGTGGATTTTGGAACTCCAATTGGCAAAGGCGAAGACAATAGGTGATAAAATATATGAGGCTATTGCTTTTCGCTCAGACGGGGCCTCCCCATCCATGGTCTGGTACATAAGATATGGCTTTCAATTTTAATCAATTCAAGCAGTTTTTACCAGATGCTTCTCCTGTTCTGTCAATGGAGAAACACAACATTCCTCCAGACTGGGAAACAACCGTAGTTGTAATCTCCCCATTAACCATGATATATGCCTGAAACCCAATAGAGCTGAATGGTTACGCAGATAATTTCTTGCCAAATTTTTGCCAAGATAGATCAAAACATGAGTAAATCAGAGTAAAGTAAGGTAAGAAGCAACAGAGAAGGTGAGTTGTTTAATTAATTAAATTCACAATGTTTTATTCATTTTTGCTACTCTTCCTTACTCATGCTTAACCTGCCAAAAGATGCCCTGAACTGCCTGCGAAGCAGCAGGCCGGGAGTTCGAATCCCTCATAGATCACCAGTAAAATCAAGTGGTTAAGTCGAAAAGACTTGACCCCTTGATAGTTTCACGGTCCATTTGTCCCCCCTGTGCAAACCTATGCAAGGGGCGGGCAATACGAACAGACGGTGGTTAGCGAAAGCTTGTGTACCCACCTATTTTTCCTGAGGGTGACATCACCAGCTGCCAGACCTGCAGGTACCTGGCACGGAAACTCCCTGCCATGGAAAGGAGGTAGTAGGTCCACATTCGGTGGAAACGTTCGCTGTATCGATCCTCCAGTAGGTGCCAGCCCTCCACGAAATTTCTGTGCCAGGCGAGGAGGGTATAGTCATAATTCGCCCCCATATTCTGCCAGTCTTCCATGACAAACAATCCTTCCGTGCAGGCGCCCATCTGCTGTATCGAAGGAAGCATGCCGTTGGGGAATATGTGCTTGTCAAACCAGGGATCGCAGGTATGGACTGTGTTGTTGGAGGCGATGGTATGTAACAAAAGAAGCCCTTCGTCCTTAAGACAGCGGCGTGCAACCTTCATGAAGGTCCGATAATTCTTATACCCTACATGTTCGAACATACCCACCGACACTACGGCATCGAACTCTTCATTCATGTCGCGGTAATCCTGAAGCCTGATGTCTACCGGCAGATCGACACAACATCTCCTGGCGAGTTCCGCCTGTTGTTTGGAAATGGTTATGCCTACTGCCGAAACCCCGTAGTTGCGTGCAGCATATCGGACAAGGCCCCCCCAGCCGCAACCGATGTCAAGCAGCCGCATGCCCGGTTCCAGCATCAGCTTGCGGCATATCAACTCCAATTTTGCCTCCTGTGCCTGGTTTAGGTTTTCAGCAGCCTGCCAATACGCGCAGCTGTACACCATATGAGGGTCGAGCATAAGCTCGAAGAGGTCGTTGCCGACGTCATAGTGCTTTTCCCCGACTTCGAAGGCTTTTCGCTTGCTCTGCCGGTTGAAGATCATAGCCTTCAAGGCATTGACGACAATGGGGATATTGCGACGAAACTTCCCCTCAATTCCGTGGCGGAGAATCTTGAAGAAAAACTGGTCCAACGCTTCACATTCCCACCAGCCGTCCATATAGGATTCACCGAGGCCAAGGGAACCGAAGGAGGACACGCGATCGAACAGGCGAGCGTTTTTTACCTGGATATCCCATGGCCTGATTCCGTTCACCCGTATATCGGCTCCGGCGAGCAGGGTTGTTATTTGCTGTTCGACTGATTTCCCGCGATATCCCAACTTGTACCCTCCTGCAGTTAAGGTCGGTCCCGTTCCCGCCATTTCTTTATGTTATCGGCCTGTGGTCTGAATCAGGGTTCAGGCACGCTTTCCGGACTGCTGCTCACTCCCGGTTTATTCACTATTCTCACCGATGTGGCCTGCAAACCGTTGTCTCCAATCTCGGGCGTAAAGATTACGCCGGTACCCGTCGTCAGGTGATCGAAGTCGTCGTTGAGGATACTGTTGCGGTGAAAGTAGATCTCTTCGCCTTCCAGCGACCGCAAAAAACCGTAGCCTTCATTAGGAAAGAGTTTGACAATCAAGGCTTCCGTTTCCTGCTGTGGATGGCTTTTCTTTTCGCCATTCCGTTTGGCCACCAGCTGTTTCAACCGGCGCTGAGCGGACCTGAAGGCATTACTTATAGCAGTGGGAAGATCGTCTGCCTGTTCCTTGGACCCGGTTATATGCGTTACCACGAGGCTGTGTCCCGGTGGAGTTCGCATTTCAATACGGATTCTAAAGGAGTTGGCGGTGGTTCGACCCTTTTGATATTGTTCGACTCCGATCCGGCAGCTGATGAGGTTGTCGCAGACCCGTTCCAGTTTGTTCACATCTCTGTGAATCAACTCTTCGAGAGCATCACTGCGGGATAACCCGTGAAACGAAATTTCAAGTGGTATATGCATAACCAGTCACTTGCCTCCAAATGAGCAAAACCCAAAATGTCTAAACTTAGCCTCTTAGTATAAGTATAATACAACATATCCGGTGCTCAATGCGGTTTAAGCGAGTTCTTTTATCTTTCTGACAATGGCATCTTTACCGAAGTCCTCAAAAAACATAGAACAGGGGAGAAGCATGGCCTTTGAAGAAGATGAGACGATCATTTTGGGATGGTCGGGGTTGTCGACATTGACTTTAAACACACCGCTGAAAAGAAGGGCCGTCATCAAATCGGTTGCCGGCAATCGAGTTACTAAGTACTACCAGCTCAGCAAGTTCCAAGTCAGGGAAAGGTCATATATGACCACTTGGGTAAATATGACCTCTGTTATAGGACTGCTCGTTCAACCCCGTCCTTTTCCCTTTTGCGAAATTTTTCTTATATAGCAGAATGATGGATATCGTGCACAGATTGCTCGAAACTTGGCATAATGATTGCAAAATATAAAATAGTTCAAATTTGCACAACTTCCCGTTAACCGTCTCTTAACGACCTTCCATGTCAGTGTCCACTGGAAATATTTGCGAGGGTTTGGACCTGCCCAAAACAACCAGGAGGTTTCTGTTCTGATGCGGACCAATAGGATTCCAAGGCAGGGTGTTGGCCTCTTGCGCAGGTCTTTTCTCTTAAAATATGAGGAGAAAAAATGAATATCACAGGATTGGTAATTCTTATCGTCATCGGCGGAGTAGTTGGTTGGTTGGGAGGTGCATTCCTAAAAGACTTGAGCATCGGCCTTTTGGGGGACATATGTATCGGTATTATCGGTGGAGTCGCTGGCGGCGTTTTATTCAGGCTTTTGGTAATCGCCTCCGGAGGAGGAATTATTGTCTCTACGATCACAGCTTCCTTTGGAGCTCTCGGGTTGCAATATGTGATTGGCCTTTTGAAGTATCGCAACGAATCTTCAGTGCAATAAACATCTTTCTGGTTACCACTAATCTTCAGGTAAAAACGACGGGGTTGTAGCCGTGAAAAGGGTGGCCACAATCCCTCTTTACGTACAAAACTGAGATTCAGTGGTAATAAAAAACATCTTAAATACATTTGCCTGTCCAATGGGTAATTCTGCCGTGAAATACAAAAAGACCTGTTGCAGCCGGAGTTTTTCTTATAACAATTGTTAAGGGGCTACGTTCGACGAGCGCTCTTGAGAGAGCGCAGTAAGATATAAAGGAGATTGCGATGAAAAGAACTATGCTGGCGTTAATCCTGGCTGTTGGGTCAGCCCGGATTTCTCATGAACACTGTGTAATTTTGGTTAAGTACAATAGATCCAACGACTGTTAATACAATTCATATAGTACCAATTTTACACAGTGTTCACCAAAGGCGCCCTGAAAGAAGTGCCCTTGGGGTATCAGTTCAGGCGATCGGGATGCTGCATACCGCCTTGTTTCTGCAAATCTGCGGCTCGTTGTAAAGATTGCAATGGATTTTCAGAGGTATTGGATGCAGAATTCCATGGACCTTATCCAGGAAGGAAATGTCGGACTCATAAAGGCTGCCAACAAATTCGATCCCTATCGTGGAGTAAAATTTTCCTGCTAGGAGCCTGTCGGATTATCGGGATTTAAAAAGCATAATATGTTGA
Organism: Desulfocapsaceae bacterium; assembly: GCA_046704745.1. Taxonomy (GTDB): domain Bacteria; phylum Desulfobacterota; class Desulfobulbia; order Desulfobulbales; family Desulfocapsaceae; genus CAWGGS01. The sequence goes on along the minus strand of JBJKRL010000130.1, from coordinate 14,419 downwards.
TATAATATTAATATAACACAAAACATTGAGTCTGTAGTATTGTCGCTATATCTAACGATATAATTATGTTGAAAAAAATGAACCGGTACAGTCCCCTAGACTCCTAGGGCGGTCAGTGTAGAGTTGGTAACGGATTTGGGGAGCAAAACATCCTTTGTAGCCCCTCTCCTCTTGTGATATTATAGGTATTATCACCAAACACCCCACCCGGGGGGTACTCGTTTTAATCCTTCCTTGAGGGGGATAAGTGCCTTCGAGGTGTATTCATGCCTCTGATTTTCAAATTGATCTCAAGATTTCTTGTTTTTAATTACAGCTTTTATTGAGTAAAGCACTAACTATCAGCAATGACCGGATCGATGCGGAACATTATTGGAACCTGGCAGAATGCAGGTTAAAAAAACAATAAGCGCCTGTTGGTGTCGGAGAGCAAAATGACATCCCGGGAAAAAAAGAAAACCGAAACGGCAGGTGCAACAAGCAGCGCCTCAACCATCAAGGCAGAGGTGCTTACAGAGAAGCTCCCTGGGATAAAAGACGAACCGATGCGTTCTCCCGCTGGCTTTCCCATCGTCGGGATCGGGGCATCCGCCGGCGGACTGGCGGACTTCGAGGCCTTTTTTCCCGGCATGCCCGCTGATGGATTTCCCGGCAAGCTGTCGCTGCGGGAGCTGACCGAACGGGCACTGCTGCAACAGGTTGCCCCGACCGGCGCGCTGGTCAACAATCGCGGTGACATCCTCTATCTCCACGGCCGTACCGGCATGTACCTGGAACCGGTCCCCGGCGAGTCCGGCATCGCCACCATCTTTGTGGATCATGTACTGCACATTCTGCGCTTCACCCCTGCCGCCAACCGGATTATGAATCTGATCCCCGGCGATGTAGGACGGCCTGTTGGGCATATCGTCTCCAACCTCGGTTATGACGGTCTTATCCGGGACGTACAGACCGTAATGGACACTTTGATTCCCAAGGAGATGGAGGTGCAGTCAACAGAAGGGCTGTGGTACACGATGCGCATCCAGCCCTATCGCACGCTCGACAACGTTATCGAAGGTGCGGTACTGACCTTTGTCGATATCACCAGTGGGAGAAAAACAAAAAGGCTCTGCAAACTGCGCTTGAAGAAATCCGAATCCTGCGCGGCATCATACCCACCTGCGCCAACTGCAAAAAGATCCGCGACGATAAAAGGGTCTGGAACCAGTGGAACACTATATCAGAGAGCGCACGGACGCCCGGTTTAGCCATGGCATTTGCCCGGATTGCGTGAAGAAACTCTACCCTGAGAATGATCCGGACAAGGAAAACGATACTGAAAATAAAAAAAACAAATGATGACCGAAGAGAAAAGAAACGGGATTGAGCCGTTGCTGCAAGGTGGAGGATTTCTTCATGAAGAGTGAGTTTCCTCCTGGAAAAAGTGGCAAAAAGCTCAGGAAGCATGGCACCCATCTTAACCGGATGCAGTCCTTCTTTGAGGTTTTTGACGACATTTTAGGTTCTATCCGTGAGCCCATCGTCCTGCTTGATGCCGCATTGAATGTGGTAAAGGCCAACGATGCCTTTTATCGGAATTTCAATCTCGAACCCGAGAAGACGGAAGGCGCCGTCCTCTATGACCTCCATAACCGGCAATGGGACATTCCGCGGCTGAGGGAACTGATTGAGGATATCCTTGCCAAAAAACCTGCGGTCAATGACTTTGAGGTGGAGCATACGTTTGAGATGCTGGGCTCCAAGATTCTGCAGTTCAATGCCAGATGGATTTCCAAAGAGGACGATGAGACCCGGTTTATCTTTTTATCAATTTCAGATGTAACAGAACGAGAATATTATAAAAGAGGCCTTGAAGAACTTGTTGAGAAACGCACGGCTGAACTTGTTGCAGCAAGAGAAGATGCGGAACAAAAGAAGCTCGTCGCGGAACAAACCCTGGTTGAAATAAGTAAATTAAAAGACCAACTCGAGGCGGAACGAGCCTATCTCCAGGATGAAATTAAGCTGGAATACAACTTTGAGAATATTATCGGACAGAGTGATGAACTCAAGTACGTGCTCTATAAGATAGAACAAATTGCCGGCAGCAATACCACCGTCCTGGTTCTCGGCGAGACGGGAACCGGCAAAGAGTTGGTGGCCCGGGCCATTCATGGCCTGAGCCTGCGGAAAAAACGGGCCCTGGTCAAGGTGAATTGCGCCACACTGCCGACAAGCCTTATTGAAAGCGAGTTGTTCGGCCATGAGAAAGGCGCCTTCACCGGATCTCAGTCAAGACGTCTCGGACGATTCGAGGTCGCTGACGGCACCACCCTCTTTCTCGATGAAATAGGAGAGTTGTCTTTGGAGCTTCAGACAAAACTGTTGCGGGTTATCCAGGATGGTGAGTTCGAACGTCTGGGCAGCTCGCATACCCTCAAGGTCGATACACGGATCATTGCCGCTACCAACCGGAATCTTGAGGAAGAGGTGCGAAAGGGCAACTTTCGTGAAGATCTCTGGTACCGTTTGAATATTTTCCCGATCACCGTGCCGCCGCTTCGGGACCGGTTGAATGACCTCCCGCTTCTGGTGGATTTTTATGTCAAGAAAATTGCCAAGCGGTTGGGAAAGACCATTGAGATCGTACCGGCGGGCGTCATGCACGCCTTACAGGACTATCACTGGCCGGGGAATATTCGAGAGCTGGAAAACGTCCTTGAACGGGCGGTGATTAACTCATCTGGGCCAAAGCTGCGTCTTGTGGATGAACTCAAGAAACCATTCAAAGGTACCAATGCCGGCCTAAAAACTTTGCAAACAATTGAGCGGGAGCATATTCTGCGGGTGCTTGAGCAAACTGGGTGGAAAATAAGCGGGAAAAACAGCGCTTCCGAAATCCTCGGCCTGGACCGCAGCACCTTGCGCGCCCGTATGCGTAAGCTCGACATACACAAATCCTGAAATCCTCCCACCTATCCGTTTATGGATGCCGAAGCTCCCGACTGCTTGATTGATTCCATCGCATCGGGGCTGCCCGAAAAGGAAAGCTCAGAGACTCGCTCACGTCCTTGATCGCCACAGAAGGTCATATATAACCACTTGAGCAAATATGACCTTTACCAAGAGTTGAAATGTTGCCCCATCCACCTGTGTTCTGGGGAAATTTACCTTGTATAGCAGCGCGATAGGCAAAACAAGCCATTTGATGTGAATCTGGCTCAGTGATTGCTTTAAAGAATATATCTATAACCAGTTTTTGTGGGCTCTTTAAAAGTTTACTTTTTCATACCCTTACTCAAGGAAAGGATTAAATCATGACAAAATTTGAATTTACAAAAACCTCAGGCCCTGATCTCGCAGGATCTTTTTATGTTAAATATGGCCGGGAGTTCGACGAAGAGCTCTATGAAAAAACATGCGGTGTCAAACCATCCAGGGACGGATGCAAACAAACTCAAAAGGCGGTTGACGATCTGCAAGAAGGCGAGTGGTTGCAGATCAGCCATGTCGGGGGATGAATATGAAAATTCTGGTAACGGATATGTATAGCGGCAAGAAAAGCACATTAACGGGAAAATTCGAAATGGATCACTCCTCTTCATCATATGGGCTTCCGGCTCTGGTGGTCGAGGAATGGGGAGGCAAGGTGATGTCCCATAAACAATGGATGATCGCTGGATGTGAAGTTGTTGAGATCAATGACGAAGAACAGGACTTTTTTAACCATTGGCGCACCGAATTAGGGAAGTAGGATCAATCTCCACCGAGAGTGGTCAGCCGCAGAAAAGTCGTAAGCTTCAGTGACGCATCCGATGGATTCTTCAAAGGATTTTTACTCATGAAATTTATTGACCTGTATTTTGCACTGCAATCAATAGCAGCGTGTATCGAGCCTTCACCGGATCCCGACGGAAGCAAGATATTTGTTCCCGCCGGTAAGATGTCGCAGAGTTTGGTTACCAGTCTCTATGACAGAGTAGCCCCTGGAATTGACATGGCGAATCGGGTGGGCAAGGCGGCGAGGAGCTTAAGTGAAGCACTGCATAATTCCGAGCACCAAAAGCCGAATCTGTTCGAGTATAAAGGAGCTAGCACACATGCTTCACTTGCCGGCAACGATGAATGGCCTCGGATGAAATCCCTGTTACTCCAGGCGATGTTTTGGGGAATTCGTGAAAAACGCTACTGTCTCGAGCATTTTCGCAAAGGCATAACCGAAGGAGAGTACTTTTTGCGGGGACCTATTGTACGACACGAAACCGATGACTGGCTCGTTTCCAACGGTAATGTTTTTCGACCGACTTCACTCGGCTTCGACTCCGAGGAGTTTTTCGCCTTCCTTAAGGCAAACGATATCCCGTATTCGCTAAAGGGGGAATCAGCCAATTTCTATTGAGGAATCGACGTATGCCTGAAGAACCAACAATCTTGCCGTCTGAAGGAATGCAAACTTCAAACGAGACACCCATGGAAGACAACAGCCGATCTCTGGTTGTTGCAAGAGACATTCTTCCGGATGCAATCCTGATTTATCCCCTCCATGACCGGCCTATGTTTCCCAAAATGATGGGACCATTAACAATCGATAATCCAAAGATGCAACAGCTTATTCTTGAAGCATGGGAACACTCCAGGATCATGTATCTGGGGCTGCTCCTCGTACGGCCAACCGAGGATGAGATGCAGCATGTTCCGAAAAACGTGTCCGGCTTTTTTCCGGTTGGCGTTGCGGCCAGGATTGTACGCATATCTCCCCCGACGGCGGATGCTCCATTGCAGGTCCTGGTCCAGGCCCTTGAACGCTTCGATGTCGGGGAAATGACCATAGGAAGAACATTTATCACCGCCAAGGCCCGCTACCGGCCGGGAAAGCCTATTGAGTTTATCGAAGAACTCAAAGCATATGCTGTAGCTATCATTGACTGCATAAAGGAATTGGTCACTCTGAACCCCGCGTTTCAAAAAGGGTTGTCGTTTCTGATTGAGCGCATCAACGTCAGCGATCCCGGCTCGCTTGCCGACTTTGCCGCCTCGATGACAACCTCTTCGGGTGCGGAGCTGCAGGAGATTCTTGAAATTTACGAGGTCAGGACCCGCATTGAAAAGGTCCTCGAACTCCTCAAAAAAGAGGTCGAAATTTCAAGATTGAAGGCCCGTATCTCGAAACGGATCGAAGAACAGTTGGCAACTCAGCAACGGAAATATTTTTTGAAACGGCAGATGGAAGAGATCAAAAAGGAACTGGGGATATTTAAGGATGACACAGAAAGTGAGATAGAAAAGTTCTGCAAGCGTCTGGGAAGTCTGAGCTTAACGGAAGAGGCAAGTGAAAGGATAGAAGAAGAACTGGAAAAGATGCAGCACCTGGGGCCTGAATCTGCTGAATTCAATGTAACGAGAGCGTATCTTGACTGGTTGACCATACTGCCGTGGGGGGTCTACACAAAAGACAGTTATGATATCGTTAAGGCTGCAAGAATCCTTAATCATGATCATTTCGGTCTCGAAGATGTCAAGGATCGTATCCTGGAGTTGATTTCGGTGGGTATCATCAAGGGCAGCCTCTCCGGCACGATCATTCTGCTGACCGGTCCTCCTGGGGTCGGCAAGACCTCCATAGGTCAGTCCATCGCCAAAAGTCTCGGCCGCAAGTATTATAGATTTTCGTTGGGCGGTATGCGCGACGAGGCAGAGATCAAAGGGCATCGCCGCACCTATATCGGGGCGCTTCCCGGGAAATTCCTTCAGGCGGTCAGAACCTGCAAGACATCCAACCCTCTGATCATGCTGGATGAGGTGGATAAGATCGGGGCAAGTTTTCAGGGAGACCCGGCCTCGGCGCTGCTCGAAGTCCTGGACCCCGAGCAGAACCGGAATTTTCTCGACCATTACCTGGATGTCCGGTTCGATCTGTCCAAGGTTCTTTTTATCTGTACCGCAAACCAGGTCGAGACAATTCCGCGGCCGCTGCTTGACAGGATGGAGACCATCCGGCTTTCCGGTTATATCCAAGCGGAAAAGGTGAAAATCGCACGCTTCCATCTGATCCCGAAACAACTGAAATTGCACGGTCTGACAGCTAAACAGATCGTCATTTCAAAGCCTGTATTGGAGACGATCATTGATGGCTATGCCCGGGAGGCAGGGGTTCGGGGCCTGGAAAACTGCATCAAGAAGATCTTGCGGAAGTCCGCAAGAGAGATCATCGACACCCCGGAAAAACGCATCCGGGTTCATAGAGGTAATCTGCCAGATCTTCTGGGAAAACGATATTTCACGGAAGACAGCGCCTATAAGAAGGCAAGAGTTGGTGTCACAACCGGCCTTGCCTATACGGACATGGGCGGTGTGACCCTCCATGTCGAAGCCATTGCTGTTCCAACCGGGGAGCCCGGGTTTAAACAGACCGGCCAATTGGGCCGGGTCATGATAGAATCATCTGAAATTGCATATAGTTATGTTCAAAAATTACTCAAAGACAACAGCGAAGCGGCGAATTTTTTTAAAAAGAATCTTATTCACCTGCATGTTCCCGCCGGTGCAACTCCGAAAGACGGGCCCTCCGCGGGTATCACCATGGCCTGTTCCCTTTATTCTCTTGCAATGGGGGAGACAGTGACCGGTGATACGGCTATGACCGGAGAATTAACCTTGAGTGGTTTTGTTATGGAGATCGGAGGGGTAAAGGAAAAAATCATTGCCGCCACCAGGGCAAAACTTAAACACGTTATTCTGCCGAGTGAAAACCAGGAAGATTTCGATCTGTTGCCGGACCATGTCAGGGATGGTATAACCGCACACTTTGTGACAACCTTCCGGGAGGTTCTGAAGATTTGCTTCCCGAAATTCAAGGAATCCTGACTCTTCTTCCCTGCTGAGTGCATGTCCATCCTGAAATAAGATTTTTCGGAGTCTAACGCTTACCTGTTCTAAATCGAGGCGCGACGGCAAATTTATCCGAAGGTATATGAAAGATATCGGAGTCAGAGTTTATGCCCAGAGGGTGCTTATCTCCGAGGATTAAATTTGGCAACGCAACGACGAGTTAGGGGAAAAGCGCCATTTTCGGATGGAAACATGTTAGAAGAAAATCGCCGTTTTTGGATGACAACTAATTAGGTAACCGCTGATAAGCGAGATACGTTTTCCGCCATTTCAATCCAAGCACCTTACCGGCCTTTCTTTGAAAAAGTTTAATAAAAAGCGCAGGCTGAAAGATCATATTTGACCACTTGGGCAAATATGATCTTTGTTAAAGTGACGCAAACGACTCTCCTGTCACTCCATTTCTGATATATTTCTTTCAAATACAGCATGATAGGTTGTATTCCAGGAATGCCGGAAAATTGGCATAACGATTGCTTCAAATAGAGTAGTGATTAACTGCACACTCCTTACTGAGTTCCTTTCGGCCGTCTGCTTTGTCAGCGTCAAAGAAAGACAAGGGGTCGACATGTTCTAACTCTGAACGAAATATCGGACCTCACATCGGCATTCAGTCTTTGGAAGATCTTTCTATACCAATCCCGATAAACGGAACAAGAACCTTAGGACAGACAGTTTTTTGCATAACAACAAGGAAACAATATATAAAAGATGAAAAATACGGAGAAATCATGGACATTACAAGCTTAGTAGTTTTTCTGATCATTGGTGCACTGGCGGGTTGGCTGGCCGGCATACTTATGAAAGGAGGGGGGCTCGGCCTTCTTGTTAACATTCTTATCGGTATTATCGGCGGGGTCGTAGGCGGCTTCCTTTTCAGGCTGTTGGCAATCGCCGCCGGCGGCCTGATCGGCTCCATGCTGACAGCTGTCGTGGGGGCCGCGGGGCTGTTGTATATTATTGGACATTTAAAGAATCGCAAAGAGTCCACAATTTGATGGAGGCACAGGATGAGCACAAAAGAAGCCTATAAAAAAAAGATAGATGCCGAACTGGAATGGTCCAGGAAAAATTAACCAGGTTTAAGGCGCAAGGTAGAGATTTTACGCCAGAAACTCGCGAAAAGCATGCCAAACATGTCAAAGAGCTTGAACAGAAACTTAACGCAACGAAAGCCAAACTCAGAGAGATTGAAAAGGCTGACGAACATGTCTGGGAGCAACTTAAGAACGGTTTTGAAGACACGTGGACCACATTACAGGCAACCCTTGAAGATATGATTACCTCATATTCAGAGCCACATACCTGAGACCGGATCTTTCCGAACCTGACGCACATAAAGTGTGCATAACGCAGGATTGCAGGGCGAGGTGAGAATAAGGCCGCGTCTTTCCAGATGTGTACGTAACCAAGGAGATTGATATGAACATAAATTTACATGCAGGTCTTATCGCCCCAATAGTTTCGCTGATCGCCGGCATTCTCATTCTGATAGCCCCGCGTTTATTGAACTACATCGTGGCAATATATCTGATTGTAATCGGCTTGGTCGGACTGTTCGGCAGTGGCGGTTTTCATATCCGGTAGCGACGAGCATCTCCTGTGATAACGGATTTGAGCACCAGGAGAGCAAAGAGCGCGCTTGTTCCCGTCAACGGGAATATTAATACTGTTCCCCCAAAAGGAGCACTCTTCTATAAATATGAAATCAATAATAGGAGCAGGATTATGGGTGACAAGGGTGGCAAAAAGAACCGGGAAAAGAGTCAAAGACAAAGCAATGATAAACACAAGCGGAAAGAAAATGAAAAGCTCGAGAAGCAACAAAAAGGGCAACCCACGTTGGTGTTACCATCCAAAAGGTGATTTAACCCTACGATCAGCACCATGAGGGAACCGAGAAATACTTTTGCGAAACAGTTATTGAAGAAATAGTCGGCCGATCATATCCACTTACATCTACACCGATTCGGAGTCAACATGCATATCCTCATGGTATTGACCTCACACGACAGGCTCGGAAATACCGGTGAAAAAACCGGCTTCTGGCTGGAGGAATTCGCCGCTCCGTACTACGTCTTTAAGGACGCAGGCGTGGGAATCACCGTGGTTTCACCGCTTGGCGGCCGGCCCCCGCTCGACCCCAAGAGCGACGCCCCGGCCTCCCGGACGGACGCCACTCGCCGTTTTAAGGCGGATGTCGCAGCACAGGCCGTTCTGTCCGCCACATTCAAGCTGGTCGATGTGGACGCCGTTGATTTCGACGCCGTGTTCTACCCCGGCGGGCATGGCCCCCTCTGGGATCTGACAAAAGACGCTTCCTCCATTGGACTGATCGAGACGATGCTCGCCGCGGGCAAACCGGTTGCCGCCGTTTGCCATGCACCGGGCGTGCTGCGTCATGCCAAGGCTCCTGCCGGCACGCCGGTGGTGCAAGGTAAGGCAGTCACCGGTTTTGCCAACAGCGAGGAACGGTCAGTCGGGCTGACTGAGGTCGTCCCCTTCCTGGTCGAAGACATGCTCAAAGACAGTGGGGCACGATATTCAAAACTGGCCGACTGGCAGCCCTATGTCGTGACTGACGGCCTGCTTATCACCGGGCAAAACCCTGCTTCTTCGGAACCGGCCGCCAGGGCTCTTCTGGAAAAATTGGCCTGAGAAAACATAAAAACACAGGCATACAAATTAGAAAAAAGCAGGAGTGGAGCACATCGGGATCATCCTTATTGTTGTCTATATAGCTTTTGTCGCCTGTTTATTGCTGCTTGGCACCCTATCTTTTTATAGCCCGTATTTCTCACGAACACTGTGTCAAATTGGAGGAAACTTAAAAGATCCAACCGCATGGGTAAACTTATTTATTGGCGGGATCAGGAAATTTGCAGGAATTGCCGATCGTATTTCCTTTTTTCAACCAGGACGGCAAAAAATGATCAAAGGAGGACGAAATGAAGAAAATCATTATCTTGGTAATGGTGATGATGCTTCTATCTCTTGGCGGATGTTATTGGCCTTATCATGATCATGACAGAGGAGATAGACACGACAGAAGCGACAGGCATGATAGGAACGACAGGGGCGGGAGACAAGATAATGGGGATGGAAGACATTATTAAAGCAGATAAGCCATCTTTCGCAATAAGGTCAACTTTGTATGTGAGCAGGATATCCGCTGACATGGCATGCGGGGATTTTTGAAAAGAAAGGAAATACCAGTTATGAAACACGATACCCACCAGCTTACAGCACCTGAACCGAAGCCTGATACGAAGGACGATTTCAAATCCCTGCCCTTGCCGGAAGTGGGGAAGAAATTAGGCACTTCGCCGGACGGCCTCACCCAGGCCGAGGCTGAAAAACGGTTGAGCCGGTATAGGCCCAACGGGAGAATCCCTGCCCGCCACGCGTATAACCAGTGAGGCGGTGTTCTCGGGATCGAGCATTCGCCGGGGGGAAATCAGCGCACTGGTCTATCGGTGCCCAGGCACTGCGTCTCGAGTCGGAGCAAACGGCAGGGTCCATCGAGGGGATTCGGGAAGGTCAAATATGACCATCGGTTACATATGACCTCTTTAAACCGGGCAGCAATCACCGTACCACAAGCAACGGTGTGGATTATTATTATATGAAATCAAATCATTAGAAAAAAGAAAAAGAATGTCGGGAGCCTGGCATAATGATTGCTTTTATAAACCGTATCAGGTTTATCCGGATTGAGCATACTTTGGTAAAACTAAAAGCAACAGCCGGCCGAAGTTCATGGCTTCCGGACGCTGCTCCAAGGCCTCTTTGACGGTGCACCGCGGCTGTCAGACAGGCTGTCCCAGGCTTGCCGTCAGTTGCGGACGTCCTGTCCGCAACCCTCCGTCTCCTGGGTTCTAAATAGGTGCCTTGATCCGGATGAACCACTTATTCAGCTTTTTTCAGCAGTGGTAATTACAAAATAGGATAAAGAGCACCAGCATTTTCCAGACGGGGCACCCACAAGCGGGGCAATTCCGGAGTCATTAGTCTGATAAACGGGACACCTTACATTCCTCCTTGCGGGGTGCGGGGAAGAAGTTCCTTTAAGAAAAATCATTCGCAAAAAGACATGCGGATTGGCGCCCCAAAAAAGAGGAGTGAAAAAATGTCGTCTGAAGGAAATAACCAACCACCGGAGCCGCTTAGAGACAAACTACGTTCGATGGTTGGCCTGGGGCCCTCGCAGAAAGACGAGAACAGCTTGCCTCCAAAGACACACTTCAGTATCTGGTATGTCCTGTTGGCCATGCTTTTGTTTTCTTACCTGCAGCCTCTCATCTTCTCTGAAAAGGTGGAGACGATTCCTTACAGCCAATTCAAGCAATACCTTACCGAAGGCAAACTGTCGGCATTGACCATCGGTCCTGATACTATCAAGGCAACTCTGACAGGTCCGCCTGCTAAGAAGGTTACCACTATCCGGGTGGATGATCCCGGCCTGGTAAAAGAATTGGATGAACGCAAGGTCAGCTATGCCGGGAAATATGAAAATAAATTTCTTGTCGGCATCCTCTCCTGGATTTTCCCGCTCGTCATTTTTTTTCTGATCTGGCGATTTGCCATGAAAAAGATGGGGCCCGGAATGGGTGTCATGTCGTTTGCCAAGAGCAAGGCTAAGATCTTTGCCGAGAGCGACATCAAGGTCTCTTTTGCCGATGTTGCCGGCATCGATGAGGCGAAAGAAGAACTCCAGGAAGTGGTTGAATTTTTGAGTACTCCGGAAAAATCCCAGAAGCTGGGAGGAAGGATTCCCAAAGGGGTGCTCCTGGTCGGCCCTCCGGGGACCGGGAAAACCCTTCTGGCCAGGGCAGTGGCCGGGGAAGCCAAGGTGCCGTTCTTCAGCATCAGCGGGTCCGAGTTTGTGGAAATGTTTGTCGGCGTGGGAGCGGCACGCGTTCGCGATCTGTTTTCCCAGGCCGCGACACAAGCACCTTGTATCATCTTCATCGATGAACTGGACGCTTTGGGCAAAGCCCGGGGAATGAATGCCATGGGCGGGCATGATGAACGGGAACAGACACTGAATCAGCTTCTCGTGGAGATGGATGGATTTGAAACCAATAAAGGGGTCATTATCATGGCGGCCACCAACCGGCCGGAAATTCTCGATCCCGCCTTACTGCGGCCCGGACGGTTCGATCGGCAGGTCCTGGTCGACCGGCCTGATATCCATGGACGAGAAGCCATCCTGAAAATTCATTCCAAGGATGTGACCCTGAGTCCCGAAGTCGACCTCGGCAAGATCGCCGGGCGTACGCCGGGTTTTGTCGGGGCGGACCTGGCCAATATTATCAATGAAGCCGCCTTGCTTGCTGCCCGGAACGATAAAGAGATGGTGGAGCCGATCGATTTCGACGAAGCAATCGACCGGGTAATTGCCGGTCTGCAGAAGAAAAACCGGGTGATGAATGTGCAGGAAAAAGAAATCATCGCCTTTCATGAGTCTGGACATGCCATTGTGGCCGAATCCGTTGCCCATGCAGACCCTGTGCATAAGATCTCCATTATTCCCCGTGGGGTTGCGGCTCTTGGCTACACCCAGCAACAGCCCACCGAGGACCGCTTTCTCATGACGCGCTCGGAATTGCTGGACCGGATGGCCGTTTTGTTAGGCGGCAGGGTGGCGGAGGAACTTGTTTTTGAGGAAATATCGACCGGGGCTCAGAATGATCTGCAACGGGCCTCGGACATAGCCCGGTCCATGGTCACGGAATACGGCATGAGCGAGCGACTGGGCCTGGTGAGTTATGAGCACCCCCGGCAATCGATGTTTCTGCCGGAAGGTTTCTCACCCGGCAAAAATTTCAGTGAGGCCAAGGCCGCCCAGATTGATGAAGAGGTTGCCCGGTTTGTCGAAGAGGCCCATCAGCGTGTGCGGAAAATCCTCTCGGAGAAGCGGGACGTCTTGAATGATCTGGCCCATCTTCTCTCTGAAAAAGAGACCGTACAGGGAGAGGAGCTGAGGAAGATGCTGTCGGCAGCCACATCCGGAATGGCTATTTCATCGCCCGAGCAGCCATCCCGAAACGATGCCGGAAAAAGCTATGAAGAATAGGCCGACAGTTCCGGGATAACAGAGAGATCCACCAAAACCCCGATGGTCTGAATGCGGGAAACGTCCATTGGGGAAAACGAACACCCGCGACTATGGAGGTGCATAATGGCAATAGTACGATGGGATCCATGGCGAGAAATTGAGGATATGGTCGAACGCTATACGAGAGCGGTGGGGCACCCTCGGGCTGGAAGCCAGGAGGTTATTGCCGCAGGGGATTGGGCTCCTCGTGTAGATATCATTGAAACCGATAACGCATTCGTGATCAAAGCGGAAATTCCCGAGGTGAATAAGGAAGATGTCAAGGTTTCAGTCGACAACGGTCTGTTGACGATTCGAGGGGAGAGAAAACAGGAAAAAGAAGAGAAAGGAAAAAAATTCCATCGAATCGAACGATCTTTCGGAATCTTCACCCGAAGTTTTACCTTGCCCGACAATGTCGATGAAAAAAACATCAAGGCTTCTTTCAAGGATGGCATGCTGAATCTGCATATCTTTAAAACGGAGGAGGTAAAGCAAAAAGCCATCGAGATTAAAGTAGAGTAGGGAAAAAAAGAGTTTCAATTATCAATCGGATCCTGGGGAAAAGCGAATGCTTTTTCCCAGGTAAAGATGGTTTATTCAACGCAGCCCGCATATTTCATGAAAAACACGTGGGGATGTCTGACAAGTCTTTGAAAATAAAATTTTTCCACGGCAATTTTCCGAGAGATAAAAAAGGGACACTTTGTGACCCAATTCTATTCTTCATGCTCTGTGTGATTTCCACCCTCCGGGCGCCCAACGGAAGTGCCTTTGGGGTGCGATCGATACGGCCCGCTATTCCGTGTCGCTTTCGGGAAAGGCATACACAAGTATGGCCTTTTCAAAGTCTCCTTGACTAGCAGACCATCTCAATCCGTAAAATATGCGGACTGAGGTGCGTTACTCCATCCAGGTGTTGCCTCTAACATCAAATAGGCGCATGGCAGCCAATCGTTGTGAGGAAAACCCGTATTTGTGAAGATAGCGAATCGGTTCAGGCAGCGATTCATTGACAAAAGATCATATATCACCAATTGAGCAATTATGACCGGTATTCCAAGGCTATTCGTATCCTTAGGAACAAGTCCTTTGTTTAATTATTTTTTTGATTACCACTGAATATCAGTTTTGTACGTAAAGAGGGATTGTGGCCACCCTTTTCACGGGTGTCTGTGCCCTGGATGGGCATAGTCAAGCCCCCCCATGGACGGGTTTATGGCGTCCCGTGAAAGGGGTGGCTACAACCCCGTCGTTTTTACCTGAAGATTAGTGATAATCAGAATTATTTTTAAAAAAATCAAAAATTAACACTTGCCAATGGAAGGCAAAAGGGGAGGCTTTGCAAGCAATGGTCATACTAAGAACAATCATGAATGTGCTGCCGGAAAAGCAGAAAGAGATTATGCAAACACTCCTTTCAATGATTGACTGGCCCGAGTTGGGGGA
>JBJKRL010000129.1:0-26948 GCA_046704745.1 Desulfocapsaceae bacterium | reverse complement strand
CCTATGATACAGATGGTGACGGCGAACTCAGTAAATCCGAGTTCACTGATATGATGAAGGCCCTGCATGAACAAATGGGGCCGCCGCCACCTCCACCTCCCCAGACGGCAGACACGACCAGTTCCAGAACATCAACGGATACCACCACCCAGGAAACCGCCAGTGCTTCGACCAATAATCAACTCAGCCTTCTCCTTCAGCTCCTGAACCAATACGCTACCAATATTTCAACGGATTCTTCACAAAAAATAACGTCTATTATATAAGACGAATGGCGTTGTTGCTTATTCCGCATTTCTCCACCGGCCGGTTCCTCCCTCCCCTTCTCCCCATGGGACCGGCCGGGTTTGTTCCCATCCCTTCGGTGAAGATATCCTCCTTTTTTCCCTCAGATCCTGTGTGAGATCCGGCCGCTACCGGTGATTGTCATCCTTTACGAAAAAGAGTAAGATGGTTCCGACTCAAGATGGTCTTGAATTGATTGTCCCAATTTATGGCTCTTCCAGTTTAGGATGCCTCAAAAGATCTCATGCCTGAGCAAGTGCAAGCAAAACGTCGACAGACCCCATGGTGGGTTCATATCCTGATCGCCACCGTTCTTTACATCGGTCTTACCTACCTGGTTCCATCCCTGCACTCGGACAATAAAAAGATCGCCACCTTCCTGGATCTCCTCCCGCATCTGGCACCGATCCTAGCTATCTGCTTCCTTCTGTTGGGGGCCAAAGCCCTTTATAGCGACGTTCCCAAAACTCAACCGGATGGTAGGGACGAACAAAAATCATCGTCTGATAAAGATTGATGGAAAGATAAAACTGATGCAACCGGACCGATCGAGTTGAGTTGCAAGGGAAAGGAGACGGGGAGCAGATCAGATCTTATCCCGCATATTCCACTTTGTGTTATTTTGAAATGGTATCTGGTTGTTGCGAGGGCTGATTCTCCCGCACAGGCTCGCCCTGCTCTCCGGCACTGGAAAGCACCACAATATCGACGCGACGATTCTTTTGTCGCCCCTCAGCCGTGCTGTTATCGGCAATAGGCCGATACTCACCGTAGCCAACTGCCGACAACCTGTCAGGAGAAATTCCGTGCGTCTTGACCAGATAATGGACGATATTCGTCGCCCGGGCTGTGGAAAGTTCCCAGTTGGAAGGAAACTGCGCTGTCTTGATCGGAATGTTATCGGTATGACCTTCTATACGAATGGAATTGGTATATTTATCGATAGCCTGGGCGATGTTGTCGAGAAGAGGCATGGAAGCGGGAAGAACAGTAGCACTACCGGAAGCAAAGAATGCCGTATCCTTTAAACTGATGACCAATCCCCGGGCATCTATCTGGAGGTTTACTTTGTCTTCGGCACCTTTTTCATGCAAAAAAGCCATGATATTCTTTTTAATCTTCTTAAATTCCCTGACATCGGCCTTGACCTTGCCCTGGGTCCCGGCAACGGGTTTTCCCTCTGTCTGCCCCTGCGCCTTGGTCTCCGGTGGCTGCTCGACTTCGGCTGTGGCCTCTACAGGAGGAACCTTGGGAGCTGCATTTTTCTCCGCCGATGGAGGTTGTTGTTCGGCCTTGGCTATGATTTTAGGGGGAACAGGTGTTTGAGAAACGGTTTCCTGTGCCGCCGTTTCCGGTTTTTTCCCGATCTGAGCAACCAGCTCCTGTATTTTTTGCGTTTCTACCTGCTCCTTTTTTTTCAGCTCCGCCAGGGCCTGTTGCGCCGCCTTCAGCTGTTCCATTTTTTGTATCTCGGACAACGCCTTCTTTTCGGCTTCCAGCTCCGCCTTTTTCTCCGCCTCAGTCAATTCTTTCTTATGAGCAGGGGCATGATCCGGGGTATTAAAGGCTTCGTCCACCAGGTCTTTTGCTTTCGGTTTTTTCTTTTCTTTGGTTTTATAAATGTTTTCACCGGTGGGTGGCCTGGGTAGGGTCGAACTCTTCTTTAAAATATTGGGCAGGGGAACCAGGCTGGAACTCTCAATGATATTAAAGGCAGGCGCAGATGTGGCTTTAGAGACGCCGAAGGCCTCGTTGGTTGAGGCAATGACTTTGGCAACCTTCGCCTTGTCAACCTGTGACATGGCATACAGGGTGACAAATACCGCAAACAACAAGGTAATGAAATCTGCATAGGAAACAAGCCACCGCTCGTGGTTGGGTTCCTTTTCGTGCTCTTCTTTTTTCTTGCGTGCCATAAACTTAGTCCTCGCCTTCTCCTTTTTTATGTTGTTCTGCGAGGAAGCCCTGGAGTTTCATAATGATCAATCTCGGATTCATACCTGATTGTATATCGAGGAGGCCTTCTATAATCAAGGTCTTTACCAGAATTTCTTGTTTGAGGACTTTTTTCATTTTGGTGGCGGCAGGCAGACAGACGATATTTGCGGTTACCAGTCCATAGATCGTAGCCACGAAGGCCACCGCGATTCCTGCACCCAATTTTCCGGGATCGGAAAGATTCTCCATAACATGGATCAGACCGAGAACCGCCCCGATGATGCCGATGGTGGGAGCATATCCCCCCGCGGCCTCATAGACCTCGGCACTCGTCTTTTCATTGGCCTCGAAAGAAGCCAATTCGATCTCCATAAAATCCTTGAACTGTTGCGGGTCGGTACCGTCAACAACCAATTGCAGGGCCTTGGTCTTAAAGGCGTCTCCCGAGGACTCATTGATCAGGGGTTGGAGGGCGAGCAGACCGTTACGACGCGCCATTTCGGAATACGAGGCCAGGTCCTTGATCACCTGTTCCATATCCTGCACGCCGGGAACAAAAATCTTTTTGATATCCTTCATGGCCTTGATCAGATCCCTTGTCGGAAACGAGCCGAAAGTTGCGCCGAAGGTGCCGCCTAAAACGATGATTGCCGCCGTCGACTGCATGATGGCGCCAATATGACCGCCCTCCAGGACCTGTCCGCCGATTACCGCACCAAATCCTACCACCAGACCGATTATAGTTCCAAAATCCATAATGAGAATTGCTATAAAATCTTAAGAAATCGTTAACAAAAACACTACATATTTCCCGTTACATTAATAGGTTGTGCCATGCCCGCCCTATGCAACACTTCCACATTGAAGGAGATTATCTTTTCCTGTATCTCGTCCCCGTTCTCCTTGACCAGATAGCGGTTGCCATTGGTCATGGTAATACAGGTATCCGGCGATTCCTCTATAGTTTCGATGAGCGCATGATTGAGGAAACATTCCGTGCCATTGATTTTCGTAAGCTTGATCATGCCTAACCTCTTAAAAACAGCAGGAGAATCATTCCAAATCAGTACATTTCCACACCGATACATCTGTTGTCGGATTTTTCATGGCGCCGACAATCATAATACCATCCTGAACTTATAGTTAAGCAAAATCCCGAAAGAACAACAAGAAAATACTTACCTTTTTTACCAAGCAGATGTTTTTTTGCTTTTCCCTTCACCGGCCAGCAACGATGTAAACTGCACCAAGTGGCACCATGGCAAAAACACTTATTTCTAAAAAACCATTATAGATAGAATAGTTACGGAGACAACCACCAACAACGAGACCTTCTGTGAAACAGGTTACGGCAAAACAACTGAAATATCAAAAGCCGCTTGCAGGAGGCAGTCCATGACAACTTTTTGGAATACCTCTGCATTTTTGCAGAGGTATTCTGCCTTTCGGTGCAGATGCGCCTCTTAAGTCGGCGTCGAATTTGAACTCTTTTTTCTTTATCGGCTAACCAGACAAAATTCTTATTAAAATTTTATAAAAGAATCTGATTGCCACTGGAATTTAGCCTAACGAAATAGTTATCTTCCTGGACCAGTACCTGAAAATTAGTGGAAATCGGGTAAAAGAATAAAATATCCGGATGGCCAGGAGGATCGGATTATTATCTCTTTAAAAACCAGACATGTCTTGTAATTCCCGTTGAATTACCCTGCAGGTATTACTATTATTCTACTCCAATAGAATTTTACCCGGAAATGCATAAAGAGAGAGGTCGGCATGGGAAGCACACTCCAAGATCAATTTCTGAGAATGGGCCTGGTAGACAAAAAACAGGTTGAGAAGGCCAAAAAGGCCCAGCATCAAAAGAAAATAGACAGAAAATCCAAGAACATCACCAGCGAAAGCAAAATCCAGGCGCAGCAGGCCCTTACCGAGAAAAAGCACCACAGCAGGCTGGCAAACAGGAAAAAAAATGAGGAGATAAAGGAACAGGAAACAGCTGCACGAATACGGCAGCTCATCGAGACCAGTCGACTATCCATGTCGAACGGAGATACGCCGTATAACTTCACTGACAATAGTAAAATTAAGCGCCTCTATCTACAGAAGGATACGGTGGAACAACTGAGCAAAGGCACCCTCGCAATAGTCAAGCAGGCCGGTGAGTACCAGATAGTACCGGCTCGAGTTGCTCAGGAGGTGGAAAAATTCAACAGAAATCTTGTCGTCGTCCACCATTCTTCCGGCAAGGGCATCCCTCCGACAGAAGACCCCTACGCCCAGTTCCAAATACCGGATGATTTAATGTGGTGAATCGCGTTACTCCTTCCCAATATCGCGATGAAACACATCCAGCTCGACGGCCTGTTTTGCAAGCATTGCCCGCAGCGCCTCGACAACGGCTACGGAGCGATGTCGTCCACCGGTGCACCCCACAGCTATTGTGAGATTGCCTTTTTTCGCAAGTGCCTGTTGCTCGATAACAAAAATGAGTAACGGCTCGATAAGACTTAGAAATTCCCGCCCTGCCGCGTTGCCGATTGCATACTCGGCAACATCCTTTTCTCTGCCCGTCCGTTGTCTAAGCGAATCCACCCAATAGGGATTAGGCAGAAAACGAACGTCCCAAAGGAAATTCACATCTTCTGGCGGACCGAATTTATAACCGAAGGAGAAAACCGTGACATGCAACGTCGAGGTCGAACCGTTTTGAGATGTCATGGATCTTACTGAAATAAAAGATAGTATATGATTTAATGCCTATAGCACAAAAAATCCCTCAATATGTCCAAGGTCATGCCCTTTCCTCATTTTTACCGGCGAGTTTAACCATATGCATTTCCCTGACAATTTCGTGGGCTTCCTTTGATTTCTTCTGGAATATCCTGGCAATCTCATCCGCAGTCGACGGCAGGGCCTTTTCCCTATTATAGACTTCTGTTAATTCGTTGTAATATTTATAAAAGAAAAGAAAGAGATCCTGATAGCAGTCTTCAGAAAATTGATTGATTATGATGGTTATGAGCTTCCCATCCTTATCAGTGATAACCCGGGTTTTTTGAAAGGCCTGAATGGTTTCCTGGAAGAGTTTTGTAATATATTCAACGTCTCTGATATCTTGAATTTTATGAAAATCTTCCTGAAATCTTGAAATTGTCGAATAGACAAAACGGGTGATCTTATTTTGATCAAACACCTTTTCAGCCTTGGAAATGGCGCTTTTAAAAAGACCTCTGCTCGATGTGCTCTCCTCTCGGATCTTCTCTTTGACATCGGCAACTCTTGCGTAGATGATCTTCTCAATCTCCGCTTCCTTGGTCTTCAGTTCCTCTGCTTTCCTTTCCAGCTCCTGGGCCTGCGTAAGCAGGTCGGTGTTAATATTCCTGAATTCTTTTTTCCAGACTTCCTGATCGAAAAATGCGTTCAATTCCCGTTCAATGAGGGCAATCTCTTCTATCTCCTCTTTTTGCGAAAGATCAAACTCGGCGATGAACTCTCCGTCCATATGGTCAGCGGCATCGGAAATTCGCTCCCTGTTTTTCCGAATAACCACAACAGACTGATTAACGGCAGCAATGACATTGTTTGCAGCACTCTCAATAATAGTGCAAATCCTTTCATTTCCTGAAGCCAGATATTTGGAAATTGTGCCGTATGCAGTAAATTTCTCTAAAAGCTTCATAAGAGTTCACATAGGATGAAAGTTAGTGGGCAATCGGTTTCTCACCACCCCGTTGGCTTTTCTTTCCTTCTGGGCCGAGAACGAATTAATGTGGTAGACTGTAGCTTATAGCACTCTTGATGACAATATACCACAATATATCTCTTCCATAGAGCTACTGCAAATGTTGAGAAAAATTTTTTCCCCTCTGGAGGATGCCACATTGGAGCACACTATACTATTTGGGAGAAGGGGAAGCAACCACTTCGATTCACCGACAAACCCATAAGTCATGCAGGGAAAAAATACAGACCCCATGCGGGAAAAAATTGAAGTTTTCATCTCCTTTTCCGAGGGCTTACGCGAACTTCTCCATCCCGCCCTCAGGACCTGCGGAGCCATTAAAAGACTGTCGGCCCGGCATACATCCGTCAAGGATTTGATAGAGTCGTTGCGTATCCCCCATACCGAGATCGGGAGCTTGACCGTCAACGGCCGAAAAGTCGATTTCTCCCAGCGGCTCAACAATGGAGATGCCATACGGGCTTTCTCACCTGAGCCTGGTCTTAATCCATGTCGTCCCGACCTGCTCCGGCCTGTTGCCCTGAGAAGTATTTGTTTTCTTGTTGATGTGAATGTTGCCAAACTCGGCACACTTCTCCGAATGGTCGGTTTCGACTGCGCGATCCCCTCCCGCCTCGATGATGCAGAAATTGCCGCAACCGCAGTCAGACAGGGCCGGATACTCCTGACCCGCGATCGAAATCTGCTCAAGAGGAAAATCGTTGTACATGGACATTTGGTGAGAAACCACCTCCCCAAACAACAGCTCTATGAAATTCTCTCTCTCTACGGGCTGCAGTCAAATCTCCGTCCTTACACCAGGTGCATGAAATGCAACACATCCCTTAGCCCTGTAAACAAGGCGGATGTTTTCCATCGTTTGGAGCCGCTCACGAAAAAATATTACGAAATTTTTTTCTATTGTCACGGCTGCGGAAGCATATACTGGTCAGGATCTCACAAATCCGGAATGGATGAGATTCTTGCCCATATCCATTCCCAGCTGGAATAACCCCTGGATCTCAGGATATTTCAAATGAGAGGTCCCCGGAGAGAGTCCAGGTAGGATCGAACCGCACTCCTGAGCTTTATGGTGAACAACGTGGCGACACCCAGCATTGCAAGCAAGGAGACAAGAAAAATCCGCCAATTGAATTGTTCAAAAAAGTATCCCGGGAGGAATGATCCCAGACTCCCTCCCGTATAATAAAAGGAGATATAAACTCCGTTGGCCAAGGCTTTGTTGTCTTGTGCCAGCTTATTGACAAATCCGGACAATAGTGAATGGACCATAAAAAAACCGAAGCAGAACACAAACATCCCGCCAAACATGATATTGTAGTTTTCATTAAAAAAGATCATGATGCCCAAAAGAAAGATACCGATACCGACCATGACCGCGTCAGGTTCATTACCGAAAAATTTGATGATCCTTTTAGCATTTATAGAAACCAGCACACCCATGCTGTACCCCAGATATAAAAGTCCGACTCCGGTCTCATGAAAAGAAGGATTGATCTTTTTCAACTCAAAAGGAAGAAAATTCATCAAAGCGGAAAAAACAAAGAAAATACAAAAGATAGCCAAATATAACCAACGAAAGCGCCCCTCGCGTGACAGCATCGCCACCTGTTTGAAATCAGGCCGTTGATATTTTAATTTAACATTTTGTTCCAGGCTGCCAAGGAGGAAAAAATCAAGGATCAGGACAACGCCCAGGACAAAAAAGAAAAATCGCCAACCGAATATGTCAGTAAACATGCCGGAGAGAAACCGGCCGAGAAAACCACCCATAATGGTTGCCGCAATATAGACGGCTATGGAATGCTGGACATTCTCTTTGCTCGAGGTATAGGAGATATAGCTCATAAGCGAAGTGAGAATCGCCGGGATCATCAACCCTTGGATTGCCCGAATCAGAAGAAGAGACCCATAGCTTCCAGCCAAGGAAAACAGGATCTCCAACCCTCCCAGGACAAGAATCGCGCCGCGGACCAAAGTCTTTGCCGATATGGCCTCTAGAAGATATCCATAAAAAAGCGGCGCCACCCCAAGCGGGGTCATCATGAGGGTGGTAAAAAGAAGGGCCTGAAGTCGGTTCAGGTTGAATGCTTGCTGAAATACCGGCTGAATAGGTTGAGCAGCATATAATGAACAGATTGTGACAATTGCTGAAAAATAGATGATACGTAAGGAATTCTTCCCGGAGGGTTTCATATTTCGGTTAGACTTCTCAAAACAGGCCTCACCCTGTTTGTGGAAAGAGCGACCGGATGAGTTGTAAGATTTTGTTTGGTGAAAAAAATCTATTTTTTTTGTGCGCGGTGAGCACACCTAGACTAGTTTCCATCCTGAAGCGAGGGATTTCGGAGTCTTCGTTTACCCCTTCTAAATCTAGACGCGATGGTAAATTTAACCGCAGGCATATACCTAATATCGGAGTCAGAGTTTATGCCCGGAGGGTGCTTACCTCCGAGGATTAAGTTTGACAGCGCAACGACGAGTTAGGAGAAAAACGCCGTTTTCGGATGGAAACTAGACTAATTCTTCAATGATGTGCTTCAACGATTGCATATCGAAAGGTTTCGCGATCGCTCCGCTGAATCCGTATTCCCTGTAATGGGCCATGATAGGATCACTGGTGTAACCGCTCGAGACAATGACCTTTGCCGCAGGATCGGCAGCCAGGATCTCACCAACCGCCTCTTTCCCTCCCATTCCTCCCGGAATGGTAAGGTCCATAATGACCGCCTGAAACCCACCCCCTGATTGCTGTTCATTTTTATATAATGACACGGCTTCCTTGCCATCTTTGACGAGCACCACGTCATATCCCAGGAAAACGAGCATTTGTTTGGCGATATCACCGACAATCTCTTCGTCATCCATAATCAGGATTTTCCCTTTCAGGTCCTCTGACGCCACTATGGTATCCTCAATTCTCTTGTCTTTAGGCCTAGGCTTTCGGCCGAGCATTCGACTTTTCGTCTTGTATAAAAACGGCCCGGTTTCAAAAAGACGACAACATTCCCGCCTTGGAATGTCAACTTTTTTACTCAGGAATCTTCGACAAAAAACCAGTACTGATTATCGTCATCTATACGAACGATCTCAGTGATTAAGATGAAGACAGTATGCCAGACTTTCAGCGCAAGAGTCAAGACTATATCCGGTTATTATTAGAAAAAAATTTTCATTCCTTTTGAGTTTATTCCATTTTCAGGTTATGCTCTGCCCAATATCGGACTAGTATGAATATAATGACTCAGAGACAGGGCAATATCGTTCATAGTGATTTTTTTAATGATCATCTCGTGGAAATTGTTGATGATGGAGACTATCGGTCACTCTATTTCGCCGGCAATGTCCTCCAGAGCAGGATCTCCCTTACCCACCCCGACAATCTGGTCCTTTCCTATACCAGGTATATGATGGCAGCCACGCTGGTCCAACCGCAACCGGAACGCATTCTGCTTATCGGAATCGGCGGCGGTGCGCTGGTCAGTTTTCTCCATCATCATTTCCCTCTGTGTCTTGTGGACGCTGTTGATAACTCCCCCCAAGTCATACAAATGGCCCTGGGATATTTTCGCATGCCCCATCATCCCCCGATATCGACTCACTGCTGCGATGGTCTTGAATTCCTGAAATCGACAAAACATACGAAGGACTATGATCTCATTCTTGTTGATGCCTTTGATGAAAGCAGCATGTCCAAGACCATTTACACAGCCGATTTTTTCCGTTTGAGCCTGGAGTGCCTCCGCCCGGGAGGCGTGCTGAGCTGCAACCTCTGGAGCGGAGATCAAAAGGAGTTAAATTCAGTAGAAGAGGCCTTTAACCGGTATTCAATAAGTCGTATCTATATTCCGGTGCGGCAGCGCGGCAATATTGTGGGAATGGCATTTAACACCCCGGTTCCCTGGCGGAAAATCGATCGTCCGAAAGCAGAACTCGCCCTTCTTTCACAGCAATACCATTTCGACCTGACCGAGATCGTTAAAATTGCCAAGAGACACAACCTGAGCCTCAGGCATCAGGTCGGCGCCCTCTTCACCAGCCGCGGAGACGGGGAGAGCTAAAAATGATTGGCAATTTTACATATTCCCAATGGATTTCCAACTTTTCCGGATCCGAACCAACTGATCCCCAAGATCCTTAATCTCACGGTTCCAATACGAGTGGGTTCCGAAATCATCCATCACTCTGGTCTCGCCGTCTTCGACAACCTGATAAACACACCAAGCCAGATAATGGATATAACGCATGGCACGCAGGGGTTCAATCAGCCGGAGGGTACGCCGGTCAAAGGGACGAAAGGTCTCATATCCTTCAAGAAAAAGGTCGGCTTCCACAAAAGCTTCCTCCAACGTTCCGGGAAGGAGCATCCATAAATCCTGCACCGGTGGTCCGATAACCATATCATCGAAATCAATAAGGGAGAATGACTCCAGGGGCCTGTAGATAATATTGGCAAAATGACAATCGCCATGAAGACGGATCATCTCGATATCGTTGAACAGCGGCCGGATTTCACGCAGGATCTCTTCAACTGTCCGGGTAAGGTCCCCGATAAGATCCGCCGGCACCAACCCGCTTGCCAAAATGCCGTCTGCCTGGTGTCGTGCCGAGTCGTCAGGCCCCATGCAGACCCTTGATTCCGCTCCGTGCATAGCCCCTACACTATGAATTCGCCCCAGGAGTCGTCCGAGTTCCAGCCACTGATCATCGGTAAACTCATCAAGACAGCGCCCCCCGCATTTTGGAAACAAGGCGAAGTAAACATCCTTATGCATTCCAAGAGTCGAGCCACCGGTAAGCTGAAGCGGAGCAATGACGGGAATCTCATGCCGGGACAGCTCCAGCAGAAATTCATGTTCCTGAAGGATCGCCTCCCTTGTCCACCGGCCCGGCCGGTAAAACTTTATGATCCGTCTCGTGCTATCCCTCTGCTCCAATTCAAATACCCTGTTAATATAGCTATTAAAAGGACGATAGAGATTGGAGAAGGGCGTCGCAAGCACCGATTCGGCAAGGTTAATTACCATATCGGGACTCAAGAATTGAAAAACGGATCCGGATTTCTTGGTCTCGGAGTTCAGATCCTTCCTGGCTCCGGCAACGGTTTTCTTCATCTCTTCACAATATCCTTGTACGAAATACTTAACACATCAGCTATAGTTGACTCGATATACCCAGATCATTTTAAACACCATGGTGAATCACCGCAATGCAAAGGAGAAAAAGAACAGCTGAAATGGAATCTGGCGCAGCAATCTACTCGGGTTATTGTCCACTCTGCAAAAGAGAACACAGGTTTCCCGGTACACATGATCAATTGTCAGCAAATGCTTTAATGGCACAATTTGCAGAGGAAGAACAACTCCCAGAAGGACTCTCTCTTTCATCTCTTTTTGGAGATATGCGGGGCAAAATGTTCGGGGTTATGACCTGTCTTGCCGGCGACGGCTCTCTTGTCAGCATCAAGGCTTTTTCCGGACAATTCAATGGAGGCTGGTTGGAACCCGGATGGGTAGGACCACTTTTTAATGTCGAGAAATGGAATGCTGTCAATGCACCTGCCGAGCGCGCCATAAAAAATCTTGATCAGACTATCGGAACCCTCACCGGTAGTAAGAAGAATCAGCTTCTTGTTGAACGCAGACAACAATCACGCGATCTCATGAAACAATTGCATGCATTGTACCGGTTGACCAACTTTTCCGGACACATCGCTTCATTTGCCGAACTCTTTCCTCAGAGCCGCGGCATTCCCACCGGAACCGGTGACTGTTGTGCCCCAAAGCTCCTGAACCATGCAGCCTGTCACAAACTCCTTCCACTTTCTCTTAGTGAATTCTACTGGGGGCGGGTAAACAAATCCGGGACCCGCAGGCACGGAAATTTCTATCCGCCCTGTAAAGAGAAATGCGCTCCCCTTCTCGGTTTTCTTCTCTGCGGGCTTGAAGAATTGTATGAACAGAGAAGACGTTAATATACAAATTCTTCATAGCGAACCCTCTTTTGTTGTTGTGGAAAAGCCGGGTGATTTTCTTGCGGTACCCGGCCGAGGCCCGGACAAGCAGGATTGTGTGGTTAACAGGATCAAGAAGATCTACACAAGCTGCATCGACCAACCTGCGGTACACAGGCTGGATATGCAGACTTCCGGGTTGATGGTCCTGGCTCTGTCCAGAGAGGCCCATAAACGTCTTTCGCGCCAGTTCGAAGAACGTCTGGTAAAGAAGCGCTATATTGCTCTTCTGGAAGGCGTAGTCGAAAAAAGCTCCGGGCGGATACAACTCCCCTTTCGCCTCGACCCTGACAACCGCCCTTACCAGATCTACGATCCGGTAAATGGAAAGATAGGGATAACATTGTGGAAAAAAATAACGGTTGAAAAGGGAAAGACGCGAACAGAATTCATCCCGCTCACTGGAAGGACTCATCAGCTCCGTATCCATTCAGCCCATCCATTGGGACTTGGTTGCCCCATTGTCGGTGACAGATTGTACGGCATGGGCAGGCAAGGCGACAGCATGCTCCTGCATGCATCCTATCTCGCATTTCAGCATCCGGTCACAGGGGAGTCGCTGGAATTTACGTCGGTTGAGGATTTTTAAAAAAAAGCCTGGCTGGATGTCCTCTTCCAGCCAGGCTTTTTGGGAAAATGCGGTTCGTGTCGGGTATTGACTATATGGCGATCGGGTAAAAGCTGATCGCAAAAACACAGATGGCGAGAATCAGCGTGCAGGCAGGCCCGAGCAGAGATTTTTGGGTTTCGAAACTCTCTTTGGCTTCGTGGAAATACATGTTGATAATCAGTCGCAGATAATACCACATGGACAGAATACTGCTGACGATACCAAGAACCGCCAAGGTGACCTGACCTGCGTTGATGGCACTGACGATGATGTAGAATTTTCCCATAAATCCTGCCGTGGGAGGAATACCTGCCATTGACAGCAGAAAAATGGTGATGGCTGCAGCCGAATAAGGTCTGCTCTTGGCCAGCCCTTTAAAGTCCTCAAAGGACACTCTCTTTTCTCCATTCCCGGTTAAATAGGATAGTGCTGCAAAAACTCCCAGGGTGCTCACCGAGTATGCAGCGAGATAGAAGAGAATGACGCTGCCGCTGAAATGATCGGCACTCACGGCAACGAGCGCTATCAAAAGATAGCCGGTATGGACGATACCTGATGCGGCCAGCATTCGTTTGAGCGTATTCTGACCGATGGCAATCAGGTTGCCGCCGAACATGGTCAGAATGGCAATGTAAAACAGATACGGTACCCAGGAACTCTTCAAGGCGGGATTGATCATGATGAAGTTGGCGAAGATGGCAAAAATAGCCGTCTTCAATGCCGTGGCCATAAAACCGGTAACGGGCATGGATGCCCCGTCATAGACATCGATGACCCAGGCATGGAACGGAAACGCGGCAACCTTGAAGAGAAAGGCAACAATAATAAAAAACGCTCCACCAACCACTGCCGGTGAATGGAAAAGTCCATTTGCGGCTATAAATTTTCCAATTGCAGCAAACTTCGTGCTCTGCAGGGCACCATAGATGAGAGCCGTGCCCATGGTGAAGAAGGCCCCGGTAAACGCACCAAGCATCAAGTACTTGAGAACCGCTTCTGAACTTGCTGCATTTCTTCTGTTGAATCCGACCAAGATGTAGATGGAAAGCGACATGATCTCAAGGGAGATAAAAGCGGTTATCAGTTCCTGGGACATGGCAAGCAGCAGCATGCCGCAAACGGAGAAAGCGATAAGACTGTAGTATTCGACGAGACCGAAGTCGTTCTCCTTAAAGTAGCTCTGCGAACTCATCGAGGTGAAAAAACCGCAGGCAAGTATGATGAGAGAGGCAACCCTGGTAAAATCGGTGACCACCAGCATTCCGTTGAAGATACTGCTATATGGAGCATAATGGCCGGTAGTCCCGGTGAGAATCTGGGCTATAAAAGCCAGGGCGAACACGCTCATGCTGACAGGCGCAGCAGCATCGAGAGTCAATTTCCCGAATGCGGCCCTAAGCATCAACAGGATGGCTCCCGCACCAACGATAAAAAGAGGGAGTAAGAGGTAAAAGTCGCGCGTCATGATAGGTACCCTGCCTTATTTCTGTTCTGGTTTATGTCCTTTTCCAAGGACCATGGAATCTGCTACCTGCACCTGCTGAGTAACGGAGATGATCTGCATCTTCGCTGCGGGTTCGATCTTTTTAAGAAACGGTTGGGGATAGATCCCCATGACGATAATCAAAACGATTACCGGCAAAAACGCCACCACTTCGGCGGAACTCAGATCTCTGAATTTAACGGATGCTTTCTTGGTCTTTTCAAAAAAGACTCTCTGGAACATCCAGAGCATATAACAAACACCGATGATCATGCCTGTTCCGGCGAGAACTCCGATGATGACGTTGAATTTAATGGCTCCGAGGATGATCAGAAACTCACCGATAAATCCATTCGTACCGGGCAGTCCGACCGAGGCCAACATGGCAACGGCAAAAAAGAAGGCAAATATCGGTGCCTGTGAGGCGATACCGCCGAGATCGTCTATCTTTCTGGTGTTTGAACGCTCTTCCAGGATGCCGGCAAAGAGAAACAGGGCGCCGGTACTGGTTGCATGCGCAACGATCTGATAAAGGCTACCGGTGAGTGCCTGGATGTTCATGCAGAAAATACCCAAGGCGATTATGCCCATATGGGAGGCAGAGGAAAAGGCCAGCATCCGTTTAAAATCTTTTTGGGCAATGGCTGCAATTCCACAGTACATCATACCGATCACGCCCAGGTAGGCAAGGAGCAAGGCATATCTGGTAAACTCAACACCGAATATCGGGATGACGAAACGGATGACGGCATAGACACCGATCTTGGCCATGATGGCTGACAGGATGAACGTTGCGGCAGAAGGTGCCTCGGTATAGGCGTCCGGCAACCAGGTATGAAAGGGAAACAAGGGAATCTTGATGGCAAAGGCCAGCATAAACCCGATAAAGGCAAGGAGTGCCGCCGTCCCATGCAACTGCATGGCGGACATCTTGGCCATATTGAAGCTCCAGACGCCGAACTGGCTGTGATAACTGACGCCGAGATAGAGAATTGCCGCCAGCATTAAAAGAGATCCGGCAATGGTATAAATGGTGATCTTCAGGGTCGCGGCAATCTTGCCTTCACCCCCATAGAGCCCGATCATGAAGAAGATCGGCAGCAACATTACCTCCCAGAAAATATAGAAGAGGATCAGATCCCCGGCACAGACTGCTCCCGCCATTGCACCTTCGACAATAAGGAGATTGGCGTAATACCCTTTGGATTTTGTGGAGAAAACGAGGAAAACCAGCGGAATCAGAATGGCACCGGCCATCAGGACGAACAGGCTGATCCCATCGACACCGAGGATATAGTTGATTCCCAGCGATTGAACCCAGGTCTTGGTCTCGACGAATTCCATTCCTCCGGCGCCGTTGAAACCCGTATACAATTTCAATCCCAGGATCAGGACCGCCATCGACACCACCAGACCGACCCCCCTGGCGCAGTTTTTCGTCGCTGGAAGAAGCAGCAATAAAAGCCCTGCGACAATCGGCAGGAAGATCATAGATGAGAGGATATGTTCAAACATTCTTGCACCTTACCTAGTTCAACGTTTGAGAAATGAGAATACTTAAAAGGCTCAACCCTATGACCATGTATATCGCATACACCCTGACAAAACCTGTCTGAAGGACCTTGAAAGCGCTCCCGGCAATACCGTAAAGGCCGGCAATAAACCTTCGCGGCCCGTCAGTGACATTGGGATCAAATTGCTGCCAGATGATCGAACCGATACGTTTATATGGCTGAACAAAGACCGCATCATACAATTCATCGATGTAGAACTTGTTGTAAGCAAATTTTGCAAAGCCTGTAAAGACAGGGATTTCAGCCCCTTTAGCAAATTTGACAAAGGCAATGAAAAAGCCGATGGCAACAGCCAGAACACTGGCTCCCATGGCCATCCATTCCGTGGTCTCCGCGGCATGGACATGATGATCCAGCACGCTTGGGGCCAGCCATTGCGAGATCAACTGGTGTCCGCCCATGACTTCCGGCAGGTTTAATAGACCGGCAAACAAGGCTCCTGCTGCCAGCAGAACCAGCGGCACGGTCATGTAGGCGGGCGGCTCATGAGCATGATCATAGGCCTTTTGGTTGTGCGGCTCGCCATGAAAGGCCACGAAGATCATCCGGAAGGTATAGTACGCCGTCATACCGGCGACGACGACACCGATCAGCCATATGGCCTTGTGGCCTCCGGCCAGGGCGGAGAACAGAATTTCATCCTTACTGAAGAAGCCGGAAAACGGCGGACAACCGGCCAGGGCAAATCCACCGATCACCATGGTCCAATAGGTGATGGGAAGCTTTTTCCGCAGACCGCCCATCTTCCAGATATTCTGCTCATGGTGCATGGCATAAATAACCGAACCGGCACAGAGGAAGAGCAGGGCCTTGAAGAAGGCATGGGTGAGAACATGGAATATACCTGCCGAATAGGCGGCAACACCTACGCCGGCAAACATATATCCCAACTGGCTCACGGTCGAATAAGCGAGAATCTTTTTTATATCATCCTGGAACATGCCGTAAATGGCGGCAACCAAGGCCGTTAAAATTCCTATCCAGGCCACAATCTCTCCCGCTGCAGGCACATGGGCATAGAGAAAGCTGAATCTGGCTACCATATACACACCGGCAGTGACCATGGTCGCCGCATGAATAAGAGCGGAAACAGGAGTCGGACCGGCCATGGCGTCAGGCAACCAGACGTAAAGCGGAATCTGGGCGGATTTTCCGGTGGCGCCGACAAAGAGCAACAGGCAGACAACCAGTCCCATTGCCGGAGTCAACATCGGAGCATTGGCCTTTAATGAGAGATAATCAAAGCCGTGAGTTCCGATGCCCCAGAACAGAAAAGCCATGCCCAGAACGAAACCCAAATCGCCTATTCTATTGACTATAAATGCCTTGTTACCAGCCAGAACATTGGCGCGATCGTCGTTGTAATAGCTGATCAGCAGGTAAGAACAGAGGCCCACGCCTTCCCAACCGACAAACATAACGACAGGTCCGTCGCCCAGAACCAGTACAAGCATGCTACCCAGGAAGAGATTCATATAGGCGAAAAACTTGGGAAATGATTTATCTTCTGCCATGTAGCCAATGGAATAGATGTGAATCAGTGTCCCGATAAAGGTCACGAACAGCAAAAAGAGCGAACTTAAGGGATCGGCCAAAAAGCCCATATTGATATGCAGTTCACCGACGCTGAACCAGGTAAACACTTTATGAATCAGGATTCGATGGTCCGGAGGCATTGCCTGGAGAAGCATGAAGACCTGGAGGGCCATGATACAGGAAGCCGCAGGACCTAATATAGCAATCATGGCGTAGAACCCGTCTGAGAACCGATTGGTCTTACAGGTCATCAGATGTAAAGTTGCGATCACTAATGCGCCGATCAGCGGCATCAAGGGGATCAGGCCAAGATAAAAATCAGTATGTTCCATCAAATCACCCCTTCAACAAGCTGAAAATGTTGGTATCCAGCATGCCCTTATGCTTATGCAGTAAAATAACGACCGCCAGGGCCAGCGCTGCTTCAGCAGCGGCCACAGCAATTACCATCAAGGCCAGAATCTGGCCGTCCATGCTGACATGCAAACGAGAAAATGAAATAAACGCCAGATTAGCGGCGTTTAACATCAGCTCGATCGACATGAAAACAGTAAAGACATTTCGTCTGGAAATGACTCCCAGTATCCCGATGGAAAAAAGAATGATACTCAAGATAAGATAGTTGCTAATCACTTGCTCACCCCCCTCTTTCCGGCCAGAACCACGGCACCAACAAGTGCGACCAGCAGCAGAATAGATACGATTTCAAAAGGAAGCAGCCAGTTCTTGAACAGCAGCAGGCCGACCTCCTTTACACCACCAAAACCGCCTCCGATGATTTTGGTATCACTCCCGGGAAGGCTTCCTGCTATTTTGAATAAAAACCATGCGATCGGAGAAACAATAATCGCCCCGCCCAAGAGAAACATCCCGCGTCCCCGCTCATCAGGCAAATCATTTTCCTGAATATTCAAGAACATGATGATAAAGATGATCAGCGACATAATGGCCCCCGCATACACGATCAGCTGAATAAGAAACATCAGCCTGGCAGACAGGAGAGCATAGAGACCCGCGAGCGAGATCAGCGTCACGACAAAGCTCATCGCACCGTTCATCGGGTGTTTGAAGAGAATCAGGCCTAAGGCGCCAAGCACCGCCATGGCAGCCAACCCGAAAAACATCCATTCGGCAAACATGATATCAAACACTCCCTTTTTTATAATCTTCTTCGTCAAACGCACCCTTGCTTGCCATCAGATCATCGATCCCGACAAATACCGATTCACGGTCATACGTCGTAACCGAAAAGATCCCTGTGTCCATTCGGATCGCATCCATCGGACAGGCCTCAACACAATAGCCGCAATAGATGCATTCCAACAGATCTATATTGAAACTGACCGGAACCTTCTCCGACTTGCCGTCAAACCGCTCACCAGCCTCAATCGTTATGCACCTAGCCGGGCAGTTAGTCTGACACATGAAACAGGCAACACACTTGATCGTACCGTCCTCATGCGTCGTCAGCCGGTGGCGGCCGCGCCACCTCGGCGTTATCTCCGGTTTGACCTCGGGATAATGACGAACGTAGAGTTTCGAGTTGTCTAACAGATTTCTCCAGAAATGCCCGAAGGTCACACACATTCCCTTGAAGATTTCAACGATAAATATCTTCTCAGTAAAACTTGCGCCCTTACGTTCTACAACCTTGGTTGTTATACTCATGCCATCCCCCTTTAGCTCAACGCAACAACGGCGGCACTGGTGATAAAGATATTCAGAAGCGCCAGAGGCAACAGCATCTTCCATCCCAACTTCTGCAACTGATCATACCGGAAGCGCGGAAGTGTCCACCGTACCCAGACAAACACGAAGCACATCATGAAGGTCTTTACCAGGAAGGTCACGATCTGCAGCAGTACCACCAACACCTTGTCCGCAACTCCTGTCGTATTAAGCATATAGCCGATCAGCACGGCCTCGATAAGCGCCACCATCATCCACAGGATAATGGTATAGACATTGGCCTCCCGTACCCGTGGATCACGCGGCCGGTTATAATGGCTTCTATTGTTTTTCCTCATCCAGGCAGTGAAAATAAACGATGCGAGAGGAATAAAAATGATCAATCCGATGACAACCTTGTTGGCATTGGCCAACAGGGTATCCGTTCTCAGCCAGGGAATCTGATAGCCGCCGAAAAAGAGCGATATGATGAGCGCGCTGGATACAAACATGGCCACGTATTCACCCATAAAGAACAGAGCGAATTTCATCGAGCTGTACTCGACATGGAAGCCTGCAACCAGTTCGCTCTCACCCTCCGCCAGATCAAAGGGCGTCCGGTTGGTCTCGGCGAAAGCGGCCACGATAAAGATCAATGCTCCCAGCGGTTGCAGCACCACACCCCACATCGGAATAAAACCGAAGAGCAGATGTCCCTGGAAGTGCGCCATCTCGTTGAGGTTGATCGTACCATATACCGTCAACAGGCTGACCAGGGCAAGCCCCATGGGGATCTCATAGCTGATGACCTGTGCCGATGCTCGCAGACCACCCAGGACACCGAATTTGTTATGCGACGACCACCCGGCCAGAATGATCCCGTAAACACTGAATCCGGCAATAGCCAGAAACCAGAGGATGCCCAGGTTCATGGGAATGCCCTGCATGGCATAGCTTTTGCCGGAGAGAACCAGGGTGTCGGCAAAGGGCACGACAGCAAAGGAAAGCAAAGCACAGACAAAGACAATCAGTGGCGCCAGAACAAAGTAAAATTTATGCCGGCTGTGTCCGGGGATCACGTCCTCCTTGAAGATCAGCTTCACCGCATCCGCCAGATTCTGAACAAGGCCGGCAGCCCTGAACCCGAAGACGTTACACCTGTTTGGGCCCGCCCGATCCTGGAAAAATGCGGCCCCTCTTCGTTCCAGCCATACCAGTGCAGCAATGAAGCAGAGCGGCACAAAGGCTCCGAAAGCAACTCGGAGAAGTATAAGTAAAATATCAAGCTGGGACATGGGAAGCCTCACTCTCTGTTAATTTCAATCCTCCCTCTGGAATGCCTTCCGCCATCGAGGGAATGACCTTCATCATTTCATCTTGTATAACACCTGCAGTAGCCGATCCGCCCATACGGGCGATTATCTCCACCATATCGGCTGGAGGATCGTTTTTATGCACCGCCTTGGCAAAATGCTGCAGGATGCCGTCGCGGCTGATCACGCTTCCTTCGGATTCGCTATATGAAGCTACCGGGATGGCAACTGATGCGGTTTTGGTAAAAACATTTTCGTGTGTACTGATGGATACGACCTTGATCTTTTCCAGCCTGGCGCTTAACTCGCCGCCGGAATCGCCTATGAGCAGATCATTGTTAAAGCTTATGAGTGCCTCTGCGTCATTCAAGGCGGCGGTAAATGCATCCCTGGATGTATCGATTCCCAGCAGAGCCAGCCCTGCCCTGTTGGCCGACTTGTCATCCTGGATCAACCACCCGTCTCCATCTCCCACCTTGATGTACCCCTCGCTGTAACCGGAAACCGTAGCCCCAATATCCTGGGCCAGGATCTTGATAGAAATCATCTGTTCAAGGGAGCAGTTGGGAGAGACAAGCAGCAGTGCCTTGGCCGAAAGGGCCTTTTTGGCGGCAACCACCGCGTCCGCCTCCTGGCATTCCCTTCCTTCGATCCTTGCAGTCGACAACCGCCCTTCGTTTTCCCCGTGATAGGTCATACGCCCCTCATCACAGATAAAGTAGCCGTTGACCTGTTCGTTGAGCCGGGGGCGGAACCGATAGATCTTATCGTCTTTATATTTCTCGCAGTTGTGATCGATAAATATATTACATCCCTTGGAACAACCGTGGCAAATTCCCTTGCTCGGCGTCAAGAACCAGACCCGCTGTTTAAAGCGGAAATCAGCACTGGTCATAGCGCCGACCGGGCAAAGATCGACCACATTCAAGGCATAGCGATTGTTGAGCGGTCGTCCTGGAAAGATCTGGACCCGTGCCTGATCGGAGCGGTTGACGATCCCGAGTTCTCCTGTCTTGGTGATCAGACGGGTAAAACGCACACAGCGGGCACAGAGTACGCAGCGTTCCTGGTCGTGGACAACGCCACAACCGAAATCCATTCGCTTGCCTTTTTCCACCACCGGCACCGTCATCCGGGAGTTCCTGCCGTCATACTTCATGTAGTAATCTTGCAGGGTACACTCACCGGCCTGATCGCAAACCGGGCAGTCGATTGGGTGGTTGATCAATTCCAGCTCCATGACATCAGCCTGGATCTTCTTGATCTTTTCGGCATCGAGCTGGACCTTCATCCCTTCAGCCACCGGGGTCTTGCAAGCCGGCACCAGCGGCGGCCTGCCGTCTTCGATACCCACCAGACACATCCGGCAATTTCCATCAGCGCCAAGGGCGGGATGGTAACAGAAATGAGGGATCTCGATGCCGACAACCTTCAAGGCATCGATCAGGTTCTTGCCCGATTCCACCTCCACTTCAACTCCGTTAACAAAAAGTTTTACCATTTCAGCCATGAGTCAGCCTTTATCCCTGTTTCTAAGCGGCTTTAGCAGAGGCGCCTTTCTTAACATACGCCTCGAATTCGTGCCGGAATTTATCGAGATAGCTGCGTACCGGCATGGTGCAGGCAGCCGACAGTACGCAGACGGTTTTTCCTTCAATATTGTCGCACAACTCCCTTAGGAGGTTGATATCGGCGATTGCTCCGTCGCCGCGCAAGATCTTTTTGACGATTTTCAACATCCAGCCCAAACCTTCACGACAAGGGGTGCACTGACCGCAGGATTCATGATGATAGAACTGGATCAGATTCTCGACCAATTTGACTATATCCACCGTCTCATCGAGCACCACAATGCCGCCGGAACCAAACATGGTCTTATGGGCGGCCATGGACTCGTAATCCAGGGTCAGATCCTGGGCCTCTTCCGGGGTCTGAACAGGCGTTGAACTTCCACCTGGGATAATTCCCTTCAGTTTCCTGCCGTTCAACACACCGCCGGCCACCTTGTCGATTACCTCCAGGATCGGCAGTCCCAACGGCAATTCGTACATGCCGGGTTTGTTGACATGACCGGAGATGCCAAAGAGATGCGTTCCGGGGCTCTTTTCCGTACCATACTGTTTGTAGGCATCGGCGCCGTTTTCGATGATATACGGGAGTGAGGCGATCGTCTGGACATTATTGATGATGGTCGGGCATCCGTAGAGTCCTTCCACCGCCGGGAACGGGGGTTTGCTCCGAGGCTGTCCTTTCTTCCCTTCTATGGATTCCAGAAGCGCTGTTTCCTCGCCGCAGATATAGGCACCAGCACCCCGATGGACGGTGACATCCAATTGAAAATCGTGTCCACCTACCTTTTCGCCGAGGTATCCGGCGGCATAGGCCTCGTCTATGGCTTTCTGCAGCGCCTTGACCTGGGTTGTGTATTCGCCGCGGATATAGATATAGGAATTGTGGCAGCCGATGGCATAACAGCAGATGATGATGCCTTCGATGAGCAAATGCGGATCGCGCACCAGGATATACCGGTCTTTGAAGGTTGCCGGCTCGGATTCGTCCGAGTTGACGGTCAGATACACCGGTTTATCGATGCCTTTGGGTAGAAAGGACCATTTCAGACCGGCCGGAAAACCGGCGCCGCCGCGACCGCGCAGCCCGCTGCTCTTCACCTCTTCGATGACGTCTGCCGGTTCCATGGAAAACAGCTTTGAAAGCCTTGAATAGGCTCCGTGCTGTTTGGCGATTTCAATCTTATGGGCGTCCTTGATGTCGAATTTGGCACTGAGAATCTTTACTTCCATTTCCGTACGCCCTCCTTATTTCAACGTGGCCAGCAAGGTTTTCAGTTTATCCACGTCCATATTCTCGTGGAATTCCCCGTTGACCTGGACGACCGGGGCCGTGCCGCAGTGGCCGAGGCATTCAACCTCTTCGAGACTGTATTTGCCATCCGCACTGATCTCTCCCGGCACAAGACCGAGATCATTCTTGAGATAATCTACAATCTCCTGTTTCCCCCTGAGCCAGCAGGACAGGGTCCGGCAGATGCAGATATGATTTTTCCCCTTTGGCTCCAGGTTGTACATGGTATAAAAGGTGGCACACTCATATACCTGGCTGGCAAAGGTGCCGATACGATCGGCTATGTACCCTATGGCCTCAGCGCAGATCCAGCCCTCCTGCTCCTGCGTCAGCCAAAGGGCGGGCAGGATCAAGGAGTCCCGGGTCGGATAGCGCCCCACCAGACGCTCGAATTCGGCATCCCTTTCCTTATCGAACTGGAACGGTTTTCCTGCAGCTGTCAATTTCGCACGGTTGCTCATCTATCCAACTCCCCACCTATAATATTGATGCTGCCGAGGTTGATGACGGCATCGGCAATCATGGCTCCTTCCACCATTTCATGGAACCCGCCCATTATATAAAAGCAAGGCGGCCGTACCTTGACCTTGTACGGTCTTCCGGACCCATCGGAGACAAAATGAAATCCCAACTCACCATTTGCCGCCTCATAGGAATCGTACCATTCCCCCGGAGGCGTCTTGACGCCCTCATAGATGATCTTGAAGTGATTGGCAAGCCCTTCGATTTTGTTGTAGACCTGGGATTTGGGAGGAATAGCCACCCGGTGATCATTAACATAGATCGGACCTTCCGGGATCATCTTCATGGCCTGGCGGATGATCTTCATGCTTTCGAATATTTCTTCGTAACGGATTATCAACCGGTCGTAGAGGTCTCCGGTGGTGCCCACCGGAACCTGGAAATCAAAGGCATCATAGTTGTAATACGGAGCGTCCTTGCGTAAATCAAACGGCACACCCGAGGCCCTCAGACAAGGTCCGGTATAGCCGTACGACAGGGCCTTCTCTTTCGACATGATGCAGACACCCTGGGTCCGGTCATGGACGATCCGGTTTTTCAAAACCAGTGCCAGGGAGTCGTTGACACCCTTTTCGATGGCTTTCAGATGAGTTTCCATATCATCTTCCCAGCCCTCGTAGAAATCGCGGTACATGCCGCCGATGCGGGCAAAGGAACTGGTGAGCCGGGCTCCGGTGAGCCGGCTGATCAGATCGTATGATGCCTCTTTCTCGTTGTAGAGATACCAGTAGTTGGTCAAACCGCCCATATCCACCAGGTTAGCGGCGATACAGACCAAGTGGTCCTGAATCCGGAAGAACTCGGACAAAATGACACGCATGAACTTGGTACGTTCGGTAATCTCCACACCAAGCCACGACTCCACTGCCTTCACATAGGCAATGTTGTTCATCAGGGCCGAGCAATAGTTGAGCCTATCCGTCAGCGGCACGACCTGATTGTAGGTAAGACTCTCGGCCGTCTTTTCAAAACCCCGGTGCAGATAACCGATCTCGTTGACGTTGGCCATGATGGTCTCGCCATCCAGGGCGGTGAGGATACGTATGGCACCATGGGTTACCGGATGGGACGGACCGATATTCAAGAACATGATATCGGTGTTGATGTCCTTCATGGTCGACTCGGTAATACCCTTGGCTGCCAGACGGGCTTTGATCTCCTTTTCCATGCTGTAGGTCTCGAAGCAGATCTGGCCCTGCCTGATCGGGTAGTCCTTGCGCAGGGGATGACCTTTGAACTGCCAGTGATTCAGTATGCGTCTGAGATCGGGATGACCGACAAAATTAATCCCGTACTGATCCCAGGTCTCACGCTCGCCCCAGTTGGCCGAATCCCACAGGTGAGTGACCGTCGGAACCCCTGCATCAGGATCTTTCACCGGCACGCGAACCTGCACCAACATGTTCTGCGCCCAGTTGCGCAGGGTATAGACAACAGCGAACCTCGCCTCCTGGGCAACCGGATAATCGAGATAGTCGATAGCCGTTACGTCAACCAGCAGACTGAATTTGAATTCTCTGTCATTCTTAAGGCGAGAAAGCGTCCCAATAAGGTTATCCTGCCCAACCGATATCACCGCGCAATCCAGAACCTCCGAAACGGTTGCGTCCGGAAATGCGGCCTGTAATTTTTCAAGTGCCGTCGCATTCATATCAATCGAGAATCCCCTTAAAATCTTTGTGGCGATCCTTGAGCACACTCTCGCCTTTGATCTGATCCTGGATCTTTATCAGGGCGTCCAACACCGCCTCCGGCCGTGGCGGGCATCCTGAGATATAAACATCCACAGGGATTATAGTATCGATCCCCTGTACGGTGCAGTAGTTGTCGTAAATACCTCCCGAACTGGCACATGCCCCCATTGCAACAACCCACTTCGGCTCAGTTATCTGCTCATAAATGCGCTTTAGAATCGGCGCCTGTTTATAGCTTATAGTCCCGCAGACAAGCAACAGGTCAGCCTGACGCGGAGAAAAACGTACAACCTCCGCTCCCCAGCGGGAGATGTCAATCTGACTTGACGCCGCACTCATGAATTCGATGGCGCAGCAGGCGGTTCCAAAAACAAACGGCCAGAGTGAATACTGCCGTCCCCAGTTGATAATCGCATCAAGCTTTGTGGTGAGTACCGAGTCACCCAGACTCGCTTCCAATCCTAACGCCAATTGACCACCCCTTTCTTTAGAATGTAAATGAGACCCGTGAGAAGCAGGAGCATAAAGACAACCATCTCTGAGAACCCGAACCAGCCGAGATCTCTAATGGAAATTGCCCAAGGATACATAAATACCGCTTCTATATCGAATATCAGGAAGAGGATGGCGAGAAGATAAAACTTGACGCTGAATTTCTGGTCAGCCATCCCGATCATACTACCGACACCACTCTCATAGGCCTCGTTTTTTATTTTACCGCCCGAACGGGGCCCGAATATCTTCGTCACGGCCATCAGGACCGGGACAAGAACAGCAATTGAGAAAAAGATTATTGCTGAAAGAATCAATTCAGTGGACATGTGCTCTCCCATCTCTTTTTATCGCTCTTAAAGCCTTACAAAACGTAGCGGCTTCGCAAACAAAACCTGAATGAACGACCATTCATTAACAGGCCGTCGCATCTCCTGTCAAGAAAAAATTATCCTCTACAAACAGCAACTTAG
Organism: Desulfocapsaceae bacterium; assembly: GCA_046704745.1. Classification (GTDB taxonomy): domain Bacteria; phylum Desulfobacterota; class Desulfobulbia; order Desulfobulbales; family Desulfocapsaceae; genus CAWGGS01. The sequence goes on along the minus strand of JBJKRL010000129.1, from coordinate 740 downwards.
TCTGCGTCGACAAACATATTTTTTGCACAAAAATGCTATTTTTGTGTGCATGTTGTGCATTAAAAACAATAGATAATGCTATTGTTGCTTTTTTGCCATTCCCGGATATTTCCAATACCATTTCACTATATGCATCATTTTTTTAGTATATTAAAAGAATACCAATGGAGATGCTTCCCCGGATTGTAAAATGGATATCGAACAAACTTTATGCATACTTCGCACAATGATTTCCTCATTGAGTTTGGCAATTCTGAGGGGAGAAAGCCACCCTGATGAGCAAACAGAATTTTAGCACATGCACTAAAAACAATATTTCAACGCGTTATAAAATCGGCTGGTTGAATTCATTTTACTTAACCATATCTTCTAATCTTTTTATGTCAGAGCTACCCTGCTTCAGCAGATGATTTCCGAACGAATTTGTAGGTATACTTCCCTGCTTCTCAATAAAAATAAAATCCTTTTATACATGATTTTCAAGTTCCGGACGCTAACTAAAAAAGGGAGATAAAGAGTAACGCCCTCCTTGTTTATAGAAAAACCCGACTTCGCATTGAAGCGAAGACGGGTTTTTCTTATCGAACCTCAGGACCGGCAAAAAGGATCCAGTTCGCCCTTACAACGCCTGCAGTTTTTCAGTCAAGACAGGCACGAACTGTTTGAGATCGGCCACCACCAGGACATCGGCCACCTCGCCTATGGGCGCATCGCGGTCGGTATTGACGGCCACCACGAAC
>JBJKRL010000128.1:0-63358 GCA_046704745.1 Desulfocapsaceae bacterium | reverse complement strand
AAATATTGCTGGCCGTCCGGTTCCAACACCCAAATGCGGCTTATGTCACGTGGATCACGTCGGATTAAGAAGGTGGCAAAGCGATCACGTCGTGCAATCCACGGTTTGAGCACGTCGGCATAATAGTGTATGTGGTCGATGACAAAACCGGTGCGGGTTAGCTTACGGCGAATGACAGGAAGGAAATCGACAAGAAAGGCAGTGGTGTGGGTGACGATGTCTGGTGCACCAACACTCGCCACTGCCTCAGCCCAGCGTGCGGCTGGTGGTTGTAAAAGACTGCTGTGTACCGAGCCGTGGTAAACGCCGACCGCCAAAGCAAACCATCTCTCCAATTCGCGCAGAGTCAGAACAGCCATATTCTCGGAGTCATACTCACCGCGTTGAGCAGGATTGGAAAAGGTTGTCCCCGGCAATTCGTCATGGATCATCTGCATCGCCGTTCCGATAATCCGTTCAACGATACCACCGTAGTGCGGTTGGTTAGATGGGCGATAATTCAACTGAATCCCATGCTGCTCGCAACCACGACGCAAAGCTTCGCTTTTGAACTCAGCTGCGTTGTCCAGATAAAGTTGCTTGGGCTTGCCGCTCATCGGCCAGCCCATCTCCACTTTAAGTTCTTCAAGCCAGGGACGCTTGTCGCAGACAACATGTGTGAGGCAGAGACCAACAGAGACGGTGGACGGAGCCTCCAACGTGACAACCATGCCGACCACACAGCGACTGAGTGCGTCGATAGCAATGGTTAGGTACGGACGACCAATAGGTTGCCGGTCGCGCTCATCTACAACAATCAGGTCGATGACCGTGTGGTCGATCTGCACTTGCTCCAGAGGTAAGGTAACTGCAGGAGGAACGCCACCGGCACCTTGCAGGCTGCGAGTAAGGCCTTGGCCTTCCCTGCTACGTGAAATTTTTACTGGATCGAGGTGGGCGATTCGCAGTGCCACAGTGTTGCGTGCCGGAACTCGGAGTTTTTGCGCTTTGCAAGCCCGTTCAATATCTCGATGTAGTGCAGCCAAGCTGCGTTTTTGCTTGGTTAAATATCGCTTCTGCAACTTTGCTCGGATGATACGCTCAATCGATTCCGGCAAACGTCCCTTGCCTTTTCCACCTCCAGATCGACCAGGTACCAAGTCTGTAACAAGGCCAGTGCCTTGTCGGGCTTGTCGGATGAGGACATACACTTGTCTTCGGGATAAGCCAAGCTTCTGGGCAGCGGTGTCGGCAGCCCGATGACCTACCACATCTAGCGCTGCCAATAGCCCGATGATCTCGGCCCTACGACGGGCTTGCTCCCATATCTCGTTGGGTAGGGTAGCGACCCCTTTCTCAGTAACTTTTAGGGTATCTGACGTCATGCCGCAACCTCATTTTGTGCATATGAGTATTGAACATAGCCGAGATCAGTGCACATGACTAGTGATATTTATGTATCAAGACTCAATTGCACGGCGGGCCATTTTCCCAGCAAGATAGTGCTATCGTCTTCTGAAAATGGCAAAAAAGGAATTTTTAGGAAGATGTGCCAGTGTACCAATAAAACGAACGTTTTTCCGATATGTTTTCTCGATATACGTATATTCGTTATGTATTTTTAGATAAATCATCAAGTGAGTGAATTGTGAAACACGAAACGTTTTTCCGCAAATACCCTGTTTTTGCTGATGAAGAGTACGTCCATTATCTCTCCACCTTGGGGAAAATGGGTGCCGGGACGAAAGAGGCTTTGCGTAATTACCCTAAGAAAACAGGGCACTTGATTCGTATTCGGCAAGGGCTGTATGATGTGGAACCGAGGGGCGCGCGGACCCATATATCCTATCGATTCTGTTCTTGTGGCGGCAAAGCTGACCAAAGATGCGGTTCTTTCTCACCATACTGCCTTAGATATTCACGGCCATGCATATTCCGTTCGGGAATATCTTATATATTCGGCTCATCGAGCAGTAACAGAGTTTACCTTTCGTTCCAATGTCATCAAAGGAGTGACATTTCCGCAGAGACTTTGTCGATGGGGAAAGGAAAAGTATGGGGTTGTCGCGGTCGATTGTTCTGGTTTGGATGTTCAGGTTACTACCCTTGAGCGAACCTTAGTAGATGTCCTGGATCGGCCGGATCTATCCGGAGGAAGGGCAGAGATATGGTGTTCTTTGGAAGCGGTTGAGTCTTTCGATCTCGAAAAGGTTGTTGAGCACAGCCTATGGCTTTGAAATTCCACGACCATAGCCAAGGTTGGAATTTTTTTGGAGCAGCATCGTGAACCGTTGATGGTTGAGGATTCAAAGCATGGCAGGATCACCGGCCTCGTCAACCTCATTATATAGACAACACCAAACGACAACCGGGAAGATTGGTCCGGAACTGGAATCTGGTAATACTGGATGCGATGATAGAACGAAGATGGAGTGATGTCTCGGGAAAATTTCTTGTGATAGATTAACCGTTCAAACAGAGGAAACCGGTTTCAGACCGGAAGTGCTGGAAAAAGTAGCCCATCTTTTGGGGCTTCTCACCTCACTCACCGTGCAAAGGTTTGGCCACCAGGCGTACGCCCAAGGCTGTGCAGACGCGGTTTATGGTATCGAAGCGGGGGTGGGCTTTGGGCCTGAGTGCCTTGTATAGGGCCTCCCTGGTTATTCCCGCTGTCTTGGCGACCTCGCTCATGCCACGCGCGCGGGCAGCAACGCCCAAGGCGTGGGCAAGCTCGGAGGCGTCACCTTCCTCGATGACCATGGTCAGGTAGGCAGCTATATCCTCTTCATTTGTCAGATGCCCGGCCATGTCGAATTCTGGTAATGCGGAAATATGAATTTTTTTATCGCTCATGGCTTACTCCTCAATGGTCGCCGCAATGGCTGCGGCTTTTTTAATGTCAGCGGATTGGCTGGACTTGTCTCCACCTGCAAGCATCACAATCAATGTTTGGCCCCGTTGTAGGTAATACATTCGCCAGCCGGGGCCGAAATGTTCACGCATCTCGAACAGGCTGTTGCCGATCGACTTGACATCGCCAAAATTACCTCGCTGGGCCTTGTCCAATCGTCTAGCCAGGCGAAGACGGGTATTATTGTCCTTTAAACCGGCAGGCCAAGTTTCAAATGCGGGAGTCAATTTGACTGTATAAATACCTAAATAGTAATCGATCGATTACAAAAAGCAAGGGAATAGGCTAAAGCCTATCGATGATTTTTCGTGTGCGTAAAAAAATACAAAGGGGGACAAAAGGGGGGGACAAAAGGGACATCCTTAAAAAATAAAACAAGTTGAGTTCTTAGCCCATTTTGCTGCATTCAGGTGATACAATATGGTTTCTTCGATGTTATAAGATGATATAAATATGCTTCACTTAGCTCCATTCATAAGGCGGGTATTGTTGTATATTTGATTACTTAAGGACGTCCCTATTTTCCATTGAGTCAACTCTATTTTCATCCTTGCTCACATCCTTTATCTCTGTTAAGTGCTTTAATGATATTGTTTGATATAGCTGAGTTGAGCAGCTTGCCTGCTCGTACGAAACTTATGCCCTTGTGGAATATTCATTTGTTGATAATCCAAACGATACCTTGATACATTTTACATGCCGATGTGAGAACGACAGCCAAACCTGACCCCACTTGCTCGATTTAGTTTTGACAGATCTTTGGATAGAATTGCGCAGACGAGGGCGACCAAAATAGAATAAAAAGTAAATCTAGCCCTTTTTCTCTTTGAGAGTAGGTTGCGACTTGTTAGGAGTGGTTTTGGGGGGTGATTGACTCTTCTTATACCACTCCTCCTCTCCATAGAGAGCTTCCACGCATGACGGGCAGAGGCAGTGAGTGAACTCCACACCGGAATGTTTTACCAGATAGGCCTCGATCTTCTCCCAGTAACCCGCATCATCACGAATCTTTTTGCAAGAGGCGCATATGGGCACTAATCCTGACAGCGTCTTTATCTCTTCAAGTGCTGTAAGCAGCCTATCGTGCTCTTCCTGTAAAGCAATTTCCGCCCACTTACGTTTGGTTATATTTTTGGACGTACAGATGACGGTTTCGACGCTTCCAGTTCCCGAAAATACAGGTTTTACGGTTGTCAGATAGAAGGTATCTCCGCTTTGCAGGGGGACGCGGACTTCAAACTCAATTGTTTCTCCCTCGTCAAAAACCTTTTTGAGGACGGCAAATCGTTTCTCCGCTTCGTCCCTATCAAATATATCCCAGATTTTACGACCGATTATCTCTTCAGGAGTTTTCCCCACACCGGTGGCGAAGGCCTTATTGACGTATCTGTATGTTCCATCAGGATAAAAAGAGAAAGTGGGGTCCATGGATTCATCAAGCAAGATCATGAAATGCTTCAGCCTCTCTTCACATTGTTCCATTTCTCTTGATATTTCATTACCGTTCATGCCGAGCTCCGGTGAAAGCTATTGTGCTGTAATTATATAAAGGCGCATTTAAGGGGAAAACCCGAGTGGCGCTTTATTATCACGCCCGTAAGCTTTACAATAGCCCCTTTTATCCACACAAAAAATATATTTTCCAGTTGTCTTGGTCAAATTTAATTTTAGCCTTAATCATCTATTTTACATGGAACCAATGGTTGACGCACTTATCAAATAAATTGCCCTCTAAGAAGGAGTGGACAGATGTATTTTTGACAGGTCGCCGGATAGAATTGCGCGGACCAGGGTGAGCGAAAAAGAATAAAAAAGAGATCTTTTCTCCTTTCTGTTAACTGAAAATTGGAGGCAGCAATGCGAAACGGTAAATGTCCAAGTTGCAGGTTAAATAATGTGTTTACCAAAAAAGAAGGGGATTGGTATTGGCGTTAATAGCGATGGTTTCTACGTGCACACATCATTTTTGGTTTCTGCTTCAGCGATAAACGATTATATCAACTTAAATTCTTAATTACAAATCACTATTTGATACAGTAATTATGACTGTCAATAGAAAAGGAGTAGGGTTGCATCCTAAATATTGATTCTTGATATGATGCACAAAATCGGAATGTAAAAAAGAAGGGGCCACAAGGTTTTCACAAAAGCCTTTCACCAGTAGAACTGGTGAATATGTCGTTAGTCTACAGCATGCAACTAGGGAGAACATATGTTGAAATTTGCAGAAAGCGATAATGAAATTGAGAAGTGTTTTGACGTAATGGTTCAGCTTCGACCGAACCTGGATAGGCAAAATTTCTCTTCTGTTGTTACGGAATTAATGAGTGAAGGGTATCGGCTGGCATATATTGAGAGAGATACTGAGGTTGTCTGTGTTGCCGGGTTTAAAATACAGAACAACCTTTTCTTAGGCAAGCATCTCTATATCGAGGATTTAGTGACATCAGAATCAGCGCGCTCGTCTGGGCTGGGCAACGATATGATGAATTCCCTAAGGGAGTTGGCACGGATGGAGAATTGTTGCGCTGTGGATCTTGATTCTGGAGTGCAAAGACACAAAGCGCATAAATTTTATTTCAATCAAAACATGGATATAGTGTGCTACCATTTTTTAGAAAAAATTGTCTGACAAGGTAAAGGCAGGCGACCTCAAGGGACAGAGAGGGACGTTCTCAACTTTTAACCTTCCCTTGATTCGGGAAAAATTAAGTTTAAAAGGTGGAGCGTCCCACATAGTCTTCCATTTATTTTTTTATTCTCACGGGCTTTAAGGTGAAAGGTTAAAAGGGGTGGCGTCAATTGCGGTTCAATCTAATTTCCGTGTATTTCCAACCTCTATAGGTGGCAATAAAGATATTTCCTTATCTGTATCGAGCACCATCTATTCACACCGTTGAGCATCATCTATTCACACCGCGAGGGCACATACAACATGTATTGAGCAAAGGTCGGCGGGCCCGCAAGCTGGAAATATGTTCTTTCAAGTAATCTGTCACCACCACATCCCTTATCACCCCATATGTCGGCCGTTATTCTTACACTAACATAACGACCCCGGTGATTCGGCCATGCACGACAGGCCCTATTTGCCATATCTCCCAATAATGAGGGGGTAGGGTTGAAACCGTAAACTCCATCTCCACCACTATTAGTACACTCAGCTGGTATTCCACGTGCCGAACCATTTAAAGGATCAGCCCATGCACTACGTAAGCAATTCCGCGCCCGTCTATATGCCCGTAGACGAATAGTGTTTGGTATGTACCCACCAGCGGAAGCCCGTGCGGAAAATGTTTCTGTTCGAACGGTGTCACGAACGGCATCGAGCCCTGCTACCAAAGGTATTACTCTGAATGCCGCATTGCACGAACGATGATAGGTACGAGCCTCGGCTGTGGAAAGAATACTTATTGCACTCAACACTGCGATACTGAAAAATGTCGCCTTCTTCATATCTGCCTCTCATTAAATTGATATTAACAAACGCCTTGAGGAATATTGCTACAGAAAACGTAAAAGAAGTAACTTGCAAAGAGTGCATAAAAGTCATCACGACTTTAAGAGGGAGAATTCCCGGAACGTGATATTAAATTCCGACAATAAATTCGAGGGAAGAAAATAATAAATGGCATTTCCAGGAGCAGTGCCGGTTGTGTAAATCATGTGCGCACCTCCTTTTGTCTGGCGCTTCTCGAGGCACAAATCAGGTAACCGGTCGATTTACTTAAGTCTCTGATCTTTCTCTCTTCCTTCCCTTACATCCTTTATTAACCATTCGCTTTTACATATTAAAAATCTGATTGTGGGACTGTGCGCCGTCAAGAAATTTAATTAAAATTTGAATGTTTCAAATTTTAATTGACACAGGATGTGGGACAGGTGAAAATGTATTGAGCATAATCACAAAAAAATAAACGTATTGTCTGCCGGAAACCATGAACAGCAAAGAGACCATATTTGACAATCTTGAACGAATTGCCGAGGCGACCGTAGCGCTGTTTGGCCGGCCTTGCGAGGTCTGCATACACGATCTCGCAAGGCTGCCCCATTCGCTCGTCTTGATCAGGGGCGAGGTAACGGGACGCCGACCGGGTGCTCCCGTCACCGACCTGTTGATGAAGATCCTACAGCAAAACGGCGGCAGGGGACAGGACCGGCACTGTTACAGAACCACAACTGCAGACGGCCGAACCCTGAAGTCGGCAACCACTCTGATTAGAAATGACGCCGGAGAGGCGGTAGCCGCCTTCTGCATTAATTTCGATACCACCGAACTCTATAATGCCGGCCAGGCACTGCTGCCTTTGATCGAAGTTGCCGCGCAACCAACCGACCTAGGCGAGACCTTTGCCCACTCACTGGACGAGACGTTTTCAACTCTGTTCGAGGAGGCCGTGCAAGCTATAGGCAAACATCCGGCCACCATGAATATCGAAGAGAAAACCAGGTTGATTGCCGGGCTTGAAGAGAGCGGCACCTTCGGTTTGAAAGGAGCCGTAGAGCAGGTGGCTGAGATGATGGGCGTCACCAAGTTCACGGTTTACAACTATTTGAAAAAGATCCGCAACGGCGATCAACCACATTCACAGGAGAAATGAAATGACCCGAAAAGCCATCGGCACCGAAATGGCCCCGGCAGCCATCGGCCCCTACTCGCAGGGCATTGCCACCGAGAGCCTGCTGTTTATTTCCGGCCAGTTGCCCCTCGATCCGTTGACCGGAAAAATGGTTGAGGGCGATATCGCCGATAAGACCCGCCGTATTATGCAAAATGCCGCGGCCATAGCCAAGGAAGCAGGAACAGGTCTTGATCGGACGGTCAAGGCCACCATTTTCCTGACCGATCTGAGCAATTTCAAGGAGGTCAACCAGGCCTACGGCGAGAGCTTTACCAAGCAGGCACCTCCAGCCCGGTCCACCGTTCAAGTGGCGGCGCTTCCCCTGGGCTCACCAATCGAGATCGAGTTTATCGTTTCCCTATAGGAGGGGTCATGGAGAGTGCCACGAAGTTTACGGTAAAAGATATTCTGTCGATGGAGGTGACCCTGGCCCTTGGCTGCACCGAACCCGTCGCCGTTGCCCTGGGTGCGGCAGCCGCTGCAACCCTGCTGCCTCAGAAGGAATTCGATGCCATTGAGGTATGGGTGGATCCCAATATCTATAAAAATGCCCTGGCGGTCACCATCCCTGGTACCGACGGACTTTGCGGTGTTGATACCGCGGCGGCCCTGGGCGCCTATGGCGGCGATCCGAGCCGCGTGCTCGAGGTGTTGGAGAGCATCGACGAGACGGCCATTGCTTGTGCGCAAATGCTGCTCGACGACGACAAGGTGACCGTCCACCTCAGGGAAGAGACCGGCCTGTATGTGCGAACGCTGCTTTCGTCGGGGGAGTCGACCGCTGAGTCGCTGATTGTCGATCTGCATCAGAATATTGTCAGTCTCAAGAAAAACGGTGTCGAGGTGCACGGGTCCCCATTACTGAGCGAGGCCCATGGCAGGGGCGGCAGGCAGCGTCTTGCCGAACTCGAGGACTGGCTACGCCAACTGACCCTGGAGGATATCCTCAACCTTACTGCCGAGCTGGATGAGGAGGACCTTAATTTCCTCGAGGAAGGAGTTAACCACAATCTGGCCCTGGCAGAGTATGGCTTACAACATGGCAGCGGTCTGGGTATCGGCAAGGCCATCGATCGATTGATCAAGCAGCGGCTGTTGGTAAAGGATATGTCGACCTCCGCCCGGAGATTGACCTCGGCCGCCGCCGATGCCCGGATGAGCGGGGCAAAACTGCCGGCCATGAGTTCCGCAGGCAGCGGTAACCACGGCCTTACCGCGATTCTGCCGATCTGGGCGATCAAGGATTTCATCGATCACGATCGGGAAACCGTGCTGCGGGCCATCGGATTGAGTCATATCATAACGGCCTATGTCAAGGCACATACCGGCAGGCTGTCGGCGGTCTGCGGCTGCTCGGTGGCGGCCGGCGCCGGTGCCACCGCCGGCATTACCTACCTGGTCGGCGGCGATGTGCATCATATGGAAGGAGCGATCAAAAATATCCTTGAGGACCTGGCAGGGGTGATCTGTGACGGGGCCAAGGCCGGCTGCGCCATCAAACTTAATACCGCCGCGGGGGCTGCGGTCCAGGCCGCCCTGTTTTCCCTGCACGGGGTAAACGTCAAGGATACTGATGGCATCATCGGGAACTCTGCCCAAAAGACCGTTCAGAATATGGGCGCCTTAAGCTCTGACGGCATGGCCAATGCGGATCGCACGATTCTCAAAATCATGCAGGAAAAGCAGTTGGCCAGAAAGGTGAAAAAAGGGGGTACCCCGCGCTGACAAATATCGCCGTACCATATTCGGTCCACCTGACGTTCACTCATGATTTCCGGCTGGCTTCTGCAAGCATCTTGTTTTTTTCTTCAATGATTCTAACCAGCTTTTCGAATGTCTGTGTTCGGAGTATCGACCTGAATTGCTCTGCGTAATTTTGCACGAGACTTATCCCTTCGACATTGATATCGTACACCATCCATCCTTTCGGTGTCATTTGAAGCAGATAGAATACGGGTAAATTAACCTTCCTTCTTTCTATCAGTGTCGATACCTGCGCCCTGTTGCCTTCAACTCTTGCTTCCAGATATTTTATCCTTTTGAAATGAAAGCCTTCGAGTCTTCCAATATAGATATCCTCAAGGAGTTTGGTCATAACTTCGGTAAAATGTTCTTTTTCTGCCTCATTGATTCCCCGCCAGGTTCTGCCCAGGACCCGTTTGCACATCTCCCGGAAATCAACACGCTTCCTAATAGTGCTCATAATCTCTCGTCGTCGTTCATCCTGATGGGCGACACCCTGTAAATTTGGATTATTGACCAATTTGGTCACACCTTCAACAAGCTGTTTAATTGACGCGGTCGGCCCCGTCGTCGCAAAAAGGGTTGGCCCAAATGTGACGGAGCATACCAGTACACATACTGATATGAGTGCCCATCGCCTCACCTGCAAATTGATCAATATATTATGACTACTAAACGTTCTATTTGACATACGTGAGCCTCCTTTTGATCAGCTCAAACAATGAGGTCGAAATCTATACCATCAATTTTGAAAGAAGAACATCTACCGACGGAACAACGTCGTAACGTATTGATTCAGGTTCTCTATGAAATTTCGATGGCCGGCATGGAACGATTCAACCATTTCATTTTGCCGTCTCATCACGTCACCTCATGGTATATAAGATTATTTTTTTGTCTACTGTTCATCTGATAAAGGCAACCTTGAGCAACTGCCTCCTCGAATTCTCGCCGGCTCGCTTACCGGTCCAATCGCTGCGATGCACGAAAAATTTTATCGTCTGAATGGTAGATATATGTACCCCAAAGGCATTTTCTATGGGCCGCCTTGGGTAGAATTTTCCACGCACCTTGATCTTGAAGGAACAATTTATTTCTTCAAGGCAACTTAACATCGTAATCAAAAGACACATTGTATTGTTTCTACGAAGCTGAAGTGTAGCTATTCATCTTAAGTAAAGAGATCCTTCAGAGCATATTTGCAACAATAATTCCATTTCTCCTGGAATGTGAGGTCAAAATTCGATTTTACCGGCAAGTGTAGAGTAAAATTTATGGTATGAAAGTAAGGTTCCTGAAGAAATAAAACCTCAGGAAGGTGGCGGATGACAGGGTGCAACCGATCTGCCGAACCAATTGCCGGGTTGTAGGAAATGTGGTATTCATATCGGCCATACACAAACACAACGAATTGGATTTAATAGAGCTAATGAATGAAGCATTTGTATACGCATGGCAATTTTTCCGGAACAATTTTAAATATATTGTCCAACTTTCAGCGCCCTTTACTCTGCTGGCCTTTTTATCGAATGCCTTTTTCGCACCGGAAGACAAGAAGAATATGCTCTATGCAGTTCTCGGGCTCTTCGTCTGTGTCTCTATGTTTATTTCCTCTTTGATATTTTTTATGTCCCAGACGTATCAAGACAAGCTACAACCTGTTAAGAAAAATATAATCAACGGGTTGGTGTATACGCCTCTTTTATTGCTAACCTTTTTGATTGCAGATTCTCCAATCATAGCCGCCGGAATCATAATATTGAGTCCCGTTTCCCAAAAGTTCGTGGCATTTCCGTTGGTTCTTGCAGGTATCTATATATCAATAAAAGCAACCTTCGCCCCTTTTCATCTCATATTGGAAGGCCATTCCCCCTTGACGGCGATCAAAAACAGTTTCCAGAGTACGAACGGCATGATAGGGAAAATCATTGTTATTTTGTTGGTCTTCCATTTCTCTTCATCCTTGGTTGAAAGCCTGACGAGTTTTGGAACAAAGATTGTCGTTGTGAATTTCTCGATGTTATTCATAGGTGTTGCCGTGACAATGTTGCTGGTGGCTTTCCAGCAGATTGCAATCTTCAAACTCTATGTTGACAGTTTCAAGAGTTGATGAGGTAGTACCTGAACATTAGTGGTAATCAGAACTTTTTTTACCACCCGACAAGGCCTGCCCAAAGCCCTCGGATACGTTTTTGGGAATGGGATTTTCCGGAAAAAACACGAGAACCACAAGTCCGGCAAATGAGATCTGTTGATTTGCCGGACGTTGTCTGACATCGACTTTTCCACCGGTATTACCCCCAGCGTTCGATGACCACCTTCATATCCGTATAAAAGAGGAACGACTCCTGGCCATGCCCCTTGATATCGCCGAACATGGAGCTGCCGGCCCCGCCGAAGGGGAAGAAGCTCATAGGGGCGGCAATACCGATATTGACGCCGACCATGGACGGCCGGACCCGGTATTTGAATTCCCGGGCAGCCGCCCCGCTGGCGGTATAGATACAGGCGGCATTGGCTAAACCACGGGAGTTGATCAAACCAGCACGGTACCATGGCTGGAAAGTTGTACGGGGCTATCCAAACACTATGAGGCAGGCATCGAACAGGGGCTTCCGGTTAAGACCTCGGCATCCTTCACCGTTTTTCATGACGATATTAATGATTTCATTGAAAAAGATGCCAATGATATCAGTCAGAATTTCCAGAAATACGTCTTCAACGGTTTTGAGGTCACTCTGGTGAACAAGGCGATCGAAAACCTTGTCGTCCGCACCTCCTATACCTTTCTGGATACCAAAGATAAATCGGTGGAGAGTCAGAGAGATGAGCTGCAATATCGCCCGAGAGACAAATTCACCGTCGATGCCATCTATAGGTTTTCCTGGGGCACATCTGTCTATGCATCGGTCATGTATTTGGCTAATCAGTATTATTACGATAAAAACCAGGTGGAAAAGAAACGGCTGCCGAACTACACGGTGATTGACTTGAAATTGAACCAAAGCGTGTATCAGGATAAAATGAGCATCTATGCAGGAGCCACAAACCTCCTTGATGAAAACTATGAACAGAGCTACGGTCTTCCCCAGGCGGGCAGGGTGATCTATGGGGGACTGGAGTATCATTTTTAGCAGCAGGCAGCATCGGCTCCCCGTTATTTTATGGGAGTTGAACCAATGATTGATGTTATCCGCTTCAACGATTTCAGCTACGCTTACCAGGATGCGGGCGGGCAGGTGTTGCACGGGATAACGCTTGCCATACGTTCAGGTGAATGCCATTGTCTGGGCGGGACCACGGGCAGCTGCAAGACCAGCCTTGCTCTGGCCTTCCTGCCCGGAATGGTTTTCGTCAAGATTGTGCCGGAAGCCAGAATTGTTCAAATGTTTTCAGCTGTTCTTCCCTATCGTATGGCCTTCATAATGGCTACCTGTCTGAATTTTCTTCCCTTGCTCCTGGCGGAGATGAAAAGTATTCAAGAGGGGCAAGTCCTGAGGGGAGCGAAAATCCTGCCCAAAGATCTGGTTAATCCGCTGAACTGGTTGGATGTCATTCATTGCCTGGTCGTACCCGTTATGATTCAGACCATGAATCTTTCGGCTCAGATTGCGCTGGCGGCAAAGGCCCGTGATTTCGGCATGGTCGGGCAACGAACCTCCTGGCCGGGGGAAGTGAAGGAAGAGGGGCAAAGTTTTAACAATAAAGGAATTATGCAATGACTCTCTGCCGTTGAAGGAATCACTTTTTCTGGGCTTTTGTGCAGTCTTTATCCTGCTTTTTCGGGTTGTGCTCAGATTGCACCTTCATATTTCGGGACATGCCATGCTGTTTACCGTTTTTTTTCTTTTTTTGGCAAGAGGCTGTGTCGATTATCGGGGCGCATCCAGCTTAACGGGGCTGCTCGCAGGTCTTGGCGCATTCGCCCTGGGCCTCGGCAAATCAGGCCCCATACTGATCCCAGCCTTTGTTCTGCCGGGAATGGTAATCGACCTCGGAGCCCTGCTGCTGCCGGGCCTGTTCCGATCCAGGACCTTATGCGTTTTGGTGGCGGCTATTGCTTCGGCCACCAAATTCATCATGACCCTGGCTCAGGATTTGCTCCTCGGCATGGATAAGAAGGTCATGGTGCAACATGCTGCATTTGAGGCAGGGACGGCTATGCTCTTCGGTATTGTTGCCGGCCTGCTCGTGGTGCCGGTTATCCGCAGGCTCAAAGCCTATGGCCTTGTCGGGCAGCCTATGAGAAAAACTTTGGACGATATTCAACAAAAAGAGGGAAAGAAGGAATGAAGGTCTATGTTTGCATTGATGACACAGATAACAAGGAAAGCATTGGAACCGGTCACCTGGCGGCCAGGCTTATAGATGATATAGAAAAGATAGGCTGGGGCAAATGCTCCTTTATCACCCGCCATCAGCTCTTTGTCCATCCCGATGTCCCGTATACATCCCATAACAGCGCCATGTGTTTTACCGGTGATTTGATCGAATCCTGTCTCGACGAATTGATTGACCATGCTTCGACCTTTCTTCGCCGGCAAAGCGCACCCGGCTCGGATCCAGGACTTTGTGTGGCCGTGGCCGGCGGGTTACCGAACCCTGAGGCGTTGATCGCCTATGGACAAAAGGCTAAACGCCAGGTCCTCGATAAGGATGAAGCCTATGGGCTTGCAGAAAGACACGGCATTCATCTCTCCGAGCATGGCGGTACAGGTGGTGGGATCATCGGTGCCCTGGCCGGCGTCGGTCTCCGGATGGGTGGCAATGACGGCCGGGTACGCGGCAAGCTCAGCATAAATGGCGCCCACGACTCTGCAAGCGTGGCTGCAATGCTCAGGCAAGCGGGGATAGATGAGATCAGAACAACCAATGGAAATCCCATCGACGGCCAAGAACACATTCTTTTAGGTGAGTGGATCAAGACGGTTTACCTGGACGGCAGACGCGTACTCCTGGTGAAACCATTGCACAGGGCAACAGAGGGACCAAAATGGCGTATCTGTGAGAAGGAGGAATTGAAAATCTACTAAGGTGTTTTCAGATAAACCTTAACGGAAGATCGACTCAACCATGGGCACCCAGAAAAGACTGGCATTCGGCCTGTCCGCCATGATGCACTTGGGGCTTCTTTGCCTGCTGAGCCTGGTTCTCATCAAACCGGTGGTCTCCGACCGGATCATGGAGATCGATCTTACTACCTCGCCACTTTCCGTTTCAACTTCAAAAGGCAAACATCGGCAACAGGATACACCGAAAAAGGACTCTGCAATCGCCGTCAAAGAGAAACCGCCGGTCATTCATAAGACCACGCCTGCCAAAAGAGTACTACCAAAGCCTGTACAGAAAGTGATCAAGACCCTGTCCCACGATCATGCAAGCAAGACCTCCCCGGTAGTTGACGACACAGCTAAAAAAGCAGCTCCGGACCTGCCCGAGACAACATCTCCATCCACAACAGCTCATAGGGGGGCCGGCCAGCATTCACGCCGATCGTATTTTGCCGCTGTTCTGGCCCGGATCGAGGAGGCAAAACAGTATCCACCCTCGGCAGTGAGAAGACATATCGAAGGCAACGCCGTGGTGACTTTCCGCCTGGCGCCTGACGGACAACTTCTTTTCACTCATCTGCAAAGGACCTCCGGTTATCACATGCTCGATCAGGCAGCACTGGCCGCTGTTCAGGACGCCGCGCCTTTTCCCGGCTTTACTGATGCGACCGATATTCAGCCCCGATCCATGAACGTAACAATCTCTTTTGTGCTGAAACATTGATGTCTACAGACATTTATATAAAGAGAACAGATACAAATTCACCCAGAAAAATAAATAAGAACTAATTTTTCTAGTTGATCTGGAGAATGTAGGAAAAATGTAAGAGACGGCTGGTATCATTGAGATGAAATCATAGAAGGCTTCTATCTTTATATGATATCGATTGGAGGATACCATGCGCCTTTCTTACGACAAAACCGATACTTCTAATAAACTGCTTCATCTCTGTCAGTATTGCAATAAATACCAGGATATTTCTGGTTATTGGGACAGGAGCTATGATTTTAATGTATCAAAGGCCAAGACAAGAATCAGTCATGGAATCTGTCCGGAATGTTTAATTAAACACTTTCCAGTTGAGTTCTCACTCTTGTGCGAGGAAGGAAAAATTGAGTTCAGAACCAAAACCACATCCGACAATAGAGTGTTGTATGGTTGTTTTTTAAGGAATTAAACGATAATTACAAAGATATAAATTCGGATTTTGCCCCTCCCACCAGCCATCCCGACGAGGCTTAAACGCCCACGGCATTGTCGATCCGTCAGGACCGGATCCGGCGGTGTCAAAATCGGACGAAGCTGGATAATCTCCACTCATCCGTACCATAGCCTGTGTGTGTAGATACAGGCAGCCATCCTGTAGGATATTCGAAGACCTCTAAACAAACAGGGATAGCCTTTGACTTTCAATAAGACCATTACTACTTTGTGTGACAACAGGAATATTTTAAAAAGGGCGGAAAGAAGCTGGCTTAAATGCCAAATGCCTTGATATGCCTGATCGAGGGTTGGCTCGATAATTCGTGGATTCCATGTATACCATTATATCTTCAAGGAGGTAGGATATGTCTTCAATAACTGATATTCTTGTTATTCTCTGGTTTCTTCCAGTCGTCTTCCAGGTGGTGGTTCCTCTCGTAATTCTTGCCGCAAGTCTTGGGAGTATTGTCGTCCATAAAATGATGACTCCCCACGGCGATATTGCCAGACCAATCACGACCTCTTCCCATAGCAGTTGACAGCCTAGTAATTCAAAGAAGCAATACCTGCACGGCCCGGAGAAAAATCGCTTGAAATCCGGGCCGTTTTATTTCATCCTTTCTGACAGTCTTCTCTAACCCGGATTTCTCGTCAGTTCAGGCGGCGTCAGTTTCGAACTTTTTGGCAATGGACTATAGTAAGCTATGTTCATTGCCAAAATACTTAAGAAGATGGCGCTGCCTGGACTGATACCCCAAGGGCACCTCTTTCAGGGCGCCTTTGGTGAACACTGTGTAAATTTGACAACATAAGAGTTTGTTACAAAAGACTTGTCCTGCCTAAAGTGAAAACAAATTGACACAGTATTCATGAGAAATCCGGGCTAAGACCAACAGAACCGGGTGCAATCATGT
This sequence comes from Desulfocapsaceae bacterium, assembly GCA_046704745.1. Classification (GTDB taxonomy): domain Bacteria; phylum Desulfobacterota; class Desulfobulbia; order Desulfobulbales; family Desulfocapsaceae; genus CAWGGS01. The sequence goes on along the minus strand of JBJKRL010000128.1, from coordinate 46,934 downwards.
CAATCTCGTATACTTTTCGAATCTGTTTTCTTGTGTTTTTTTTGACTCTGCTCCTCTCCGGTTGCAGTCCTTCCGGAGATCCTGAGAATGGAAAAAAATGGTTTTCCATGTACGATTGCACTTCCTGTCATGGATTGCATGGAAACGACGGCAAGGCACCTCATATTGCCGGATTTGATAAAGGATTCAATACTTTCCTGTTCCGCCTCAGATCGCCGGATTCCGTCGGCATGCCGGCATTCCCGGAAACGGAATTATCAAGACAAGATGCTGCCGACATCTATGCTTATCTGAAAAGCCTGAAAAAAAAATCAGGTTCTTAGTATCCTGCCAGCAACCTTTCGGGCCTTTTTCACCGGCTCGGCGGGCCTTACGCGATGCACTTTGGGTACCCTTATCAATCGCTGGAGGTCCAGGCTGTGTTTCGGTTGTAATCAGAAATCCAGTTTAGAACAAGCCCGGTCAGATTTTTGTCTGTGACGGGCGGTGAACGATAACCATCGAAGTAAGTATAAAATATTGCTATTCCTGAAATGATCGGCTAGTACATATCGAATACGGATAAAAAATTGGTCCGGCAAGACTGTTGTTTTAGACTGCGTAAAAAAAACAAGTATTTATCACCTATTGGAGGACTCCATGAAACGAAATGTATCGGCAATTTTTTTGGTGTTGATGCTTGGCCTGTCTGTTTCGGCCACGGCTGCGAATTTTATCAACGTCCTGACGGGCGGTACCAGCGGCGTTTACTATCCTCTGGGAGTGGCATTATCGCGACTTTACGAAACGGCCCTACCCGACAGCAAGGTTACCGTGCAGTCCACCAAGGCTTCAGTGGAAAACATGAACCTCTTAGAAGCGGGGCGCGGAGAATTGGCTTTTGCCCTGGGTGATTCTGTGGCGGACGCCTGGAAGGGTATCGAAGAAGCCGGCTATAAACATCCGCTTCATAAATTACGCCTGTTGGCGGGCATTTATCCGAACTACATTCAGATTTTTGCCCTGAAAAGTTCCGGGATAAAAACGCTGGCCGATCTCAAGGGCAAGCGTATTTCCGTCGGAGCACCAAAATCCGGGACTGAGCTTAATGCCCGCGCAATCTTAAAGGCTGCCGGCTTGTCGGTAAACAAAGATTATGACCAATTTTCCAAAGTGGAATATCTGGGTTATGCGCAGTCGGTGGAACTGATGAAAAATAACCAGCTCGATTGCACGTTGCAATCTTCTGGTCTGGGTGCGGCGGCATTTAGAGATCTGGCTGTTTCGACTCAGGTTGTGGTGGTGCCCATTCCTGCCGAGGTTGTGGAGAAGGTCGGCAGTCCTGCCTACCAGCCTGGTATAATCCCGGCCAATACCTACGACGGTCAAACGACCGATGTTCCCACGGCGGTGATCCAGAATCTGCTCGTCACCCGCCAGGGTGTCCCCGAGGAAACCGTCTACAAGATGACAAAGGCACTATGGGAAAACCTTCCCACGCTCGTTGCCGCGCATTCCGCCGCCAAGGGGATTACCAAGGAGAAAGCCATTGTCAAGTCCGACGTTCCCTACCATCCCGGAGCGATTAAGTATTACAAGGAAATCGGCCTAATGAAATAATCGTTTTCTACGCTGTGAGGAGGTGGAAATTTTGCCTCCTCACGGGATTTTTTTTCAGCATATATTATAAGGAGAGGGCATGCCCGGCGATGAGAAACCTCCCCATGACGTCAGCGCATTTCTGGATCATGGGAATGCGGACGATTCCGGTTTTTCCAAGCACGGCGCCAAACGGCGTTTAACGGGGAGGGCGTGTTATGTCCTTGCGGGAGCGGCGATACTGTTTTCCGCCTTCCAACTCGTGGTGGCGGCTTACAATCCGATCAACACCCTGCCGACGCGTTCAATTCATGTGGGTTTTCTGCTGCTGATCGCCTTTTTGTTGTATCCCATGCGTAAGACGGCAAAGGGGCTTATCCGCATACCGTTTTACGATTGGGTACTGGCATTTGTCTGTTTTGTGTTGGGTCTGTATCACTGGATTTTCGAGGTGGCTATCATCCAGCGCACGGGCGACCCCAATACCGTCGACATCGTGGTCGGTGTTATCGTCGTTATCGCGCTCTTCGAGGCCGTGCGGCGCACCATGGGCCTGCCGCTCATCGTTGTATGCAGCCTGTTTTTAGCCTATGGCCTCTTCGGTCAGTACCTGCCCGGCGAATTGCAGACCCGCGGCTACAGTTTCAGCCAGATCGTCAATCAACTCTATCTGGGTACCGAGGGCATTTACGGCATCCCCACGCTGGTATCCGCTACCTACATCTTTTTGTTCATCCTGTTCGGAGCCTTCCTCGAACATGCGGGGATGATCCGTCTGTTCAATTCCTTTGCCTTGGGCCTGGTCGGCAACGCCCAGGGCGGGCCTGCAAAGGTGGCTGTGATTTCCTCAGGTCTCATGGGCACCATCTCCGGCTCCGGGGTTGCCAACGTGTTGACCGTCGGCCAGTTCACCATTCCACTCATGAAACGCTTCGGCTATTCATCGGTTTTTTCCGGCGCAGTGGAGGCCACCTCATCCATGGGCGGACAGATTATGCCCCCGGTGATGGGGGCGGTGGCCTTTATCATGGCCCAGACACTGAACGTTCCTTACGCCGACATCGTGCGTGCGGCAACGATTCCAGCCGGGCTCTACTACCTGACCGCGTTTCTGATGGTGCATCTCGAAGCAGGACGCCGAGGTCTTGTGGGACTGCCGAAGGATCAATGTCCGAACCCCTGGGAGGCACTGCGTGAAAACTGGTATTTGGTGTTGCCGCTGGCGGCGCTGGTCTTTATGCTTTTTCATGGTTTTACACCGCTCTTTGCCGGTATGATGGGTCTATCGCTGACGGCTATTTTGATCCTCGGCGCTGCGGTGGCGGCGCGGATTTCGCGGGTAGCCTTCCGATATGTGTTTTGGCTGGCCATAGGACTGGGTGCCGCCTCTTTTGCCAAATGGGGCATTGGACCGGTGCTTTGGGTGATTGCCATCCTTGTTTTAGTTTGCATGGTGATAAAGGGAGGAATGAAGACATTGGGGGTCATGCGCGACAGCCTGATCGACGGTGCCAAGCAGGCGGTGCCGGTGGGGCTTGCCTGCGCGATTGTCGGCGTAGTTGTAGGTATCCTCACCCTCACCGGCGCCGCCACTACATTTGCCGGTCATATTCTCGATGTCGGCAAAACAAGCCTGTTTCTTTCGCTGCTGCTTACCATGTTGGTCTGTTTGATTCTGGGAATGGGCATTCCGACCATCCCCAATTACATTATCACCAGTTCCATTGCCGCGCCGGCGCTTCTGCAGTTGAAAGTTCCATTGATCGTCAGTCACATGTTCGTATTCTATTTCGGCATCCTGGCCGATTTAACGCCGCCTGTGGCGCTCGCTGCTTTTGCCGCAGCCTCGATTGCCCGGGATTCGCCGATGAAGATCGGTTTCAAGGCAACGCAGGTCGCCATTGCCGGATTTGTCGTTCCCTATATGGCGGTTTACGATCCACGGCTCATGCTGCAGGGCGATGCGACGCTGCTGGGTGTGGCTTATGTTGTAACAAAGGCAGCAGTGGCGATTCTGCTTTGGGGCGTTACCGTGGTGGGGTATGGCCTTGTGCCGGTGAAAGGGTGGGAGCGGGTCTTCGCCTTTATAAGCGCCGCCATGTTGGTGGTCGCCCTGCCAATGACCGACGGAATCGGCTTTGCCATGAGTGCCGCATTCGTCCTCTGGCATATGTGGCAGACGCGAAGATATCGCATGGCCTTACCACTTGGGCCCAATCCATAACGGCAAGAGGATCAAAGATCAACCTGATTACCGAAACTCGGGTTATCTGAATGGAAGTGGGAGAACCGTTCATTTTTCGGGTCTTTGCAGCCTGGAAGGTGTAAGCTTTGCCCCCGGGATGGTTTTACGGCGTCCCGAGGAACGAAGAGTTCTCTCCCCGGATAGGACCTGAACGTTAGCGGTAATCAGAAAGATAAAAAAAATTGCCTATCCAGTTGGTTGGATAATAACCAAATCTTTTGTAAAACCCATATGGAGAAGGACTCATGCACCTTTGCCTGATTGCCGGCCTTGTAACTGTGGCCCTTGGTCAGTCTGCTACAGTATCGTGGCATCATTCGGTGGAAAAAATCTTGTGGGAGGAGGATTACCGTGTAAGCGGCCGACATCTTATTCTCGAAGAAGCCCGTATCCGCGGCACAGGGGCTGGAATGGATATCCCAAAGGATGCGGTATTTAAAGGCGGAAGCTGGCACTATTATCCGCGGCTATCGCACCTCAAAGAGGTACGGCTGTCGCATTCACCGTTTACAGCGCCCTATACTCTCTGTGCCAAAGGGAAATGCCAAACGCTACCGCAATGGATGCCGGATCTGGCGCCCATTGAGACAGTCATTCTCAAGACATGTCCGGAGGAAAAGAATCAATAAAGATTATTATGAGAGACGGGATTGATAGTGTCGGTCTTAACCGGTAGGGAAGTTGCCGACTTTTCGAATCTGTTTAAACTTCTCCCTTGATTGGACCCTTAAGCTTTGTTATGTTTTTTTTTAGGATTGTTTGGTATTCATTTCTTGAAAATAAATCCTTAACCACTTTTAAAAGTGGTGAGGGTTCTCCAAAAACTCTTGTTTTGTGAGTATAAAAATCTCAACTGATTTGCAAAGGAGGGGATTCACCCGTTGCGTGTAAACGAGTTCTCATCGGTATAAAATACTCTGTCTATTACTCTTGGAGGTTTTAAAAAACTATCCGAAATAATTATCGAGAGAGATTTAATTACTTCGGATATGGTGTTGAGAATCTCTAGAACATTTGATACAACGCCTGATCTTTGGATGAACCTGCAAGAGAATTATGATGTATGGCCGGCAGAATATTTATCGAGCTCATAGCAATCCGGGAAACTGCTGCCACTTCAATCACTCCACTCACATTACTCCGTAAACGAACACGTCGTTTGAGAATCGACGCGTAAAACCCGCGCGTGTCTCAAGTCCACGTTGTAAAGGTTAAAACACCATTCAGGGTACCAACCGGAGGACAGTCGATGGTTCAGAAAATTTTTTATGGCAAAAAGATGTATAAATACGCATCTGGTTTATTTTTATTCATGATTATATTCTCCTTCGGCATACCAACTGCTTACACACAATCTCGTTGTGACAAAGGTGCACGGGTCACGGCTAAGACAACCATTTGGGACCAAGCACCTACTTTTAATTTGGGAAAAGGTTGGCTGATGGGGAGGATCATTGGTTCGCTTAAGAAAGATGCCAAAATTTTTATATGCGACGAAAAAAATATCGGGTTCGGAGTTTCAACTAAACGTTGGTATAGAATTGCATACTGGGGCGGTTCCGGCTGGAGCTATGGTTGGATATCCAGTGATGCGGTGCAACTTTTAGGGGCCGCCTCATTTGAACTGAGGTTCACTTTTGGTTCATCAGCGTATGCCGAAGATTTCGGATCTCCGCCTGAAAATGTTTCCCCTCCTGCGTTGCCGAAAACAGATAACGAAGATGCTTCAAAAGCAATAAAAAGTCTACCGGACAGGTTGGATTTATACCTCTATGCATTCATTGCAATGTTGCTTGGAATGGCTGCAAAGATTGGCTTCGACATTTCTCAATCTTTTGAAGTCGGGCTACTGAAAAAGCATATACGAAGGGGGCTGGGAGCACTTTTTGTTTCACCAATTGTCTATTTATCAATTCTCATGGGATTGGGAACTGCGCTTAACATCCAAGAAAATCGAACATTTATAGTATTTATGATATTGTCTTTTCAGAACGGATTTTTTTGGCAAAACATCTTTGCAGGGAGCGAGCAGGTGCGATCTCAACCTGTTAAAGCATAACATTGGTTATTCCAATTGAAATATGCGGCCAACCATATACTGGGTCGGATTTTTCTTTGGTGTTAAAGTTGAGGGGGCTGGGTTTTAAGCAAGTTATTTTTAAGGGTTTTTAAAGAGCGATTTCTCTCCTAACGCTTTGTCGAATGCATTTGTACTGCTCTGTGTTGTAATTCGTTTCCTCGTTTGTCTCCGAGAATGTAGGATAATACAATACCTCTATTACCGCGCCGCCCGGTTATTTGAGGTCCCATACAAATATTTTTCTGGTATAAAGATCGATTTCGTACGTATAATTCTACTATCGGGTATTGAAATTCATTAGATGTCCTCTTTGGGTTGAAGGGGTATTGTTGCCGGAGATTACATGTTCTTTTTATCTGGGAGAAGGCTGCAATCACTTTCAATTGCTTCCAATTGACGCTATACCTGCTGTGACTGAATCATGAGTGATCTCACTACGACTTATCTGGGTCTGAAACTGAAAAACCCCCTTATCGTCGGGAGCTGCGATTTTACCAATACCGTTGATAAAATCACCGAACTGGCAGCTAACGGCGCTGCCGCGATCGTGCTGAAGTCGTTGTTCGAGGAACAGATCTTGGCCCAATATTCGGCAAATCTCGACAACTATCATTCCGATTATCCAGGCGCTGTCGACTATATTCGCGAGTATACCCGGGGCAAGGAAATATCAACGTACCTGAAGCTCATCTCCGATACCAAGAGAGCCGTCGATATACCGGTGATTGCCAGTATCAACTGCGTCTCGGCGTCTGAATGGGTGTCTTTTGCCAGATCCATTGAAGAGCAGGGAGCCGATGGCCTTGAACTCAACATCTCATTGCTGCCCTCAGATCCACGGTTGACAAGCAGGGATTACGAAAAGAAATATACAGAGATTATCAGTGCGGTACAGGAGTGTATCGCCATTCCTATAGCCTTGAAGATGAGCCATTATTCCTCATCTCTCGCCAACCTGATCCGCAAAATAAGCTGGACCACCAAAGTAGCCGGGTTTGTCCTTTTCAACCGCCACTATCAACCTGACTTCGATATTGACCAGTTGACGGTGACATCAGCCGATGTCCTCAGTTCACCTGTTGAGGCGAATTTCACCCTGCGTTGGATTGCCCTGCTGGCGGGGCGGGTCGAGCGTGATCTGGTGGCCTCCACCGGTATTCATGACGGAGACGGGGTGATCAAACAGCTTTTGGCCGGAGCCACAGCGGTACAGGTGGTTTCCACGCTGTACAGAAACGGACCGGTCGCACTGCAGAAAATGTTGAACTCGCTTGAAGTATGGATGACCAAACATGGTTTCAACTGTCTTGATGATTTTCGCGGCAAACTCAGCTACCACAAGACGGATGATCCCGCTGTCTTCGAGCGGACCCAGTTTATGAAATACTATGGCGGCTTGTCTTAAGAGAATATGCTGTCTCCTTGTAACCGACCGGGAAGGCGGCAGATCTCAACCGCTTTTTCATCTCAGCCAATAGTAGAATACAACCGATGCTGACATTTCCTAAAGGCGGGGTGCATCCGCCAGAATCCAAGGCACAGACAAAAGGGTTGACGGTCGAGATGATGCCCGTTCCCGATGAGTTGGAGTTGATTCTCGGCCAGCATATCGGAGCACCTTGTGCGCCGACGGTGGCCAAACGTAATGTTGTCATCGAAGGGGATGTGATCGGTGAAGTAACAAAGGGACTGGGCGCGGCCCTACATGCTCCGGCTAGTGGTAAAATTAAGGAAATCGGTCTTTCTGTGCATCCGATCCGGCTATCGACGCCGTCCATAACCATTGCGGTGGATCGCCAGGCACCGCCGACTCAATATGAAAAGAGAGATTGGCGTCCACTGGACGGCCGGCAGCTGCTGGCCAAGGTCAAGGATGCCGGCATCGTCGGCATGGGAGGTGCAGGATTTCCGACCCATGTGAAACTTAGTCCACCGCCGACCAGTCCTGTCGATACCCTGGTGCTCAACGGTGCCGAATGCGAGCCCTACATCACCGCCGACCATCGCCAGATGCTTGAGCAGACATCCGAGATCGTCGAGGGCGCCAGGATCATCATGAAGATTCTCGAGATCACCAGGTGTTTCATCGGTATTGAAAGCAATAAGCCGGATGCCGTCGCTGCCATGGCCAAGGCCGTTCAACAGGCTGAAGGAAACGATGCCATGATCGAAATCCGCACCCTGGAGGTGAAGTATCCGCAAGGTTCGGAAAAACAGCTCATCCAGGCTGTCACCGGCCGCAAGGTGCCTGCCATGGCACTGCCGTCGGCTGTCGGAGTAGTGGTGCAGAATGTCGGTACGGCCAAGGCCATCTATGATGCAGCAGTCTACAGCAAGCCGCTCTATGAAAGGGTGGTAACCATCTCAGGACAAGGGATTAGACGCCCAGCCAACCTGCTCGTCAAGGTCGGGACCAAGGTCAAGGATATCGTTGACTACCTGGGCGGTTTGCAGCCGGACCTTGCCAAGGTGGTTATGGGTGGGCCGATGATGGGGTTTGCCGTCGCAAGTCTTGACGTGCCGGTCAGCAAAACCACCTCGGCCGTGCTTTTTCTAACCTGGGACGAGGTGGATACCCGGCCGCATTCCAACTGTATTCGTTGCGGCTGGTGTCTTGATGCCTGCCCCATGGGATTGGAGCCCAAGGAGATTGCCCTCTATGTCGAGGCGAACAAGGCTCAGGATACCGAGCGGTTAGGGGTGTTCGAATGTTTTGAATGCGGTTCCTGCGCCTATGTGTGTCCTGCCAAAAGACCCCTGGTGCAGTTTGTTCGTCTGGCGAAGATGAAGGCGAAACCGCCGCAGAAAAATTAAAAGAGAATAAACGCGTCAGTTCGGCTCGGACGAAAGTCAAGCAGACCTGATATTTCCCTAGCGAATATTTTAAGGAAAACAGTGACCAATCAAGTGTCAGACGACCGTACTGTTGCGTCTCCGCTGTGGAAAGTTTCCATCTCTCCACATATCCGGAGCAAGGAGTCGGTAGAGAAAATTATGTGGACGGTGGTCGCATCTCTGGTGCCGCCGCTGGTGTTGTCGGTTTTTGTATTCGGCATCCAGGTGTTGGCTATCACCGCGGTATCGGTACTGAGCTGTGTGGCGGCGGAGGCCGTCTGCCAGAAGCTGCTCGGCCGGCCGGTCACCATCAAGGACGGCAGTGCGGTGATCACCGGTCTGCTTATGGCTTTTGTCATACCACCGGGGGTTTCTCCGTTGTTGCCGGTTTTAGCCGCTCTCTTTGCCATGTATATCGGCAAACAACTGCTGGGCGGTATCGGCTACAACTTCTTCAATCCGGCACTTCTCGGCCGGGCCTTTTTGCTGGCCACCTTCCCGGTGGCAATGACTTCGGCCTGGTTGCCGCCTCTAAAGGATTTCGCCATCTTCAAATATCTCGGCACCCCCATTGATGCAGTCACCACAGCCACTCCTTTGGCAACGATGAAAGAGCACGGTATGGCCGCCTTTACCCAGGCCTTCGGCAGCGGCGGCCACCTGTACGGCTCCTTTTTCCTCGGCTGGCGCCCCGGCTGTATCGGCGAGACTTCAGGTTTCCTGTTGGTGCTTGGCGGGCTCTACCTCTTGTATCGGGGGTATATCAGTTGGCATATTCCGGTTTCCATTCTTGCCACCATTGCCGCGCTCTCCTGGGTCTTCGGAGGTAACACCTATTTCAGCGGCGACCCTCTCCTGGCAGTGCTTTCCGGCGGGGCGATTCTCGGGGCTTTCTATATGGCCACCGACTATGTCACCAGCCCTTCCAACAAGGTGTCGCAAATCGTCTTCGGGGTCTGTATCGGTGGATTGACCGTGCTGATCCGGCTGAAAGGCGGTTATCCGGAAGGGATCTGCTACGCAATACTGCTAATGAATCCGCTCTCCAATGTGTTGGACGGCTGGTTCAAACGCAAACGATTTGCACCGCCGGTGGGAGGTGTGAGATGAAAAATATCATCACCATCGTCGTTCGCTTGACGTTTTCCTGTCTGCTGGCCGCCACCATCATGGGAATTACGTTTATTTTCACCAGCAACACCAAGAAGTATAACGAGCATGTTAAAGAGCAGCAGGTCATGTATGAGTTGCTCGGCTATAAACAGGGAGACAAGGTTCCGAAATCGCTGACGATGCATACGATCTACCGCTACGTCCTGAGAATAGACGACAAACAGTCGATCGGCTACCTGGTGCCGCTGGGCCATGGAAAAAAGGACGGCTATCTGCTGGTCAACATAGATCTGGGCGGCAAGCTCATCGAGAGCAAACAGGTCAACCTCAGCGAAAAGGATGCCATGGAAGCGGAGTCCTGCACCAAGGCGGTGCAGGAGACTCTCGGGGCTGCCTATGGGGTTACGTTTGTCGATCAGACCGTCATCGTGACCGAAAACGGCAAGCGTTGCGCCTATCTGGTCGCCGGCAAATTCCAGGGCTTTAAAACCTTCATCAGCGTTATGCTGGCAGTCGATCCCGGGTTTACCCTCACGGGCATGGAGATTCTCGAACATGAGGAAGACCCGGGGCTGGGCGCGGAGATCGCACAGGATTACTTCAAGAATCAGTTCAAGGGCAAGACCTTTGAAACCTTGAAGAATATCGACGTCATCAAGGCGCCGATTCCCGATGACTACCTGCAGGCATTGACCGGAAAAATGAGCGGGGAAGAGGCGAAAAAGGTGAGGGACCAGTACAAAACGAGCGGCATATATGCGCTGACCGGAGCGACCATTTCCAGTCGCTCGGTAAGCAACGGCGTCAAAGGGATTGTTACCAAATTCGCCTACCGTATCGGAATATTGGATAAGGTTTTGGCAGAGCAGCATATCGCTGTATCGTTTTAATCCCTGGAAGAGGATGAGATGGCAAACGATAAATCACCCATGCAGCTGATAACAAGAGGCATTCTCAGCGAAAATCCGATCTTTAGATTAGCGCTCTCCATGTGTCCTGCCGTTGGTATTTCCACCACGGTGATGAACGGTCTCATGCTGGGTATTGCCGTTCTTTTCGTGCAGGTGTTTTCCAGTCTGACTATTTCCACCTTTAAAAATTTCATTCATCCGAGGATAAGGATTCCCACCTACACCCTGACGATTGCCACCTGGGTTACCGTCATCGACATGGTGCTGGCGGCCTATCTGCCCGGGGCCTACGCCAAGATGGGGATATTCGTCAAACTCATTGTCGCCTTCGCCATCATCACCATGCGTCTGGAGATGTTTGCCTGCAAGGAATCGGTCAAAGATTCGTTCTGGGACGGCTTGGGCATGGGACTCGGTTTCATGGTGGGTATGGTGACGATCGGCGCGGTCCGGGAACTGCTCGGTTCCGGAATGCTTCTCGGCTATGACGTACTTGGTTTCAAACCGCTCTTGTTTTTCATCCTGCCTTGCGCCGGTTTTTTCGTCGTCGGCTTGATGATGGGATTTTTCAACTGGATAGAGGCAGGCTATAAAAAATCGAAGGGGAGAAGATAATGCAACGAAAAATCAGACAATGGATTCTCCTTGTCCTGGGCGTTCTTTTTGTCTTACCTTCCAGTGTCTGCGCTCGGGGACTGATATCCGGTCAGACGTTCAAGGGGAAAACCGGCATAGTCGTAAGATTCAGCGCTGCCGTCGACAAGAGCGCAGCAGCAGATCCTGCCAACTATCTGGTATACGAGGAACCGGATCCTGATATCAAACTGACCGTTACCCATGCCGCCGTGGCAGCAAACGGCAGGAGCGTGCTGCTCAGCTTTGCCGCTCCCCTCAATACGGCTGTTACCCAGGTAGTGAAGATAAAAAATCTTAAGTCGGGTGAGACCTCGGTTTGCAAGGTGTCCAAACCCTACCTTGGATATCTGATCGGCATTCTTCTTTCCGCCCTGTTGATCAATAACTTTGTTTTTACCAAGTATCTCGGGCTGTGCGTGTTCTTCGGCACCTCCAAAAAGAAGAGCACTGCCAAGGGGATGGGCGTGGTATTCACCATCGTCATAGTGGTTTCCGCCACCATGAGCTGGTTCTTCTACAATTTTATTCTCACCCCATTCAACCTCAACTTTCTCCAGGTAGTTATCTTTATCGGGCTGGTGTCGCTTACTGTGCAGGCGGTGGATACCATCCTGCGTAAGGTCAACCCGGTACTGTTCAACTCGTTCGGCGTATACCTGGTTTTGGTCATTGCCAACTGCGTCATCATCGCCGTGCCGCTTATTCTTGCCAACAACAACTACAATCTGTTTGAGACCCTGATGCTGGCGCTGGGCGCAGGCGGCGGTTTCCTGCTCGCCCTGTATCTCATGAGTTCGGTCAGCGAACGCATGCAACTGGCCAAGATTCCGCCCAGTTTCAAAGGACTGCCGATCGCCTTTATCGTTGCCGGCCAGTTTGCTCTGGCATTTCTCGGTTTTTCCGGTCTGCAGCTTTTTTGAACCCAGGAAAACATGTAATTTCAACTCGTGACAGAAAATACGATATGGATCCGGAATTGATAAAACTTGCAGTAGGCGGTCTGGCCCTTCTTGGTTGCATCGGCCTGTTTTTCGGCATCGGGCTGGCCATCGCCGCGCATAAATTTGCAGTAGAGGTCAACCCCTTAATCGAAGAGGTTGTCGAGTGCCTGCCGCAGGCTCAATGCGGCGGGTGCGGCTATCCGGGCTGCGAAGGCTATGCCATTGCCGTCGTCACCGACCCAAACGTTCCGCCTAATTTGTGTTTTCCGGGAAAAGCGGCGGTTGCAGCTCGGGTTGCCGAATTGACCGGTAAAAAGCTGACGGTGGTCGAGGATCAGGTTGCGGTGGTTCGCTGTTCCCGGGTGGAGGGCCGCGTTAGCCATAAGCACGAGTACTATGGCTTTGCCTCTTGCACTGCGGCCAACCTTGCCTTCGGCGGTCCGTCCGCCTGTCAGTATGCCTGTATCGGTCTGGGCGAATGTGCCGAGGTCTGTCCTTTCGAAGCGATCGAGATAGTGGAGAATTTTCCTGTCATCAATCCCGACAAGTGTGTCAGTTGTGGGGTTTGTGTCAAGACCTGCCCGAAAAAAGTCATTGAAATTCAGACCTTGAAGGCCAGGGTCTATGTTCCCTGTTCCTCGAAGGATCTCGGAAAGAATGTGAAGGTGGTCTGCGAGGTCGGTTGCATAGGCTGCAAGATATGCGTGAAGGCATGCCCTGCAGGTGCGGTGACCTATGAAGATAATCTGGTGAAAATCGACCACAAGACCTGCATTGCCTACGGGCCGAGCTGCGAGACGGCCTGTGTGGCTAAATGTCCGCGCCATATTTTCCGTAGGTATCAGGGGCGGGAAGCAATTGCCCGTAACATGAGCGCCGGATTGAAGATGGCGAGTTAACCCGCTGTTCATAGGAAAAGATTGCCAATACCCATCAACTTTTGCAATATGCGACTACAACCTTTTGTTTTGGAACGGATATGAAAACACCCCCAGCTCCTATTTATTTGAAGAGAAGAACCTTGTTGAAGCTCTCCGGTTTGCTCGGCCTGGCTGCCGCATCCGCCGCACTGGTGCCCGGGTTAAAGGCTGAGTCCTTGCTTTTCGGCCGCAAGGAGTACAAGGTATCTAGGACCCGGCTGGCAATGGGAACCTTTGTCGCCATAACCGCAATCCATCGGAGCCGGGATGAGGCTGAGCAGGCCATCGGCCTGGCCTTTGAAGAGATGGATCGGTTGAGCGGCATGCTCACGCGATTCGACGATCGGTCCGCGGTTGGCACCTTCAACCATGACGGCAAACTGGGTGATGTTCCGCCGGAGATGCGGGTGCTTCTCGGTCGTTCCGACTACTTCAACAAGGTTACCGGCGGTGCTTTTGATATCACGGTAAAGCCGTTGCTCGATCTCTATAAAGACAGTTTCGCGGCGGGAAAAACGCCGACCGAGGAGGAGATCGATAACGTGTTGCCCCTGGTTGGCGCCAACAAGCTGCAATTCTCCGGCAATACCCTGTCATGTACCCAGGATCGTATGGGCATCACCCTCGACGGTATCGCCAAAGGCTATATTGTCGACCTGATTTCCGGCGTGCTGCGAACAAACGGCGTGGACAACCACCTGATCAACGCCGGCGGCGACATCCGCACCAGCGGTTCAGCCGAACGCGGCAAGGCCTGGACAATTGCTGTGCAGGATCCCAAGAAAACGGACCATTATCCGGATATCGTACAGCTACGGGACGGTGCCATTGCTACCTCGGGCGACTACGAAGTCTACTACGACAAGGAAAAGCTGTTTCATCATATCGTCAATCCCGGAACCGGCCATTCTCCGCACCTGTTGAGCAGCGTCACCGTTACCGCTCCGACCGTCATGGATGCCGACGCCCTCGCCACCAGCCTGATTGTCATGCCATTGCACGATGGGTTGGCCTTGATCAATCGTAAACCCGAGTATAAATGCTTTATCATCGATCATAAGGGAAAGATTTCCAGATCAAACGATTGGCAGGCGTAGGAGGACATTGAAGCTATAAGGAGATACGCCTATCCGTCCAGTTGAATGCGGCTGCTGATGCAGGCATGGCAGGAACCTGACCGGTGGCGGGCGGCATCCGAGAGAGAAAAGACTCCCACTATGGTTTCGGAATCTTTTGCTTTATAAAATTATTCATAATACAGTGCGAAAAGGGTGCCTTGAAAAATGAGAATTTTCTTTAAAAATCAACACGCCTGAAAAATTGTATCCCAGATACCCTTCATGAATTGTCCTTGGGGTGCATAAAGGTGACGGTTAATTCTGAGTTGCCCAATTTCCTATCTCAACCGGGTTTGTTTTTTTGCAATTGACAGAAAATGCCACAATGTGGTACTACAGTCTGAAGTGTCAAGGCTGCGAAGGCTTGTTCATCGCAGCCTTTTTTTGTCAACATTGAAGCGAGTGTTATCGATTACAACAGGAGTATTGTCAGATGAAGCGGCAATCTTTACCAAAATCAGACACCATACGCGACAGCGACAGGGATTTCGCTTTCGTCGAGGAAGTTAATAAACGAAGCGGTCAGTGCCTTTCTCTCTGCTGGCATTGCAAGACATGTGCCGGCGGATGCCCGTTTTCCAAAGCAATGGATTTGACACCCAATGCAGTCATTCGTCTGGCCCAGCTTGGGCTGCGCCGTGAAGCCCTTCAGTGTTCGTCGATCTGGCTGTGCGTCGGGTGCAACACCTGCAATATCCAGTGCCCCAACGGCATCGATATCCCGGCTGTGAACACCGCTTTACGGGAAATGGCCATCGAGTCGGGAACCAAGGTCGGCGAGCCGAATGTGCTCATGTTTCACCGCACATTTCTGGATACGGTTAGAAAGTACGGGAAAATGCATGAATTCGAACTCATGATGCGCTGCAAATTGAAAATGCGAAACTGGTTTGCCGACCTGGGCATCGGCCTCAAGCTGTTGACCAGAGGACGTTTGGAACTGCTGCCGCACAGATGCAGCGACACACGCATGATCCGCGAACTGTTCGAGAACAAAAACGCAGGAGGCCGACCATGAGTGACTCAGTCTTGCAAGATATCAGCTACTATCCGGGCTGCACCCTAAAAGCTTCCATGCAGGACAACAACAATAGCCTGATCGCAGTAATGCGCCATTTGGGCTATAACCTGGTGGAACTGGAAGACTGGAGTTGCTGTGGTGCTTCCGCAGCCCACAGCATCAACCTGGAGTTGACCACTCAGCTGGCCAGCCGTAACCTGGCGCAGGCCCCTGCCGGCCGTCCACTGCTGGTCCCATGCCCCAGTTGCTTGATGCGTCTGACCGAGGCCCATGAAAAATTCAAAACGAATCCGGTCCAGCGGAAGGAATACGAACAACGCTGGGGCAAACCTTTTGATGAAGAGCTGCAAATCGTTCACCTTTTCGATTTGCTCGATGCCCACCAGATAAACGCCAGATCCGAGGACATTCCCCAGCGGCTGGCCGGTCTGAAATTCGTGCCCTACTATGGGTGTCTGCTCACCCGTCCATC
Source organism: Desulfocapsaceae bacterium (assembly GCA_046704745.1). Lineage (GTDB taxonomy): Bacteria > Desulfobacterota > Desulfobulbia > Desulfobulbales > Desulfocapsaceae > CAWGGS01. The sequence continues at coordinate 31,064 of JBJKRL010000128.1, read as the reverse complement.
TCAGCCGGTGTCTGAAAATCGTTTTTTCAACAAGATGGAGCAGCTGTTGGAACTATTCGGGGCTGAACGGCGGCAATGGTGTCACACCGCCAAATGCTGCGGTACGTTTCTTTCCATCACCCGACCCGATGTGGTCACCCCCCTGGTGGATCAGATTGTCGACGCTGCCGTGCGCGCTGACGCCGATGTCATCGTCACCGTTTGCGAGCTTTGTCAGATCAATCTCGAAGTGCGTTGCTCCCTGGAAGAAAAGATTCCGGTCATGCCCATCACCCAATTGCTGACACTGGCGTTGGGTGTGGGAGAACCCAAGCGGCTTGATCGAATGCTGTCACACCTGGTGGTGGACCCGCGGCCTGTGCTCCATTCAAAGGGGCTGCTAAATCCCAGCACTCCGTAACACTACCTAGCCTCGGAGCACGATTGGACCGGGGGCATTCGAAGTCTCACTTTGCTCGCTTCTCTGCTTCGTCATCCGGTCAATACGCACAGGGAACCATAGCGTATTGACTGGCCTTTTGGGCGAAGACCCGCTGCGCTCACTTATCTCCAGCCGTCTTAGTTCCCTCAGCTCAGGCCCCGCGACCCAGATCAATCGCCCCCCGTCACCGTGAAGGACCAGTCATAGCCCTGGGCAAGGGGGTTGCCCGATAAGAGGGAGAGGACGGTATCGGCGGGCAGATGGACGGACCATGTCGTGCCGCCCGACTGTGTCGAGCCCAGGTTGGTGACGGCCGTCTTGATCCAGCAGTTTTCTAGCGGTCCCTGCCTGCCGGGCAGGAAGTAGACGTCCTGGAGGTGTTTCTGAACAGGGGCCGCACCCGGCCCTGAGTTCTGCGGCTGGCCGGCGGGATTGAAGTCGGCCTCGTTTACCGGTCCCTTTCAGGCTGTGAGGTAATCGCTTTTACAGTTTGACCTAATACATGGGCCTTCCTGGCCCAAACCCTTTATGAGTACATACTTACCCTAACCACTCCATGTTAGGATGGCAATTTTTTCATACAGATCCGCTGCTGTTGCCCTGCCGCATCGCTGCTTTGACGTCGGAACGAATTTTATATCGTTTTTCCCTTCTACAGGTCGTTCCCTTGCTGCATTCACGTTCCGGCATTACATTCAAGCAAATGATCATCGTCATTGAGCTTGAACAATGAGATGTAATTTGAAGTAATGAGTTGTTGTCAATCAAAATAGCCGAAATAGTGTTGTGGATGCCATTTCGACGCGATTTCAGGCTACTCATTCTTAATATACAAGGAGAACCGCCATGCCAAGGATCGTTCGCTTCCATGAGACAGGAGGAGCAGAGGTCCTCAAGATCGAGGAATTGCCTCTAGTGGAGCCGGGTGAGGGTGAAGTTCGACTGAAAGTTGAAGCCATTGGCTTAAACCGTGCTGAAATAATGTTTCGCCAGGGGCATTATTTGGAAGCCCCTCAGCTGCCATCCCGGATAGGCTATGAAGCGGCCGGTATCGTCGACGCAGTGGGACCGGGGACCAGTGGTGTCAAAATCGGCGATAGAGTGAGCACAATTCCCTCATTTTCAATAGGTACCTATGGGGTCTATGGCGAAAGTGCCGTGGTTCCGGCGTCTGCCGTCGCAGCGTATCCGAAAGGTATGTCTGCAGTCGAAGGGGCGGCGATCTGGATGCAGTTTATAACTGCCTATGGCGCACTTGTTGAATTCGGTCGATTGCAAAAAAAGGCCTACGCACTGATCACTGCGGCAAGCAGCAGTGTGGGGCAGGCCGCTATCCAGACCGCAAAGTCAGTGGGTGCCCAGGTTATTGCCACCACTCGCGGTACCGGGAAAAAATCGTTTCTTGTGAGTGCGGGAGCAGATCACGTGGTTGCTACCGATGAAGAAGATCTGGTTGAGCGCGTAATGGCTATTACCTCAAATAAAGGTGTCAGTTTGGTCTTTGACCCTGTTGCCGGACCGTTGCTTACAAAACTTGCCGATGCTGCAGCTCCGGGCGCGACGCTTTTTACCTACGGGGCACTATCGACGGAGCCTACTCCCTATCCGTTATTTGCAGCGCTGGCCAAGGGCCTGACCATACGGGGGTACACCCTGTTTGAAATTGTCAAGGACCCCGAGCGATTTGCCCGCGGCAAACAGTTCGTCTACAACGGCCTTGAATCCGGGGCCTTAAAGCCAATCATAGACCGTACATTCCCGTTGGAAAGCATTGTTGAGGCTCATCGTTATATGGAATCCAACCAACAAAAGGGGAAGATCGTCGTGACTGTCTGATCCTGCAGCAGGGAGGAGAAGGTCCGAAGAGAGCCGCAGGGTACGTATTAACTTATTGTATTATACAAAGGCGCCTCTTAAGACGTCCAGGAGATAATTTATGACATTACAAGTAATTGGTGCAGGTCTCGGCCGAACTGGGACCATGAGTTTGAAAGTGGCTTTGGAACAACTTGGGTTGGGACCTTGTTACCATATGGTAGAGTGCTTGCCACAAGGCCCGAAGCATTGGCAGAAGTGGATCGATACTGCTAAAGGTAAACCCGACTGGGATGCCATATTTTCCGGGTTTCATTCGACTGTGGATTTTCCTTCGTGTTCGAGCTATAAAGCTCTTGCCGCTCACTCCCCCCATGCCAAAGTCGTCCTGACCGTCCGTGATCCGGGACGTTGGTTTGAGTCGACTCAGGATACTATCTTTTCACCTCGTTGGATCGAATACTTGCGGGGCGTGGAAGCAGGCAAATTCATTCAGTTGACCGTCAATGATTATTTACAGGACAGAATGCACGACAAGGATCATTTGATTCAGCGTTTCCAGGAGCATATAGAGGAGGTAAGAAAGACTATTCCGGCCTCACGGCTTTTGATCTTCCAGGTAAAGGACGGATGGGGGCCTTTATGCGAGTTCCTGGATCTTCCCCGGCCCGCCGGCGATTTTCCCTTTATAAATGACGAAGCGGCCACCAAAGAAATTCTCGATAAAATTATGGAAGAGGGATTTGAGGCGATATTCGGATACAGTGGAGGGGCGATGCCTGCCTTGAAAAATTAGATTTCAACTTTCCTGCTTGGTATTTTTGTTGCAATTTCGAGGTGATCAACAGACAAGTTGTCTGCTGGAAAGAATTCAGGAGCCAGGAGCCAGGATCCAGATTACTTGATTTTAAAGGGTTTTCTCATGAATTCTGACTCATGGATTCTGGCTCCTAGTGAATTAACTGCAGGAAGACCCCAAAATTGGATAGTATTCCAAATTATTACCACAACCCGGAAAGTTGAGATTAGATTTTTCAAGGCAGCCTTTAAAACATATTGGAGAATTACATGACAAAGGTTCACCCCGGGTGGCTTCCTGCGTTCAGTCTGGTAGCCGCAATGGTTCTGTATGGTAGTTCCTTCATCGCTCTCAAGCTGGCCTTCCGGAGCTATGACCCCATGGTTGTCATCTTCGGCAGGATGGTGGTGGCCGGACTCTGCTTCCTGCTGTTTCTGAAGCGGTTTGGCAGCAACATCTTCCGTAAAGGAGATTTCAAGTACCTGTTGTTTATGGCCTTGTGTGAACCCTGCATGTATTTCGTCTTCGAAGCCCATGCGGTAGAAAACACCACTGCCTCCCAGGCCGGCATGATAACCGCCATGCTGCCCATTATGGTGGCGGTGGGAGCCCGCTTCTTCCTGCAGGAGCAGATCAGCCGGAAGACCATTGCCGGGCTGTTGCTCGCCATCTCCGGAGTCTGCTGGCTGACTCTTGGCAGTGTCTCCTCCAGCTCCTCCCCTCATCCCTGGCTGGGCAACTTTCTCGAGGTGATGGCCATGGTCTGTGCCACAGGATATACCCTAGCCCTGAAGAGGCTGAGCACCCGTTATCATCCTTTTTTCCTGACAGCTGTGCAGGCCTGGATCGGCAGCCTGTTCTTTCTGCCGCTGCTGCTTCTGCCAGGTACGCATCTGCCTACCCGGTTTGTTGCAGTACCTGCCTTCAGTATTCTCTACCTGGGCTTTTTTGTCACCCTGATCGCTTATGCTCTGTACAACTTCGGAGTCAGCCGCATTCCGGCCAACCAGGCAACGGCCTATGTCAACCTGGTGCCGGTGTTCGCCGTTCTCCTGGGATGGCTGATCCTGGGAGAGCATTTCCGCCCCCTGCAGTATATGGCTTCAGCCCTGGTCTTCATAGGCGTTATCCTCAGCCAGCAAATAAAGACCCAGCCTGCTGCAGTAAAAAGCGGCTGCACTGACACTCATCCGGCCAATTAACCCGCGTCTTTCTCTGGCTTTGAATATAAATATGGCTATTGTCGCCATCAACGGTTGGAACCGCATATCCATAAGTTTTCGCACTGCAGTTGGTGAAAACAGGCCGGGTATCGTAACGGAGAGGTTAAAAAAGATATTTGATTACCACTGAATCTCAGTCTTGTACGTAAAGAGGGATTGTGGCCACCCTTTTCACGGCTACAACCCCGTCGTTTTTACCTGAAGATTAGTGGTAATCAGAAAAAGATATAGCGGTCTGCATATCGGTTGAATGATCCCGTTTTCTTCATCGACTGCATGCTGCACGACAATATCCGGCTTTGGGACTACAGGATATAGCTGACATTACATCGGCGGAGGAATCGACATGAAGACCCTGATTTTTGGATTGCTCGTTTTTCTGGGAATGCACTCAATCAATATGCTGTTTCCCTGTTGGCGTTCACGGCAGATAGCCCGTTTGGGAGAACTCCCTTGGAAAGGACTCTTTTCGGTTTTGGCCGGAATCGGACTGGCGCTCATTATCCGGGGATTCAGCCTGGCTCGGCATCACCCTGTGCAGGTTTACGCAACCGCAACATGGCTGCACCATCTCAATGCACTGATTACGCTGGTGGCGTTTATTCTGGTTTTCTCGGCCTATGTCCCGCGCAATCATTTCAAGACTACTCTGGGGCACCCCTATTTGATGGGAGTGGTGCTCTGGTCCGTCGGTCACCTGCTGTCGGCAGGCGGTCTTCGCGATATACTGCTGTTCGGCGGGTTTCTGCTCTGGTCCCTCTCTGATTTCATGGTTTCGCGACGACGCGACCGGCTTGCAGGCACAGGCTATGGTGCGGGATCGGCAGCCGGCACTTCAATCACCATTCTGGTCGGTTTAATCACCTGGGCAATTTTTGCCTTCTGGCTGCATACACGTCTGATCGGTGTTTCTCCTTTCAGATAACCGGCGTGTTAAATTTCATAATAGCAAGCCTCCTCTTTATGCTTGAACTTTTTTACCAAGCGCCCATCAATTGCTATCAAACCCAGAAAGATCAGTCCCATACCGACAAATGCATTCCATTTCAGTCTCTCTCCCAAAACCATGACACCAAGTAATATGGCGCTAAGAGGAATCAAGAAGGTGACCAGCAGAATATTGGTCGGGCCTGCTGTTGCCAATACTTTGAAGTAGATGATATAAGCCAGCGATGTGCTGATCGCAGCCAGTCCAAACAGTGCCATGATTGTGAAAACGCTGGGTGATAGCTTCCATGGATGGTCAACAAAGAGTGCAATTGGCGTCATCATGACCGTAGATCCACAGAGCATTCCTGTAGCCACAACAAGAGGACTGAGGTTTTTAAACCGACGCCCATAAATTGCCGCGCATGCATATGAAAATGCGGCGCCCAGGACGGCAATTTTCCCGAACGCTTCAATGCCGAGGTCTTGCATTGAATCGATTCCGATCAATACTGCGACGCCTGTCCAGCCGATCAGCACACCTGCCATCCGGTTCGTTGTCAGCCGTTCTTCTTTGGTAATAAGATGGGCAAGAATAACGCTGAAAATCGGCGTCGTCCCGTTTAAAATACTTGCAAGGCTACTGTCTATGTGAGTTTCTCCCCAGACAATCAAACTGAACGGAATCAAATTGTTTAATGCTCCCATAACAAAGAATCCACCCCACAAGGCCGGTGATGATGGCATCGTGTTGCCCTTGAAGTAAACAACGGCTAGAAGGATAACCGATGCGAGAGTCACCCGGCATAAGACAATGGTGAAGGGCGGCATATCGTTAACAGCAACGCCGATAAAGAAAAAAGATCCTCCCCACAGAATCGATAAAATAACGATGAGCCCCCACTCCTGAAATCCCATAGTCCGGTTCACAACTCCGGATTGTAAATCGTTTAATACTTTCATATTCCCCCCTGATAAGTTGTCAAAATCTCAAAAGCCAGCTTTAAGCCCAGTTTTATTAATAGGGACTTGGGGGAATGCGGGCGACCCGAATCTTGCTGAATTTTACAGCAAGATTCGGGTGGTAAACAGGGCTGCATAACATTAGTATGATAGAAAGCCAACAACCCCAGGAGAGAAATGGACACCTTAGATTTTTCGCAACAATCGGAAGACTTCAAAAGGATTGCAAAAGCGATCAAATTCATTGAAGAAAACTTCATAACTCAGCCGAGTTTGGATCAGATGGCGCAGAGCGTACATTTAAGCAAGTACCATTTCGACAGACTATTCAAGCGTTGGGCTGGGGTAAGTCCGGTTCAATTTATGCAGTTTCTCACTCTCGATTACACTAAAAGGCGTTTGTTCGAGTCAAAGAGTCTTTTGGAAACCGCTTTGGAGGCAGGACTGTCCGGTCCCGGCCGTCTCCATGACCTCTTCATTACATTTGAGGCAATGACGCCGGGTGAGTTTAAGAATAAAGGCCGGGGATTGAAAATTTTATATGGGTTCTGCAATTCGCCCTTTGGTGAATGCCTGTTGGCAACTACCCCAAGAGGTATATGTTACCTCGGGTTCTTTGATTCGGGTGAGCATTCCGAAGCCCTTGCCCAGCTCTTACATACATGGCCGGGTTCCGAGTTTGTTGAGAGTCAGGCTGCCGTCGGTAGGATCGTAAACGATATCTTTAAGACGGACAAAAAAATGGGTTCACGTCCGTTTAATTTACAGATCAAGGGAACCAACTTTCAGATCAATGTCTGGAGGGCATTGTTAAGTATTCCTGAGGGCTGCGTCGTCAGTTATCAGGATATTGCTTCGCTTATCGGCTATCCTAAAGGAATGAGAGCAGTCGCCAACGCCATCGCCATCAATCCGGTTGCCTATCTTATTCCTTGCCATCGCGTAATCGCAAAATCCGGAAAAATTCACCGATATCATTGGGGATCGTCTAGAAAAAAAGCAATAATCGGGTGGGAGGCATCAAAGGGCGAGCATATAGGATGTCCCTAGATCTCCCACTAATCGGCGAGTTAAAATGGCAAGGGCGTCATACAGCACAGCCACAACACTTAGCATCTAGCCGTTTCCTTAGCCCGTCTTCTCATCAGTTCGGGCGTATCAGATTCGAAGTCTTTTTGTTAGATACAGCTCTATTTGCAAACATCTACCCAATCTTTGTAGTTTGAATACTTTTCAAGTTCTTCTATCGTCAACCGTATGGAAGAATTCTGATCACCGGCGGCTGGGATAATTTCCTTATGTTTTTTTATTGATATATCGAGATAAACATCAATCTGTTTCTTGAGCCCGAACGGACAAATCCCTCCTATTGCATGCCCTGTATGTTCCAATGCCTCATCATACTTTAGCATCGTTGCTTTTTTTGAAAAACGATTTTTATACTTTTTGTTATCAATCTTCGCTTTCCCTGCCACCACTATCAAAATCGGGTTTTCGTCAATTTTAAACGACAGTGTTTTTCCTATTTGATCCGGATCAACGCCATGTGCTTTTGCCGCCTCTTCAACCGTTGCTGTAGAGGCCTCAAGCACCATAATTCTATGGTCTATATCATACTTTGAAAAATATTGTTTTACTGCATCTAGCGACATGATTTTGGCCTTTCAGGTGGTAATCTTTTTATCTGTTTTCTACTACTTCAATAAGTTGTTGTTAAGGTTAATCGCAGAAGTTCTGCGGTCTGCACTGTATGCGGTACTGCAAAAACGACTGGTTGTGTGCCGGGCACGGTGCACGTTCTTAAGAGTGAGTCCAACGTATCATTTCATCAGAAATTAGCAAGCCCTGATTAGAACTATGAAGACAGTTACTCATCTTGCAATAATACCGGAGAGACATATATAATTACTTATTGACGTTGTTGTTGCCTGTGAGTCAGGCAACAACACCTGACAGAATATGCCCATAAAAACTCATCATCGAAAAGATGGGAAAGGCAAAGTAAAGAGTTCGTTGAAGAGGTCATTGATCCGGTCCACAGAGGCCGGGTTAGTAACTAACCAGCCAAGCACCTGAATCCTTCGTACAAAAATGCACCAGATACATCTGAAAAATCGGCAATTAATTAAAATCTTAACAGTACTTATATGCTCTGTGTTCCTATTCCCTCATGCATTGTTTGCCTATGATGCCAAAGGCCAAGTTGTTGGTATTTTATCCGGCGATACAATCAAAGTATCAGAATTTGATGGAACCATACTAAAGATTCGTCTTTATGGAATCGACGCCCCGGAAGAAGGGCAAGATTTTGGTAGGACGGCCGGTGATTTTCTTTCTATCATGATCGCAGGTAAAAAGGTGGAATTTCGCATTGTCGACAAAGACCGATATGGAATGTCGGTTGCTTACGTTTATTTAGATGGGATTTGTATAAATGCGGCAATGGTAAAGGCTGGTTACGCCTGGGTCTATACTAAAGTGTGCAAAGATCGTGTTTGCAAGAGCTGGATCGGATATCAGCGTTTAGCTCACGACAATAAAATAGGCCTATGGAAGCGGAATGATGCTATTCCGCCCTGGGAATGGAGTGAGGTCAATCAAATTGTGGAACAAAGGCTGCAGGCGCTGGAGGATGCCAATGCATACAACAGTCCTGTGGATCAAATGAGACCGAACAACAGCGGTTACAGGGTTCTCAGTGAAAGCACCACTGTAGAACAAATGCCGCAAGAAAGAGAAGATTCCAATGCTGACAACAGTTCGGCATATCAAACCAGCCCGAACAATAATGGTGCTTATGTAATTGAAATAAGAAGGCATGTCAGACATTATAGGCGCAGAGTAGACACAGCTGAAAGATCCTATCAGAGAAGGCCTCATGTGGAGAATCATTCCACACGGCTTGAAATCAGAAGGAAAATCTCACAACCGTATACCTTTCATCAGAAACGCAACGAGAGGCGTGATTTTCAAGGAAGCAAAAAGGTCGAGTAAGTCGATACTCATTCAACTATAGAACGCTTGTTCCGATCTGACATTCAATAACAGTAACGTGCTGCTTGGTCTGGCATCTTTCCGGAGAAATATCGTATAAGATCTCAGGATAATCTTGACCAGCTGAGTTACGGAATGGACTCCAACTCATGCCTGAATAATTCCCGGTATGCCGATCGTCGTTCAGCATCACATTACCGAAGCCCTTATTTCATTACACCGGAAGAGATATCAGTAATTTGTTATTTTTATAAAAAGTGGTGATTGACAAAGTAACTAGTTTTCATTATGTTGAATTTTAAGGTTACCCTAACCGGCAAGCTTCTATCTGTCGCTGTCTTAATAAATTCCATGCTCATATATAACTTTTCAAGGCATCCCCTATAACTAAGGGAAATCCTGTCAGCACTATCAACCATGATATTTTGTGTTGGCTTTATCTGTCCCAGCTTTGTTCAGGTTCCCGTGGTGCTAAAGATGGCTATCTGTCTTGTGTCATCCAAGTAGTAGATGTGTCTATAAATATAAAACAATACAAAAGAGGAGAGGCAATGGACAAGAAATACAGTTTACTTGGGTCTAAGATTTGGTTTTTATTTCTTTCTGCCGCGATCGCAACATCATTGATCACGGTAATTTCAACGGTTTCGTTTGCAGCAAAGAAGTCAGCGACGGGTTCGGCGGGCATTATTAATATCAACACCGCTGATGAGAAAGCGCTGGAATCCCTTCCCGGCGTTGGAAATGCAACGGCAAAGGCAATAATTGCCGGAAGACCTTACAAAAGCATTGATGATCTGAAACGTGTAAAGGGATTGAGTGACAAAAAGATACAAGCTCTCAAAGACAAAGTCTCAGTAGGCGAAGCTGCGGCCTCGACCACAACTGCATCAGAAAAGTCGGTCTCTAAAAAATCCTCAAAAGCTACAAAAAAGCTGACAATGGGTCAGCATATAAATATCAATTCCGCCTCCAAGGAAGATCTCCAAAGCCTGCCGGGTATCGGCCCGTCCAAAGCTGAGGCCATTATCAAAGGCAGGCCCTATGATAAGCCTGAGGACATTATGAAGGTCAAAGGAATCAAACAAAAAACATTCGATAAGCTGAAGAGCTATATTACGGTTAGATAATACATGCGAAACCTATGCTCAAGGCTTGAAGAAGGCCTGAAATTCATTGCAAGGGAGGATTGAATCATGAAACGTGTTTTAATTTTAATGGTAGCATTTATGTTTGTTGCATCGGCTGCTGTTGCGGGTGTCAATACCTATCAGGTAACAGGACCTGTTCTTGAGTTGACCAAAGACAAGATCGTGGTTCAGAAAGGAAAAGACAAATGGGAAATTGCAATTGACGCAGACACAAAGGTCCCAGCTGATGTCAAAGTGGGATCTAAGGTAGAGATCAAGTACGAAATGAAGGCAACAAAAATCGAGGTTAAGGCACAAAAAATGAATAAAAAAGCAAAAACCAAGTAAAACATGTTACGGGCATCCTCTGATGGCTCGAGTCCCGCCAGAGGATGTTTCACACTCTTACCTGTGCATAGTCAACCTTTCCTAGAATTGTCAGCAGTGATCCACGAACCTCATGCTGAAGAGAACTGTATCCGAATTGGGAGGTACTAATGGGCTTTCTTGATCAAATTACTGGAGAACTTTCAAAAAAACTTGGCGGCGAAGGTAATGCCGGCAGCCTGTTTGAACAGGCTATGAGCCTGATCAATAATCCTTCAACAGGCGGTATTTCCGGTTTTATTGAAGCTTTTAAGAACAACCGTCTCGGAGATATTGTTTCCTCATGGATTTCCACCGGCGAAAATATGCCGATATCTGCCGATCAGATTTTGCAGACGATTGGACCGGATAGAATTCAGAATATAGCTCAAAAGATCGGCATGTCGAACGAAGATCTAACGCAACATCTTTCCCAGGTGCTTCCTCAGATCATCGACAAACTAACGCCGGATGGTGACGTGCCGAGTTCAAGCATTCTCGAAGATGCTTTGAAAATGCTAAAAAAAAGTTTTCCCGGGGAATGATTCAATTTGGAGATGATTCCGTTGCAGTCGATAGTGGGTTGAGATTTTAGATGCATTCCCTGACGGAGCTTACAGGAAAAATCTGTACACTTTTCGGATAATACTGCTATAACCCGCCTTTTATTTGGGGTTGCAGGTCATCCCCGTTCGGACTTGGTACATCTTTTATATGAAAGTCTCTGTAAAACACCGGCCTTGCCATGCCGGAGCACGGGGATTCCATGGCTCGTTGCGGCTGGTCAATATGGTCCGGCCATGATGGTTCGGGTAAAAGCGAAGGGGATCTCCTTTTGTCAACGCAAGGAAATTCCAGTACTCTCCTGTTTGAGATTGCCAAACCATAAAACATCCAATTCCCTATGTCCTTAAAGCACTTTCTCCTACCAGTATAGTCTCTTTACGAGGTATGTCTTCTTCGCCAACTCTGTTTGCCGTAGTACACTTCTCTGGCTCAACACTTTCGATGAGACTGGAGGTATGGATCAGAGAGCGAGCAAGTTTCATTGACTGTTTCGTATCAGCACTCTAAAGTTACAATGACTAAAAGGCTCCTGGTGTCTGACCCCAACATTTCACATTGGTCATCAATTGAACAAAAAAATAGTACTCATTGTCATTTCCGGCTTTCTGACGGTCTCAATTGCCTATGCCATTCGTTACGCCTTTGGCATGCTGCTGCCGGAAATGCTTCACCCTTTGCAACTGAATAAAACGCAAGCGGGCGGAGTGCTGTCTGCATATTTTATCATCTATACAATTTTTTCTCCTATTTTAGGGATGTTGTCAGATCATTACAGCTATCGGGGTATTTTGACAACCTTTACTGCCATCCTTGGTCTTGGTGCACTGGCCATGTCCTGGGCAACTGGCTTTGTCTCCGCTGTATTTTTCTATTCCCTCTGTGCCTTTGGGCATGCAGCCTGTTGGGCACCAGTAATGGTGCTGGTACAGAAATGGGTGCCGGAAAGACAAAGAGGAACCCTAACCTCAATTGTAGCCATGGGAGTAGGCACAGGGATTTTTATTTGGGGGATACTCCTGCCGCCGATCACGAATAAATTTGGATGGCGTTCCGGCTGGATGGCCTTGGGTATCGTCGGCTTGGCAATTGCTTTACTGAACCTGTTTTTCATCCGGAACCCGCAAAAAAATCCAGATACAATACATGTGGAAAGGGTACCGGAAAAAACGCTTCTTGCTGCTTATAGGGCAATTTTCAGTCAAACGACCTTCTGGCTGGTGGCATTGGCATATCTGTTTGTTGGGATGAACGTTATAGCTCAATTTGCATTTCTCCCTATTTATACTCGCGAGTTTCTTGGTGTTGATCTGGCAATCTCGACTCGATTTATATCCATCATAGCTCTTTCCGGTATTATAGGACAAATATTGCTAGGCCCTGCCTCGGATAAATTTGGCAGAATTAAACTGATGATCGTCTGTGGTATTATGATGGGGAGTGGTTGTCTGGGTTATATCTGGTTTCATAGGATCTGGCAGCTGAACTTGATTACACTCTTCTACGGTATTGGCTATGGTGCTGTCTGGCCTCTCTATGCTGCAGCTGCATCGGACCTTTTTCCCAGAAAGCATGTCGGCGGCATAATCGGACTCTGGACACTGTTTATGGGAATTGGCTCAATCATCTCTCCGGCCGTCTGCGGAAGGATTATCGATACAACCGGAAGCTATACGGGGGTATTTCTCTTTACTGCAAGTGCAGGTCTTTGCTCCGCACTTTTTTTACTTTGCATCACAGATACTCACAGAAGATCGTATTGACACAATTTAGTTCTAAAACGGTCACTAAATCCTCCTATGTATCTGCTATTGAGCTGCTCTTTTGATGCGTCTTGCAGGTGGCGTAGGTTTCAGCTTATCGGCTTTGATAGTATCATCATCCTTTCCTGACAACTGTTCGGCTATTCGTAAAGAAGTGTTGCTGCAATATTAAATAAGACAACAACTCTCCAATTATAGGTTCATTTGCTCTCTTTTTTAGATACAGTAGAGACAAATCCAAGTCGGTGACCCGAACTCCCAGACTGAGAGCCTGCTTTTGCTTTGCGGCATCTAGCGCCTCAATTTCCGTCATCAAACAAAGACCGGCTCCTGCGGTGACCATTTTTCTTATCGTAGTATCTTGGTCAACCACCAACCTTTTCTGAGGCACTCTGCCCAAAGGGGCAAACAGCTCTTTTACGAGACGGCTGTAAGGGCAACGGTTGTCGGGAAAAATCCACGGCAGGTCAACCAAATGTTGCAGATCAGTTTCCTTTACCCGCTCCTTCCAAAGATAAGGAGCGACAATCACGATGCCAAATGTCGACAACCATTCTGCGGCAAATGCAGGTTTGTCGGATACTTCAAAAACAAAGGCAGCATCGAGCAGACCTTTTTTGATCTGCTTATTGCAGATTGAGCATAGGCTTGATTTGTGGAAGTTGTGCTTGAAGCGGCCCCTTTCGTTTTTGTTGTCGAGACTGCGCCTTCCGCAGCATTGAGGTTGATGTTTGCAGCAGACTCGGAGTTATCTCCAATGGTATTCGATACATTTCCTCCCGAGGCAGATGCAAACGCCATTACACTACAGTCAGATACAATTATGTAACTCGATATGTAAGTGAGAGCAAGGTGTCGTCAGGAGGAAGCAGGAGTGCAGAGGAGTGCAGGTAAGCGGGGAAAAGGTCAAACAGGGTTATTTGAGCAGTTATTGTTTTAATTTCGACCCCAAGCTCTTCATAGTTCAGTTTTCTTTCTTGTATTGCCCCACGGACAAACTATAATGCATATACCGCAAATAAGTGGTGTTATATCCGGAAGCTTGCCAAAGACGTCACGCACTTGATGAACGCATTTCTTGAGGTCTATTGCCTCTGATCTGCTGGAATAATGGCTGGTGGTATTAGTTCCAATGATTGCTCCAGCTGGACAATGGTCTTTGCATTGCTGACATTTCCCGCATCTATTCTTTATCGGTGAATCCGGCACGAGATCAGCGTCTGTAAGAATTGTTGTCAGCCTAATTCTCGGGCCAAAATCAGGACTTACAATCAAAAGGCTTTTCCCTTGCCAGCCTATCCCCGCAGCTAAGGCAACAGCTTTGTGTGATAAATATGACGTCCATTTTTCTGAATCGAGTGTTTGGCTCGCAGGAATAGGAACCGCCCGGGCGGAATTCGACTGCAAGAGGTTTGTTGTTCTTATGGCAAGGTCGTCAAGCAGTGCATTTACCCGACTGTAATGGGATGAATAGAGAGGAGTGGGCTGCTTGTCGATCATGTCCATTATTGGATTAGAAAGACGGACTGCAATACTTACAGCCCTGGGAAAACCGCTTAAAAGGTCATTGGGTTCTGTCTCGATTCCCGCCAGCTTGGCAGTATCCGCCACGCGAACACTACTTGCCCCCCAATTTTTCAATTTTCCAATAAACTCTGTTTTATCAATCAAGGATTTCATTAAGTGTAACTCCATTAATGTTTTTAAATTACCGACGAGCATCAGGCAAGATGTTAAGCTTCTCCTGCACGCTCAAGTTGGTCGTCTGCCATGAATCCTTCGTGGAAAGTGATTGTACCATGAGGTGTCGCCCCATGGAAGGCCAAAACAGAGAAGAACTCAGGTGGCACTCCTTCGTTCTTCCGCCAGGGATAAAGAAGCCGTGAGAAATAAGAGGAAAAGCGCTCCGTAAACCACGCTCATTTTCCGATATGCATTCCAGGCAGCGTCCTCTGTACACTGTCCGCACAGACACTTCGAATCGCTCCTCCAGCTGGTTGGCCGTAATCTTCCGGAGGTTCAAGAGCAATACGACAATGGCAAGGAGGCGTTCAATTTTCATCATTGCAGTTGTATACAATAAATGTGTCAGCAGGCCTTTGAGTAATACCTACGATACAGCTCGTCAGCATCATCTGGTATTCCACTTATTCTTCTCATGACAATGTATCTTAAGAGAAGGGTGAGCACCTTGATACTATTTGCCGCAACACCTTGGCTGCGCCACCGGCGAAACGAGACCAGCGGACCGTTTGCCAACAAACTAAAGGACCCTTTTGAACGGATGATAAAGGAGAGCTCAACATCCTCCATCAGTTTCAGGGCGGGAAAGCCATGGCAAAGTATCTCCTTTCTGAAAAACTGACACTGATCCCCAAAGCTTATACCGAAAAGTACCACCTTAAGCGAATTTAAACGGGCAAGCGCCTTGGCGGCCGGTGTCGTCTCATTATAGCGAATGGCAAATGCCCCGCCTGCCGCTGACGGGTTGCGGGTCAGCTCGCTCATGAGCCTGGCGATCATGGTGGGCTCAGGGATGCAATCGGCGTGACAGATAAGAATGACATCCGTATCGATCCGCTCAACGGCAGAGGCGATTTGAATGCCGCGTCCGGCAGGTGCAGCAACTACTCGGACCCCATGCATTTCTGCAGCAGTCCGGCCGGTGTCGTCGGTGGAACCGCCGTCTGCAACGATGATTGCATCAGGCCTGCGCGTTTGTCTTTGTAAATTATCAAGGCAGATGCCTATGGATCGGGCCTCGTTGAGGGTGGGAACGATGACTCCACATGTCTGTGGAGCATGGAATTCAGCTCTTGCCGGTTTTCTGTTCGTCCATATTGAGTAAAGAGCAACCATGGCAACCGGCAGATATTCGAGAAACGGCACATAGGCGGGCATGTGCCATATGCCGGTATGCCGTTTGACATCATTGACCACGAAGGTGAAGGCGATGGTTGCGTAAAATGTGAGAAGAATCGGTGAACGGAAAAACGGCAGAAACAAAACGGCAAGGAGCAGGTACCATGGATGCAGCACTGTGGCACAAAGCAGAAAAGCACAGATACTATTGTAGGCGGATCGAAGGTGGTCGACGCCGAAGAAAAATTCGCGAATTGCAAAACAGAAAAAAACAAAAGCGGCTATGAGCGGCGCATTGGCTGCCGAAAATAGAAATGTGCAAAGGGATACCAGGGAACCGTTATACGCTGTTTTCCCGGCAAAATGATACAGAACCTGAAAGAAATTTCCTTTGTAAGCCAGAAAGGAAACAGCTGGAATTAGAACCGGCCAGGCATGGCGGGTATTTTTTTTCGATACAAGAAAAGGCAGGAGGATGAAGGGAATGATCTTGAACATTACAGAACAGCCGAAAAGAAAAAAGCCGCGGCGTAAACGTTTAGTATCCAGGCAATAGAGCGCCGCACACAGGGTGGTTACCATGACAGCATCGAGATGCCCCTCGCCGGAGGTGAACACTATGCTGACAGGAGACAGGGCGAAAAGAAGGACATGGCGCAACTGATAGCCTCGTTTGTTCGACCAGGTGAGAAGCAGGGCGATTGTTGCCAGATCACAAAGGGTGAAGAAGGATTTGAAGAGCAGAGGCGAATTGCTCACCCAATCCAGGAATGCAAACACCATCTGGGACATGGGCGGATAAATGGCTGGAATGCTTTTCCCGTTAATACCAAGCCAGTATGTATCCCGTAAAGGTGCCAAAATAGGGCTGTCGGGAGCAAGCAGATAAGGGGAGTATCCTGCATGTTGTATCATGCCCTCCCAGAGGTAGCGGTACAGGTCGTCACTTTCGGCAAAACAGAAAAGGTAGGGAAGGCGGATAATGATGGCAACCAGCAGAATCATTGCCGCCGACAAAGTGGAGTTCTCTATTGGCCAGCAATGCCAGACAAGAAATCCGGAGAAAAGAGCACCCATCCAGAACAGAACAAATACCAGTCCGCCATGCCCAAGATGACCGGCATGAAGCAGACCGATATGGAAAGAGGCACAGAGCAGCAGCCCGGCCACAAGGGATATATGTTGCCTTTTTATCTCGGTTCTTTCCATTTGTAGTAGTGCGGATGGGGGAGCTTATGCTGTTGTGAAAAACATCGTACATCTTTATTTACTAAAAAGAGATGAAATTTTATGTTCATCCGGCTCAAGCGTACTTTTCTATAACCCGGGAGGCGGAGGTCATTGATGGAGGGTGCATCGCGAAGACCCTCCTGGAATCACATAAGGCCCCTCAGGGGTTGCGGACCTCGACTTCCGCAACTGGCAGCATGCCAGGGACGGCCTGTCTGTCAGCCGTGGTTCCCAGGCGATCAGGCCGGAGAGCAGTGGCCGGAGGCGATGACATCCGCCGGATTGCTCCTTCCGGCTTTGGAAAAGTACGCTAAATCCAGCTGCCTCCTTTTTATTAGGCTGCGTCTCTTGAACCGTGGCTGGGGAATGTGTATCTATTCCAATACTGTTTTGTAATCCTTTAATTGGCGTCTTCTCCGGCAGCCTGTCCCGGTCCCATGGTGGAGCACCGCCCACATAATCACTGCATGTGTACTCTAAAGACGACCCACAACAAGTATCCGGATTGAAGACCATATTCAGATCCTTTCGTTATAGAAATTATCGTCTTTTTTTCGGCGGGCAGAGCATATCACTTATCGGGACCTGGATTCAGCGAATTGCGACCCCGTGGTTGGTCTATGACCTGACGCATTCAGCCCTGCTCCTGGGGGTGGTCGGTTTTGCCGGACAGATACCGACCTTTCTATTCACCCCCTTTGCCGGAGTGCTGACCGATCGCTGGAACCGCTATTATATCCTGATCGCCACCCAGGTCCTGGCTATGGTGCAGGCAATGATTCTGGCCTGGCTGGTCTTGTCCGGCACAATCAAGGTCTGGCATATCATCATCTTAAGCGTCTTTCTCGGCTGCGTAAATGCCTTCGACGTTCCCGCCCGCCAGGCGTTCGTTGTCCGGATGGTGGAGAGAAAGGAAGACCTGGGAAACGCCATTGCCCTGAACTCCACAATGTTCAACTGTGCCAGGTTGCTCGGCCCTTCAATCGCCGGAATCCTCATAGCTGTAACCGGTGAAGGTATCTGCTTTCTGTTGAATGCCGTGAGTTATCTGTTCGTGATCTGGTCGCTTCTTCTCATGAAGGTGCAACCGGTTACGAAAAAAGCACCAGTCAAACCTGTTTTCAAGGAACTCCAGGAGGGGTTCAGGTATACCTTTGGGTATGTGCCGGTTCGTAATATCATCCTCCTCTTGGCTTTGGTCAGCCTGGTTGGGATGCCGTATACTGTATTGATGCCCGTATTTGCCAAAGTGATTCTCGCCGGCGACTCGCACACCTTCGGCTTCTTGATGGGGGCCGGAGGGCTTGGTGCACTTGCCGGAGCATTGTACCTGGCATCCAGGCGCGGCAACGCAGGACTTGAAAAGATTATTCCCCGGGCTGCCTGCACCTTTGGTTTCGGCCTTTTTGCCTTTTCCTTTTCCCGGTTTATAGGTCTTTCTTTGGTCTTGATGGTCGTTATCGGCCTGGGTCTGATGCTGCAACTGGCATCCAGCAATACGGTGCTGCAGACCATTGTCGACGATGATCGCAGAGGACGGGTGATGGGTTTTTATGCCCTGGCGATTTTGGGCATTTCTCCATTTGGCAGCCTTTTGGCCGGAGGGGCGGCCAAGTATATCGGCGCCCCGATGACGCTTTGCCTCGGCGGGATTGTCTGCATGTGCGGAAGTCTGGTCTTTGCCAGGAAGGCTCCGGAATGAAAATCTGATTTCCACGGAAATTCAGCCTGGATTTTCAGCAATTCTATCTTACTTTTGCCTTGATGACAGATAGATATGCAGAAGTCCCATTCCGCCGTGACCGACGATATAGGCTTCAATCAATCCCACAAGAAACTCATGGACTTCCTTTACGCTATGTGCCCATGGTGCGTGGTATTTCCAAGATACAAACCATGTGAGACCTGAAAAAAGCGCCAGAAACAAAGCACCCAGCCCCAGGCCTTGAACGATTGTTGCCAGTCCCTTGGCTTCAGGGTTGGGAAGTTCAAGATTTTTGATCTTGAGAAGATCGACTTTCAGTTGACTGAAATCGCCGAAAACATATGGGAAAAAGTACTTGATTCCATGCTCTTTTATCACAAAAAAGGCAAAGAGCAAGGCAATGGGCAGCAAGGTAAGGCCCGTTATGATATGAATCCAGGTTCCATAGAATTTTATTATATTTCCGCTGACTGCTCCCGTAGCTGCAAACCCCATAAAATTGCTGACGATAATCTGGCTTATAACCAAAAGTAAAACAATGACATGAAGATACCGGATCTTGGGGGATTGATGCTTGCGCAGGTATTCCAGGACTGAGTGTAGCATTATTCACTCCTTGTCTTATTTATATCTGATTACCCCTTAAATTCAACCTCCCCGAATCGACGTGCCGTTTTGCTGAACCTTAGTGACAATCGGATATTTTTAAGGCATCGCCAGATCATAAGTGCCTTTCTCAACCCGGGGAATCGATGAATTTTGCCGGGTTGATACTTCCAGCTTTACCAGAAACAGGCTTATAGTGGAAGAGGCAATTAAAATTAGGTCTTCAAATATATCCGGCAGTATCAGGTAAGATAAACCCTATTTTTGAAATTTTAAGCTTCTTGGGGCGAATATTCATATCATCTTACAAGAAAATGGGATTATTTCCTCTTGGATCGGCGTTCATCCTGAGGATTTGTGAACAAAAAAGGATGGAACGTAAACTGCAAACCATTGCCGAGGCGACAGGATGATGATATCTCTAACATGAGACTAATCTTTTTCCTTAAAACGCCCGGAAAATCCTATTGTATGATATCTTCCTCCGCCTTTACCGCCTTTCATCCGTTGATCCGCTCCTGGTTTTTGGAACGCTTCGGGATGCCGACCGATATCCAGGAGCAGTCCTGGCGCTCGATACGAGATGGGAGGCATGTGCTGCTCACCGCACCTACGGGCAGTGGTAAGACGCTTGCCGCCTTCCTTTGGGCCATCAACCAGCTGGCAACCGGCTCCTGGCCTGGCGGGGCGGTGCGGGTGGTGTATGTCTCACCAATGAAAGCACTCAATAACGACGTTTGCCGGAATCTGGAACAGCCGCTTGCCGAGCTTCGGGACCATTTCCAGTCGGCGGGCAAGACCTTGCCCGAGATCCGGGTTCAGAGCAGAAGCGGTGACACAACCGGAGCGGAGCGGCAGCGGATGTACAGAAAGCCTCCGGAGATCTTTATCACCACCCCGGAGAGCTTGAATATCCTGGTCACCTCCAAGAACGGGCGTGCACTGCTTACCGGTGTTGCCGCCGTTATCCTCGATGAGATCCATGCGGTGCTGCCGGACAAACGCGGCACCCACCTGATAACCGCCGTGGACCGGCTGGTTCGCCTGTCCGGGGAGTTCCAGCGCATAGCGCTTTCGGCAACGGTTAAGCCTTTGCAGACGGTGGCCGACTTCGTCGGCGGCTTCATTCTCCATCCAGACGGCAGCTATGAAAAACGGCAGGTGGATACCATTTCCTCGACCATGGAAAAACAGATGTCGGTGACTGTTTCCCTGCCTCCCGACGCCCAGGACAATATCACTGACGCCACCTGGTGGCCGGCATTAATCAGGGCCTTCAAGGAGATCGTCGCCGGCAACAAGGCCACCCTGTTTTTTACCAACTCCAGGCGGCATGCGGAAAAGGTCACCCGGCTGATCAACGAAGACGAAGAGAGGGCCCTGGCCTATCCGCATCATGGCTCCCTGGCAAAGGAGCTGCGGCTTGCCGTGGAGCAGAAGCTGAAAAACGGTGAGCTTAAGGCCATTGTCGCCACCAATTCCCTGGAGCTGGGCATCGATATCGGTGATCTCGATCGCGTGGTGCTGATCCAGACACCCTTTTCCGTTGCCCATGCCGTGCAGCGTATCGGCCGCGCAGGCCACAAGGTGGGAGAAAAGAGCCATGGTCTCCTCTACCCCCTGCATGGCAAGGATTTTATCAACGCCGCCGTGTTGGCTCGAGCCGTGCAGGAAAGGGATATCGAATCGCTGCATCCGGCGGAGGGGCCTCTCGATGTCCTGGCTCAGGTGATTCTGGCCATGACGGTTGCCGAAAAATGGCAGGTAAATGAGCTACTTGCCTCTATTCGGGCCAGCTACCCCTATCGCAACCTCGGCCGCCAGCAGTTCGACACGGTGTTGGAGATGCTGTCCGGACGCTACGCCGATACCAGGATTCTTGAGTTGCGCGGCCGGATTCATTTCGACCGTCTGGCCGGTACCGTCTGGGCCAAGGACGGCACCGCCTACCTCCTCTATACCTCCGGCGGCACCATACCAGACCGTGGCAGCTATATCCTGCGCCATCAGGAGAGCAAGGCCCGGCTTGGCGAGCTGGACGAGGAATTCGTCTGGGAACGGCGGCTGGGAGAAACCTTTGCCTTGGGCGCTCAGGCCTGGCGGATTCAGAAGATCGGCCCCAGCGACGTGGAGGTGGTGCCGGTTGCCGGCAGTCACAATATCATCCCCTTCTGGAAGGCCGAGGCCATGCACCGCGATTTCCATCTGTCCGAGAAGATAGGATTGTTTCTGGAAAGGTGCAACGGGATGCTTTCCGACCCCGGTCTAGTCGGCTGGTTGACGGCCCAGTGGGATATGGACCCAATTGCCGCCAACTACCTGCATTCCTACCTCCGGCTGCAACGACAAATAAGTGGCGCCGACCTGCCGCATCGTCACCATCTGCTCATCGAGCATTACAATGATCCGTTAAACCGCAGCGACGCCAAACAAGTGATCCTCCATACCTTCTGGGGAGGCCGGCTCAACCATCCTTTTTCTCTGGCCCTGTCGGCAGCCTGGCAGGAGAGGCACGGCTATTCCCTCCAGGTCTTTGCCGACAATGATTGCATTCTGCTGGTGCTGCCCCATGCCTTTGAACCGGCGGATGTTTTATCCCTGGTCTCTTCGGACAACCTGGAGAGGCTGCTGAGAAAAAAACTGGAAGAATCCGGATACTTCGGCGCTCATTTCAGGGAATGCTGCGGCCGAGCCCTGCTTTTGCCTAAAAGTTCAAACCGGCGACGGATGCCGCTCTGGCTCAACCGGCTCCGTTCGAAAAAAATGTTTGATGCAGTACTTGGCTATGAGGATTTCCCTATACTGCTCGAGACCTGGCGGGAGTGTTTCCAGGACGATTTTGATATGGCAGGGCTGCGCCGGGTTCTGGATGAACTGGAGGCGGGGGCGATTGCAGTGAGCGAAGTCGTCACGCATCAACCCTCTCCCTTTGCCGATGGGGTGATCTGGCGGCAGACCAATAAATACATGTACGAAGACGATGCCCCGGAGGGAGGAAAACACTCACATCTACGTGACGACCTAATCCGGGAGTTGGTCTTTGCCTCCCATCTCCGCCCCAGGCTTGAGCCGGAGTTGATCGAGCTTTTCTTAGGCAAGATTCAACGGACCGCAGAGGGTTATGCCCCGCTGCAGGGGCAGGATCTGATCGAAACCGTGGAGGAGAGGCTGCTGCTCAGTATGGATGAATGGCAAGCGCTTTTACAGGCAACGGTCCGCGACAGCGGTCTTGCCGAAAACGAGGTGCTTCGGGCAGTCGAGGAACGGCTGGTTTTGGTTCGTCTGCCCCATACCGCGGGGCCTCTCTGCTGCGCCATTAGCCGGTTGCCTTTGATTGTCGAGGCCATGATGGAAGGGGAGGTGGATGTCACATTGCTGACCGGCCGGCCTGTCCCCCAGGCCTTGCTGGACCTCAGCTTCGCCTTGCATCGGGAGAAAAAAGAGCAGACTTCTACCGACCCGGCAAGCCTGGTTGCCGTTCTGCTGTCCACTCGCGGTCCGGAGACCCTGCATTCCCTTGAACGTATGCTGGGGTTTGACAGGCCACAGCTGGAGGCGGCGATGGATCAGCTTGTTGAAGCGGAGCAGGTGGTGGTCGATACCTTCACCTCGGCAAGTGAGGAACCGGAAGTCTGCGATGTCAACAACCTGGAGATTCTGCTCAGAATGCTGCGTCGCGCTCGCCAGGCTTCCTTCAAACCGCTGGACTGCTCGCTGCTGCAGCTCTTTGTCGCCACCCACCAGGGTCTGACGAGTGATGACGATTCCTTTTCTGCGCTGCAGCAGAGCCTTGATGCCTTGTTTGGTTATCCCGCCCCCTGCAACGCCTGGGAGGAATATATCCTGCCGGCCCGAGTCTGTCCCTATCACCTGAGCCACCTGGACAGCCTTCTGCAGTCCTCAGGTCTGCTCTGGTTCGGTTGCGGCCCAAAAAAGAGTTCTTTCGCTTTCATAGAGGATCTGGAGCTTTTTGCAGGTGCAGCGGGGCCGGACAATGAGACTGAGACCTTTATCCAAAGGCTTTTCCCGGACAGAAAAGGTCGGTACACCTTTTTCGATATTCTTGGAGTGAGCGGCCTGGACAGTACAGCCCTGTCTGAAAAGCTCTGGTCCTTTGTCTGGCAAGGAATTATCGGCAACGACTCCTATGAGGTATTGCGTAAAGGAATTGAAAACGATTTCAAGCCATGGCGGACCGGTGGCGATCATGGGCCGCACGGAAGGCGCAGCCGACTGTCGCGTTGGGAGACCTCCCGGCCCTTGACAGGCCCCTTCTTTCTCTTGCCCTATCCTGCGGGAACGGATGACAGCCTCGATCGCCAGGAACTCATCAAGGACCGGATCCGTCAGCTCCTGGCTCGCTACGGCCTGATCTTCCGTGACCTGACGGCAAAGGAACTACCAGAGCTGCAATGGCGAAACATCTACAAATCGCTAAGGCTGATGGAACTCTCCGGCGAGATTTTGACCGGTTATTTCTTCACCGGTATTGATGGGCCGCAGTTCATCTCGCCTGAGGCCTTCCGTGCTTTGCAAAAGGGACTGAACGAAGATGCGATCTTCTGGCTCAATGCCTGTGATCCCGTCTCGCTTTGCGGCATCGGTCCTGAGCCGCTGCATAGGGGACTTCCGGCCAGGTTGTCCACGACATACCTGGTTTATCACGGCGCAAGACTGACCTTGATCCTCAAGAGAAACGGGAAGGAGCTGGAATTTTTTGTCCCTGCAGACCACCCTTTGTTGAGCCGTTATCTGGATGTCTGCAAAGTCCTGCTCACCCGACAGTTTAACCCGTTGAAGGTACTAGCAGTCGGCCGCATCAACGGAATGGTTCCCGGCAAGTCCGGGTATCTGCAGGCCCTTAAGGATTTCGGCTTCAGGGCTTCACATAAGGGCTTGGAGTTGCGAAAGAGTTTCTAACCAGGGGCTAATCCGGGCTGTTGCAGACTCGGGGAAAGAAGGGCTTATGAGAAAAACACTGTTTCGCATTGCAGTCCTATTCACAGGCTTTTATTTCGCTGTAGGTCTTGCTTTGGCATTCGTTTCAGCGCAGACGCCGGGTACGGGATGGATGCATTTCAGCCTGAGCCAATTCCTCTCCATATATCTTGGTCTTTTTTCGGTTCCCATGACCCTTCTGATGTGGGTGGGATGGGCCGTGCTCAGGTGCCCGAAGTGGCCACATTCCAGCCTGATTCTGACTGCGCATGGAATCCTGGCCCCGCTTCTCTATGCACTCATCCTCTACTTTGCAAGGTAAGTCAATTCGTAACTTGTGTGGAGTTCTCTTTTGGTTCATCTGGAGTTAGCTTACTTTTACAAAGCCGACAGGAGCAATCCGGCGGATGTCATCGCTTCCGGCCGCTGCTCTCCGGCCTGATCACCTGGGAACCACGGCTGACAGACAGGCCGTCCCTTGCCTGCTGCCAGTTGCGGACGTCCTGTCCGCAACCCCTGAGGGGCCATATGTGATTCCCAGGAGGTCCTCCGCGATGCGCCCTCCATCCAGGACCTCCACCTCCCCGCGTTATAGAAAAGTACGCATAAGTCGGATGAACCTCTTTTTTTCAGCATCTGTGCGAGGCGTAGATATGCGGGAACCCTTATAGTAGAAGAGAATGTTACTCTTTCGATGCTGTATTCAATGTATCCGGCAGGTAGTGCTCATCATTTACCTTTTCCAGCCAATTGACGGCCTTGCCGTCAAGCTGCTCCTGGATGGCGATATGGGTCATAGCCGTAGTGGGCGCAGCTCCATGCCAATGCTTTTCTCCGGGCGGGATCCAAACCACATCGCCCGGCCTGATTGTCTCGACGGGACCGTCCCAGCGCCTGACCAGGCCGCATCCGGCGGTGACAATGAGCGTCGTCATTGATAGCTGTTTGTTCTGCCCTGTATTTGGAAAACGACTGTCGTCCTCTTGATGTACTTTACTGTAATTCCGAAAGTGGTGAGGAGGTAGATCAATTACTCTCAAATTTGTCTGATCTGCCTGAGACAGCGTTACTTAATAAGTTGCCTATTTCGTCTATGGCATTATAAATATAATCTGTAAACAGAAGTAACATTACGAGGTAACCTCTTATGAATACCGTAATAGTTTCCTGCCCCTCATGCGGAAAGAAAAATAGGATCCCGGCCGACCGGCAGCACCTGGGGCCGAAATGCGGACATTGCAAACGTACCATCAGCATGAACCATCAGGCTGTGCCTGTGGAGCTTGGCGACCGTGACTTTCACGATTTTGTCAAACAGGCTCCCTTGCCGGTTCTGGTGGATTTCTTTTCTCCCACCTGCGGCCCCTGCCGGATGATGGCACCAGTCATTGATGAAATAGCGCGCGAGAACGTAAACAAATATATCGTAGCAAAAGTCGATACGAGCAAAAATCAAAGTTTAGCGCTGTTTTTCAATATCCGGGCAGTGCCTACTGTTATGTTTTTCAAAGACGGAGCCCTTGTCGATCAGATATCAGGCGCTGTTTCCAAAACCGTCTTGGAGCAGAAACTCAAAAGCCTTTAAAAAAACAGGACCGTAGGCAGATCTCTTCGCACTGTGCTCTTGGCTCGGCTTCTGAGGGCTTTTCGTCCAGTCAAAGAGGGCGGAAGGGTTTCCTGTCAACAGCTTTATCTGAAGAGGTCTTTGGGTTTTGTTCCTTTTTTTAGCTGGGTAGCGTATTGCTGCCGCAATAAAAAAAATGACATATATGTTAAGTAAAAATATCATTATTTTAAAAAAGTTACAAAAATGAAAGCTGTATTGCTACTTTTTCGTCACTTCCTCTCCTTACTCCTCAACGTCACTAAGACTCCTTATTCTCTAGTATCCCATTGTATTTCAAATAAATAACAGTCAATCGACCCAACCTGCCGGTCCATCCGGGCTTGCTCTTTCTTGTTGTAAACGTGTGTTTTTGTCTTTGACGGATTCTTAAATACACAATCACAGCCATCCTTCCTGGTTTAAAAACATCAGATAATCAATTTGATACAGAGATTCATTAAAAGAGAGAAAATGTCCAAAATGCTCCAGCATCCAAATGGCATATCTCTTGCTCTATTTTCCATCGGTATGCCGGCAGAGAAGGACCGGCACCATAACCATCGTTCCCTCTGGGAGGAAGGCTTTTCCTCCCAGAGGGAACGACTTTTCGATTCCATTTAAAAAAGGAGGATAGGATGAGATAAAAGTCGTCAGTACTACCTGCGGGAGGAGATGACCTAAGGTCATCTGAGACTCAACGATAAAAAAGGTATGCAAGGGAAAAATACCTGAAATTTAAGAATTATATTTTTACCACCATCAAGAAGGAGTGGGTAATATGAAGTTTTCTCTTAAAAACAAAAGCCTTGTGCTTACAATTCTCTTGGCAATGATGATATGTCTAACCGGCAGTCTTGTTTTTGCCGATCAACCGGCAAATCCGACAACCGTTAATACTGCCGTTTCCGTCCTCAAGCCAGACCCGTCCGGCGCCAACACAGGAGGTGTTGCCGATGTGGTAGGCGCAACCGCCGGCTCACCAACTGCAAGTGATCTCAAGACCCTCGGGCCAAAGGAGCCTCTTGCCTATAAATTGGCGGATACCGTCGGCCATAACCGGATTGCCCTCAACATGGTTTGGACCCTGGTTGCCGGTTTCCTCGTAATGTTTATGCAGGCTGGATTCGCCATGGTGGAAACCGGTTTCACCCAGGCCAAAAACGCCGGTCATACCATGGCCATGAACTTTGCCGTCTATGCCTTGGGAATGCTGGGATACTGGGTTTGTGGTTTTGCACTGCAAATGGGAGGGGTCGGAGCCGGGTCTCTGGCTGGAGGAACAGGTCTGCTCAACGGTGAAGTTGCCATTCATCTGTTTGGAAAAACTTTCGGTCTGTTTGGTACCAAAGGATTCTTTCTGTCTGGCACCACCTACGACGCCGCCATCTTTGTCCTTTTCCTGTTCCAGATGGTTTTCATGGATACGACGGCAACCATTCCGACCGGGGCCATGGCCGAACGCTGGAACTTTAAATCCTTCGTTATCTATGCTTTTTTCGTCGGTGGCATCCTCTATCCGTTATACGCCAACTGGGTATGGGGCGGTGGCTGGCTGTCCCAGCTAGGAAATAATTTCGGTCTAGGCCACGGCACTGTCGACTATGCCGGGTCCTCTGTTGTACACATGGTCGGCGGGGTCTGCGCCCTCGCCGGGGCCATCGTCATCGGTCCGCGATTTGGTAAATACAAAGACGGCAAGGTCCTTGCCATTCCGGGGCATCATATTCCCATGGCGGTCGTCGGCACCTTTATCCTGGCCTTCGGCTGGTTCGGCTTCAACGCCGGCTCCTCACTGGCAGGTACCGATCTGCGCATCGGCGTCATCGCCACCTATACCATGCTGGCCTCGGCTGCAGGAGCTTTTTCTTCCATGATATATATGTGGCTCCGCTATGAAAAACCTGATATCAGCATGATGTGCAACGGTATGCTGGCGGGACTTGTAGCCATCACCGCTCCATGTGCTTTTGTTACCGCTCCGTCTGCGGTTCTTATTGGTGCTATTGCCGGTATTCTGGTCTGTATGTCCGTCTTTTTCATCGACCGGACCCTGAAAATCGATGATCCGGTCGGTGCGGTTTCCGTTCACGGCGTCTGCGGTGCCTGGGGTCTTCTCTCCCTTGGTCTTTTTGCCGACGGCACCTACGGCGACGGGTATAACGGGATTGCCGGCGGTGTGAAAGGTCTATTCTACGGTGGTTCCTCTCAGTTCGCTGCCCAGTGTGTCGGCGTCCTGACCTGTTTCGTGTATGTCTTTATCGCCTCTTTTATTTTCTTCAAGATCCTCGACGCGGTTGTAGGATTGAGGGTCCCGGAGCAGGTGGAGATTGAGGGACTCGACCAGGCAGAGGTAGGAGCAACCGCTTATCCGGAGTTTCAACTTAATAAATCTCATCGTTAAGGTGGAGAAAGAGCATGAAAAAAATAGAAGCCATCATCAAACCGTTCAAACTGGAGACAGTAAAAGAAGCGCTCAATGAGATGGGGATAAAGGGTATGACCATCTCTGAAGTCAAAGGATATGGCCGTCAGAAAGGTCATGTTGAGGTCTATCGCGGAGCTGAATATAAGGTCGATTTTCAGCCCAAGATCAAGATTGAACTCGTCGTGACCGCGGATCAGGTCGATGTCATTGTCGATAAAATCAGAGAGGCCGCCAATTCTGGCAAAATCGGTGACGGCAAGATCTTTGTATTCCCGGTAGATAAGATTGTCCGCGTACGGACAGGAGAAAAGGACGCTGATGCTATTTGATCCTTCCGGAGCTTAATAGTAACAGTACAACAGGAGTACCGGATATTCTAAGGCATATCTGCGATAAACGGCGCCGCATTCCTGGCGGCGCCGTTTATAAGAATCTATTCAAGGAGTGGCCTCCAAATTTTGTTCTTTGTCTCGTTTTTCTCTACGGATCAGGTATAGATTGCGAAAATAGATGAGAAATCCTACCGATTGCCCCACCATGAAAACGATGTCTTTACGCAGGATGGAATAGATCAGCAATAGAAAGCTGCCTCCCAGGCTGAAATACCAAAAGGCAGTGGGAATAAGGCTTCGTTTATGTTTTTCCGAGTACAGCCACTGTACAAAAAAACGCATGAAAAACATGGATTGGCCACTAAATCCCAATACAAGCAGAAATATTTCGTTTCTAGACATGATCTTTTTTGATCCTTATGGTGAAATGACCCAACTAATAGGCATATTACAGCGAGTTTCCGGTGCTCTTATGGGGATTCGTTTTTTGCGAAGAAGAGCCTGAAAACAACGTCAGGTTCAGCCAGCGTCCCTTCGAGTAATTGAAACCTCGAAACGTTTCCATCGGAACCGGTGAAAGCCCGGCCGCTTTTGCAGCGGCTATGAAAGAATTTTCTTCTGTACCGGTGACAAGGGCAAGGCTTGAGGGGTGGATCAGGAGGTTATGAACAGCACCTTGGACATCCGTCAGTTGCGTCTTGGTTCCTAAGGCAAAGACAAGACTCGGCTCGTCAATGCCGACTGCAGCAACCAGAGGGTGGGGCATGTCGGTTATCCGGTGGACCTCGGTAAGGACGCGGCGGCTGATCCAGGGACCGTCAAGTTCCGGGATTATGTGGAAAAGAGCAGGAGGTAAAACAAGCATACCGCCGAGCAGGCAGCAGAACACCGAGGCTACGATTTTTTCCCTTTTCCAATAGCGGGAGATTCCTGCCAGCATGAAAGCGATGCCGGCGATGGGCAGCAGGCTGCTCCAAAGAAACCGATGGTTAAAATAGATCGGTAACCATGTCAGGCCGGCGGCCAGGGCTACACCAACCGCTCCCCATAAGGTTATGGGGATCCATTTCAACCATTTAAACGGTTTTTTCCCAGGGTACTCCAGCCAACGATCGGCCTGACCTAAGGCGTATCCGGTGAGCAGGGCAATGGCCGGAAAGGTAGGCAGTACATAATGGAAGAGTTTGGTCGGTACCAGTTCAAACATCAACCAGTTCGGAATTATCCAGGCCAGGCAGAAACGAACAGCACCTTCGGCCCGGGTTTTCCAAGTTGGCCAAATGGCCCAGAGGGCAAACAGCGAACCGGGCCAGAAGAGCAAGGGAAACAACAGGGCATACGTGCCGAAGGGCGCGCCGTGAGACTCCTGGCCGCCGGCGAGCTTGGGCAGGAGATCATGCCCGATTGCCTGGCGGAAAAAGGCTCCCTTGGTCATTACCCCAATGGCCAAAAACCAGGGCAGGACAATGACCGCTAAAATAAGTAATCCCTGCCTCCAGCGCAATCGGCGTAGAAGATCCAGGTTGCGATCGACGATCACCAGGCTACCTGCCGTCAACAGCGCAACTGCAGGCGCAATCGGACCTTTGATCAAAATTCCGGCGGCACATGAGACCCAGAAGAGCAAGACTGTGGCTGTCTTTGGTTGCTCCTGCCGACGGGCACGCAGGTATATCTTGCCCAAAAATCCCTGCATGGCCACGATACAGGCCAAAAGCACTGCATCGGTTGTGGCCAGATGGGCCTCAACAGTCAGAATCAAAGACGAGCCAAGTAGAACAGCTCCTATAAGCGCACCCTTCCTATCAAAAAGGGCTCGGCCGAAAGAAAAGGTGAAAAGTACAGCCAGCAATGCCCCCGCAAGAGAAGGAAGGCGGTACGGCCATATGGCTGAAGACTCATCTCCAGTGGTGGATGCCACCGCAATTGCCTGCAACCAGTAGATACCGGCGGGTTTTTTATAGCGGGGTTCTTTTTGGAAGCGGATATCGATATAATTCCCGCTCTCCAGCATTTGCCGGCTTGCCTGGGCAAAGCGGGCTTCATCTCTGTCTGTGGTCGGCAACCTGGTCACGCCGGGGAGGTAAAAACAAAGGAAGAGGAGAAGAAGAATAAGGGAGGGGAGTATCCCGCGCCCCCAAAATATTTTCGTAAGAAAAGGATCTCGAGTCGCCTTGTCCGTCTCTATTTCCTGCGAGTCAATACTCAAGTTGCACCCGTACCTGATTGTTTGCCCTGAAGAGGTTGCTAGCCCGGATTTCTCATCATTTCAGGCGGTGTCAGGTTCGAAGTTTTTGGCAATGAACTATAGTAATCTATGTTCATTGCCAAAATACTGAAGAAGATGGCGCCGCCTGGACTGACCATTGGTGAACACTGTGTAAATTTGACAACA
>JBJKRL010000127.1:0-6281 GCA_046704745.1 Desulfocapsaceae bacterium | reverse complement strand
GAATAAATACCTACTGATGAAGTGTCTTGAAAGTAATTTAAAAACCAACGATCTAAAGATGATACTACCCAATACATAGGAGCGGTAATAATACCGGCAAGGCCAATCTTTATCACATTGACGCGTTCGATCGCATTCAATCCGGATGGTGAAAAAAAGCTCCGAAAATTTGGAACTCCCAAGACTAACACTGGAATAAAATAGCCCACCAATATCGAAAGAACCAACGGCAATTCGTTCTGCCACAGCCACATCGCAACCCCAATACTCACTGCAACTGCGCCAAGAGAAGAGGCTATGATGGATCCTGACATCTCATTGTACTTATTATTAATTCTTGCTCTTGTTTGGGCCATGGTATTCAAGACACTCAACAGTATACCGATGCCCAAAAAGATAGCCAAGTAATTGGGAAGTTTAAAAATATCGGAAAGAAAAAACCACCAGGCCAAGGCACTGATACCGGCTATGATAAATCCCATGCATAGAACGTATCTCCAGGCAAAGGATTCAATGGTCATACCCGATGGCGGTTCTTTGGAAAAGAATGCACGCGCATATGACATATCCATTCCGCACAAGGCAATAACGGAAGCCAATGAAATTACTGTACTTACCATGGCAGCCCCGCCATAGGCCTTAGGGGGAAGAAGTCGAGTAAGCACAGGCATGGTAAAGAGAGAAAACAGACGGACGACAACGCTGGTTAGTGTAAGCTTGAATGTTGCGGAAGCCAGACGCTTGCCTAAATTCATCTTATCCTCATAAGGACTGGATAGTTATAATCTGAGGTTCTCATATATTAAGAATCATGCCACTGATCATTCGTAATAACAAATAATGAATGGATCGGTTTATTTTGCAGACAAAAATAACATACTTTTTCCATCCTGTGTTATATGTTCAAATGGAATTAGTGGGTTGTGGAAACAATCCACACCGGAAAGCCTTTCTGACCGCGGGATAGCGAGTTTTTCCATAAACTCCTGATAGCTTTTTTGCGGTGCAATAATATAAAAATATTTATACAGTGAACCCCTGAATTACAGCTCGGTCTAGCCACAGATTGTTTGTTTTGGTTGTGCTTAGCCCGGATATTTCATAAAAAAGGAAGGCGAACCCTTTTAAATCATTTATAATTCAGTTACCTAGAAGCTTTTGAAAAAGTAGCTCTAACCCATTGATTTAGTGTGGTGGGAAAAATCGAGGTAACAGATTAGAATAATTGAGCTTCATAATCAATTCTTTTAGTATTTGTTTGCAGACAAAACACAATAGGAGGTCAGCATATGAAGCTCAAAGTGAAGATAGCATGGTTGATGTGAAGATTACAACGACTGTTATTTCCGAGCCTGGAAGAATCTCGGCACGGTAAGAAATGATTCTATGGTAACTTAATAACTACAAGAAGAACTGGTAGGCTCAGTCAGTCGAGATTCCAGAGCAATAAATGGTTGTAAAAAAGGTGCTATAAGATTCCAGCAGGCCAATGTACCACAACAAAGAGGAGGACTGGCTAAAGGAGAGGCAAGAAAACCTAAACTTAAGCGATTGGATATCCAATTACAACAGATGGAGGGAGAAGCTCTTTGCTGGTTTACCTGCCGAGAGTGATCGAAGGGTGAAGAAGAACGTCAAAGGGTAAAAGGAGAGCCGGACCTGCCATATAATACATGTTGATTTCAATGATACCGATTTTCAGTGCTTTTCTGACGTCCGACTTTATGGATGACAGTCAGGTTGCCTATCGTTGATGAAATTGACTAGCAAGAAGGTTAAATACTGTTACAATCCTATGGATGCCGCATATGATGCCGAACAAATCCGGAAGCAGAGTACAGAAAGCTTGGATACATTCCAATTATAGACTTAACTCTTGGGCTGCACCCATGGCTCTGCATGAGGCACGCCAATACAATGAACAGAATGAGGCGGACCGATTCAATAGCCGAGTGAAAAAAAGTTCGACGGTATGAATATGATGGTAAGAGGAGCAGGCAAGGTTATGTAGCATCTGATATTTAGAGTTGCCTCAATTTTTGCCGACCATTCCCTCAACCTTCAAGCCTACTGAAACTGTTTATTCTGATACTTTTGCAAGAGACTCTTCTAGTTAGTTTCCATCCAGAAACGAGGGATTTTCTCCTAAATCTAGGTGCAACGGCAAATTTTACCGGAGGCATATAGGTAATATTCCGAGGATCAAATTTGCAGGTGCAACGACGAGTTAGGGGAAAAAGCGCCATTTTCGGATGGAAACTATTTAAATTTTCTCAGTCGTTGCAAATCAAAGATGTTTTTAAGATTCTATAATCTTAGAGAAGATGAGAGTTTCTACAAATAGTAGCAGCCCCAACAATCCACACAACAGACAAAAAAATAACAATCGGGGGAGTATACGCAGCATACGGGATAGGAATCCAGAGGCTTGTACCGAAAACTACAAATACTAACCATGCCCATCGCTTCCGAACTATCAGTGCAAGAAGGCCTAAAGCCATGAGGGGAAATGCCAGCATAACGTTGTCGTACTGGCGGTGGTAAAAACACAACCTCCCTAAAACGGAAACAACAGAAAAAATTACTAATGGAGAGGCATTGCGGTATTTCAAACCCAATAACAGAGTAGTAATAATGCCCAAAATCGAGAGACTGGTTATTGCATATGAATAAGGGATAAAATTTCGTAACAGACCAAGCAACCCAACATCGCCCTGAGTAACATGGGACGATTGGTATACCATTTGTTCGATCATTTGGATAGGATCAACTCCTGTCAATGCCCAAGGGATAAGAGAAGCCAGGGCACAAAGGGTTCCGACAAACACCAAGCATGCCCACTGTTGTCGAGGGATTTTTGCTATGATATATAACAAAGAATAATTAGGCTTGATAGCTGCTCCTGCTATTGCAAGCCCCGATATTGTATTATTTTTTGTTTCGGTTATTAGCGAAAACACTAATAAAGCATTTAAAATCAGACCAAATTGCCCTAGCCTAAGTGTACCAGCATTTCCAAACATCGCAAATACGGAAGATGCAAGAAGAAAACCAGCAAAAAACCCATACCTTTTTCCTAAAAAAAAAGCGTAGCAGCAACTTACTCCAAGCCCTAACAAGCTTAACAATACAAAAAAAATCTGTGCTGGTGGAAAAGATTGAAAAGGAATGAGCAAAAGCAATGATGCCAATCCCCACGGTGGATAACCGCTCGAATCAATAATGGTTTCATTATATAACTTATGTTTGCCTATTCTTGCAAGTTCAGCCTCTGTCGGCTGAAAGCCTCTGTATTGGACTGACACATCGTATGGGTCGACACCAGAAATTAGATAATTTCGTTCACGCCATCTGGTATGTAGATCACCACGAAAGGAAGCAGACATGAGCGTCACAACTCCATTAGTCAGATAAATTATTCCGATAAAAATTAATAATGGAATTACAATTTTTTTGAGAATATCTGACTCCATAGGACTCTTAAAGTTTTAATCCAAACCTATTTGCCTTTGGAACAAAGGAGAATATAATTCCATTTCTAATTCATAACTGCTTTTAAAATCCAAGGTCAGGCAACAATTGATCGGACTTTTTCCCTGTCGAGTTCCGTCAAGCGGAGAGCCTGACGCAAATGGTTTTCCAAAGAATCCAGACAGTCGAATACCTTGTTTTGAAAATATTTTTCTCGAATTTCATCCCAGAGATGTTCAACCGGGTTAAGTTCAGGAGAATAGGCCGATAGACTGAAAATCCTCAGATTGGATGGCAATTTAAGGCGTTTGGCTTTGTGCCATCCTGCACACCGTCCAAAATCATAATCATCCTCTCC
Organism: Desulfocapsaceae bacterium; assembly: GCA_046704745.1. GTDB lineage: Bacteria > Desulfobacterota > Desulfobulbia > Desulfobulbales > Desulfocapsaceae > CAWGGS01. The sequence continues at coordinate 2,452 of JBJKRL010000127.1, read as the reverse complement.
TGCGGATAACGGGAGGCCACCTCGTCAACAAAAATCTGCATGCAGGTTTCATTGACATGAGGAAGAATCAGGCTATCCATTTTTCCATTAGCAATATCCACCGCCCCATAAGCATACGTGTACTCCTGGCTCACCATTGATCGGCATACGGGACGGATGGGCCTGGGGCACCAGCATCTTCTGGTATCAGATATACGTCCAAATCGAGCTTCGTCCTGAAAAAAAATTCTGATTGGTCCCTGCCCCGGCCACTGCTTTTGGATTCCAGCAATTATTTCCGGGAATTTTTTTTCCACTCTTCCTGAGCTGCCGGATCCGTCTTGGCATTACGCTTATTGGGGGCAAGTTTTCGCCAACCATGCCGATGTAAGAGATTATAAACCGATGCCAAACCTACAGATTTTATAAAATGAGGCTTCGCTGCCCAATTTACATAAATAGACTTGATCTTCTGTATTGATATCGGACGAGGGACAACCTTTCGATTAAATTGCTATAAAAAGAATACTCATAACCTACGAATTTATTGAAGACAATTTGTCGATAATCTATTTAGGCCTCTTCCCAAAACAATTTTCTCGACCTAGAGGAACCAAACACGTACTTGATAACACATATTGAGTAATCAAAGGAATAAGTACGTATATCTCGGCTTTATTTTCTCTAAAACAATTAGTTGGTTTCCATCCGAAAACGACGCTTTTCCCTAACTCGTCGTTGCGTTTCCAGATTTAATCCTCGGAATATTAGGTATATGCCTCCGGTTAAATTTGCCACCGCGCCTAGATTTAGAATAAAATCCCTCGTTTCAGGATGGAAACTAGTTATAAAGTTGACAGCAACTTCTCAAAATAGGCAATAGTCTTCACCAGCCCTTCATCTAGCTTGATTTGGGGGGTCCAACCGAGTTTTTCCTGGGCTATGGTGATATCCGGCCGTCTTTGATTAGGATCGTCCTGGGGCAGGGGTCTAAATTCCAATTGAGACTTGGAATTGGTCATAGCCACAACTTTTTCGGCCAGCTCCTTAATGGTAAATTCACCGGGATTGCCCAGGTTGACCGGACCGGTGAAATCGTCCTCGGTCGTCATAAGCCGGATAAAAGCCTCGATCAGATCATCAACATAACAAAAGGACCTGCTCTGACTTCCGTCTCCATAGATGGTGATGGATTTATTTTGCAGGGCTTGAACTATGAAGTTGGAGACGACCCTCCCGTCGTTGGGATGCATATGCGGCCCATAAGTATTGAAAATCCGCGCTACTTTGATCCGCAATTTGTGTTGCCGGCGGTAATCGAAAAAGAGTGTTTCCGCACAGCGTTTGCCCTCATCGTAACAGGACCGGAAACCGATAGGATTGACATGCCCCCAATACGATTCGGGTTGCGGGTGCACCTGAGGGTCCCCATAGACCTCGCTGGTGGAAGCCTGAAAAATCTTGGCCCGTACTCGTTTGGCTAACCCCAGCATGTTGATAGCACCGTGAACGCTTGTTTTGGTGGTCTGTACCGGATCGAACTGATAATGGATAGGTGAGGCGGGACAGGCAAGATTGTAGATTTCATCCACCTCAACATAGAGGGGGAAAGTAATATCATGCCGAATCAACTCAAAATGAGGGTTGTCCAACAGATGCAAAATATTCCTTTTGCTTCCTGTAAAAAAATTATCGACGCAGAGGACATCGTGTCCTTCAGTTAGAAGACGCTCGCAGAGATGAGAACCTAAAAAACCGGCGCCTCCGGTAACCAGCACTCGTTTTTCAGTTTGCGGTTTCATATTTAACCTTTATGGATTTAGATAGATTGTGTATCAATCTGTTCGCAATACCAGGCATAGGCATCGATCAGGCCGTCTCGAAGACTGTATTTGGGAAACCAGCCGAGGCTGTTGATGCAATGGGTATCCAGCAGCTTTTGCGGTGTGCCGTCAGGCTGGGCGCTATTGAAGTGCGTTTTTCCTGAAAACCCGACAATCTCACGGATCATCTCAGCTACTTCACGAATGGTGATGTCCTTTCCGGTGCCGATATTTAAAAAGGGAGGTGCCTCAGGTACCTCCTCCATCCAGCGGGCCAGTACTCCTGTCGATAGCAGATAGACACAAGCAGCAGCCATGTCGTCAACATGCAAAAATTCCCGGCGGGCATTGCCTGTCCCCCAAAGAATGATCCGGGGAGGTTCGGCATCAGATACCGAAGCTCCTGTGTAACCGATGGCATCTTTTATGTCGTCGGGAATTTCACCAAAGACAGCTTCGTCTTTCTGTATTCCGGCAACATCCTTGTACATGGCCAGGTTCGCAAGGTGATATTTCCTGATCATGGCTGGGATAACATGACTGTTCTCGAGATGGTAATTATCACCTGGTCCGTACAAGTTGGTCGGCATGACTGAAAAAAACCGGGTCCCATACTGGCGGTTATAGGACTGGCACATCTTGATGCCGGC
>JBJKRL010000126.1:0-32427 GCA_046704745.1 Desulfocapsaceae bacterium | reverse complement strand
CCATCAGCCTTGCCGCCTCGTCGTCGCCCGTATAGTAAATAGGGACGTCCTTAAGTAATAAAATAAGTTGATATTTTCAATCTGTTGACTAACACTCAACAAGAGGGTATAAGTGCCTTAATTTAGATCCTAACTCAGCGGATCTAAATTTCATTTCCTTTTTCTTATTTTTACAACTTTTAGGGAATAAGGTACTAAAAGGCCTGACATGATCTGCTCAGCAATAAGTTATGCCGTGAAGAAAGTAAAGAAAGGAGCGAAACAGGACAGTTGCAACCAGGAAGATTATATTATTTTATAATTTAAGGACGTCCCTCATTTCTATAATAGTCTCCTGATCTATCTACTGATTCAGGGATTATTTGCCTTGCCTGCTAATGCTACCCAAACTGTGGTTTATGGTGGGGGGCTCCATCCAAAACCGAACCCGAAAGAAAATACGATCATCCTTAGAGGGCAGACATGGTGGTTTGATACATCAAATGATCAGCCTCCTTATCGGAATTATGGCATTATAGAAATTCACGGTAGTGGCCTGTTGGTCTCGGGAGGTGTCCCCATGGACAACGAAAAAGGAGCGATCATAAACGACTATTCCGGCTTGGTTCTCTATTATGGTGGCATTTTGAATAACTACGGCAACGTGAATAATTTCAACGGCGCATCTCTGACCGTCGGTGCTATTGGTGGTCGCACCCTGAACAATTTTGGCACTTTGACCAACAAAGCTGGCGGCGATTTGGGGATTTTAGCCGCCGGCACCTTGAACAACCACAGTATCCTGGACAACTCCGGTAAACTGACCACTGCATATGGCAAACTATACAACTTCAGTATACTGACCAATTCTGGCACACTGGACAACCAGTTTGGAAGCACCCTGGTCAATTCCGGCACTTTGACCAACAAATCTGGCGGTATTGTAAGTACTGACGGAGCCTTCAACAATGAAAATATATTTAAAAATTCTGGTATATTGGCCAATTATCAATATGGACTCCTGAAAAATGATAAAACCTTGGACAACTCCGGCAATCTGACCATTCTTGGTAAATTAATCAATAAATCAGGAGGCACATTGGATAATTCCGGAAAAGTGACCAACAAAGCAAATGCCACCCTGAACAACTCAGGCGACCTGAATAACTCCGGCAAACTGACCAACGAAAAATGGGCAACCCTGGAAAACGAAACAAACCTGAAAAACGATGGGACCCTGAATAATGGTGGCAAATTGATCAATGAATCAGGGGCCAACCTGAACAACTCCGGTACCTTGGAAAATGATAAAACTTTGGAGAACTCCGGCGACCTGAATAACGATTGGATTCTTAAAAATGAATCCGGTGCCACTTTAGACAATTCTGGGAAACTGCTCAACCAAGGCGCCCTGACCGGATTGGAGTCCTTAGATAATCTGGATAATTACGGTAAAGTGACCAACGAATCCAGCGGAGAATTAGACAACTCAGCCACACTGAAGAATGAATCCGGTGCCATCATGGACAATTCGGGAAAATTGAACACCACTGCCTTCCTGGACAATGATGGCAACCTGAAAAACGAAGCAAAGGCCACCCTGAATAACGAATCAGGAGCTCTATAAGACGACCTCGACACATTAGACAACTCCGGTAAACTGATCAATTCCGGCCAGCTGGATATTGACTCCGGCACCGAATTTATCCCTGACACCCCGATCCCGTTTTCTTACAAAGGAACCCTGATTAACAAATCTGGCCCCATCTTGCAAAATGATGGTATAATCCATACTTATGGCATATTAACCAATAATGGAGAATTCAGGGGTAAAGGGGATTTATGGATACTATCCGATGGAAACAATCCAGACTACGGAAAGGTGATTAATAACAAAACAATACGGCAAAGTAATATTATTATCAGATCCGGCACCTTAGTTGACGATGGGACAATCACAGCGAATATCAGTAATTTTGGCCAAATTAAAGGCAGTGGCCAAATTAACGGCCATGTTGCTAATTACTATAATGTCAACCCAGACCCAGATAATTTGCCAGGAGAACTTACTATTAACGGGAGTTACACCCAAGAATCTTCAGGGATATTAACGATTGGTTTAGGGGGATCTACCCAAGGAATCGGTTATGATTGGCTCAATATTATCGGAACAGCAAACTTAGCTGGGTCACTGGATATTTATCTTTATGACGATTTCACTCCGTCTATCGGCGAAACGTTCGAATTTCTTACCGCAACGGATGGCATATCCGGGTCTTTTAGTTCATATGATTTTTCCAATAGTTTGATGAGTGATTGGAATTTGAACCTTGAAGATAACTCAATTTCCATTAAATATCTGGGTGCAACAACTCCCACTCCTGAACCTGCCACCCTGATTCTCTTTGGGATTGGTCTTGTCGGGCTGATTGCTCTGGCCAAGAAGAATTCAGACGCAACTTTTTGAGAATAACTATTGACTGTACTCATTATCATTGATCACCTTAGGAGGAGAAATGAAAAAAAGAACATGGAGCGGCATTAAAATATTGCCCATCATTCTTATCTCCCTTCTGCTTTGTTTTATTTTCAGCTCTTGTAATGGCCAGGCTGGCAAACTAAAGCCTGAACGCATCTATAACAAGCAAGGGAAATTGGTACAGGAGAAGACCTTCTTCTCAGATGGTAACTTAAAGAGCGAAAAGACTTTTAATGATAAAGGGCATTTTACGGAAGAGAAGGATTACAGTAAAGATGGCTCCTTGATATCTGATCAGAAATTTTGAGGTATTTTCACCTTCACTGGTTAAATTCCAAAAGTTTCAATAGGAAGTTTTTCCTAGCAAATTTGACATTTCTTGCGCTGTGCGGCGGTCCCTCGCTGGCGGACCGGGCAAACTTCATCAGCCCGCTTTTGGGCCGTCCAGTACGCCAAGGCCTCGTCGGGATCCGCGTATAGAAATCATGTAACATTGGTCAGGATAAATTTCATCTAATGTTTGGATATTCGATGAGTGTAACATTGTTACGTATAACCAGGAAAAACCTTAACCATTTTGATATGACCCTCAACTTAGCACTACTATGCACCCAAATCGAGGTGGCCAAAAAGAGCCCAACCAACAGACAGAGATATTTTGGCGATTTTGATAGTCAAGGTATCTCCTGAATATCATAACCTGATGGTAGTAATTGACTGATACGATTGGCGAGCTCAGTCGACTGAGGCCAATTTTCAACTCCCTTGTGCCTTTGCCATCAGCCTTGCGGCTTCGTCGTCACCCGGAAGGTCCCTGTTTTTGAGATATGCGGCAATACGGCCCCGCTCTTCATCGCTTTTTTTCTGTGCCAGGTCGCTCTTGCAAGAGATGCTTTCCGGCCGAACAGCAACTACCGTACATAGAGAAACCGCCGGGGTATCGGCCGTTATCAGATTGAAATCCTGCTGGTTTTCATGGGCAGCCATAAGGGCATTGAGGGAGGCGACCTTCTCCACCATATCTTGAACGACCTCCGCTCTCCCCCGGATGATTACGCAGTGGTAAAACTGATGGACCTGACATGGCGAGCGACTCGGGTCAGAGGCCAGGTCGTAATATGAAAGGGGGATATCGACTTCAAAACAGACGCGGTTGTCACGGGCAATATTTTCTATCTTTTCCCCTTGATGGGCACAATGAAAATAGATGGCGCCTTGATTAAACACATAGTTAACGGGAGTAATATAAGGGTAGCCGTCCGCGCCTGTGGTCGCGAATCTTCCGACCCTGCATCTGGCAAGTATCTTCCGGATTTTCTCCGGGTCCGTCACTTCGCATTGTTTCCGCCGCATTTCGTATTCCCTTTTTTCTATCTACCAAAGATCGAGAAGTTCCTGAATCCCTTTGCGGGCAAGACCTGCCAGGGATAAAAAGGTCTCATGACCAAACGGTTCGCTTTCAGCCGTGGATTGGATTTCTATCCAGCGCCCGTCGCCTGCCATAACAAAATTGGCATCGACATCGGCCTGGGAATCTTCCTGATAATCGAGATCCAGCATGACGACTCCCTTGACCCGGCCTACGGAAACAGCAGCCACCGGCAGTATCCGGGGCATCTTTTTCAGCCGGCCGTCGTTGGCCATTCTGCCAAGCGCATTACGAACTGCCAGTGCCGCTCCGGTGATGGAGGCTGTTCTCGTGCCGCCATCGGCATTAAGGACATCGCAGTCCACCCGCAGGGTCCGTTCGCCTAAGGAGTTCAGGTCCACCATCATCCTGAGGCTGCGCCCGATCAGGCGCTGGATCTCGGACGTTCTGCCGGACCTGCCGGTAATCGTCTCCCGGCGGCTGCGGGTCGATGTGGCGCAGGGCAGCATGCCGTACTCAGCCGTGATCCAGCCCTGGCTGCTGTCCTTAAGAAATGGAGGCACCGTCTCCTCAACGGAAACGGCACAGATAACATGGGTATTGCCCATTTTAATCAGAATCGACGATTCCGCCTGGGGCTGAAAATCCCGCTCGATGGTAACAGGCCGAAGGCTGTCCGGGGCACGTTTATCTCTACGCATGGTCTTTTCCTTCTATTTACCGGCAACTACCGGAAGTTTGTTAAATGGATGTGCAACTTAAAACGGCAACCTTGCATCAACACATCTCCAAGTGCCATTTCTGATAATACCTTAGGCCGTCTGGATGAGAAATCAATGGTGTTTGATTCCCGGGGGCTATATGGTCCTAGTGAAAAAAATTTGTAACTCAATCGAGGAATCGGCTGACAGCGTATCTTGTCCCATCTTTATACCACAAGGGCATAAGTTTCGTACGAGCAGGCATGCTGCTCAACTCAGCTTTATCAACCAGATAGTAATAATCTATCTGATCACCTCTAAAGTTCAACAATGGCCAATCGGGGCAGGGCAACTCTTTTCACGGGACGCCATAAACCCGTCCATGCGGGCCAACGCTTACGCCATCCAGGCTGCAGAGACCCGAGAAAAGAGCTGCCCTGCTCCACAATTCTGGAAGGCCGAATATCGGGGGTAATCAAATTAGTTTCTGAAAATCCCTTTTCCCACCCCAACAAAGGTTCAGCAGTACTTCGGATGTGTGCGATCGGGCCGAAACGCTATAGTAAAGCTATGCGTTCCGGCCCGATCGTGCGCAGGCGGAGTGCTGCTGAACCTTACCTTTATTTACAACTTCCTCTTATCAATGACGCGGTCACCTTTGCCCTCAAACCGCTCCAGAGTCTTTTCCTCCACCAGTTTGACACCCACATGAATCCCCAACTCGGAGGCTAGCCGCCTTTTGATCTCATCCACCAACGCCCGCTGCCTTTTCATCTGGTCGAAAAAGATAGACTCCACGACCTCCACCATCACGGTAATGGTATCCTCGTTGTTCTCGCGGTCGACGATGATCCGGTAATGCGGTTCGGTGCCTTCAATATCAAAAAGGACCGATTCGATCTGCGTTGGAAAAACATTGACCCCCTTAATGATCAACATATCGTCGCTGCGCCCCATAATCCGGCTCATTCTGGCAAAGCTGCGGCCACAGGGGCATGGTTCAGGAATGAGCCTTGTCAGATCGCGGGTCCGATAACGGATAACCGGGAAGGCCTCTTTGGTCAGTGTGGTTATGACCAGCTCTCCGGTCTCGCCGGGAGCAACAGGGGTGAGCGTTTCCGGATCGAGGATCTCTACGAGAAAGTGGTCTTCATTGATATGCAGGCCGTTGCATTCCTGGCATTCTCCTGCCACACCCGGCCCCATGACCTCGGAAAGGCCGTAGTTGTCGGTGGATTTGATGCCCAGCCGCTCGTTGATCTCCTTGCGCATCGCCTCCGACCAGGGCTCGGCGCCGAACAGGCCATAGCGCAGGGACAGACCATGGGGGTTGATCCCCATTTCCATCATCACATCGGCCATCTTCAGGGCATAGGAGGGGGTGCAGACCAGGGCGGTGGTCTTGAAATCCTGCATGATCTGGATCTGCCGTTTGGTGTTGCCGGCCGAGATGGGAATGACCGAGGCGCCCAACCGTTCCGCCCCATAGTGCAGGCCGAAGCCGCCGGTAAAGAGCCCGTAGCCGAACGCGATCTGGATCACGTCGTCGGCAGTCACCCCTGCGGCACAGAGGATTCGGGCCACCAGATTCGACCAGTTCTTAATATCGTTTCTGGTATAGCCGACAACGGTTGCCATTCCTGTTGTCCCGGAGGATGAATGGACCCGGACGATCTCTTTAAGCGGCACCGCAAACAGCCCGTAGGGATAGTTGTCCCGCAGATCCTGCTTCATGGTAAACGGCAGTCTTTTCAGGTCGTCAAGATTGTTGAACGACTCAAAATCAATCTTGAGTTCTTTAAATTTCTTTCTGTAAAACGGCACATGGGTGCCAACCCTATACAGAGTAGACTGCAGCCGCTCCAATTGTAACTGTTCCAGGTCTTCCCTGGGCATGCATTCTTTTTCAGGTTCCCAATACATAGTGACCTCTTAAAACCAGTTATGCGTAATGAATGACGCGTGATGGATGGGGGAAAGCTCATCAGGCATCACCCTTCACCTCTAAAATCCCTTACTCTATCTTCTCCCTTCCCAGATAGGCCCGCTGCACATCCCGGTTGTCGAACAGATCCTGAGCCGGACCCTGGACAAGAATCTTTCCGGTCTCCAGAACGTAGCCACGGTCGGCTATCCCCAAAGCGGCTTTGGCGTTCTGTTCGACCAGGAGTACGGTATTTCCCTCATCTCGTAAATGGACAATCACCTGGAAAATTCCTTTTATAATAAGAGGAGCAAGCCCGGTTGACGGCTCGTCCAACATCAGAAGCGACGGTTTAGCCATCAAAGCCCGGGCAATGGCCAGCATCTGCTGTTCACCACCGGAAAGCGTTCCCGCCAACTGAGCGTTGCGTTCCTTTAAAATCGGGAAAAGATCGTATTGATAGTCCAGAAGCCGCATCAATTTCTTTTTCCCTTCCTTGCGGACCACGTGACCGCCCAACAGGAGGTTGTCCTCCACCGACATTGTGGCAAAGACCTGTCTGCCTTCCGGGACCATAACACAGCCGAGGGAGGGAATCCTGGATGCTGCAATGGAACTAAGACTCTGTCCCTTAAAACTGATCTCACCTCTCGATGCTTTAAGAAGACCTGATATGGTTGAGAGCAAAGTGGTCTTGCCGGCACCGTTGGCCCCGATAATGGAGACTATCTCGCCTGCATCAATATGCAACGAGATTGATTTCAGCACCTTCAGCTTACCATATCCCGCTTCAAGGTTTCGTATGCGCAGCATTTCTTCATTCCCCCAGATAAACCTTGATCACTTCCGGGTCAGTACGAATCTCATTGGGTAGGCCTTCGGCTATTGTCTCACCAAAGCTGAGGACAACGATCTCATCGGATATATCCATGACCAGCGACATATCGTGCTCGACCAGCAGAACGGTAATTCCGAGGTCGCGAATTTTCGTTATCAGCCGCCCTACTTCGGCAGTCTCGTAAATATTAAGTCCCGCCGCCGGTTCATCAAGCAGCAGCAACTTCGGTTCCATGGCCAACGCCCGGGCAAACTCCACCGCCCGCTGTTGCCCGAAGGCCAGGCTGCAGGCTTCGACATCGGCGTACTCGGAAACGCCTAATAGTTCGAGAAGCTCCATCGATTTCCGGCGGATCCGCCTCTCTTCAGGTCCTGTCCAGGGCATTTTCAACATAGAGGCGAAAAAACCCGATCGGCTCCTGATGTGACGGCCGACCATTACATTCTCAAGGGCCGTCATTTTAGCAAACATCTCAATATTCTGGAAGGTCCTGCCAAGCCCGAGCACCGCGACATCATGCGGCTTCTTGCCTCTGAGATCATGGCCGTCAAAACGAACCCGGCCCGATGTCGGGGCCAAAGCACACGATATCAGGTTGAAAAGGGTGGTCTTGCCGGCACCATTGGGCCCGATTACCGATTTAATCGCTCCCTTTCGCACCAGAAACGACACATCATTCACTGCCTTCAGGCCGCCGAACTGCTTACTGATATTCGCGACTTCCAGAAAGGCCATGCTCACTCCTCCTTCCGCCCGAACAGCGTCCTGAGTCTGGCCTTAAGACCGATATTCATAATACCGTCCGGGGCAAAGAGCATGATCAAAATCAAAATGGCCCCGAAAACGGCATCGTCATAGGTGCCGAATACACCGCGCAAGGACAGGAAATTCAAAATCACGCTCATAACAAGCGCCCCCCACAGGTGCGACATACCGCCGACAGCGACGATGGCCACATAGCGGATGGATTTCATGACCGAGGCTTCGGAAGGACCAATGGATCCATTGTAATGGGTGAGGAAGACGCCGGCAACGGCAGCAAACACGGCAGAGAGAACAAAAGAGTACAGCTTAAATCGGGCGATGTCCACCCCGATGGATTCGGCAGCCTTTTCAGACCCATGGATGGCCCTGAGCGCCCTGCCGACCCGGGAGTTGATCAGATTGCCCAGCAGAAACATCCCTAAGAACACCAGCCCCCAGGCGATATAATAGTTCTGGACCCGGGCCGAGGATTCTCCACTGACGGTGAGGCCCGGCAGCAGTGTAAAGGACGACACCCCTGAGATTCCGTCGGCGCCGCCGAAATAGGTGCTGGCCAGCGCGATCCGATAAATAATGATCCCGAAACCCAAGGTCGCCATAGCCAGATAATGACCCTTCAACTTCAGGACCGGAATGCCGAGGAGAAAGGCAACGACCGCAGCTAAAAAAACGGCGGAAATACAGGCTGCCCACGGGGTGACGACCAGAATGTTGGCGCCGTAGATATCCCGGCCTGATACCAAGAGGTGGGCCATGCCCAGCACTTTAACCAAAAAGGTATGTTTATACGCCAGCAGATTCCTGGTGGTAAGCGCCGCTGCCAGATAACCGCCGATGGCGAAAAAGCCGGCATGGCCGAGCGATATCTGGCCTGCATAGCCCATCACCACACAGAGTCCGATGACCACCAGAGAATAATAGGCCGACATGGTCATCTGGGTCAGATAATAGAGTGTATCACTCCAGCGGCAGAGGAGCTGCACGCCGACAAGCAGCATCAGCAAAACCAGGGGAAAAAGAAATCGTTTCATTATCAAAACGCCTTTAACCCGGCGGCCTCTTTTGAACCGAACAGACCATGAGGACGGACAAAAAGAATGACCAGCAGGATGCTGATGGAAATGGCATCCTGGAAAGCAAGTGGGACAACAGAAACCGAAAAGGCCTCAATGAGACCGAGAAGCAGACCCGCCGCAACAGCCCCGCCGGAATTCCCCAAGCCCCCGAGAATGGCCACCGTAAATCCCTTGATGGCAAGGCCGGTGCCGATATCATATTGGGTGTACGTGATAGGCGACATCATACAACCTGCCAACGCCCCCATACCGGCACTGAGAACAAAGGACAGCGTCACCATGTTCCGGGTATTGATGCCGCAGAGAACGGCTGCTTTACGGTTAGCGGCACAGGCCTGCATCTCACGCCCCACCGACGTTGTGCGAAAGAAAAGATGAAGGAACACGACCATCACGCAACAACTGCCGATCACCCAGAGAACCTGAGGGGAGACTCTGGCGCCTAAAATACCGAAGGTTGTCACCTCGTTGCCAACGAAATAGGGGAGTGAGCGAACACTCTCGCCCCAGATAAACAAAGCCGCCTCTTTGATCAAAATGGAAATTCCAATGGTGATAATGATCATTCGAAGAACGCTCGGCGCCTCCAGCCAACGGATAAAGACTATCTCGATCAGTGCCCCGACCATCATGGTGACGATGACGGCGAGCAGGATCGCCAAAGGAAGCGGCATAAAAGAAAGAAACGAGATGGAGATCATGCCTCCAAGCATCACGAATTCGCCCTGGGCAAAATTGATTATCCCCGTGGTGTTATAGATAATATTGAAACCGATGGCGACAATGGCATAGATGCTGCCGTAGGTGATTCCGGCAAACAGATACTGGATGAAAAGCTCGAAGGTCATAAATGATGGGTGTTGCAATTATATGCATTCTGAAGATGGTTCATTCAAAATTCCACATGCGAAGTATGCCGGGTTTCAGCAGCGAAGCAGATGGAAATTATAGTGAGCCATCAAAAAAAGGCCGGGAGAGCATTCCCGGCCTTTTTTTCGTTGCCGAATTAGTTGGTATAAGGGACAAAATTTCCGTCTTTTACCGTCATCATCTCAAAGGCATCAATGTTCAGCCCGTTATGATCTTTGGCGGAGAAATTGAAAACGCCCCCTGTCCCGGGGAAGTTCTTGATATGTTCAATGGCTCCTGGAATTTTTTCCCGATTCGGTCCGACCATATCGATAGCCTTCACCAGAATCTTGAATGCGTCATAGGCGTGGCCTCCGAAGGTGGAGGCGGTCTCTTTGTATTTCCCCTCATAGTCCTTGACGTATTTAACCAGCAGGGCCTTTTGCGGATTGCTGTCCGGCAACATGTTCGCCGCCAACAGTCGGCCGGCCGGGAAGATAATGCCGTTGGAGGCCACACCACCTGCCTGAACATATTTGATGTTGCCAAAGCCGTGGCTCTGAAACAGCGGTACATCCCATCCTGCCTGGCGCATATTTTTGGCAACGATGGCCTGGGCCGGTACGATGGACCAGTTGATCACAGCCTGAACCTCGGGATTGGCCTTGATCTTGGCAATCACTGCAGACAGATCAGTGGCCGCTTTGTCATAGACCTCGTTCTCCACGATTTTGATGCCGTACTGCGGGGCATATTTCTCCAATTGCATTTTACCTGCATGCCCGAATCCGGTATTCCCGGACAGAACAGCCACATTGGAGATCTTCATCTTGTTCATTTCCTGGAAAATCTTCTCTGCGGCCAGGGAATCGGTCTGCGGAGTCTTGAAGACATATTCCGCGACCGGATTGACGATCACCTCGGCGGCTGCACAGGAAACCAGCGGGGTTTTGCCATCCTCGACAATCTTTTTGATGGCCATGGTCTCACCGGAGGTGGACGGTCCGATGATGGCAACGACGTGGTCCTCTTCAATCAGTTGCTTGGTGAACGATACCGCCTTCTCGGGACTGCCGGCCGTATCTTTGATAATCATTTTAATCTTGTTGCCTTTTATTCCGCCTTTGGCATTCTGCTCGGCCGCCAGCATTTCCAGGGTCCTGGCCTCCGGTCCGCCGAGAAACGATGCCCCCCCGGTTACCGCCAAAACCGCACCAAGCTTGATGGTCTTTGCCCAGGCGCCGGGTACAGCCAGCATACATGCCAGCGATACCGCCGCAAACATTTTCATGCCCAAAAATTTCATATCTCCCCCTTAAAAAGAGTTTTTGTTCATGCGCTCCTACAGCGCACAGATCTGTTCACCCGTCAGAATCTTAAAACCGCTCTTTTGCAATGTTTCAATAGCCTTGTCTATCTCGTCAAACCGGAATATCAGGACCGCATCTTCTCCTGTCTTATTGACGAAGGCATACATGTATTCAACATTCAACCCCGCCGTTTCAACCACCTTCAAGACCGAGGCCAGCCCGCCGGTTCGATCCGGAACTTCGACCGCGATGACGGTCGTCTTACCCACGGTAAACCCACTCTCCCTTAAAGCCGTCTTGGCCTTTTCAACTTTATCGACAATGAGCCGCAGGATCCCGAAATCCGCAGTATCGGCCACCGACAGAGCCCGTATATTGATACCGTTATCGGCCAGAATGGAGGTGATCTCTGCCAGTCGTCCGGATTTATTCTCCAAAAATACTGCAATCTGTTCTACACGCATGGTCAACTCCTATATTTTTCTCTTGTCAATTACACGCTGGGCCTTCCCTTCACTTCGTTGGATAGTCTTGGGTTCCACCAGCTTCACTTTTGAAGTGACCCCCAGCATATCCTTGATCTCGGCCTCGATTGTCCGGCTCAGATTCTCCAGCACCCGGATCTCGTCGGAGAAAATTCGTTCACTCACCTCCACCTGCACCGTCATCGTATCGAGGTTTCCTTCGCGTTCGACCACTATCTGGTAATGCGGCTCCACACCTTTAATACTCATCAGTACATGCTCGACCTGGGACGGGAAGACATTGACTCCCCGGATGATCAGCATGTCATCGGTGCGGCCGGTGATCTTTTCCATTCTGACCAGGGTCCTGCCGCATTCGCATGGTTCATAGATGAGGCGGGAGATATCTTTGGTGCGATAACGGATGATCGGAAAGGCCTCTTTGGTAAGTGTGGTAAAGACCAGCTCGCCTTTCTCTCCCGGAGGAAGAACCTCTCCGGTATCCGGGTCGATGATCTCGGGCAGGAAATGATCCTCAAAAACATGCATCCCCTTATCGGTCTGAAGACATTCCTGGGCAACGCCTGGTCCCATGACTTCAGAGAGACCGTAGATGTCCACCGCCTGCAGATTGAGCTTGCGCTCGACTTCTTCACGCATATTTTCGCTCCACGGCTCGGCACCGAATATGCCGACCCGAAGCGACAGGGATTTGGGATCGACGCCCATGGCATCCATGGCCTCTGCCAGGTTCAGCGCATAAGAGGGAGTGGACAGCAGCACGGTGGAACCGAAATCTCTCATAATGGTGATCTGCCGCTTGGTGTTGCCGCCTGAGACCGGAATGACCGCAGCTCCCAGACGCTCCGCCCCGTAATGGGCGCCGAGTCCGCCGGTAAATAAGCCATAGCCGTAGGCATTATGGACCATGTCCCCTTTATGGGCACCGGCGCAGACCAGGGCCCTGGCCATGACGCCTGCCCAGGTCTCGATATCTTTCCAGGTATAGCCGACCACGGTTGGTTTGCCGGTGGTTCCCGATGAGGCATGGACTCGCACGACTTCATCCATGGGCACGGTAAACAGACCGAAAGGATAGTTGTCCCGCAGATCGTTTTTGACTGTAAAGGGCAGCTTCTGCAAATCTGCAAGGGTCTTGATATCCTCGGGGCGGACACCGGCCGCCTCCATCTTGCGCCGATAGGGTGCAACGGTCCTGTAGACCCTGGCCACCAGATTCTGCAGTCGCCTCAATTGAATGGACTCAAGCCCCACCCGCGGCAGGGTCTCGATCTCTTCTTCCCAGTACAATGTCTTCATCTCATTCCCCTATTACTCGCTGGCTTTTCTTCCTGCAATGAAAGCCTTCAAATTTACCTCTCGGAATCGCTCCGGCACCCTCTCTTCAATCACCTGTTCATAAACAGCCGGATCCACCGGCAGAAACGCCGACAAAGCCCCGACCAACACCACATTGGCCGTTTTGACCTCGCCGACATCACGGGCCAGGTCAAAGGCATCGACACAAACCACCTTGATACCCCGGTCCACAAGGTTTGCCAAGACATCCGCCGGATAGGAGGCCTGGCCGGTGGCAACTGACGGCGGCAGGATCTTCTGAGTGTTGACAATCACCTTGCTGTTCTTGTGCAGATACGGCAGATACCGAACCGCCTCCATCATCTCGAAGGCCACCTGGATATCGGCCATTCCCGGTTCAATAAGAGGTGAGTAGACCCGCTCGCCATAACGAAGCTGAGCCGTAACGGAACCACCGCGCTGGGCCATCCCATGAACTTCACTCTTTTTGGCATCAAAGCCGGCGGAAAGAAGTGCGTAAGCGGTTATTTCACTGGCCAGCAGAATGCCCTGGCCGCCGACACCCGAGAAGAGGATATTTCCTATTGCACTCATTTTTCTCCCTCCCCTTGAGTAATGGCATTGAATTTACAAAGCGATGCACACTGACCGCAGGCGTTACAGAGGATTTCATCGATCTTGGAGAGCCCCTTCTGCGTCTTCTTATACCCCCGCTTCTCAGCCTCACCTTCGGCAAAGGGCGTCCAGCTTATGGCTGGACATCCTAAACGGATACAGGACGTACACCCCACGCAGTTTTTCTGGTTGGTGAAATAGGTCACAGGTTTTTTTCGTTTCATCTCCGGCAGAAGTACACAGGGTGCCCGCGAAATAACCACCGAGGGTTCGGTGAGCTCTATGGCCTCCCGCAGAATTTTTCGCGTTTCCGGAACCTCGTGGGGATTTACGACATAGACATGTTTAACGCCGATTGCCCGACACAGGGCCTCGATATTAATTGCCTGGGCCGCCTCCCCCTTTATATTGGCACCGGAAGCAGGATTCTGCTGCTGACCGGTCATGGCGGTTATCCTGTTGTCCAGGATGATCAGGGTGGAGGCCGAATCATTGTAGACCGTGTTAATAAGACCGGTAATTCCTGAGTGAAAAAAGGTTGAATCGCCGATCACCGAAACCACTTTATCGTGGCTGCCCTCGCCAAGCGCCTTGGCCATACCATGGGCGATGGGAACGGAGGCTCCCATACAGACAGTGGAGTCCATGGCCGAAAGTGGCGGGAGAAACCCGAGGGTATAGCAACCGATATCGCCTGAGACAAAGAGCTCCTTCATCCTTGACAGGGTAAAAAAGATACCGCGGTGCGGACAACCCGGGCACATATTCGGGGGCCGGGGCGGCAACTCTATGGTGGGAAACAGCTCAGGAGCGGAGATCGGATCAATGGCAGTCCTTATAATTGCAGTATTCAACTCGCCTTGATTCGGTATCAGGTCCTTACCATGGCACTTGATGCCCATGGCCTTGATGTGCAGCTCTAAAAACGGATCGAGTTCCTCAACGATAAAGACTTCATCCACGGTGGCGGCAAAGTCGCGGATCATCTTTTCCGGCAGAGGCCAGCACATGCCTATTTTCAAAACCGATGCCTCGGGGAAAGCCTCCTTGACATAAAGATACGAGACACCTGAGGTTATAAAACCTCGTTTTGTATCGCCTTTTTCTATACGGTTGCAGGGCATGGTCTCTGCCATCTCACGACATTTGCGCATGCGCTCTTCCACCACGACCCGACGTTTCCTGGCCATGGCCGGCAGCATGACGAACTTGCCGGGCACCTTCTCCACAGCACCTTCAGCCGGTGCCTGTTTCTTTCCCTTTCGCACCACTCCTTTAACATGGGAGACCCGGGTGGTGATTCTTAGGAGTACCGGCGTGTCGAGTTGTTCGCTCAGGCAAAAGGCATCCTTTAAAAACTCCTTGGCCTCGGCCGGGTCGGAAGGTTCGAGCATCGGCACCTTGGCGGCGAAGGCATAATTTCGGTTATCCTGCTCGTTCTGCGAGGAATGCATCTCCGGATCATCGGCTGTGACAATGACCAATCCCCCGCGCCCACCGGTATACGAAGCGGTAAAGAGCGGGTCGGCTGCCACATTCAGACCGACATGTTTCATGGTGGCCAGCGCCCGGACACCGGCAAAAGACGCCCCGATGGCAACCTCAAGCCCTACTTTTTCATTGGGCGCCCATTCGGTATAAACGCCTTGGTAACGTGAAAGATTTTCCAGTATCTCGGTGGAAGGCGTGCCCGGATAGCCGGAAGCGACCCTGACCCCTGCTTCAGAGGCCCCTAAGGCGATTGCCTCGTTGCCGGACAACCAGATTGTTTCAGATGTTTTTTTTGTCACAATGGCTCCTGAAATCTCCCAGCTGGACAAGCAAACTGAGAACGTCTTGAAATCATAAACAATATTCACTGTGCACCGATCGGGATCGGCACAAAAATGAACATCGTTATACCATACCGTGTGACTAATGTCATTACCCTGAAAACAGCCTAACAAGCAAGGATTTTTTGCCAGCAAACAGCCAAATTACGGCTGTTTTGAACGGATAAGACATGTAAAGATGTAAACAATTAAGGGGAGGGATTCTCCGGTCAGGCCGGCTGATTGATCATCTTGATGGCCAGACAGTCATATGCCGTATATCCGCCTTGATACGGGATCGAATGCCTTCTTAGGATCCGCCAGCCTCCGTTCTGGAACACGCCTTCAGCCTCGATCTTGCTCACAAGGCCTTTAACGGAACTCAGATACTGGCTGAGATCGGCGTTCTGGGTAAGGACGATCCCCTTTTTTCCCTCGCCGGCCACCAGGGTCAAGGGTTCGACGATCAGGTTCGACAGGTCGCGAACCGGAATAGTCTCGGTTACTACCGTGGGCTTTGCCTGCAGGCGGATCATCCGCGCCCGGGAATCGGGACCGACGGTCTCTTTTGTCGTACTGATTAGATCCAGCAGGTAATTACGTACCTCATTGAGGTCCTGGGCGTCGCGCAGCTTTTTAAGATCAGGATAGGTTTCCAGTGCTTTGGCCAAAATCGAAACCTCGCGCAGGAAATGATTGCGCTGGTTGGCCGGCACCAGATACATGACGATGATCGATACGTTCATTCCGTCCGGTGCCCCGTAATCTATCCCCGCCGGACTCCAGCCCACAACGCACATCAGGTCTTCATCAAAGGTGATCCGGGCATGCGGACAGGCCCAACCTTTTCCCAGGGCGGTGGTCGTCCCCTCCTCCCGGTTCATAACATGGGCCACCACATCGGTGCCGGCCGGCATCTCGGGAAAGGCCTCGATGATATGGGCAAGAAACTGCAACGCATGCGCCTTATCATTCTCCGGGAGCTCGAATAACCGTCCCTCTTGCAGGGCATCCAATAACGTATCCATGATCAATCACCTCCGAAACGATTAAAAAACCAGGTCTTTACACCGGTTGTAATAACGGCGTATCCCAACAGGAAAGCCCCTATCCAGGCCCAATAGATGGCAGGCAGAGGAACGAGACCCAGCATCGAGGCCAGGGGCGAATACGGCAGCCAGCTCCCGACGGCCATCACGGCCAGGGTGGTAAACGTCATCTGGGCCGAAGCCTGACTGCCGAATATGGGAATCTTCCTTGTCCTGATAATGTGAACAATCAGCGTCTGCGTCAGAAGCGATTCAACAAACCAGCCGGTCTGGAAAAGCTTCTCTGCCATTTCTTTTTGTGCAGGAAGGGCTGCCGGATCCAGAAAGATATTGCATCTGAAGAAAAACCACATCACAGCAAAAGTGGCATAGTCGAAAAGAGAGCTGATCGGCCCGACACAGAACATAAAGCGTTTGATGTTTTGTATATTCCATTTCAGCGGGTGGACCACCATATCCTCATCGACGGTATCCGTTGGGATGCCGGTCTGGGAGAGGTCATACAGCAGGTTGTTGGCAAGAACCTGGACCGGCTGCATGGGCAGGAATGGAAAGAGATAACTTGCTCCCACCACACTGAACATATTGCCGAAATTCGAGCTGGCACCCATCCGGATGTATTTGATGATATTTGCAAAAACACGTCTTCCCTCCATGATGCCTTCACCCAGGACCACCAAACTCTTTTCCAAAAGAACAATATCGGCAGCCTCCTTGGCCACATCAACCGCCGAGTCCACCGAGATGCCGACATCGGCAGCTTTCATGGCCGGCGCATCGTTTATGCCGTCACCCATGAAACCCACCACATGACCATGGCTGCGCAGATTGCTGACCACCTGCTCCTTTTGCACCGGGGAAAGCTTGACAAAGACATTGCATTGCTCGACAGCCGTGGAGAAATCCTCCGGCGACAGCCTGGCAAGCTCCGATCCGGTAATCATTCTGTCCACATGCAGTCCCACGTCATGGCAGATCTTTTCAGTGACTAGGCCGTTGTCGCCGGTGAGCACTTTTAAGCTGACGCTGGCAGCCGTCAGGTGCCCCAGGGCCTCGGTGGCGGATACTTTGGGCGGATCGAAGAAGGCGATGTAGCCAAGCAGAATCAGACGGCTTTCATCGGCCACGGCAAACGAGGTCTTGGTTCTCGGAAATTCCCGGTAGGCAATCCCTAAAACCCGGAAGCCGTCACGGTTGAGCCGATCGACCTCTTCAAAGAGATCCGAGCGGATCAGATCGATGAGCGGGTAGACCTCCTCGTCGATCTGGTAATGGCTGCAGCAGCCGTAAATCTCTTCCACGGCTCCCTTGCAGATCAGCACGTGGTCCTCTTCGTAGTCCACGACCACCGACATCCGCCGCCGCTGAAAGTCAAAGGGCAGCTCGTCCACCAACCGGCAATGCAGCTCGACTGGAAGTTCGGTGAACTCGAGAACGGCCCTATCGATCAGGTTGCGCAGGCCGGTCTGAAAATAGCTGTTCAGATAGGCATAGTTCAGCACCTCTTCGCTGGTATGACCGGTCAGATCAACATGGCGCTCCAGAACGACCCGGTCCTGGGTCAATGTTCCGGTTTTGTCCGTACAGAGAATATCAATGGCCCCGAAATTCTGGATTGAGGGCAGACGCTTGACAATGACCTTCTTTTTGGCCATGGTGAGCGCCCCCTTGGCCAGGTTGACGGTCACGATCATCGGCAGCATTTCCGGCGTAAGGCCGACGGCGACGGACAGGCCGAATAGTAAGGCCTCCAGCCAATTGCCCTTGGTGATCCCGACGATCATGAAAACGGCAAAGACCATCACGGTCATGAAACGGATCATCAGCCAGGTGAAGGACCGGACACCCTGATCAAAACTGGTTTCCTCCCGCTTGCCGGCCAGACGTTCCGAGATGGCGCCAAACAGTGTCCGGGTTCCGGTGTTGACCACCAGGCCCCGAGCCGTGCCGCTATTGACGGAAGTGCCTAAGAAACAGGCATTGGACAGTTCCAGTGCCGCCTTTGTGTCTTCCCCGGTCTTTTCCACCGTTTTTTCCACCGGCATCGATTCGCCGGTGAGCGCCGATTCGCCGACAAAGAAGTCTTTGGCGGCAATCAGCCTGAGATCAGCCGGAACAACAGAGCCGGCATGCAACAGGACGATATCGCCGGGTACGACCTCGGAAATCCGTATCTCGGACTCAACCCCATTCCGGATCACCAAAGTCCGTGACTGGACCCTCTTGCCGAGCGCCTCGACCGCCAGGTCGGATTTGCGGTCAAGAATCGAGGCCAGACCAACCGAGAGAAGGATCATCCCACCAACGATTATCGTCGACTTCCACTCACCTATCATCGCTGAGACAATTCCAATCACCATGAGCTGTACGACCAACGGACTGGTGAAACGGTGGAGCAGATCGGCGAAAAAGGTGAGACTTTTCAGATGGGAGAGTTCATTGGGCCCATATTCGTCCAGACGATCCTCAGCCTCCTCGAGGCTCAGCCCCCGACTCGTTGTATCCAGGGCATCCAGAGCCTGATATGAAGGCATTGCACACAGTTCGAGCAAACGACGTTCGTCCTCACTTATTTGGATTGAAGGGAACTGCGCCACCTGGCCTTTGACAAATCTTCGCAGGCGAGTCATCTCCAAATCTCCCGTAAGCAATTCCTGTTAATCCCTCGAGGGCAAGGGGGCGCGAGGGCAAGCAAGCTAGACTGCCTTGGGAGATAAGGTGTTGGCAAAAGACCTGACAGGTCTCTCCAACCGAGAAAAGAAGAATGGAACGAATCCGCTCTAGAGAAAAGGAATTCTTTGAATCGGTTAAGGACTCTGCGCAACTCCCAAATTGGAAATTTACGCAAACGGATGGGAATATTCATGGTTCACCTCCTGCCGGACCGCACGACATGGATGCGGCCCAAGGTGAACCCTCACTAAACTACCGGATGGGGAAGGAGTGATTCACACCAACAGCCGCATTATACTTCCAACGCGCGTTAGGTTCTTCTTTTTCGCTTTGATTCGATGTCTGAGTCGGACTCGGACTACTACTGCCATCAGGGCTGCTCACTACTTTCCTCCAGTGATATTCATCATATGCCTTTTTAGAAAAGGCAACAAAACTTCCGAGGCGGCAGGATAACCCAAAAGGGAAATATTTACAAACATAAATTTGCTCGAAAAATAAAAAGAAGATAGGATTAAATAACGGCTTTTCAAAATTCTCCACTCTCTACCGATTAACCTATAACGACGCTACTCATGAAACTGCATTTTACTTTGCTTTCAGGTGTGATTGTCCTGATACTGCTTATGTCCGGCGGATTTGCCAGGGCGGACAGGCATGAAATTTTGCTCCTCAACGTCTCCGACCCGATAGGTCCTGCGGTGGCGGAATTCGTAGCAGACGGTCTAAAAGAGGCCTCCGCCTCCTCGGATGCAGCTATCATCATCACCCTGGATACTCCGGGCGGTCTGTCCCAGTCCATGCGTCAGATCGTTCAGTCCATCTATGCCTGCAAAGTACCGGTAATCGTCTACGTCGCCCCCAGTGGCGCCCGGGCCGCCTCCGCCGGGGTCATGATCACCATGGCCGCCGATATTGCCGCCATGGCTCCCGGCACCAACATCGGCGCGGCACACCCCGTTGGTGCGGGAGGCGCTGATATCGAAAAAACCATGCAGAAAAAGATCGTCAATGATATGGCGGCCTTTATCAGGGGAATAGCCGATCGACGGGGGCGCAATGCCCAGTGGGCCGAAAAGGCGGTGCGGGAGAGTGTCTCGGTGACCGCAGAAGAAGCGCTCAAACTCGGTGTTATCGATCTGGTGGCAAAGGACCTCAGTGACCTGATTCACAAATTAGATGGTAAAACCATTAAAGGTAAAGGCACCCTGCACCTGGATGGAGCCAGGCGGGTGGTCTTCCAGGAAAGCCTGCGTATTAAAATCCTGAAGACTATCAGCGATCCCAATATCGCCTATATTCTGTTAATGATCGGTCTGGCAGGTTTGTTTCTCGAATTTTCCCATCCCGGCGCCGTGCTGCCGGGTGTTGTAGGCGGCATCACCTTGGTTCTGGCCTTTTTTGCCATGCAGACCCTGCCAGTCAATACAGCCGGCATTCTTCTTATTTTACTGGCAATACTGTTTTTTGTTCTGGAGTTGAAAGTCACCAGTTACGGCATACTCAGTGTTGCAGGAATCACCAGCCTGGTTTTGGGTTCAACCATGCTCTTTAAAGGTGCCGGCCCGCAGTTTCAAGTGGCCTGGGGGGTCCTGATCCCCACAGTCATATGTATATCAGGTTTTTTTATCGGGGTTATCTATTTGGTCGTGCGCGCCCAAACCAACAAACCGCGCACCGGTGCCGAAGGATTGACAGGCGAAATCGGTATCGTTAAAAGGATCGACGGGCGAAGGGGCAAAGTCCTGGTCCATGGAGAACTCTGGCAGGCCATCTTCGTCGAGGATGTTTCAGTGGGTGACAAGGTCCGCGTACAATCAGTCCAGAATCTTGTGATAACGGTTGCTCCGGTCCAAGAGCAGGACCTCTGATACAATTTCTAATTCCAGGAGATACAACATGATACCAATCGCCACAATTGTCGTCCTCTTTCTTCTTTTTTTGTATACAACCGTCAAGATCTTAAATGAATATGAACGAGGCGTCATCTTTCGTCTGGGGCGGGTCATACAGGCCAAAGGACCCGGCTTGATCATCCTGATTCCCATTGTCGACAAGATGGTCAGGATCAGTCTGCGTCTGGTGGCCATGGATGTGGATCCCCAGGATGTGATTACCTTGGACAATGTCTCGGTCAAGGTAAATGCGGTTATCTATTTCCGGGTCATCGATCCGGTAAAGGCTGTTATCGATGTGGAAAATTACGGCTATGCCATGTCCCAATTGGCCCAGACTACCCTGAGAAGCGTCTGCGGTCAGGCCGAAATGGACGAACTGCTGGCCAGCAGGGAAAAGATCAATGCCCAACTGCAGGAGATTCTGGATACCCATACCGAACCCTGGGGCATTAAGGTATCGAATGTGGAACTCAAATATATCGATCTTCCCCAGGAGATGCAGCGGGCCATGGCCAAACAGGCCGAGGCCGAAAGAGAGCGGCGGGCCAAGATTATAAACGCTGAAGGCGAATACCAGGCCGCCAGCAAACTGGCGGAGGCAGCCCAGATTATCCAGGATCATCCAATAGCCCTGCAGCTCAGATATCTGCAGACCATGCGCGAGATGGCATCGGAAAACAACTCGACGACCATTTTCCCGCTGCCCCTTGATCTGTTCAAGGTGTTCTTTAAGGATAAGTAGGCAATCCCTTGGCCCGGAGACGACCCTGGAGATACTTGCCCAGAACCAAGACAGCCTGGTCGGCGGAACGAAAGACCGGCAATCCCTGCTGCTGGAAGGCATCGGCCATATAATCGTAGAGCGTACCACTGTCGACAACCATGACCAACGGTTTAGTCGAACGGTCGTTTAACCGGGCAATACGATTAATGATCGACTGATCGGCGGCAAAACTCTTGGCGGATACGAACTCGTCGGGAAGGGTATGCAAAAGCGGCGTCAGCGGAACGATGGCAACGATCACCGCATCCACACCGGGATCGGTGAGCAAGGCGGCTATCACCTGCTCGTAGACATCTTCGGAAGCCATCGGGGTTATATCAAGGGGATTGTTGACATCTATAATCTCCGACAGACCGGCCCCGGCCAGGATATCTGCCAACCCTTCCCGGGTCTGCTTTTCAAGAGAGGCCATCTCCAGACGGTAGTCTTCACCCAGGATGTTGTCGGCGATCCCCACCGCTTCATAGCCGGCATTGCTGACCGCAGCCAACCGGTTGCCGGAGACCGTCTTGTCGTGCAGGGCGCAGGAGAGACGGAGCAGTCCCTCAAAGACCGTGAAGGTATCGGCGACCATGGCACCGGCCTGACTGACGCAGGACTCGCAGACCATATAGTTGCCGGCAATGGAAGCAGTATGACCGGACAGGGCCGTTTTGCCCTCAGGGGTCCTTCCCGCTTTATAAAAGATGATCTCCTTGCCCAAAGGGACGGCCTGCCTGACCGCCTTGGCAAATTCCAATCCGTCCAGGTCGGAAAACCCTTCAATATAGTAGGCGATGGTTTTGATGTCCTCAGCAGTGGTGAAATAGTTCATGAAATCGGCAGCCGTCAGATCGATCTGATTACCAATCGAGATGGCATACGCCGGATCGAGGAAGGCAAGCTTACTCATCCTGGCAATCATATAGCCGCCGCTCTGGCTGATCAGCACGCTTTTCCGCCGGTGTCTGCTCCGGTCTTTCGGGAGTTTTGAATCGGGGATAAACATGGAATCATATCGGCCCGGATGGGACAAAACACCCAGACTATTTCCGCCTAAAAATACCGTCGTCGGCCCCGATTCCCGCCTTCCGGCAGCTATTTTTCCCTGAATATCGGCCAACACCTGCTCCCGTCCCTTCTTTTCACCAAGACCGCCTGGAATCAGAATGACACTCCCTGCCAGGTCGTGCTGCAGAATTGTTTCCAGCATGCCGGGAATCCGGGTGGCATTCACCGCCAGGATCAACAGATCGACCTTCTGCTCCATGGCCAAAAGATCCCGAACGGTTGCAATGCCGTCAATGGCCCCCGCCTCAGGATGGATCAGGACCAGCCGGTTGCGGTCAAAGCCTTCTTTGACAATGTTGTCCAGGATGATCCGGCCGATATTGACGCCCCTGGCCGAAACCCCGGCAATGGCAATGGTCGAAGGATGGAGCAGACAATCTATCTTCTCTATGGGCCTGGGCCTCGGATGCTCCTCTGCTTTGGAAAAGCGGCAGATACCGTCCAACGGCAACATCTTGAAATTGGAAAAGGCAAAGGGATTGATCTCCAATTCCTCAATGATGACCTCCGATTCCGGACTCGCTGTCGAATAGGTATTGCCGACCTCGATAAAGGCAGAGAAACATTCAAGAAGCTGCGCATCGGTGACGATTCGCTTGCCGCCCCGGGTCAGCCCGGCGAGTTTTCTATAAGAAATGGTGTTTTTAAAGAGGTCGAAAAACTGCTCCCCGCTGACCATGGCGGTTGCTGCCGCGACAACGGCCTGTCCCTTGCGGAATCTCCCGGCATACAATTCGGTATCTGTGCCGCCGAGACCAGCGCTCAGGATCATGCCGAATTCCCGGGTCCGGCGCAGACTGACCAGAAGTTCATTGCCGAACTGTTCCGAGTCCGGGGGCATATACTGGCAGAGGACGACTCCCTGGATATCCTTTGCAATGGCTGCAACCAGTTTTTCACCTTCGAGTTTACGATAGGTTTTCGGTGCCTGCCTCGGTTGCCTGCGGATTATCCGGGCAAACCGGGTGGGAACCTCGGCATACATCCGCGCAAAAGCCGATCGGACAGCCTCATATGTTTTATCGACGATAAGGACACCACCGACATCGCTTTTATGGAGAATGGTCGGAGAGACGATCTTGATCACAATCGTGTCACCGGGAATCCCGTTTAACATCCCGGCGCCAAGCTCGGTATCCTTCGGCAGGACAAGAAACTGCGGTACCGACTCGGAGCCTATGTATCGAATCAGGTCATAGACCTCGTATTCATACAAACAATTGCGTCCTTGATCTTGGATACGGGAAAAAAGTTGCCGTATGGCTTGGTGATCGACACGGGTTTTCATCGGCTGGCCTTTCAATTAAATCCTTTCGGACAAACATTTATAGATATCTGTATCATCGCAAAGAGTTGGCTCTTTTGGCAACACATTTTTCCCCGCGCATGATTGAATTCTCTTCTTATCCGGTGTATACATAGAAAATGATATGTGCTTTTACACATAATACGCTGTGGTATATTCGGGAGTATGAACATAACCAATCGATTCCTTAACGGAAATTTTAATACGAGCTCCTGAATCCAAAGAGGAGCCGGAAGGAGAAACTATGAAAGTCGTAATCATCGGGGCCGTAGCCCTGGGACCCAAGGTTGCCTGCCGTCTGCGGCGCCTTGCTCCCGAAGTCGAGATCACCGTCATCGATAAAGATGATCTCATCAGCTATGGAGGTTGTGGAATCCCCTATTACGTCGGAGGAGATGTGGGCGAGATCGAAGACCTCTGTTCAACGGCCGCCCATGCCGTCCGTGATACCGAGTTCTTCCTGAGCTGCAAAGGGATTACGGTCATGACCAGGACTGAGGCGGTCTTTATCGACCGCAAGGCCAAAAAGGTTATAGCACGACACCTCGATGATATGCGGGAAGAAGAACTGCCCTACGACAAGCTGGTCCTTGCCACGGGCTCGAGCCCCGTCAGACCGCCGATCCCGGGTGCCGATCTGCCCCGTGTCCAGGTCGTGTCTAATCTGCATCATGCAGAAGCCGTCAAGGATCTCTTAAAGAGGGGGCAGATCAGCCGTGCGGTCGTCATCGGAGCAGGCGCCATCGGCATTGAACTGGCCGAGGCCATGACCGATCTCTGGGGTGTTGAGACGACCCTTATCGAAGTGGCCGAGCAGGTCCTGCCCATGGCACTGGGCAAGACCATGGGCAGGATCGTCAAACGACAACTGGAGGAGCACGGTGTAAAACTTCTACTGTCCGAACGGGTCGTTCGCATTGGAGAAGACCCGGATCTCGGATGCCTGCAGGTTGAAACCTACTCAGGCACCTTTCCCTGTGATCTGGTGGTGCTCTCCACCGGGATCAAGCCCAATTCCGACCTGGCGATCGAGTCGGGACTTGCCGTCGGCAAGTTAAGGGGGATACTGGTGGATAACCGGTTGCGCACCAGCGATCCGGATATCTATGCCGGCGGAGACTGCGTGGAACTGCGTCATCTGGTCAATGGAGAAAACGTGATCATGCCTCTGGGATCGCTTGCCAATCGCCAGGGGCGAGTGATTGCCGACAACATTTATGGCAAAGCCAGCCTCTTCACCGGAACTGTCGGCACCTTCGCCCTGAAGGTTTTTGATCTGGGGGTAAGCAAGGCGGGGATGACTTTCAGGCAAGCTATCACCGCCGGGTTCGATCCGGTGTTCTCCGTGGTCTCCCAACCGGATCACGCCCATTTTTATCCCAGCTCCCAATTCATCTACATGACCCTGATCGCCGACCGCAGGACCCGCAAAATTTTAGGCATTGAGGCTGCCGGGAGAAACGGTTCCGCCGTCAAGGCCCGGGTTGATGCGGTGGCGGTTCTGCTCAGGCACGGCGCTGATGTGGATGAGATCTGCTGTCTTGAAACCGGCTATGCTCCGCCCTTTTCCTCGGCTATGGACGTTGTCAATAACGCAGCAAACGTCTTGGACAATATCTTGAGCGGCAAGAACAGACCCATCGGCACAGCCGAATTCCTTGAAAAATTCAAGGCGGAAGAGGTAAAGACCCTAGACGTCCGGGAAGCACCCACTGCCGCCCCCTTTGTCGAGAAATACAAAGACAGATGGCTCAATATTCCGCTTGCCGAACTGCGAATGAGATACAACGAGATTCCGAAAGACCAGACCTTCTGCCTCCTCTGCGATACAGCTCCCCGTTCCTATGAGGCCCAGGTTTTCCTGGACAGCAAAGGGGTAACAGATACCTTAAATGTTCAGGGCGGTTATGCAATGATTGTTGAGACCGACCCCACAACCTTATAAGACATAAAATCCCGGCCGGTTAAAAACGGCCGGGAAAGCCTCCCACCATAGACGGCGGAACAAACTCACTTTGAATAGGATACCACCAGCTTGTTGCAGATCTGCTTGAGAAGCAGCAACTCCTCATCATTCAATACGCCCAGAATGGTGGTAATTTTCCGTACATGATCCGGAAAATACCTGCTGATGATTTCCTCTCCTTTGGGCATCAGGTGGATGGTGAAGAATCTTCGGTCGTCTTCATTCCTCTGGCGCTTGACAAGACCCCGATTCTCCAGGTTATCGATAACCATGGTAATGTTGCCGGTGCTTTTCAGGATCTTTTTCGCTATCTCTTTTTGACACATGGGCCCCCGGTGATACAGAGCCTCGAGGACCCCGAATTGACTTACCGATAATTTAACCGTACCCAATTCGCGATGAGCCAAGGCCGAGACCCTGTCCGCTGCACGCATCAAGTTGATGAAGGCGTCCAGTGCCTGAACCTCCTGGTTGTTGCCCTTATAGAGTGTCATGGTAGCTCCGGCGCAGATAAATTGACAATAAATAGTTTAACATAAAACTATACATGATCTTTCTCTCTGTCAATATGAAGAACCCGTTGTTCATTCCGGCTTTGATGTTTATGTTTGTTGGCAATGAAGTCAGATTCATAGAGTCAAGCCGTACTCACACCCATCATTTTGCATAACACCATGACAATCCTTGAAGCACACGATCTCGGCAAGACCTATCCTGTCGGGGATCGGACAATTCCCATCCTGGCGTCAATCTCATTTTCCATCGGCATCGGTGAATTCGTCGTCATTATCGGCAACAGCGGCAGCGGCAAGACAACACTTCTGACTTTGCTCTCCGGTCTGGACAGGCCGACTACCGGAAGGGTGATTATGGATGGACTGGACATCACCGATCTGGAAGAAGACAACCTGGCCAGGCTGCGCAATGAAGAAATCGGCTTTGTCTTCCAGTCCTTCCATCTGGTGCCGTCCTTAAATGCCTTGGAGAACGTCATGTTTCCCGCCGAGTTGAAAAAAGATCCTGAGGCCTGCGACAAGGCCGAAAGGCTGCTTGAACGCGTCAACCTCTGGGAAAGGAGAACGCACTTTCCCGAACAACTCTCAGGCGGGGAAAAGCAACGGGTTGCCATCTGCCGGGCGCTGATCAACTCGCCGAAAATAATCTTCGCCGATGAGCCAACCGGCAATCTGGACTCGAAAAACAGCAGGGCAATAATCGATCTCATGACCGAACTCCAGAGTGAACACGGAACGACGCTGGTACTCGCCACGCACAGCACAGCCATTGCCGACCGGGCACAGAGGGTCATCCGTCTTGCCGATGGACGCCTGGCAGACCAAATGGAGTTCTGATGCTGCACCTGCGCTTCATTTTCCGGGAACTGGCCGGCTCGGGGAAACAGGCGGTCGTGTTCGTCCTCTGCGTCGCCTTATCCATAGCCACCATGGTTGCCCTCAATAGTTTCAGCAAGAACGTCGACCATTCGATTTTAGGCGATGCCCGTTCCCTGCTCGGCGGAGACATCCTGATCCACTCGCATTACCCGTTCAGCCGGAGCATTGAACAGGCGCTTCTAGACCTGAAAAAGAACGGCACCGTTCAAGCCGTCAAAACCTATAATTTTTATTCGGTGATCAGGCCGATGTCCGGCAAACGCACCTTGTTCTGCCGCCTGAAAGTCGTGGGACCGGGCTACCCGCTTTACGGCAAGGTTGAGCTGCGCTCGGGACGGTCTTTTGCCAAGGCCCTTGCTCCCGGCAAGATCCTTGTGGAGCCGGAGGTCCTGAAAAGACTTGGGCTTAAAGTCGGAGACCAGGTGCACATTGGAGAGGCGGTGCTGACCATAGCAGGCGTCGTCACCTTCGAATCGGACCGGCCGGTGGAAATCTTTTCCCTGGGCCCCGGCATCTTTCTCTCGACAGCCGATCTCAATCGTTTGCAGCTCATCACCAAGGGCAGCCGGGTTGAATACAATATCCTCATTAAAGTCGGCCAAGACGATGCCGTCATCAATCGTCTGGCGGCCCGCCTGAAACAGGCTCTCCAACCCACTCAGGAGCGGATCTGGACCTACCGGACCGCCAACTCGGGGATGAAACGCTTTTTTGACAACCTGTTCTTCTTCCTGTCGCTGATCTCAATCTTCACCCTGTTCCTGGCGGGCATCGGCATGCAGAGTTCGCTTGCCGCACTCCTGCGCGAAAAGGAAAAGACGCTGGCCGTCATCAAAGCGGTGGGCGCCAAAAGCGGCTTTCTGTTCAGACAATATTTCGCCCTGGTACTGTGTCTGGGAGCCATTGGCAGTATAACGGGGATTGGCGCAGGTATGATACTGGAGCACTTCCTGCCCCGGATTTTTCAAGGCTTGCTGCCGCCCGGCATCTCGTTTGCCTTCTCATTTTCCGATGTCCTGGAAGGAATGGTGCTCGGACTTCTGGTCGTGGTTTTCTTTACCTTCATGCCCCTGTACAGCCTGCACAATATCCGCCCGGTGGCAATCTTTCGCCACGAGAAAGCGGGCAAGGCCGGAGGCTTTCTTTTTTACCCGGTGGTCGCTCTTGGTTTTCTCATCCTGACCATCCTGGTCATCAGGCAGCTTCATGATCTGAAAATCGGGCTCTACTTCATGGGCGCAACCACTGCCCTGATCGTGGTCATTTCGTTTCTGACCCGCGCCCTGCTGTCTGTCAGCACCAGGGTTTCGATATCCTCGCTCGCTCTGCGCCAGGCGGCCAAAAGCCTTTTCCGGCCCGGCAACGCCTCCCGCTCTATCATCGTCACACTGGCCTCGGCCCTTTCCGTGCTGCTCACCATCTTTTTAATTCAGGCCAACCTCAGTGCAACCTATATCGACTCGTATCCACCCGATGCCCCCAATCTTTTCTTCCTCGATATCCAGCCGTATCAGACCACGGCCTTTGCCCGCGAGATCGGTGGAGGGGTGAAACTCTTCCCTATAGTCAGGGCCCGTCTGGTCTCTATCAACGGCCAGAAAGTCAGGCAGAAGCAAAACGTAGAAAGACGCGGCGACAGCCTGACCAGGGAGTTTAATCTGACCTATAGGGACAACCTGCTCCCCGATGAGACGATAAAGGAAGGAAACGCCCTGTTCACCAAGGACGCCTCAGGCAAAATTCCATTGCAGGTGTCGATCCTCGATACGGTGGCGGATATGGGGGATATGCACATTGGTGATATGCTGGCATTCAACATCCAGGGCGTACCGCTCAAGGCCCGGGTAACGAGCATCAGGACCAGAACCAAATCCAGGCTCTTTCCCTTTTTCTACTTTGTCTTTCCGACAGTGTACTTAAAAGACGCACCCCAGACCTTTTTTGCCGCGTTGCACCTACAAAAGTCGGCCATCGCCCCGCTTGAGAATCGAATCATCACCGCTTTTCCCAACATAAGTTTCATCAACATGGCGGATACGGCTGCTGAATTGGGACGGCTGACCCGCAAGCTGATTGCCGTCATTAATTTTTTTGCCGGCTTTTCAATTCTGGCCGGCGCCCTGATCATGGTTGGTTCGATTTTCGCAACCCGCCTTGCCAGGATCAGGGAAGCAGTCTACTATAAAGTACTGGGCGGCAGCTCGCGTTTCGTCCTGTCGGTATTTGTCTATGAGCATCTGCTGCTGGGTCTGTTCAGCTCCGCCCTGGCCGTTGTTCTCGCCCAGATTGGAAGCTGGGCGCTCTGCCGGTATCTCTTTGATATCGGCTATGCACCTTTTGTGTGGGTCAGTCTGCTCCTGATCCTTGCCTCGGTAGCGCTGGTCATTGCCATCGGCGTTTTCAGTTCCATCGGCATCATCAGGCAAAAACCGGCCGTGGTGTTACGAGAGCAGAACGGAGAATAGCCCGGACCTCTCATGAACATTGTGCCTCACAATAGGTAGGGTATGATTGGTTTTATCGATAAGCTTGATTACATAAAAACATTGTTCGACACATTGTTCACCAAAGGCGAGCCGATCCGGCCGCATCTCTGTCGCCGCTCGGTCAAAACGCATAGGCAAACTCCAGCGAGTTAACCGGCTCCTCGGATATGCAGCCGCCTCAACTCGTGGAAAATCCGGGATAGACTTCAGAAATCAGAGGGCGAGAGACAGAAGTAACAGATGAAAAAGATAAGGGAAAACATAGTAATTGTATTCGTCTTGCTTCTGGCGCTCTTTCTCTTTGGCCTCAGGCGACCGGATATAGCCAAGGCCTCGGAGCAAAACCAAAAGGTTACCGGAATCATCGTCGCCATGGGTGACAGTTTGACGGCCGGTTATGGAGTGGACCCGGAAAACAACTATCCATCCCAGCTGCAGCGACTGCTGGATGCCAAGAACCTGCACTGGCGGGTGATTAATTCCGGAGTAAGCGGTGAGACCAGCAGCGGTGCCCTGTCGCGTCTGAACTGGGTCCTTTCCTTAAAACCCGATATCATCATCCTGGAAACAGGAGCCAATGACGGCCTGCGCGGCGTGGACCCGAATCTGACCAAAACAAATATCCTTAAAATCATTAACGAACTGCAGAAAAAAAAGATTATCACAATCCTTGCCGGAATGCGGATGGTCAGCAATCTCGGCACCGCCTATACCCATGCCTTTCATCAAATTTACCTGGATGCAGCCAAAGAGACCGGCGTCATCTTCATACCCTTTTTATTAAAAGACGTAGCGACCATACAGAGCCTGAATATCAGCGACGGTATTCATCCAAACAAATACGGGTATACGATTCTCGTCCACAATCTTTTCCCCTATGTGGTCCGGGCAATACACCTTTATGAAAAAAAATGACCCTTACTTCGAATGCGTCTCTATTTCCTTTGCCAGCAACCGGCGCTTCCGCTCCAGTCCCCAGCGATACCCGCCCATCCCGCCGTCTTTGCGCACGACCCTGTGACAGGGGATGACAACCGCCAGCTTGTTGGCGGCACAGGCACTTGCCACGGCCCTGACTGCCCGGGGAGAGCCTATCCTCTTGGCAATTTCACTATAGGTTGTGGTGACGCCCGCCGGAATCTCCTGCAAGGCCCGCCAGACCTTTTGTTGAAAGAGTGTGCCGCGCAGATCGAGCGGAACATCTTGTTCTCTCTCATGATTTTCAACCTCATCCACCACCATGCCCACCAGGCTTTGGAAATCGGCATCGCCATCAGAAAAATCAGCTCGCGGAAACCGATCCTGAAGCTCTCGAACAAGCTCTTCCGGATCATCGCCCAAAAAGACGGCACAGACACCTCGCTCGCTCGCGGCAACCAGAATTGCGCCTAGAGAACAGTCCCTGACGGCAAAACTGATTACAGCTCCTGTCCCACCGCTGCCGTATTTCTTTGGCGTCATCCCCAGGAGTTGATCTGATTTTTCATAAAAACGGCTGGTTGAGGAATAAACTGCAGCATAGATGGCCTTGCTCACTCCGAGCCCTTGTTCCAGTCCTGACCGCAGGCGGACATCTCGTCTGGCCGCCGCATAGGCCTTGGGGGTAACGCCGGCCGCCGCCTTGAAAATCCGATGGAGATGATGAGACAGACTCATCCCAGCCTGGCCTGCCAGATCGGCAAGGCTGGGTTCCGGCTCATCCGTGTCCAGCAGCCGGCAGATCTTGGCAACAAGGGCGGCATGCCTCTTGTCTGCCGCCGGTTGATCCGGCTTGCAGCGCTTGCAGGGCCTAAATCCGGCCCGCTCGGCATCGGCTGCCGTTCTATGAAAGGCGACGTGTGCAGCTTTCGGTCTTCTGGCGGCGCAGGTCGGACGACAGTAGATACCAGTGGTGTCGACCGAATAGAAAAAACGGCCGTCGGCCTGCAGATCACGGGCAAGAACGGCATGCCAGCGGGGATCATCTTCCATGTTTCCTACCCTTTTTATTGTTGGCAAAGTCATGACGTCATCTCCGTTTCTTCTTTTATCTAAACCTGAGCCGTTTTAAGTGGACTTTGATTCCTTTTATAGTGGAAAATGTAATACCTTTTTCAAGATCAAACACTCTGGTCCTTGCTTTCAAATTCATATAATTTATACTTTGAAATGTAGGGTCTGGTTTACACTTAGCCCGGATTTCTCATGAACACAATGTAATTTTGGTTAAGTACAATAGATCCAACGAATGTTAAGACAATTCATATAGTACCAATTTTACACAGTGTTCACCAAGGGTCAGTTCAGGCGGCGCCATCTTCTTCAGTTTTTTGTCAATGAAC
>JBJKRL010000125.1:0-4925 GCA_046704745.1 Desulfocapsaceae bacterium | reverse complement strand
GTTCTGAACAATGCCTTTGCTTCTCCCGGTAGATCCCGAAGAGAACAGAACCAGTCCGGCAGTCTGCCGTTTACGAAGCACTTCATAGATGTCGTGGCGTGTGGATCTGCCGGTATTTTTGATGGCAGGGGTGCCGTCGGCAAGAGAAATGTCATATTCGGTGCCGGCAATTTCCCTGAATTCATCATAGTGGGTTTTTGAGTCTTTTGAGAGGGGTACGATAATATTCCTGTTGGCGGTTAGCGCAAGAAACAGTGCTATCGTCTGCAGTCCGTAGTCGCCATCGAAGGACACAACCTTGCCCGGAGGAATTTTCTGTTCGGCCAACCAGGAATGGATTTCCCGGTGGGATTCGAGCAGGTCTGCATAACTCCATACCCCGTCTGATGTTGCGATAGCCGCCTGTTGTTGACCTGCTTCTTTCATTTTTTGCAAAAAGAACGCAATCATCAGGAAATTCCTCCGAGGTAGATAATCTGGCCAGTGATCATGTCGCTTGCCGGATGAGAAAGAAATTCGGCAAGATGAAGCACATCGTCGACGGTCGCCATTTTTTTTATCGCCTGCTGTTGGGTCAGGCGGTCTATCTTCTCTTCTCCAACTCCTTTTATCAGATCTGTGGCGATCGGAGCAGGTCCAATGGCATTGCAGGTGATATGAAAGCTGCCGAATTCTTTTGCCATGATACGGGTGAGTGTCTCGACCGCACTCTTCGATGCTGCATAGGCAGCTTCTCCTTCCAGGCGTAAAGGTACAGCAACAGTGCTCATGTTGATGATCCGTGGATGCTTTGATTTTCTGAGAAGTCCAATGGCCTTCTGGCAGAAGAGAAAGGTGGCGAACACATTGACCGAAAAGATTTTTTCAACGGATTTGATTGGAGTTGTGGCAAGGGCATTCATTTTGGCAATGCCGGCATTGTTGATTAACACGTCGAGATGCTTCACATCCTTTCGCAGTTCGAAAAAGAAATCGGTTATGGCATCCGATGAAGAGATATCGAGGATGTGATGTTGATAGTAATGGTGCGTGAAGGTTTGCTCTGATCGGGCGCAACCGATTACTCTTTCACCATGGCTGAGAAAATATTCGGCCATGGCTTTTCCAAGACCTCGGGTTGTTCCGGTAATAAGAAACGTACGCTCGGATATCACGCTGCATCTCCGATGAGCTGGGAGATATAGTCTACCAATGTGGGTACGTCTCGAAACGGACTGTTCTTTTGCGACATGGCCCGTTCGTCGCTCAGCGATATGCGGATTCCCTGATCCTGAAGAGATTCCTCCACATCGATAAGAAACCCGACCAGGCCCATGGAGTCGAGGTGGCCGTTTACTCCGTAGAGGGTGGTCTCGGGGCCTATGGGTATTTTATCATCATCATCTCGTGCATGATTGGCCAATTCCAGAGCATCAAAAATATACTGTTGGATAGTGTTTCTGGTCATTTGTTCAACCCCCGGTTAAAAGAAAACTATACATCTTTTTATAATTATCTTCCATTTTTTGAAAGGAAAAATAATTTTCATAAACGTCTAAAGCGTTTTGGGCCATTTGTATCCTGATTTCAGGTGAAAGGTATGCCAGATTGATTGCTTCAATGAGGTCTTCAGTCGATTCTGATGGGATGACCCATCCGTTTTCATGATGTGTGATGAGTTCGGGATTGCCGCCCACATTAGTGACAATAGCCAGAATACCTGAGGCCATTGCCTCCAGCAATGACATAGATGTTCCTTCGCTGAGACTGCAAAGAACATAGAGATTCAGGCATTGGAGGAGATCTGTGGCATCTTGCCTGTATCCAGTCATGAGTATATCATTGCTGATCTGGAGAGAATTGCACATAGTCTTTATATTGGCAAAATCGGGGCCATCTCCGACCAAAAGGCCTTTGAGGTTTTTATGTTTCAGCCGTAATTCGGCAAAGGCCTTTAAGAATATCGGGATGTTTTTTATCGGATCAAGACGGCCGATCATGCCTATGACAAAGTCATCAGGGGCAAGACCTAACTCCTGACAGAGAACGGCTCTTTTCTCTGCACTGAGTGGAGGAGGAGGGCGGGTCCCGTTATAGATGACACTTATGCGATTTTTCGATATGCCTTCATATTTTACCAAGCGCCTGCGGACGTCATCAGAGACTGCGACAATCTTGCTTGTGAGATTTTGGATGAGAAGTTTGTTGACGGTATTTTTTTTCCAGCTGTAGTGTTCAGGATAAAAACGGCCATGCTCCTCAAAAAGCAGTTTGGGCGCTTGATAAAGCAGGCGGGAAAGAGCTGCATAAAACCAGGCTGTGCACTGGTGGGCGTGGATAAGATCGACCCCGTGTTTTTTACAAAATTTGGCAATTTTGGCGGAAACCGCCAAGTCGATACCGGGTTGCCGCCAGAGACAATAGACAGGAATATTTTCATTCCGTAATCTCGCAGCCCAGATGCCGGGTTCATCGAGGCAGACAACAAAAACCTGATAGTCCAACCGAAAGGCGAGGGCCATTTGCACAACCAGATTTTCAGTCCCTCCCAGATTGAGGCTGTTAACAATGTAGATAAGTTTCTTTTTTGAGATCTCAAGGGTTGCCATTGGGTATCACCTGCCTGCCAAGGAGCGAATCTTGCCGTGAAATATTCGTTGCAAGAGCCTGATGGTCAGTAAAACCTTTTTTTTGAAGGTGTCTTTAAACCTTGATCGCTGCGGGATAAAAATCTGGGGATCACCAAAATCGTAACAATGGATTGAAAAGGGGTGAACTCGTGTTTGCCGGGTGAAGTAGTCATGAATGTATCCGTAGACGCAGAGGATAATCAGGGGGCGAGCCAGATAAGCGGTTTCAAAACTCAACAGGTCGTCCAGGCATTTTGTGAAGAAAAAGGATGCCTTCTCCAGATATGTCTGCCGTTTTTGTTCCGGACCGTATTTGGCGGCAATATGAAAGATATGACATTTCCGAACGTCATGAGCTGGCCAGGTTTCGGTAGGGATATCCACTTTATGTAAAACATCTTTATAGGGAACTTCGTTCTTCTTCATCCAATCCGCGTACTGAAGCAGGCTGTCGCGAGCATAAAAGAAGGAATAGTCGGTTTCTCCCAATTCCCCTTTAAAATCGAGATATTTGCCCAGAATCTGCAGGAAAACGAGGTAGGACCATCGGTATTCCGGATCGTTAAGGGTCAAGGCGGCAATGTCGTCGGCTGGATGTATGCAGCGTTGAATGAGTTCTTCTGCCTTGTTAAGGTATCGTCTTTCCCTGCTGAGCAGATAGGCATCGATCAGACAGTTGATGCAGTTTCCCGGTCCGCGGCCAGCATGATGATAGGCGGTGTCTACTGTCTGGCTGGCAAGGCCTGTGGGGCCTTCGTCAAAAAGGCTAAAAATGGTCTTGGTGCCGTCGTCCATGCCGAGGACATACTCAGCAAGGAGCAATACGGTTTCCCTGGCCGCGATGTCGCCGGTCAGATAATAATACAGCGTGATGCCGGAGGAGTAGATATGCTCGTTGGATGTGCCGCCACCGTAGGCCTTGTTTGTCTTATTTTTTACGCTGTAGGCCCTGTGCGATGACGTTTTCGCCTCTCGGTAATGGTCTGTATGCCAAAACATGCCTCCGTTGTAAGCGGCTTTATCCTGATCGGTATGATAGATATCTATATCGATCAGATGTTGGGCTGCAGGTGCTGCAAGTTCCCACCAACGCCTGTCGCCAGATCGTAAAAAATGAACTATGGCACCGTAAATGAAATCGTATTGATTATTGTAGTGGGAAATGAACGGCTCCGGCCCGTTATGGTTGACGGCCTCATGATCGGCGTAGACGTCGCCGTAATTGCGCCAGCCATACTCATCAATGCGTTCTCGTTTGGCAAAAAAGGAATTTTCACCTTCGATGATATGACGGATATAGTCTTGATAACGGGCGTGCTCATGCGCTCCGGGGACGGAGAAATAGGGGACGGCTTGTGATTTTTCAATCCATTCCGGCGAAAGGGAAACCTCGACGGGATATTGGAATGCCGGCAGCATCGTGTCGCTTCCGTTGAGGCCGAAATCAACGAAAGCGCCATGTCGTTTTTGTTCGCCGCCCTGGAGTTCGAAAGGTTGTCCCTGTTCTTTGGGGAACAAAGAGATCTGTATGGCGCTTCCAGCGTTCCGCAGAGACTTTGGGAAATTTTGCCAGAAATGTTCCACGGTGCAGGCGATCGAGCCCGAGCCATCTGATATTTTCATCCAGGGAGTTGCTCTTTGACCGGTGTCGATTGTGGTTTCATTCCCTTCTCTTTCGGAGATAACGCGGTAACCGGGGAATGATACCGTTTTTTCGTTCTCATGGTTCAGATGATTCGGCGAGTCCCAGTTTGTTCCCCCGCTGGAGTTTTGGTGCAGCAGAATCGTGGCCTTCTCAGTCGATGCAATGGATTGTGTCTGTTCCGTCTGCCAGGCGGTGTCGACTTTCTCTCCTGCAAGTCCGAATTGCAGCGTGAGGTCTTTGAAATACACCGATCCTTCGTCACCAAGGTCCCACAGTCCTCCACGATGGAGGGCGGCGCGCGGATTGTGAATCAGTACATCCATCCTCATCGCGGTCCAACCTGTCCAGAAGGTATAGCGGATTGAGAAGTCGGCAAAAAAGTTCCCTTTCCGGTCATTGAACATACCTTTTACCAGAGCGGTGCTTCGTAGCGCTTCTTCTTCGACGAAAAAGTCCGATACCTTGAGCGGTAGTGCATACCCGTCGATATCCTGCAGGGTAAGGGACGTGGATTCCTGATCGATGAGCTCTCTGCCGTCAACCTTTATGGAAACCGGGCAAGGCTTATCGGTGGAAAATCCAAATACAGCTGCATCCGTATCCACCGAAAACGAACTGCCTTCTTTTTTTATGAAAAGTTTCTTACAAGGAGCGGTAAGCGGCGAACTCGA
>JBJKRL010000124.1:0-5077 GCA_046704745.1 Desulfocapsaceae bacterium | reverse complement strand
AACAAGGGAACACTTAACCGATTTCCAATAATAAAACACACCAACAGAACCAGTGATTTTGTCGTTAATATGGCCATTTCTAAGATCTGACTGCTCTGTTTTGGTTCCAAGTTTACCTTTCTACTATGCCCTGGAAAAACAGGTTTCTACAAAAATGTCAGTTCTCATCTAAACTAATCGGAACTTATACAACAGCGTCCATAAAACGATTTTCAAGTTCTTTTCTTGCCGTCTTTAATTGGGCGATAAATGCGAAAATTTCTTCTCCTGCACCATTTTGTTGTCGCATGAGGGCTGCTTTTTGGACCGCACAGATATACCAGGTGCAGATAAACGGCCGTTCCCGGCGATTGAGACAACATCCCTTGGGAGTGAGATGCACACAGGTGCGATCTACATTTCTTGTTATCTGTTGTCGGGGCAGCCTGTTGTCGACCAGATAGAGGAAGAGCAGATCTCTCAAGTCATACCAGATCGTTGCCATTGTGCAGCAAATTGTTGTACAGCTGCAGCAAGTAATAGCACCAAGACTGTCCAAGAGTTCGTCAAGTTCTGCGTACCAGTCCTCTATCTGCCCGGCAATTTCACGCAAATGTTCCTTTTCTCCGCCAAGACCTGCAATCGCGATAGTTATCGACTCAACCACTTGGGACCATTCTTGCCGGTCCTGCCAGGGTATCCATTGTCCCGTCACTCCCATCTCCCTCCTTCTTCACCCTTCGGGTAGACCGATATGGTCCGCTATTCTGCTTCGCTTTCGGGAAAGGCATACTCAACCAGCCCTTTTTATTCTCGAAGACTGGTATCATCTCAAGCTGTGATACATGCAGGCAACTGATTTTGCAAGATCTTCTTCGTTCAATGGCCACCCTCATGGCTGGTCTCCTACCTTCCACGTCAGCCATATGATCAATGCGCTGTTTTCGATGGAGAATGTCATGTTTTGCTGCGCTTAACGTCGATTATTGCCGTTGGAGTCAAAATCATTGCGAAACCTGTCTTGAAAGGGTAGTACTAAAGCATCGGTTCAGATAGTCCTTCGTTGGAAAGGGTTTTTGGGGGAAGCCCGAAGAAAGCAAGTACCTTATCACCCATCACTTTTTACCACATGGACGCGTATTGTCAGGTTGGGGCCGGGGATTCTACAACGGACCGATGGACGGCACGACGGCCTGCCGCTTCGAATGATCAAGCCGACGTACGTCAGGCAGGGTTGAGCTTCAGCTTGTCGGCCAAAGGCACCAGTTGGCAGTCCTCCTCTCTGTTCGCAGTGCAGATGTCACCGGTCACTGGCTCGTCTGGACAACCTCAACGGCGGTTTCGGTGATATCAGTCATTCGGAGCCGACCCTCTCCGGTCATCCAATGCTCACGTAAGCGGACATCGGGGTGAGAGACAGATTGAAAAGGCCCAAGCGTAATTGTGCGCAGAACAACGTTTCAATCTGCCGAGAATGAGAAGGCTTTCGCCTAGCATTGACCTGGTGACAGCACAGCGTAGTGTCGGATGGCTATGTGCAAACTCTGATGGAGTATCTGATATGAAACAGGCGGTCGTGTTGATTCACGGCATTGGCGAGCAAAAGCCGATGGACACCGTCCGCGGCTTCGTCGAGTCGGTACTGCCACCACCGGTGAACGACGGCGAGCAGTACTGGAGCAAGCCCGACCGGATGTCTGAATCCTTCGAGCTGCGTCGCCTACAGGCAGTGGGGCGCAACAAGATTCACTTCTTCGAGTACTACTGGGCGTACCAGATAAGCGGCACCAAATTCCGGCACCTGACGCAGTGGTTGCTGAACCTGCTGCTACGTCACCCGCGCAACGTGCCGCATGGCTTGCGCACGATCTGGTGGTCTTCGTGGATCCTGTTGGTTGGCCTCGTGATCGCGATCGTCAGCGGAGCCGTCGCCCACTTTATGCAGGCCTACCAGAATCGCTTGCCCTACACCCCCATCTCAGTCCTTCTTGCCCTGCTGCTCAGTGGAGTTCATGGCTTTCTCCTTTATTACGCGGGTGACGCGGCGCGCTACCTCAGCCCATCGCCAGAGAACATCGCCCTGCGCCAACGCATTCGCGCCGATGGCGTAGCCTTGCTGCGGCGACTGCATGAATCAGGAGAATACGATCGAATTGTCGTCGTCGGTCACAGCCTGGGAAGCGTCATTGGTTATGACCTACTCACTGCGCTGTGGCGTGACTACAATAGCGTTTACGACTTTCAAAGCAAGGGTGCAGAGCTGGATCAGCTTCTTGCAAACAATCTGCGGCCGCAACCTGTCTTACGTGATGCGCTGTCTATCATCGGCGAAACGCTGCGGAATCTCCCGACAGACGATTCGATCCAGCCATTACGACAAGCGCTGCAGCATGCTTACCGTTCAGCCCAATTCGCGTGCTGGAAGGAGCAGCGCTACTGGGGTAATGACTGGCGTGTCACTGATTTCATTACACTCGGCAGCCCGCTGGCGCATGGCATGATGTTGCTAGCGCGCAGCAATACCGAGTTTGCCACGCGCCAGCGACAACGTGAATTGCCAACCTGTCCGCCGGTCAAGGACGGCAAACGCTATGCCTATTCCCCAGACCAGGGCATCGAAACCACGGGCAAGCGCAAATTCAATCCGCTGCTGTTACATCACGCCGCCTGCTTCGCGGTGACGCGTTGGACCAATATATACTTTCCGGCTTACGGTGGCCTTTGTGGCGAACTTGTGGGTGGTCCGCTCTCGGCCGTGTTCGGCCCGGGTATCAGTGATGTCCCGGTGAAATCCGCTGGATTGCGTCGGTTCACGCCGATGGCGCACACCACGTATTGGGACAAACAGTCCGATGCACCGGCGTCAATCGACGCGAAAGCTGCCGAAGATTTCGCACTGCCATCGCTCAAGCAGGCACTGCACTTCGATCATCCTCGCGAGTATGAATTGCCCGACAGCATGACGGAGAATCCTGGGTGGCGCACCGAACTGATTGCGCTCAACGCTAGGATCGATGATCCCGGCAATACCGGGGCTGGCGCTGCCAATTTTCCGGCCGATGCCCTGTCTGAACGGCTTCTGTTCTATCGCGCCGGCAAACCGGTATGCGGCAAGCTGGGAACTGACGGAGTGCTGGAGCAGTTGAAACAATCCACACCGCCAAAGTCGTTAGTCACCAAAAAGATTGCGGTAACGCCAATAGGCCGTCATATCCTAGTTACCCTTGTCAACGCGATGACGCAGCCCGACCACTCCGAACAATATCTGCATCATTTACGCATTTTTTCCAGACACCATGATCGGTGGCAGCTGGAAATCTGGCATTGCAACGAGGTCAAGGACTGAGCGTGACACGATAATCGTTATGGGGATCTATGTAGCTAGCCGATAGACCAGGACTGAAGTAGGTTGAAAAAAGTGGGTACCAAACAAGCGTGCCAAACATGGTACAAGAAAATTCAAGTATCTTCGTATCCTAGTTTTTTACTGACATCAATATCCTAAGGTTGCCAGGAAGAACCTTAAAAAAATTTGGCGTCTGTCCCAACTTAACCTATCTACTATTGCCATAAGGGCGAGGAGTTTCCCCGCCCCTTCAGCCGATACTACCCGTAGAGAGTCTCGATCCACCGGATCGCTTCTGTATCATTCACTTTGCCAAGATACCTCTGAGTAGTCGAAAGATCAGCATGCCGCAGGATTACCTTGCTGACGATTTCTATTGGAGTTCCGGACCTTGACGCATACGTTGCCGCATGTCGACGCAAATCATGAGGGCGCAACTCGATATTGACCAGATTTCCGGAATTCTTGACCATGGACCATGCGGCGACATAGGAAATGGGAAAAATTCGGTCACTGTTGCCAATTTCACGGGCTTTGACATAGTCGGTTAACCTTACCAATAATTTTCGTGGAACATAAACCGCCTCTCCAATCCGGCCGCTTTTGGGATTTCTAATGGCCAGAGTCCTTTCCTGAATGTCACCCGGAGTGAGGTTTAAAACTTCACCGATTCTCATTCCACCTCGGGCCATGAGTTCCAGAATAAGCCTGTTCCGGGTATTCATGGTCCGAAAGATGATCTCATCAACGGTTTCTTTATCAACGATATTCCACTGAATAGCCTGCGGGCGTTTGAATATTTTCCTTATAACTGCAGTATTGCAGGGATTTGTGAGAGAGGGAAGCCCGGTATTGATACTGAAATTGTAGAAAGACGCGAGAACCGAATATCGGTTTCTTTTTGTCGCCTGTTTATTGTTTCGGGTCAGAGAGAGAAGGAACTCCAGCACCTCTTCTTGAGAAACGCCGGCCAGATCGCGTTTCCCGAATTGAGCATTGAAGCGTGTTAGAACGAATTCACAGGTTTTGACCGTATTTTTTTTTGGAGTTGGCCTTTTGGTACTGCAGATGGAAATCGATTGCCTGGGATACTTTCATGATACACCTCCGATTGTTGGATTTGTTGACGAAAAACTCCCTGAGATGATTATATCATGAGAAGAAAAACTAATGACGGAAGGTCCCAAAGTCTCAAGGATACGCTACAGACTCGACGATCCAAGATAGCAAGAATTGTTGAAGATTGTCGAAAACCCGTTAATATTTAAAATGTGATTGATTGACGAGAGAGAAATGGAGGCTGATGAATGGCTCGCCAGAGCGCGAAAAAAATCATTATCATAGCCGGACCGAACGGGGCGGGAAAGACTACCTTTGCCAAAGAATTTCTACCGAGAGAGGCAAATTGCCCGACATTTGTGAATGCCGACCTCATAGCGGCTGGCCTGGCTCCTTTTGAACCGGAACAGGTTGCTTTTCGAGCTGGCCGACTGATGTTGGAGGAGATATTCAATCATACCATGCGGGGGGTAAGCTTTGCCTTCGAAACCACATTGAGCGGTCGAGGGTATTTCAGGCTTATTCCTGGCTGGCAGACGGATGGTTACATTGTAAAGCTGTTCTTTCTCCGACTTGCTTCTCCGGAATTGGCCGTTGCACGGGTCCGACAACGAGTTCGCGAAGGAGGTCACAATGTCCCATCGCCGATCATTCATCGCCGTTTTGTAACAGGATTGAGAAATTTTGAGAACC
>JBJKRL010000123.1:0-3080 GCA_046704745.1 Desulfocapsaceae bacterium | reverse complement strand
TTTTTCCCCTTATCTCAAGGATCTTTTGCCCTCAGACCGAGTAATAACCTTAAA
Source organism: Desulfocapsaceae bacterium (assembly GCA_046704745.1). GTDB lineage: Bacteria > Desulfobacterota > Desulfobulbia > Desulfobulbales > Desulfocapsaceae > CAWGGS01. The sequence continues at coordinate 3,026 of JBJKRL010000123.1, read as the reverse complement.
CCGAGTGCACTTGTTTGAGCACTCATCTCCATGGAGCAGAGAATGAAGAAATTTTTTTTATTGGGATTTTCATTATTGTTTTTGTTCCTCGCATCCTGCGATCAAGGAATTTATACCAAAGGTGTTCAAGGAGCAGGAATTGGGGCTGCCGGCGGAGCCATTTTAGGGCAAGCCATCGGGAGGAATACCGGAGGGACGCTGATCGGCGCCACACTGGGAGGGTTAATTGGATATATAGTTGGTAATGAGATGGATGGGTATGATAGGCAGAAATTGAATAATGCCTATGAATACGGACAGTCGGGGAAAGCTTCTGCCTGGCATAATCCTGATACCGGAAATTCATACAAAGTGATTCCGCAGCACTCGTATACGTCGCCAGGTCATTCACATAGGATATGCAGGCGTGCTAAGATAATCACAACGATTGATGGCAAAAGGGAAAGGACGTATACTACGGCTTGTCGAAACAGCAATGGTGAATGGATATTACACAATTCGTAGCATCCATTTGATTGAATATCAGTCAATCCTCGTAGAGCTTTTTTGGGGATTTATCCATCTTGGCGATCTTTGATTATGTGTCTTGTTCTTGTTTGAAAAAGGGTTAACATAACCTGAAATCACATTAAGGACATGACTTTCAAGTAAGTTTACACCTATCATTGGAGGCTAATATGGGTTTTCTTCGTTCATTTATACTTACGGCTGGAACCGTGGTTCTACTGACGGCCGGCTTATCATATCCAGTATATGCATGGTCGCCGCGGGTCGAGTTCAGACTTGTCCTGCCGGCACCGGTCTACTCCCAGCCGGAATTAGTGGTCATTCCCGGAACCGAGGTTTACTATGCGCCTAGGAGTCTGTCGGATTTAGAGCACTAAACCGACGGCAAAAAAGTCGGACAAAAAAATCATATCGTTTTGATATTACAATATAATACTTGACAATTTTCTGTGCCAATGGTTAATTGCTTAGCAATTTCAGCAAATTACTAAGCGAGAAAAATATGACTCCAAAATTCATTCCCATAAATAGACAGCAACAGCTCCTCTTCCCACCGTCGATTCAAGATTGGCTCCCGGAAAAGCATCTGGCCAGGTTTGTTGTCGATATTGTATCACAGCTCAATGTGCAGCCTCTGGTGGAGACTTATGAGGGGAAAGGCTTTAAAGCCTATCATCCTGAGATGCTCTTATCATTGTTGTTTTATGGCTATGCCACCGGAGTTTTTTCCAGTCGCAAAATAGAACAGGCTACCTATGATTCGGTGGCCTTTCGTTTCATCTCCGCCAACACCCATCCCGATCACGATACCATTGCCACTTTCCGCAAACGGTTTCTCAACCAACTTAAGCCGCTTTTCGTCCAGATCCTGCTGCTTGCCCGTGAAATGGGTCTGTTGAAAATAGGGAAAATCAGCCTTGACGGGACCAAGATAAAGGCCAATGCCTCCAAACACCATGCCTTGAGCTGGGGCCATGCCTGTAAGATCGAAAAACAACTGCAGGCTGAAGTCGAAAACCTGCTCCGTCTTGCCGAAGACGCTGATTCTGAAAAGATTCCTGAGGGGATGGATATTCCGCAAGAACTTCGCAGGCGCCAAGACCGTCTGCGAGCCATAGCCGCGGCGAAGGCGAAAATTGAGGAGCGGGCAGCCCAAAGATATGCTCAGGAGAAAAAAGAACACGAGCAGAAAATCGCTGATCGCCAAGCCAAATCCGAAAAGACCGGTAAAAAGCCTCGCGGTCGAGGTCCTAAACCGCCGACTCCCGGACCCAACAAAAATGACCAGGTCAATTTGACCGACGAAGAGTCCCGCATCATGCCGTCTTCCGACAAGGGTTTTGTCCAGGCGTATAATGGCCAGGCCGCGGTTGATGTTGACACAATGTGTATTGTCGAATCCCACATCAGCCAGGCCTCGAACGACAAGCAGGAGATCGCTGCGACCCTTGCCTCTCTGAACGGACTGCCGGAAAGTTTGGGCAAGGTTGACACCATGCTTGCCGATGCCGGCTATTACAGCGATGCCAATGTGGCATCCTGCAAGCATTCCGGAATTGAACCGTTTATACCTCCGAGTCGGGACAAGCACAACCAACCTCTTACCGAGCGTTTCATAAGTCCCGCGCCGCTGCCGGAAGATGCAGAGCCGATAGACAAGATGAGAAATAAACTCAAAACTATTGCGGGGCGTAAGATGTATGCTCAACGCAAGAACACGGTTGAACCGGTATTCGGCATTATCAAACATGTCTTGGGCTTCCGGCAATTTCTCTTGCGGGGGGTTGAGGCAGTCTCCGGTGAATGGACACTTGTTTCCATTGCTTGGAATATAAAGAGAATATTTGCTCTGAAAAGCTAAAATATGTCAAAGAACAAGGCGCTCTGAGTGGATTTTCACCCAGAGAGGCAGTTGATAGCCGGAAAAATGATAAAGATTGTCAAATAACTGAATCGATCAACTTCATCTGTTAGGATGAGACTGGCAATGAAAAGTCAAATCCGACAAACTCCTAGGAAGCAATAATGAGTATGATGAAGCTGGATATCAACGTAGCAGAATGAATGAAAAAATACTGTTTCTTCATGATTATTTACCAGTCACTATTTATGAAAACGCTGGTCTATATGCAATTCTGAGTATAGGCATACATGAGCTGTCCGAAGCAAAATGTACCGAGAATTTTGAAATATTGAGATCTGGAATAGAACTCATATTAAATGAGAAGCTTCGAAACCATCTGGATTCAATAAATAAAGAGAGAATTGCAAAAGCAGTAAATAAGCTTAGAAGCGAAATAAAAATATGAATGAATGAGTTAACAAATCGTTTCTACGGAAGCCGCAAAAGACGCGGCTCCCGCAGAACTCCACGTTATACTTAATAGAAGAATTAAATGAAAATTTGGGTTGATGCAGATGCTTGTCCAGTAACTATCAAAGAAATTTTATATAAAGCAGCTGAACGAGCAAAACTTGTCACAATATTTGTAGCGAATCGAAATATCAAAGTACCTAAA
>JBJKRL010000122.1:0-34584 GCA_046704745.1 Desulfocapsaceae bacterium | reverse complement strand
GGCGTGGATTGAAACTTCTGAACAATACGGCAAGGGCCTGGGCGGAACCGTCGCCCTCTTCGCGAGGGCGTGGATTGAAACCCATCGCTTGCATTCCTCTTGGCTAGGTTTATCGTCGCCCTCTTCGCGAGGGCGTGGATTGAAACCCTAAAACGCCGTTCAACTATGCCTTTTTTGCATGTCGCCCTCTTCGCGAGGGCGTGGATTGAAACTGGTAAGGGAAAGCTTTGAATCGCCCTGTCTGAGGTCGCCCTCTTCGCGAGGGCGTGGATTGAAACCCCTTCAACTTGAAAGTCGAAACCGAGCAAAAGGGTCGCCCTCTTCGCGAGGGCGTGGATTGATATTGTGCATTCTGCGGGTATAAATTTCGAGCCCGAAATTGATTATGTATACCCAAGGGCACATCCTGCGGGGCGCCTGTCGTAAAATTTTTCGCACGCCTTGATTTTGAACGAAAATTTTCATTTTGCAAAAGGATTGTATATCAACAAACCTCTCAAGGAGTGTGTATGGACGATCATTCTGATGAGCACGATGACGTGCTGGATTATATCATCTATCGGGAAATCACGGATGATGAGCCAACAGAGGGTGCGAAATCCAATGGAGGCTGCTTCCTTTTGCTCGTCATCCTCGTGATGCTTGTTCTCTGTTGCAAGGGTTATTTTATGCATACTCACCTGCAAAAGAATCCTCAACGTCAAGATATTAAGAGTCTCTTCCGAACACATGAGATCGTCCAAGATCATCAAGTGGCCGCCTCGGCTGCATTTGCCTGCTTTGGCGAATATCAATAGCCGAAAAAGAAAAAGGATACTATTATCCGGTCCGCTCTGGATCGTTTTGGTCTGTTTATGATCAGGGATGTTGCACATAAAAGAATTAATAGAGTGTTCATGAGAAATTCTGGTTAAGGTCAAGAGATGGGTCTGGTAACCGCCGCGACTCCCTTCATCAAGGTGATTGTCGTTTTTTGCCTGATGTTGACAGGTATCCGGTTAAAAATCGGTCTCGGGCTGTCGATTCTTCTCGGCAGCCTGATCATGGGGGTATCATTCGGGTTGCCCGTGTTGTCCTGGGGGAAGGTCGGCCTTTTAGCACTTGTCCAAGGGAAATTTCTTTTTCTGGTAACCATTGTCGGTCTTATCCTCATTCTCTCCGATGCCCTTGAATATTCAGGTCAGTCCGGTCGGCTGATGGAGGCTCTTTCCGGGTATTTAGTCAATCCACGTCTGCGGCTGATCTTCTTTCCGGCCTTAATCGGACTCTTGCCCATGCCGGGGGGCGCAGTCTTTTCCGCCCCTTTGGTCAAAGCTGTTTCAACCGACATGTCTCTTAGCAATGAAGAGAAGGCGATAGCCAACTATTGGTTTCGCCACGTATGGGAGTTGGCATGGCCTCTGTATCCCGGCATTATTTTAACGGTTGCCCTGGCAAATATTCCGATTGGCTCATTGATCGCCAGGACCTGGCCGGCAACGCTTGCGATGTTTTCTTTAGGATGGTTTTTTTTCCTGCGTTCGAAGAGCCTGTCAACGGGCGGCAAAGAAAACGGAACGATACAAACAACAAGAAATTTCCGGAGAGTTTTGCTGGAAGCCTCTCCGTTGCTGGTTGCCATTGTCGGCTCAATACTGCTTGAAACAGGTATTGCCAAGTATTATCCGAAGCTGCCGTTCGAATGGGGAGTGGTTGTCGCCCTTGCGGCGGCGGCGGCCGTGCTCGTGGTGCAGAACAAGCTGACATATCGCTATTTCCTGCAGGTCATGAGAAAAAAGGCCTTCTGGTCTATGCTTTTTGTCATTGCGGCTATTTTTGTTTTCAAGGACGTCATGCAGGCGGCAGGGATTGTTACGGCAATGGCGGGGGCTGCCGGCAGCGGGGTGGCGTTGGTTGCAGCGGCTGTGTTCCTGCCGTTTTTTGTGGGCGCCGTGGCCGGAATCAACGTAGCCTTTGTCGGAGCGACATTCCCGTTGCTTCTTGGTCTGCTCAAGAGTTTGGGCATGGAGGCTCAGATGCTTCCCTATCTGGTCCTTGCCTCCTTCAGCGGATTTACCGGGGTCATGGTCTCGCCCATCCATATCTGCTTTGTTCTGACCTGCAACTATTTCGGAGTGGATACGGCGAAGACCTGGCGCAAAATAATCATCCCGTGTTTTTGTTTTTTCTTGATTGGCTGTGCAGTATTCTGGTTCTTGTTGAAGATGTAATTTCTGAGCAGCTTATTTAAATTGCCTATCGGCCGACTCTTGCAGTTGGATCAGTCTTTGTGGGTAGTCGGTAAAGAGTCCCCGCACCTTGAGTCCAGTAAATCGCAGCATGTCCTCCCGATCGTTTACGGTGTAGAGATTTACCAGACAGCCATGTTCATATGCGTTTGCCAGCTGTTGTTCATCAATGAGGCAGGCATCGGCATTATAGAAGTGAAATTCATAGCTTCCCCAGTCCTGACGCCCTGTTTCCTGGTCACCTAACAAGGCATTTATTTCTATATCCTGCCGATGTGCGCTCACTTTGCGCAGGTATTCATGGTCAAAAGAGGAGATAACTACGCGGTCGGCCGGAATCCGCATCCGCTCGATGAGATCCAGTACGGCCTCGGCAATCGGGTAATCCTCCATGGGGGGCACCATCTTCTTGATCTCTATATTGACGCGCCAGGAACGTATATTGACAAAATCCAAGACCTCTTCAAGTGTAGGAACGGTAATCCCGGCAAAGGCTAAGAGTTCTTGTCTGGGAATGTCTCCTGCGGCGATTGTGCCGAAAGGATCGGTTTCGACAAACCATGAACCGGCATCAAGGGAGCGGATCTCTTTCAAGGTGAAAGTGGAGCAGGAGTCGTGCATCCTGCCGGGAAACCGTTTATGGATATCGGTCGTCCGGACCAACATATCATCATGGATAACGATCAGCTGTCCGTCGAGGGTTGTGGTAACATCAATTTCCACCATATCGGCTCCAAGCTCCCAGGCCTTTTTGATCGCGGGCAGGGTATTTTCCGGGGCGAGGCTGCAGGCCCCTCGATGTGCGATGGTGAGAACCATGATGGAATTACCGGGTAGTGAAAGAGACTTGAGTCTTTTGCAAAAGGCTCAGTCAACATAGAATTTCTCCGAAGGGCTGTCAACCGGATCTCTCTTTATCAATGCTCTTTTATGGCAAACCAGTCTGGCCCGGCCATGCGGTTCAGGGAAAAACGGGGGGAAGAATTTGCTTTCCCAACGTGCTCATTATACAATGAAACAAAGAAGAATCATCCGGATTCAACATGCTCTGGTAAAGCTGAAAAGAGCAACCCGGCGATGTCCTCCGCCTCCGAGAGTACACATAAGTACCTTGAGCCGGATGAACCGCCAAAAACAAATGAGATGGAAATGGTATTGAATCTTTAACAAAACAGCAACAAAAACCCTTTCATGGCAGGTTTTTTCCAATACGTGATGAGGTACCATTATGAAAACCGTCATCGTTGGTGGTGGAGCCATAGGCAGGCTCTTTGGTTCCTTTTTAGGAACAGGAGGACATGAGGTCAACCTCATCGATATTGACCAAAAGGTGATAGGGGCCATGCAGGGGGAAGGCATTGGGCTCATGGCCCAGGATGAAGAGGACCGTGATATCGTTGTCTCGGTTCCGGTTACCGCCTTGGAAAATGGCGCAAAAGTTGAGAGTTGCGATCTTGTCCTGCTCCTGGTCAAGTCCCAGGCCACCCTTGCCGCTGCCCGCAGTGTAGCCCATTTGATTACTGATACCTGTCCCATGATCTGTATTCAGACCGGATTGGGAAATCTGGAGGAGCTGAAGACCGTTGTTGAGGAAAAAAATATTTTACTCGGGCTGACATTCATGTCCGGTACGGCCCTGGCCGGAGCCAGAGTACGTCAGGGAGGCGTTGGGACCACATTTATAGGTGAACTGAACGGAGATTTTACCCCGAGGCTGGAAAAGATCGCTAAGACCTTCAACGATTGCGGGATAATCACAGAAATGTCCCACAGGATTTTGGGACGTCTGTGGTGCAAGGTCATTGTCTTTTCGGCTATTAATCCTCTTTCGGCCATTTTGAAGGTTCCCAACGGCTGCCTCACCACGAGAATAGAGTCGGTCACCTTGATGAAGGCTCTTCTTGAGGAAGGGAAAAAAGTCGCCACAGCCTGTTCGGTTGATCTGGCTTGCGATGATCTCTATCAACTTTTGTTTGAAACATGCCAGCAGAGTGCCAATAATCTTTCCTCCATGTTGCAGGATATTCTCAATGATCGGGCCACCGAAATCGAGGCACAGAACGGAGCGATATGCCGCTATGCGGAGTTGCACGGGGTTCCGGTTCCGACACATCGAGCCATTGTCCAATTGATAAAACTTTTAGAGCAATGGAAGCCTGGGATTGAACACGCTTAACCCGGATTTCTCATGAGAGAAATGCGGGCCAACTACTGAAAAATCGCTGGTCGTAACTTCAAGAAAGAGGGAACGATAATGGCTGAAAGCGAAAAGATACTGGTCGCGGTTGATGAAGGCGAAACCTCGGTAAGAGCATTGCGCTATGTTGCAAAGATGGCCGCCTCCATGAAAAATATCACCATATGTCTTCTGCATATCTATCCGGAGCCGCCTCCTGATTATTATATCAATGGGGGGATCTTAGAGGCTTATCAGGCGGAGAAAAAGGAAAAAGCGGAAAGTATTTTCGCCAAATCCGAGCACATATTGCTCGAAGCGGGCATCTCCCTTGATATAATTCAGAGAGTAATTCAAATGGCTACGGGAAAGACCATCAGTCAAACGATCCTGGATGTTCAACTTGAGGGAGGTTTCGGTACGGTAGTTGTCGGCAAACGTGGAGTGTCCAAGGCTGAAGAATTTCTTTTCGGCTCGATCTCCAACGCCCTGGCAAGATATAGCTGTAGGTTTACAACCTGGGTCGTCGGGTAAATCTCATGATTGATTGGGACCGTTATCCGGCGCATATTCTGCCGAAGCTTAAGGATCATTATGCTGTTAAAAGCATGCGAAGGCCACCGAAGCTGATAGGAGATACAAGTGATTTCACAAGCATAGATTACGGTGATATTATCCATGTGGGAGAGAGGTTTTTCCTCATTGTCGGATACACCAAAGAGGGAAGATTCGGTATCGATGAACAACCCAAGCAATGGGTGCCGAAGGTCTACGATTTGGAATCAGGGGAGAGAAAGATTGTCAAATTGACCTTCCACGAAGTATATACGCTGACCGTGGGGGGATTGGAGGTAACCTGTTATCGAAGTCCTGAAAAAGAGGCAGCCGTCATCGACCTGGTCAGGGGAAACCCTTTCTTCATGCAGGGATACTCCGCCCGGGACGAAGCGGATAATCTGGTGCGGGTTCTCGATATTATTCAAGGAAAACGGCTTGATAAGTATCTTGAGACCAAAGGAGACACCCATCGGGAATATTTTGAGCACCATGTGAAAAAGGTGCTGACGAATTTTCTCGACTCCATTAAGGCTATTTCCCTGCTTCACGACCATGGTTTGAAACACGGCGATATCCGGCGCGATCATATCTTTGTCGATCGAATAGACGGCCGATATCGCTGGATTGATTTTGACTATGATTTTTACCTTCCTGAGCGGCCTTTTGCCCTCGATCTCTTTGGTCTCGGCAATGTCCTGCTCTTCCTCCTCGGACGAAAGAATTTCCGGCCGGCCGATATCTTAAAGGATCCCGAGATGGGGCCCGATGTGTTCAAAAAACTGGATAGAAACGATCTTTCCCTGGTGTCCGCGGACCGGGTTTTCAACATCAGGAAGATCTTTCCTTACATTCCCAAATGCCTCAATGACATTCTGCTTCATTTCTCCGCCGGGACAGAGGTCATGTATGATTCAGTCAATGAAATCCATGATGATCTGGTCGCCTGTATGAAGCACATGTAACCCGCATTTCTCATGAACATCCATTCTCGCGTCCTGCGAGCTCAACACAGGATAAAAATTGAGATGATCGCACTGCTCAGGAGCTGAGAGACAACCTTTTCATTGGTGTCCCCCAGCCCGGATGGTGCAGGCCTTGCCCCGAGGAAGGGTTTATGGTGTCCCTTGAAAAGGTGGCCTTTCAGCTCTGACCGATTTTCGGATAAAAGCTGTGTTACTATGTATTTTTTTCAGGAAGATGAGGCCGTCAGAACGGATGAGAAATCCGGCTTAATGCTCCTCGATCAAGACCTGCACCGCAAGCGGGGAAAAAGTGATATGGATTCTGTTGTCGACCGTATAATACTGTTTATAGCTGTAGTAATCCCGCCATACTGCATTTTGCAAAGGACTTTCCACCTCGGCTGCAACAGAGGTCCTGATGGTATTGACACACAGGAGCATCCTGGTGTGGTTTTGCCGTTTCCAGACGCATTGAACGGCTGGTTGACCCGCAGGATCAAAGCGATACCGTGAAACCATCCGAACCTTGGCAGGCACCTTTTCGTTTTCCCGGCGCAGCCAGGAAGAAAGTCTGTTGAGATGTCTGACGACACGCCCAAGATCTTCTTTTCCGTTCGGGGTCGAGGTAATGTCCGGGTAGGAAAAAAAATAGAGGCCTCTGCTCCCGTGAATTATCGACAAAAACGTCAGGCAGTTCATCTCGGCATAGGTCGGAAGGCGCGGCCAGCCGAACCTGGCGGATTCCTTTCCTCCAAAGGCCTGGATCACAGATTGTAGACGGTCGGCGCCGACAAACCCTGCTGCCTCATCCATGGATTCTGAAAGCCAGATCATGGGCATATGGGGCACAGGATATTGATCCAGAAGAAAATAGTCGGCCCCTGCCTGATAATCGGGGATAACCAGGGGGCGGACGATGGCCATGGTGGTAAAGCTCTTGGGAAAACGGCTCTTTAAAATGCGTTGGATGGCCGCGGCCTTTGCCGCCGGAAAGGAATGAATGCCTGGTTCGTCGTTGACATAGAAGGAAAAATCCCCCTTTTTGAGCAGGGGTGCAAACCGATCCAATATGCTAATCAGCTTCTCAGGATCCTGTGGGACCCCAAAGGTACAGTGGACGCGTTGCTCAAGACAGGCGGCGATATTTCGTTGGTCCAGCCCGATAACGGCACTATTGAATCCATATGCCTTGATCTGCTGCAGGTTTTTGTGGGTGGCTCCGTAAACTCCAATGGGGAAGTAATCGATCTTGGGAGGGACCTGCTTGTTGATTGGTTGCCTTTGCCGTTTCGTCAGGCTGGGTTTGCGCATCCAGAAGGTGCTCCCGGAATACATATTGATAAGCGAAAAGGTCCTGTCTGAGGTAGAAAGCTTTTTCGGGCAGGTCACATCCGCATGCAGTGGTTGGAACCGCCGGACCATCCGCAGGGTGTTGAGCCTGAACGTCTGTCCCCAGATGCGGAGTTCGGGGTAGGCAGCCGGGTCGTCAAGATCGTTTCGATAGAACTCGGCCTTGAAACGGTATAAGTTTCCGGGGTTACAAGCCGGAAGAACGGTGTTCCATTTCCCCTGCCGATCCTGGCCTCCGGTGAGTCCTATGGCGGTTCCTGCCCCGACGCCTTGCGGTGAGAGCCAGAATCGTGAATCGTGGATCATGCCGCCGGCGCCTATGAACCAGCCTGACGGCGCCTGAGTGACATCATCGGTTGCAGATCCCTTGGGTTCCGCAGGAAGGGAAAAATCCGGATTCGGGATCAGATTGGCAGAAGCCGAAAAAGGCAATATGTTATGTTTGCCTGCGGGAAATCTTTCTGCACCGTTTGCCCCGACAGTAAGGAATATACAAGGCCACAGGACCTGAATGATCAGAAGACCTATACTATTTACCCGGCATGTTATTTTAAAGGAAAACATATCATCACCTGAACGCGAATCTAACTCATTTAGGTATAAAAAGAATTATATCTGGTTCATCCAACTAAAATCGTATAGTTCCAGCCCGGAAGGCGGAGGGCATCGTCGGAGGGCGCATCGCGGAGGCCCGCAGGTGATCTACAATAGGCCCGAAGAGGTGTGGACAAGACGTCCGCACCTGACAAGGCCATGGACGGCCTGTCTGTCAGCCGTGGCTCACCGGCGTCTAGCCCGCATTTCTCATCAGTTCAGGCGGCGTCAGGTTCGAAGTTTTTGATAACGAACAGATAAGCACCCTCCGGGCATAAACTCCGACTTCGATAGTACTCTATGTTCACTGCCAAAAGACTGAAGAAGATGGCGCTGCCTGGACTGTACCCCAAGGGCATTTCTTTCAGGGCACCTTTGGTGAACACTGTGGAAATTTGACAACACAAGAGTTCCCTCGAAAAGTCTTGCTCTTCCTTAAATGGAGACAAATTGACACAGTGTTCATGAGAAATCCGGGTTAATTCTTCATATCAAGCTCGGAGGCCTCGGTGACCGAGCGAGGCAGCGATTTCTTCACCTTCACTCCAAGCTCCGGCAGGGCGTGGGCCAAGGCGATAATATTTCCCCGCCCATGGGTGAGTTTATTCATGGCCGCATCAAAGGTCGTCCCGGTGCTTGCCAGTTGCCTGCCGATCTTTTCCATATCCTCGACAAAATTACAGAGCTTGTTGTAAAGGGCTCCAGCCAAGTCGGCAATTTCCTGAGAGTTTCTTGTTTGGTGTTCAAAACGCCAGATATTTTCTATGGTTCTAAGCGTTGCCAGGAGCGTTGTCGGACTGACGATAATGATTTTTTGGGCAAGGGCCTCGGTAAAAAGCTTTTCCCCATGCTGGAACGCAGTTGAAAAGGCCGCCTCGATGGGCATGAACATCAACACGAAATCCAGTGAGCGCAGCCCCTTTATTCCGGCATAATCTTTTTTCCCAAGACCTTCGATGTGGTCTCGGACGGCTTGGATATGACTGCGCAAAAATTCCTGCCGGCGGTTATTGTCCTCATGGTTGATAAACTGTTCCCAGGCGGAAAGGGATACCTTGGAATCGATAATGATATCCTTGCCGTCGGGAAGGTGGACGATGACGTCGGGTTTTAACAGCTGGTTCTCCCGGTCCCTGAAGCCACCCTGGGTTTCATATTCATACCCCTTTCTCAGACCTGACTGCTCAAGGACCCGTTCGAGCACCAATTCTCCCCAATTGCCCTGGAGCTTACGATCGCCTTTGAGTGCCCTGGTGAGATTGGCGGCCTCTTCATTCATCTGCTGATTGAGTTTGCGAAGATGGAGGATCTCCTCTCTCAGTGATACGCGGTCCTTGGTGTCGCTTAGGTAAATATCGTCGATACGCCTGCGAAAGGAGGCAATCTGTTCCTGGAAGGGCTGCAGCAGGGCAGTGAGCCTCTGGCTGTTCTGGGCTGTGAAAGCAGTGCTTTTTTCGTCGAATATTTTTTGGGCAAGCGTCTGGAACTGGAGGCGGAGTTCGTCCCTGGCCCGCTCTATCAGGACGAGTTTTTCTGCGCTGTGCTGTTGTTCCTGGGTGAGCAGGGTCTCCAGTCTTGCCGTTTGAATTTTTTGGTTGCCAAGCTCTGTCTGCAAGTCTGAAATCTGCTTGCCAAGCGCCTCTGCCTCTCTTTTTTCCCCCACCAATTGCCTTTTCAGAAGATGCGTTCTATAGGCCAGGAAAAAAACGAAGACAACACCGAGACAAAAGAGGGAGATGGCTGCTGCAAGTATAGGGACAGTATTTTGTCCGAGGAGATGTTGGAGGGCTGATGTTTCTCTTATCATGTTAAGATGACAGGTAAAGAGATTTATAAAGATATACCTGGGCCGGGTCGGCTTGTCAAATTAAAAGAGATTTATACGTACCCGCTTGCCATGGTAGATGAGTATGACCCCGTTTTCGGTAATCTCAGACAGACGCAGATCAGCATTGATCGGGTCTCCCTCGTGAAGAATTTTATTGTTAATCATAATCAACCGGAGCGAACGGTCCTGAGAGTAGGCATGGCCTGCAAACCGCATGTTGCGTAGATCTTCCTGTATGGTCAAGGGGAGTTCTTTCGGAGCAACGGCGTTGGCATCATGACGGTCGAACACCTGCGTATCGCCCTTTCCCGGGCCTAGGGTCGCCAGAGCCGATTTTTTGATCTCAGGGGAGAGGGCATGGGCAGATTCTTTGCCTCGTTTTTTTTCGCTGGGTTCTGGGCTGGTCTTTTGCGTACCTGGCAGTATTTTTTGCTGGGGTGTCCCCATGTCCGGAGGATGATCCCGGATGTTTTTTTCTGCCGGGTTTTCAGGCAACACCGAAGACTGTTGCCCCATGCCCATGAAACTCCATTCTCCGGCCATCGTTGCGGCCAGAACGAGGGCAAGGAGCAGAACAGAAGCGAACAGTATCTGCAAAGGTCTGGATGATGAGCTATTTTTCCGGGTATTGGCAACGTGATGGGGCGCTGAGATATCACCTAGGGTCTGGATCTCATTGCGTTTTCGTTCCTTCTCTGATTTGCGCAATGCTTCGAGGATATATGACATGGTTACTTGCCCATCTCTTTAAAATGGAGAGAAAAATGCAATACGAAATATTTTTTTATTTGGGGCTCTTTCGGAGTGACTATACATCTTGAGTTGCCTTTCAGTTCATGGTGTTCTTTTTTATCGTCTGTATGGTTTCTGTCGATTTCTTAACCTCCACCGGAATCGTCTCCGATATTTTCCCTGCCGGGGCTCCATGGGTCGTTGCCTCCTGCATAGAAGGGAAGCCGATGAGTTTGGGGGAGAAATAGACCAAGGCCGTTCCTGTGAGGATAAGGGCAAGGAGAAGTGCGATCAGTAAAATGGATTGAAGACGAAGAGGTGAGAACAACAAGCCCTGACGGTTCTCTTCTTTCCTGCCGCCTCCGAAGACCTCGCGCGCGGCCTTATCTACTATATTTTTGTCAACCCGGTCTTTTTCCTCCGCATAGGCCCCCAGCAACGCCCGGTCGCAGAGGAGGTTTATCAGTCGCGGGATTCCCTTGCTGAGCTTTGCTATTCGTTTGACGGCCTTATCGGAGAAGAGCCGGGACCGGCCGCCACCGGCAATCCTGATTCGATGATCGATATAGGCAAAGACATCATGCTCCTGCAGGGGCTGCAAATGGTATCTGCTTGTAATCCTTTGGTTTACTTGAGAGAATTCCTTTCTGCTCAAAAGATCTCTCAGTTCCGGTTGACCCAGGAGAATGATTTTCAACAGCTTTTCCTTATTTGTTTCAAGGTTTGTCAGTAGACGAAGTTGTTCGATAATATCCGGGTCCAGATCCTGGGCTTCATCGATGATCAGGACCGTATTTCGACCCTGTACATGCGATTCCAACATGCGGTGATTTAAGATGTCGATGAGATGCTTAATGGTGGCTTGAGGTGTTCCACCTTGAATCTGCAGTTCATCGCAGATGGTCGACAGAAGTTCTACCGCCGTAAGTTTGGGATTGAGAATCAGAGCGATATCGGTTGTTTCGGGCAGCTGTTCCACAAGACAGCGACTGACCGTTGTCTTTCCCGTTCCCACCTCACCGGTCAGCAAAACCAGACAACCGCTGCTTTCTATCCCGTAGAGAAGATGAGCCAGCGCTTCCCGGTGGAGTTCACTCAGATAGAGAAAATGAGGATCGGGAGCGATGGAAAAAGGTTTATCCGTGAGTCCGAAGTACCGCGTATACATGGTGGTTACATTACGTTCGGCGCCTATGGCAATGGGTTGATATTTTCAGAATTACCGGCATGCCTTCAACCAGTCAACGATTAGGCTGACACCTTCCATTACCTTGGGACAATACTGCCTGTCAAAATCATCCGGAAGCGGACCATGCAGCGGTACTGTCCTTGCTGCCGCAAGAGCACCGGCGCCGTCAAAATCCACATAGGCCATGCGGGCGGAATACTCTTTGGCCGGCCGGCTGAATGCGTGGCCATGCAGAAGAGCCACTCCCGTGTCCTCCAGGAGCCGTGAACAGAGCTCCATTGATGTCGTGATGCCTTTTGCCTGCAATTGTTCGGAATAGTTTGAGAAATCCAAAAACAGGTAGAACCCTCCGATAGGATCATTGACCTTTATCCCAGCCTTTTGCAATGAATGAGCACAATCCCTTCCCAGGGTGGAGAGGATTTTTCTCGCATGCCAGAGATATTCTTCGATTTCCGTCCCGCCTTTGAACGCCTGGACAGCGGCGAATTGAATGGGAGCGCTCACCGAGGTATAGGTTTCACTTGCAACAACCGCCATTTTTTCACTCAGCCAATGCAACTCGTCCGGAAAGGTGAAGGTGCCAAGACGCCATCCCCCGGCCCCGCACCACTTGGAAAGTCCCGAGCTGATGATTGTTCCTTCGGGGTAAAATCGGCCGATGGAGACATGTTTCCCCTCGTGGTTTAGCTGGCCGTAGATCTCGTCGGAGAGAATGTAAATGTGATGCTCTCTTGCCAGTGAGGCGATCTCCATCAGGTCCTTTTCAGCAAAGTCGACCCCGTCGGGATTGCCGGGGTAATTGAGGATCATCAGGGAAGGTTTGGCCTTTCTGTTTCTCCTTTTTAGAAAATCGCGCAGCAGCCGGGGCGTAAGCTGCCATTTGTTTGCATAGGAACTGTGGATAATGGAAATTTCTTTTCCCAGGATCTTGGCCTGCGGAACATACGATACCCAGCATGGGCTTATGATAATGATTTCTCCGTTAAAGACAAGCTGGAGCAAAAAGACGAGCTCCTTGGAGCCAGGGCCGATAATAACGCCCTCGAACTTTGCAGCCACATGATCCTTTCGCCGATGGAAATCGGCAACGGACTCTCGCAACAGCGGCAGTCCCTTTACCGGCAGATAATCCTTCTGCGGAGCATGCAATCTTAATGCCTTCACCACACTCTCCGGGACCGGAAACGGCGATTGCCCCAAACCGAACCTGTAGACGGTTTTTCCTTGGGCAATAAGCCTCTTTGATTTTTCATTAATGGCAAGGGTATCGGATTGCTCCAAACCAAGAAGATGGGGATTGGTGAGTGCGGTGTTCGTGCTTGAGGTATCGGCCATGGTTTCAGTTCAGGAAGGATTGTCGAGAGCAAACAACGGTTAATGGTTATCGATTCTGCATTGTAACCTTTTACTCCGATGACTATCTATCATACCCGTTTCCCGTATCCGGGACAACTTGTTTCCCAAATCCGTGTCCTTGGAACGAGAAAGGGAAATTCAACCAGAGAAAAGCCTTTTGATAAATTTAATTTTCCTGTTAGTTGTTTCCTGTTAAGGTGAATCTGCAGAGTCTTGCTCCAACTTCTAAGGATAATTACAATGCCGGTATTTGAATATAAGGCCTTGGACAGTCAGGGAAAATCCCGCAGGGGGATAATCGATGCCGAGAGTGAGACCGGTGCGCGTTCGCGGATTCGGGCGCTGGGACAGTATCCTGTAGAGGTCCGGGAGACTACCACTGGCAAAAGAAAGTCGAGTAAAAAGATCTCTTCGGTTTTTTCTTTTTTTGACAACGTTCCGCCGCGCGAGGTCGCAGATTTCACAAGACAGCTTGCCACACTTTTGCAAGCGGGAATTCCTCTTGTTCAGGCCTTAAGTTCTTTGGCGGTTCAGACCCGGAATATCATCTTAAAAAGAGTGGTTGCAGAGATAAAGGAATCCGTGAATGAAGGAAGCAGCCTGGCAAATGCGATGTCGGGATATTCGAAGATTTTTTCCAATGTCTACGTTAACATGGTTAAGGCTGGAGAAACTTCAGGATCATTGGATATTGTCCTTTCCCGTCTTGCGGATTTTGCAGAGAAAGAAGAGGCCGTCAAAGCCCGATTGAAGACGGCGATGATTTATCCGGCCGTTATGGCCGTTGTCGGCACAGGGATCCTGCTGTTTTTGATTACCTATATCATACCCAGTATAACCAAGATCTTTGCCGATATGAAACAGGTGCTGCCGCTTCCGACCATTATTTTACTCGCTTTGAGCGATTTTATGAAAAATTGGTGGTGGCTGCTTGTGGTGCTCCTTCTTATCGGGCTTGTTTTATTAAAATTCATTCTCCGAACAAAAGGCGGGCGCTCTCTAATGGATCTTTACAAATTGAAAATACCCATTGCCGGTCCGGTGTTGCAAAAGATCCTTATGGCAAGAATCGCTTCCACGCTCGCAAGTCTTCTGGAAAGCGGTGTCGGTCTTATCCCTTCTTTGCAGATCGTCGGAAACATACTTGAAAACGTCCACGTAAATGCAGTTATCGATGAGGCAATAGAACAGATACGTCAGGGCAGGAGTATGACGCATTCTCTTGGGGTTTCTCTTTGGTTTTCGCCGATATTTGTCCAGATGGTTGCTGTTGGCGAACAAAGTGGAGATCTGGGCCCCATGTTGAACAAGGTCGCTGAAGCCTATGAGCGTGATGTCGAGACAGCCGTTAATCGGATGACGGCTCTGGTTGAACCGCTCATGATTCTGGTCATGGGGGCCGGAGTGCTTTTTGTCGTTCTTTCAATACTCCTCCCGATTTTTGAAATGAATCAGATGATCAAATGAAGGTATATCTTCAACTTCTTATGGAAATGAGAGAATGGAATGCTCAGCAAAAAAAGGCTTTACCCTGCTTGAATTGTTAATTGTTCTTGCCATCATTGCCATTTTGGCAGCCTATATCGCCCCTAGGATTATGGGGAGACCCGAGGAGGCAAAAAGAACGATGGCTGGTATCCAGATTCAGGGCCTGGAGACGGCGTTAAAAATCTATAAACTTGATAACGGCATGTATCCTTCAACGGAGCAAGGTCTGTCTGCTCTGATATCGCCTCCGACTGTCGGTAATTTACCGGCAAAATGGAGAAAGGGAGGCTATTTGGAAAAGGACAGGGTGCCGAAGGATCCATGGGGGAATGAGTATATCTATATCTGCCCGGGTGTGCATGGTGATTTTGATATCAGCTCCCGTGGTGCAGACGGTCTTCCCGGCGGCGAGGGGGGTGATGCCGATATCAACAGCTGGGAGTTGGAAAAATAAGAGGGGATGGCTGCGATTCAGGCACGGACACGATTCGAAAACCCTTGCTCAAACAAAAGGGCGTTTACCTTGATAGAAATCCTGGTGGTTTGCCTTTTGACCTCGATCATCCTGATGGTCGGCATTCCGATATTTAAAGATATCTCGTCTACCAGCCAGCTCAGGGCAACAAGCAGAAAAATCATCGGTACCGTACAGGGGCTCAGGGACGAGGCTGTCCGGTATCGGAGGGCTTTTACACTGGTTGTCGATCTGGACCGGAAACGGGTGTGGTATGAGCAAGACGACGGAAATAAGACGCAACAACAAAAGGGGCAGTCTCAGGAGGAGGTGATGGAGCTGCCTTCATCCGTTCGTATTATGGATGTCTGGAGCAAATCCACCGGCAGGAAGAGCCGGGGAACGATAAATCTGTGGATAAGTCCCCAAGGATATATGGATATGACTGTTTTCCACCTGACCGACGGCAGCGAAACAGTAAGTCTCATCGTAGCACCTTTCCTTGGATCGGTCAGAGTTGTGGACGGCTATGCGGATCTTGAATAAATCCCGGAAATTCAAGGATCCGCTTCTTGCATTTTCCGGCAACAGGGCCTTCACTCTGCTTGAAGTCATGGTGGCTTTGGCCATCCTTGCCATCACTCTTGCTACCCTTTTTGGCGCACAATCAAGAGATCTTTCTTTGGCTGTGGAGGCAAAGTTTATTACCAATGCGTCACTGCTGGCAAGGATGAAACTTGCAGAGGTGAAAAGCGGCAGACTGGCTCCTCTCGATGCCCAAGGGGATTTCGGCAAAGACTTTCCCGGCTACAACTGGAAGATGCAGGTCCGCGATGCAGCTGCAGACCTTCCGGGATTGTCTTCCGCTCTGCGGGGACGTCTTAAGCGTATAGATCTTATAATCTCATGGAATAAAGAGGCCTCTGTTTATAAGATCAGGTATTATCTAAGATCCGAGGATGTTCCATGAACAAAAAAAAGGGGCAAACGATAGATTGCGGTTTCACGCTGCTCGAATTTCTGGTGGCCTTCTTCATCTTTGTGATTGTCGTCGGTATTGCCTATGGTGCATATTTTACCGCCAACACGGCAATAGATACTGCCGAGTCGCAGGCGGACTTCAACTCCAAAGCCCGCTCGGCCCTGGAAAGAATGACAACGGATATGCAAGACATCTACTTGGGTCAAGGTGGGATGTTGGAAGGTGTTAAGCAGGAAATATCGGGGAACCGGGCCGATACTCTACGGTTTACATCCACAGCTCACGTTGCCTTCACCAAGAACGAGCTGCCAGCCGGTTTGGCAATGATTCAGTATGCGGTATCCCAGGAGACAGGAACAGGACTTCTCCAGCTTTATCGTCTCGATATACCTTATCGGCCGGGATATTTGGCCAAGGATTATTCAGGGCAGAAAGGGTATCTTCTCTGTGACGGTCTGCGTTCCGTGCAATTTACCTACTGGGATCGAGCCGGAAATGAGGTGGATGACTGGCAAGTTGATCAGGGGGAAGCTCCGGAAAACAAGATAAGTCATGTCCCTGTGATGATTAACATTATCCTTCGGTTTGCCGATAAAGGCCGGGATGACCTTGTCTTCAAAACCGCGGTTGCCCTGGAGTTTAACAAAGAGCAGAGTGAGACCGGGCAATGAGAAAAAGGTGTTTGAATCAACGGGGGGTGGCCCTCATTCTCACGCTCATGATCGTCAGTCTTTTAATTGTGATAACCGTTCAGTTCGGGCTTGGTATGCGCAGGGAGTATTTTTCTTCCGCCAACCAAAAGGATAGCGCCATTGCCGACGAAGTTGCCCAGTCAGGGGTGAATATCGCCATGGAGATCCTTGCCTGGGATGGGAGGACAAACGGATCTGATTCCTTCCACGATGCCTGGTATAAGGTGTCTTCTGAGAATTTATCACCTTTGTTTGATCAAGGGACACTCCATCTTAACGTCGTGGATTTATCGGGAAGATTGCAGATCAACAGCCTGGTTGCCGGAAAGAAAGGTGAAAACGGAGTGGATACGGCAACTGCCCAAAAATCACGCGAAATCTTAAGAAGGCTTCTACTTTCAGGCAAGGTCGGCAATATTCAAGAAGATGAAGCCCAGGGAATCGTCGATTCCCTCGTTGATTGGATCGATGCCGATGACCAGGAATCACCATTTGGAGCGGAAGAAGGCTACTATCAGTCTCTTGATCCTCCTTATGATTGTAAAAACAAGCCGGTTGCCTTTATTGAGGAATTACTGTTGGTAAAAGGGATTAGCCGAGATCTTCTTTACGGCACCAAAAAACATAAGGGTCTGGCTTCTTATCTGACTGTTCAGGGGGATGACGGCAGGATAAATATCAATACGGCCGATCCCCTGTTATTGCAGGCAATGGATCCACGAATGACCCAAGAGTTGGCACAGGAAATGGTTACTTTTCGCTTAGAAGAACAAAATGAACTGAAATTATCCTCACTCACCTGGTATAAAGAGATTTCCCTTTGGCCGAGCAATGTAACTTTTGATGAAAAAATTGTCACCACCAAAAGCAGCTATTTCAAGGTTACCTCAGTTGGAGAGTCGAGGTCTCTGACAAGAATTGACGAGGCCTCCATTCATCGGGGAAAGAAGGACAAGGTGACCCTATTAAACAAGAGAATTGAATAACGGGATGTCGGACTGCATATTCTCAATTGATATCCAGGATGGTCTGATTGCCGGTGTTGTCTTACAGCCCCAAGCAGGGCAGTACGTCATTTCCGGTTGGGGGATAGTTGAGGCAGGAGAACGTTCTCAGGAACAGGCCCTTTCCCAACTCATCAAACAGGTCGGTTTTACCGGTGGGGAGTGCCGGATCTCCTTGGCGGCGGAACGTTTCTTTTTCAATAATCTTACCTTGCCCTTTTCAGAGAGTAAAAAAATTGATCAGGTCCTCCCCTTCGAGATTGAGGACAGCTCTCCACTCAAGAGCAATGATTTAATAATCGATGCTATTTACAATCGGTTGGAAGGCAAGAAAACCGATGTGATCGCCGTGATGCTCAAACGCGATATTTTGGCGGGACTGCTCCGAGTATTGGACAAGTTGGGTCTTGACCCCGATATACTAACCATATCGAATGTTGAAATTGCGGAAAGATTGGCGCAACAAACCGAAAATAAAAAAGATTTTATTCTCCTTCATGTCGGTCCGGCCAAGGTTGCCATGATCATCGTCCTGGATGGACGGGTTGTTTTGATTCGTCCTTTGGACTTTGATTCCGGCGGCACAGGCGCTCAATGCCGGCTCGGTGAAGATCTGGGCCGGATTGCAGCCGCAAGACCCGACGCTCTGCCCAGTGCCTTCAAATCGCTGGAGCTGTCAATAGAGCAGACCTTAAAAGCAACAAGGGTTCAATTCAAGCCGCTGGCCGTTTATCTGAGTGGTCCTTGTGCGCATCTTGCCGGATTGCCCGAATATTTGAAAGATTCGTTGGCAGCCGAGATCAGGCAATGTGACGTGCTCGGCAATCAGGTGAAAATCCAGTCCGTCTCTGCTCATAACGGCAGGTGGATACCCGAAATTATGAACCAGGCCTTGGCCTTGGGGTTGCGGTCGAAAAAGGAGAAGAACGGCTTGAATTTTCGCAAGGGCGAATTTGGCCGGAGGGGTACCCTGAAATATCGCCGGCTCCTGCCGGGACGTCCCGGGCTGGTGGCGGGGATAGCCGTCGTATTGCTCGTCTGCTTTCTTGGGTATGATTTCTTTTCCCTTAAAATGACGGAAAAGAGGCTGACCAATCGGATCCAGACAATATTTTCAAATACTCTGCCCGGGGTCTCCAAAAGTGTTGATCCGGTTGCCCAAGTACAAGCCGAGGTGAACAGGATGCAATATAACGGTGGCCAAGGGATACAATACGGTTATCGGGCCTTGGAGCTTTTACTGGAGATATCCAAACGTATTCCTCTTTCCACGCGGGTGCGTATGACCCAGATGATAATGAATGATAAAGGTGTTCGTCTCAAGGGAGTTACCGATACCTTTAATACGGTAGATAAAATAAAAAACGAGCTTGAACAGTCTGCTTTTTTTAATTCCGTGGCCATTACCTCGGCGAATCTCTCCTCACAAGGGAACGGGATCCATTTCGATATGACCTTGCAACTCAAAAGTCCATGATCCTCACATCCGTTAAAAAGAGTCTTTCATCGATACGGGAAAAATCCGGGTATGACCAACTGGAACCAAGGGAGAAGTTTCTGGTCAGGTACGGGGGCATTTTTTGCGTTGTATTTCTTTTATTTCAATTTGTTGTCTCTCCATACCTTTCGGCTCGTCAGCATCTTGCACGGTCGGTACGTGAAAAAAAGACCGAACTGGTAAAGATTATAGCATTGCAGAAAAGATATCGGCAACTGCAAGGCATCGTCAGTAATGGTGCAAACGGAATTGCAGCTCGCGGTGCCGGATTTTCCCTCTTTTCTTTTGTTGAAGAACAGGCATTGAGGGCTGATATCAAGAAACAGATGTCGTCAATGAGGCCGTTGCCGGTGGAAGAAAAGTCGAGCGGATCCGCCGTGGAAATCAAGTTGCAAAGGGTGTCTCTGGGGCGACTTGTTGCTTTTTTACAACTGGTTGAAGACCCAGACAAAATGGTTTTTGTCCAAACTCTTTCAATTCAGGAAAGCACTAGAGTCAATTTTGTCGATGTCATTTTGCAGATTGCAACTCAAGGACGATGAAAAACAACCTTACTCCGAGATCCAGGACTGTCACTCTAGGCTATTTTTTCTATGGCGTTGTTTTACTGGCTGTTCTTCTGATAGTATTTTTCCCTGCAAAGAAGATCCGAAACTATTGCTCATCGACGATTGAACAGATTTTTCCGGGTACGACATGCCGCATCGGTTCAATCAGCTATGGTTTCCCTTTGACTTTGCATTTTCATAACGTTCGGGTGATCGAGAAAGGAGAATCCGAGGAGGATATAGTTTCAGTTCGCTCTTTATCGTTTCAAGCAGATTTTCAGCATCCCGGCGTCCGGGTTCTCGCTGACCTCTACGATGGCAAGCTCCACTGCAGGCTGTTTGTAAATAGAAGCAATGGCACCATTTCTCTTAACGATATTGAAGTTCATCATGTCGATCTTGGAAAGTGGGGAAGATTGCAAAAAATTATTGGTAGAGATCTCTTTGGCTATCTGGACCTTTCGGGACGCTATGAGGGAAATATAAAAGAGATATTACAAGGCGAGGCGGAGGGTTCGGCTATGGTTCATGGGGGGGGCATAGAATTGTTGCACCCCATTCTGTCTCTTACTTCCATCAGTTTAAGGCATTCCGATATAAAATTTATGTTCCGGAACCGGATATTGACAATAACCAATGGAAGTTTTCACGGAACCGAGTTTGATTGCAGCTTCAACGGGATGTTTCATATTGCCTTTCCATCAAGCCGCAGTATGTTGGAGTTATCCGGAGATTTGAAGCCGACGGTTTCACTCGTCAATACAGATAAGCGATGGAAAAATATAGAAACGATTATGCAAAGGCGTTTTAGGCAGTCGACAATTCCTTTTGTCGTGAACGGTAGCCTGGCAGCCCCTCAGTTCCGGTTTGGAGGGTGATTTTTTCATGGGAGCTCTTTTGAGATTTTTTCAAACAATACGTCCCGTTCTTATCATTACACTCCTGTGTGTCGGAGGAGTACTCGGCTTTTACGCCTTGGTTGAACACTTTTGGCTCAACCCCCGGGTCTCAACTCTTGAATCAAATCGCATAAATGGATCTCCTATAGAAAAAGAAGGGATGGATAATCCACGTGATTATCAGATTATCCTGAAGAGGAATTTGTTTGGAACCTCTCCGATTACTTCTGAAAATGAAGAGGGGCAAAATGATTTGCCGGCCGGTCTGAAGATTGCTGCACCTGATATGCTGCTTCTCGGTACTGTTACCGGGGATAGGAAGGAGATGAGAGCGGTAATCCTGGACACCGTGAAGAAAAAACAGCATCTGGTCCGTATCGGTGACTCACTTAATGGTGCTGTAGTTAAGGATATACAGCGGGAGAAGGTGGTACTGGGCTTTAAAGAGAGGGACGAAATCCTCGATATGGCCGAGACAAGAAGATATCTTTCGGAAAAATCGCCCCGGTCTTTTACCGCGCAACAGGAGACTTTGCCATCCTATCTGGAAGAGAAAGAAAAATCTCTCCAGGTTGTTCCTCCAAGGCAGACCTTGCAGCCGGCCGGGAGATTTTTCCACAAAACCAGTGGCAGTGGGGGCCGGTGATGGGGGCAATAGCTACAGATAAAATCGTATTCGGGGAATTCAGGTGAAAATATCAACCTTCTTTTTCGTTGTTTTATCGCTTTTACTTCTCATGCATCCCTATCAAAGTCAAGGCGCCACGTTTGCAGCAAAGGCGCAGACCGATCGGGTGCATACAGAGGAATCACGGTCCATCAGCATTGATTTCGACAATGTCGATATCCTGTTGTTTATAAAATATATGAGTGAATTAACAGGGAAGAATTTTGTTGTTGATAGAGCTGTGAAGGGCAATGTCACCATTATTTCACCAAGAAAAATTTCCGAGGACGAGGCTTATCGTGTATTCGAGTCGGTTTTGGAAGTCCATGGGTTTTCCACGGTTCCGTCCGGGCCGGTCATCAAAATCGTACCCGCCCGAATTGCCCGTACCCAAAATATCGATACCTTACAAATGGGCAGCAAGGAAACCCCGGAAGACAAAGTAGTCACTCAACTGATACAGTTGAAACATACCTCTCCCGAGGAGATTAAAAAGGCGTTGGCCCCGCTTCTTGCCAAAACCTCGGTGATGATTGCTCATACGCATTCCGGCATGTTGATCGTAACAGATACGCTTTCCAACATTCAACGATTGCTGTCCATTATCAAGGCACTGGACGTCCCATATCCAAGGGAAAAGATAGAGGTTATCCCGCTGAAAAACGGCTCGGCGAGCACTGAAGCAAGTATCATCATTACGATTTTCCAGAAGACTTCGGCTGAAAAAAAGACTGCATCTGAAGGGCAGGAAGCCTTGCGTATTGTTCCATATGATCGGACCAATGCCTTGGTGGTTATGGCCTCGGATACCGACCTTGCACGAATACGAAAGCTCGTGGCTTTACTCGATGCCAAGAAGGAACAGGGAAACGGTAATATTCATGTTTTCTATCTGCAAAATGCCGATGCCAAGGAATTGGCGAAGGTGCTCAACGAACTCCCGGAAAACCAAACAAGCGGGGATGGAAAAACCACCACAGCAACCCGCTCCGGTGAAATCCGGATAATGGCAGATGAGGAAACAAATTCTCTTATCATAAATGCCTCTCCTGTGGAATACGAGACTTTGACGGATGTAATAAAAAAGCTCGATATTCCGCGTAGTATGGTCTATCTGGAGGCGTTGATTATGGAGGTGAATACAACAAAGGATTTTTCCGTCGGCGTCCAATGGGTGTCGTCTGATGGCAAGTATTTCGGCGGATTCAGCGGCAGTTCAAGCTCGTCCTACACGAACATTACAAACTTGACGGCGAATACACCGACTCTTCCTGCGGGCGGGACTTTCGGTATTTTTAAAGAAGGCATCAGCGTTGGAGGTGTCACTTTTCCAAATCTTGCCGCGCTCATCAATGCCTACAAAAACGATTCGGATATCAATATCATATCGACTCCACAGGTATTAACAACAGATAACAAAAAGGCGGAGATCAGTGTTGGTGAAAATGTCCCGTATATAACCAGCAAGAATACAACTTCCGGCACCCAGACAGACTATACCAACTATGAGTATAGAGATGTATCCACAAAGCTTTCCATTGTTCCTCATATCAATCAAAAGGGGACCCTGCGCCTGGATATTAAAACCGAGGTTATAAAACTCAAGGATTCAAGCTCGTCTACCACATCTCAGACACCCACAACCTTGAAGAGGACTGCGGATACCAGCGTCATTGTCCGGGACAACCAGACCGTTGTGATTGGTGGAATAATCGGTCACGATGAGACGGAGAACGATTATAAAATCCCGTTACTGGGAGATATACCCGTCCTGGGATGGCTTTTTAAGACCCATTCCACAAATATGACCAAGACCAATATGTTTATCTTCGTGACACCGCATATTATTAAAAATCCGGCCGATATATCACGCGTTACCCGGCAAAAGGAGAGAGAGTCTGGCAGCACCGTCTCCAGGAGTCTGGAGCGTTTGGTAGGCCTGGACGATAAGGCAAGGGCCTTGAAGATCTCGGAAAAAGGATATGCTGAGATGCAAGGCAACAATCTCACTGAGGCGAAAAAATATTTTATGGAGTCCTTGCAGATAGATCCAGAAAATCCATATGCATTGATCAATATCGCTGTAATTTACGAAAAAGAAGGGCTGGCAGACAAAGCCGTTGACGCCTACCGCAAGGTGGTGCTTTCCGGAACAAAAAGGGTTGCAAGTGGATCCAGTGATCCGAAAAAGGTGGGGGAATCCCTGGTAAGAATTGCAAAAGAAGGCTTGATTCGTCTCCATGCCGATATCCCAAGAGAATATCCCGGGAACGGACCTATGATGAATAAGCGTAACAACACAGACATCCCCAATAAGTGATCAATGAGAAAAATTGGAGAGATCCTCATTGAAACAGCAGGCCTTTCACCTGACGTGGTTGAACGGGCATTAAAGATCCAAGAGGTCCAGCAGGAAAAGCTCGGTCGTATCTTGATCGGTATGAAAGTGATCAACGAACACGATTTGTTGCAGGCACTTGGCCTTCAATTCGACATGATGGTCGTTTCTTCTTTGCCGCTGGAAATACGGACCGATTTCACTGCTCACGTCTCAATAGGTTTTCTTAAAAAAAACAAGATAGTGCCGGTTTCCCATCAGGGTGAAAAATTTCTGGCAATAAACGATCCTCTGGCCTTTCAGGCACTCGATAACCTCCGTGTCCTTCTCGGCTGGGAAGACGTTGGAGCTGTTCTCTGCCCGTACCCGGTCATAGCCAAGGCCATCAATTTTGCCTATGACATGACACAGAGCAGTGCGGAAGAAGTGATGCAGGATATCGATGATGAGGATCCGGAGGCACTCTTCAACAAGATCGGGGAGACGGCGGATTTACTCGATGATACCAGCAACGCACCGGTTATCCGTCTGGTGAATTTGATATTTTCTCAGGCCGTTCGCGATAATGCTTCAGACATCCATATCGAACCTTTCCAGCACAGCGTCAAGATACGCCAGAGGTTGGACGGCCTGCTTCATGATATGCTGAGCCCGCCCAAACACGTTCAACCGGCGCTTGTTTCCCGAATCAAAATTATGGCGAAATTGAACATAGCGGAAAAGCGTCTGCCCCAGGATGGGCGAATCGAGTTGAAAGTCGCCGACAGGGATATCGATGTTCGTGTTTCGACCTTGCCTACAGCCTTTGGAGAACGGGTTGTCCTGCGCTTGCTCGATAAGTCGTCGGTGCTCCTGTCGTTACCCGAATTGGGTATGCCCTTGGATCGATTGGGATCTTTTTCGGAAGAGATAAAAAAGACAGGAGGAATTGTCCTGGTGTGCGGCCCTACCGGCTCGGGAAAAACCACCACGCTTTACGCTGCTTTGTGTTCAATAAACACTACCGATATCAACATTATTACCATCGAGGATCCGATCGAATATCAAATAAACGGCATTGGTCAGATGCAGGTAAACCCGAAAATCAACCTGACCTTTGCTTCCGGCCTGCGTTCGATTGTCAGGCAGGATCCGGACGTCATTCTTGTCGGGGAGATCCGAGATACCGAAACTGCTGAAATAGCTATCCAATCGGCATTGACGGGACATCTGGTTTTTTCAACCTTGCATACCAACGATTCGGCAAGCGCTATCACGCGTTTGAGGGATATGGGCATTGAGCCGTTCTTGATCGCCTCTTCCATCAATGCGATCCTTGCTCAACGCCTGGTCAGAATTATATGTCCAAACTGTAAGGAAGAATATATTCCCGATAAAGAGATGCTGATGAAAATTGGACTTGATGAGAAGGTTTTTGCCAAAAGAAAAGCCTTTCGAGGACGAGGATGCTCCCACTGCCATCATACCGGATATAAAGGCAGATGCGGTATCTTTGAGTTCATGCTGATGTCAAAAGAGATGAGGAGTCTGGTTTTAACTACCGCCGATGCCAACGAAATTAAGCAAGCAGCGGTCGAAAGAGCTATGATAACATTACGGCAGGATGGGGCGGCGAAGGTTCTTGAGGGCATAACCACGATAGAAGAGGTGTATCGGGTTTGCCATAACTGATCGTCCATTAGAGAACCCCAAGCCATGCTTTTAGAGAAGAATCATGCAGAAAACCTTAATTATAATAGGTATTATTGTTGTGTTGGTCGGATTGTTCTGGCCGGTGCTCGATAAGATTCCCTTTGGCAGGCTGCCCGGCGATATCGTAATCTCCCGGCCGGGTTTCAAATTTTATTTTCCGATTACCACCTGCGTGATTATTAGTATTGTTATTGCTGTGATATTGAAGATATTTAAATGATGATGGACTCGTAAAAAGCCCGATCTACGCCGTTGTAGATTTGAAACGGCGATTCGCCGTACCATTTGTACTGCCAAATCACCGTTTCAAATACTCCATCTCCTGTTGAGCTTTCTCGAAGTCTGCGTTTATCACAGAGTCCATCTGCATGGAAGAGAATAATTTTTACGAGAGGCTCAAATGAGAGTGTCGTAAAAACTCTACATCCGGAGTCTCACTCTATCTGCTTACCTGTTTAGCTACTGCAAATAAAGGAGGAAACGATGACCGTAGAAACGATTGCAGGCAAAATGCATTGGCTGGGTCATGATGCGATCCGTATCGATGCCGGGCTCACCATCTATTTCGACCCGTTTCAGATCGAGCCCGGGCCGGTCGCGGACATCATCTTCATCTCCCATGATCACTATGATCATTGCTCACCTGAGGACCTTGCCAAGATCCAGGGACCGGATACGATTATCGTCACTGCCCAGTCCTGTCGCGATAAAGTCAAAGGTACAATCAAGGTGGCGGCTCCCGGAGACGCTCTTGTGGTAAAGGATATTCCGGTCCAGGTCGTGGCCTCTTACAACATCAACAAAAAATTTCATCCCAAGAAGAACCGCTGGCTGGGTTTTATCGTAGAGATCGACGGCGTACGGGTCTATCATGCAGGTGATACCGATATGATAGAAGAGATGCAGGAGATCAAAACGGATATTGCCCTGCTTCCCGTGTCGGGAACCTATGTGATGACCGCCGAAGAGGCGGCGGAGGCGGCGCTTGTCATTAAACCCTCTCTGGCCATTCCCATGCATTACGGAGCAATAGTCGGCGATGCCTCCGATGCCGAACGTTTTAAAAAGCTTTTGGCAGGAAAGATTCCCGTAACGATCCTGAAAAAGGAATAGTTGGAACATCTTCCAAGATGCCGGATCGATTCAAACGGTTCGGTTTTTTTGGTTTACGGCAGGACCTCAGGTCTATACAATGGGATTCTATGCAGAATGGCACCATTAGTTTGATATAGGCGCGGAGGCTGTCCATGAGCTTTTCCGGTAAGGAAAAAAAGAAATATCTGGAACCTGTCATCCATTTTTTTCGAAAAAGGATGGAGATTGTCCTGGACGGTATGGAGACAAAGATGAGTGTTTCCGAATTCGTCAGGGCGGGAAGCTGCTTGGCGGACTTTCCTGATTTTGCCAAATATGCCGAACGGGGATATGAGAAGGCTCCTTTGGAGGAGGGGGACAATACCCGGTTTTCCCCGGACGGCAATTCTCTTGTTGCCTTGGTTTCCGGCTACCCAAAGATCCATACAGAGGAGCATAAGGAAGGAGAGGAGCCCACAACCACCATCTTTGTTGAGCCCGTGGTCTCGATCAGTCCCGACGGAATGGAGGCGAAACTCTGCATCCAGCCGCCGGTCCCCGGTGCAGCATCTCTTGCAGACCAAAGTTTAACCCGGCTTCTGGAAGAAGCCGGTGTTGTGTATGGTATCGACGCGGAGGTTCAACACCAGGCAGAGACATTTATCCAACAATTACGCAACGAATTTGCCGAATTTCCCATTGCCGTAGGCAAAATCCCGGGAAAGAGCAGTGATGCTTCAATCCATTTTGAACTCGAAATCGGACCACTGGCAGGTAGATTTTTAGAGGACGGGACCATCGATTTCCGTGAACGCCGGATCATGGTTGGCGTCGCCGCCGGCCAGCATATCGCCACAAAAATCCCTGCTGTTGCCGGGGATCCGGGAATTAATGTCCTGGGGGAAGTGATAGACCCGGAGCAAGGCAAGGATATAAAAGTCCGGGTCTCCAATGATGCCGTCTATTCCGAGGAGGACATGAAGGTGACGGCGGCCAAAGACGGGGTTCTGTCGGTGGTCAACAATTCAACCATCAAGGTCTGTGCCCGGCAGATCATTCCGGGAGATATTGATTATAAAACAGGCAATGTCGAATCCAACAACTGCCTGACCATACGAGGCTCCATTCATCCGGGCTTCAAGGCCGCAGCCGACGGCGATCTCGAGATCGGCGGATCGGTGTCGTCGGCATCTTCCTTATGTAAGGCAAACGTGGTGGTCAAGGGAGGAGTGACCGGAAAGCAATCGCTGATCAAGGCCTCGGGCGATGTGGACATCCGGTTTATTGAACAGGGGACCATAGAGTCCGGCGGCATTGTGGTTATCCGCACCCAATCCTACTACAGCAGGATTGCCGCGGCCTCCGATATTCGGTGCCAGACTGGGAGCAAGGTCATGGGTGGAGAGCTTATCGCCGGGGGACATATAACGGTCTTCGATGTGGGCTCTGATAATTGCGATACCACTCTCCTGGCAGCTGGTGTTGATATGGAGCGACTTGTCCATCATCAGGAGTTGCAGGATAGCATCGTGGAGCAACAAAAGGAGATCATTCGTTGGTTGCAGCTCTATGGAGGGAGCACCAAATCAAAAAAGATACGAAAAATGGAACAAGAGCTTGCAGATACCAAACTCAAGCTCCTGCAATTAAACCTGATTCCAGGGACTGGACTCTACTCGCGCGGTGGCGGTAAAGACGGTTGTGAGCAGGAGGAGACAGGGGAGATCGGGAAAGTTCGTATCGACGTGCATGGAACCATCTATACCGGGACTCGCGTCAGGATCGGCAACCGTATTATGGCCCTTGACCGCACTGTTTCAAAAAAACAGTTTCGCTTACAAAAAAATCTGAAGTCCATTGGCACTTCTTCATTATGATAATGGGAGATCCGGGTTCGTATACTGAAGTTTGGCTTCAAGATTTTTTTGATGTGTTATGTCCATGACATAGCCAAGAATTTCGATCAGCTCCCCGTGCTCGGTAAAACGACCGGTAGCATTTAAGAGGATGTGAATGACTGCATCGTCGCGACGGACGAATTCGGCTTCGGCATGTTTGACCTTTTTCTTTTCACTTAAGGTGCTGATCAATGCGGTGTAGAGTTGTTCGTCCTTGAAGAACCGGCCCAGACTCATACCGCCCAGTTCTTCGATGTAGGTATAGCCGACAATGTCGGCAAAGACCCTGTTGCAGAGTATGAGTTTCCCCCCCGGCTCGGCAATAAAAAGACCGCTGAGATCGGCTTCAAAGATCTGGCGGTAACGCTCCTCCCGGGCCTGTATTTTCTTCTGTTCTTCCTTGATCTCGGAGATATCCTGGACCTGGGTGATATAGTACAGGGGCTTTCTGTGCTTGTTGACGATCAAAGCGATATTGAGAAGAGCCCAGACGGTTTTGCCTTCTTTGGTGATGTAGCGTTTCTCCACAGGCTGCACGTGCTGGCCGGCAACGAGAGAAATGATCATCCTTTTTGTCAGTCCGATGTCCTCGGGAAAGGTCACCTCCCGCCAGTTTTTCCATTCCAGCTCCTTGGTGGTGTAGCCGAGCATACGTTGGAAGGCCTCGTTGACCCTGATGTAGTGGCCGCGCAGGTCAACCAGGGCCATGCCGCTGGCAGCGTTATTGAAAACAGTTCGGAATCGTTCTTCACTCCGATGCATAACCTCAAGGGATCGCTTTCTTTCGGTAATGTCCAGTACGCTGATGATGATGCTGGAAAAATCTTCCTGTTCTACCGGGATTGTGGCATTTAAGAGGACGTGGATCCGCTTTCCCGTGAGTTTTTGGCTGACGGTCTCGCATTCGAACAATGACTGACCCTCGGCAATCGCCTTTACGAGTTTTTTGAAACCGTCAATGGCATCGAGAGTAAAGACTCTGCCAAAAAATTCGAAGAGTTCCTTTTTGCTGTCGGCACCGTACAAACACAGTGCGGCGGGATTCACATCGAGAATCTTCAGCATCTTGACCATTGCGTCGACATGTTGCGGATGACTGTTCAGGTAGCCTTCCATATCGGTTACGCCCTGACTTTTAAGTTTCTCGACCTCCATCTTGACCGCCAGACAATCTTCTTCAAAAAGGGCGATTGCAGTGTTGTTGAACATGTTTTCATAACGGTCACGAGCTGCTTTTAATGATTTTGCCGCACGCCGGCGGTGAAAGTTGGCTATCAACAGGAGAACGACAATAACCAACAAAAAGAGAAAAGCGATGCTGACCGGCAAGGTCATCGGGTCGTTGGTGTGGAAGCTGAACGAGCCATAGGCAATTGTTTGATCTTTTGCCGGCGGCTCGGATTTGGTTTGGTAGGGATTATCGGAAGAGGCATACCTGTCAAGGAGTTGGGCAGCCGTAAGAGAGAGAAGGTTCTGCAATGGAGAAGGAATTTGCAAATGAAAAATTTGAAAAGATCTGCTGATCCCGGCCCGGCAAGGGATAGCCCCAATGAACGTCAGACCTGTCAAAAGATAGACGAGCATAAAAAGCCGGATCGAAAATTTACTATACGACGTCTTCTTTTCAAAGGAGTGTTGGTCTTTCATCTTTCCATTGCGGCCTTTATTAATAATTCATGTTGCAAGAAGAAAATGGTTATCACAGGCTAAAGGAGGGGGCCGTTCCCCTCTTTGGTTTTCTCTCCTTTAGTTATCATTTGTATGAGTTCAAACAAGATGCCTGCCGTAATCCCCCAGATGATATGGTTCGGAGCCTTGTAGACAACGACTCGATAATTCATTCCTTTCCGATTTTTGCCGTATTTTGCCGGCAGTCCCAATTCTTCCACCGGCAACAGAATCTGTTTTTTTCCATCCGGACCGATGACGGTGGATTGGACCTCCACCCTGGTAAAGTAAATCTCGGGTTTGTTGTCTATGAACCAGGAAACGGGAAGGGTGAAGATCTCTTCTACTTCACGCGGGTCAGGTTTCAGATCGTCCATACTATCGACAGCAAGTCTGCCGATAAAGGCCTCGACAATAACGCCCCGAGGTGTTACCAGTGTACCAAAAGATCTTGAAATATCAATATCTTTTCTTTTTATCCCCAGCTCTTCCGCTGTTTCCCGAACAGCCGTTTCCTGAAAATTTGAATCGAGATCTCGGTCGTACCTGCCACCGGGGAAACAGATTTCGCTCCCCTGGCGGATATCGGCAGCCCTTTTTTGAAAGAGTAGATGGAGCTCGTCGTTAACGGCGAAAAAAGGTATCAGAACCGCCGAATTGAAATAGAGGTCGCGACACAAAATTCCCGGGGCCTCCGGGAGGTCATCAATAAATTTTCTGTACTCGTTCTCTTTCATATTCCCTGCAGCAGCTGATGTACGAATATTATATATTCCTATCTTCTTTATTGTGATTACTAAGATAGAGAGAAAAACTCAAGCATAATCCTGTATCTAAAAGAGGTTGAGCCAACTCAATGGTACCTATCTATACCGGGGAGGCGGAGGTTGCTGTTTACGGGCGCATTGCGGAGGCCCTGCCCGATTGTTCATCAAAGTACCTCAAACCGGATGAACCTAAAAAGAGTTTGCACGTTCTATGGGCTCCGGCAGTGCCCATGGCGATGGGGGAAGGCGATTGCGGTTGCGTATCCGGCAGGGAATGATTACAACTAATCCGGAATTTAATAGGATTCATTCCCAAGATGGGGAGGGAATCAGCCAATCAAATATACGTTTAAACCAGATAAACCAAATTTTAATGATGCAATTAAAACGGCAGATACCGGGAGACAAACAATGCACTATGAAGGCAACATCTTCAGGCCCCCCAGTGAAGCAGGCAGCATTCTGTTGCAGGTAACCTGCGGATGTTCACATAATAAATGCTCCTTCTGCGGGATGTATAAGGGGACCCGCTTTTCAATAAAGGATGAATCGGTGATCTTCTCCGATATCGATTTTGCCGCAAAATACTGCCGCAACCAAGTACGCCTTTTTTTCTGCGACGGCGATGTGCTCAACATCCCCCACAAACGTTTGGTCCCCATCCTCAAGGCCATCAAGGAAAAACTGCCATGGATAAGGCGGGTTGCAACCTATGCCAATACCAAGAGCATCATGAGAAAAACTCCTGAGCAACTGCAAGAACTCCATGATCTCGGTCTTACCATGGCCTATATGGGCCTGGAATCGGGGGATGACGTGACCTTGAAAGCCATCAACAAGGGGGCGGATTCACAGCGGATGATAGAGATGGGCAAAAAGATCCGCGCTGCCGGCATGAAACTTTCCATCACGGTCCTTTTAGGTGTAGCCGGACCGGAGCGTTCGCTGGTCCATGCGCGGGAGACCGGCCGGGTCCTGTCTGCGGTCGATCCCGAATATGTCGGGGCATTAACTCTTATGATCACTCCGAACACGCCCCTCTACCATGAGTACAGGGCAGGGCGTTTTCGCCTTCTTGAACCCCTGGAGATGCTTGGTGAGTTACGGGAGATGTTTGCCGCCACCAATCTGAGCCGAGGCCTTTTCCATGCCAACCATGCCTCCAATTATCTGCCGATTAAGGCAAGACTGCCGCGTGATAAGGACGCAGTGCTCGCTCTGATCGACAGCGCCTTAAGAGGAGATACGGCCCTCAAACCGGAACATATGCGGGGTCTGTAACCTCCATTTAACAATGCGTTTGCAGCTCAATCCAGGAACTGCTTCTCTGTATGACTTAATAAGCAACCATACGCTTTTGCGAGCGTTTCTTATCAGTCATTTTCTAAGGTTATTCGGTATGCCTTGTTCGTAGACACCGTCGATAAGGAGATTGTCTCTTTGGGCGGAAGCGACAGCCAGTTCATCGCAGCGTTCGTTATGCGGATTTCCGGCATGCCCCTTAATCCATCTGAACGTAATGTCGAGCCCTTCGATGAGATTGAGTAGTTCGGCCCAGAGGTCGTGATTAAGGGCTGGTTTTTTATCGGATTTGATCCAGTTGTTTTTCCTCCAGCTTTTTGCCCACCCCTTGTTGATTCCGTTGACCACGTAACTGGAGTCGGTATACAGTACAATAGGTTTATCTTTCTCTTTGAGTTGCTCTAAGGCGACGATGCCGCCCATTAGCTCCATCCGGTTGTTTGTTGTCAGGCGATAACCGCCGCTCAACTCTTTTTTCTTCTTGCCCAAGAGCATGACGATGCCGTAACCGCCGGGCCCGGGGTTCCCCAATGCTCCGCCGTCTGTGTAAATTTCTATCCTTCGGTCCTGGTTTTCTCCCGCTTGGACAGGGAGATCCGTTTTGTGACGGGTTGGCTCTGCAGACGGTGCCTGCAGCCATTTTTCCGCCTCTTCCCTGGTAGCGAATCCCTTATATAAAGCCCTGGGAAACCCCTTTATCTGGGCCTGGGCTTCGGGCCAGTCGGTGTATATACCGGGATTTCTCCCCACGGCGATTGCATAAAAATTTTTTTTGGACATGGGTTCTTAACCGTAACAAACAAGGTTTATTTCGTGTTTCTCAGAAGATAAAAAAAGGGCGGAACCATTTGAATGGTTCCGCCCTTTCCCAACTCTACGACCCGCAGAAAATCAGCATCCGCGAATTCCTCATTCGCCGCCTTTTTTCCCCTCTTTCTTGGCTGTAGCCGCTTCCGCACTCATGCCGATGGCATCCCGGGAGACCTTGAT
Source organism: Desulfocapsaceae bacterium (assembly GCA_046704745.1). Classification (GTDB taxonomy): domain Bacteria; phylum Desulfobacterota; class Desulfobulbia; order Desulfobulbales; family Desulfocapsaceae; genus CAWGGS01. The sequence continues at coordinate 1,647 of JBJKRL010000122.1, read as the reverse complement.
ACGGACATCTTTATCGATCTCCATGGTGACAATTGTATCGGTGATCCCGGTGATCTGTCCGTGGATTCCCCCTTTGGTCACCACTTTATTGCCGACTTTGAGATTGCTCAGGTATTCCTGGTGCTTTTTCGCCTGCTTCTGTTGGGGCCTGATCAGTAGAAAGTAGAATACAACAAAAATTAAGATCAAGGGCGCAAAAGATGCCAGAGAACCGAGTCCCCCCCCACTGGCTGCGCCGGCCGTCCCGGCTGCATAGGCAATTCCCGTCATGATAATTCCTCCCTGAAAAAGAGACTGCCTTGAAGAAGTACACACCCCACAAAGGGTATAAGTTCGATCACGAAATTCATTCTTAATAACGAGAAAACAGATCGTAAGATACTAATCTTCCCAAGGAGCCGTAAATGTACCGGCGTTGTTGCCGGTGGGATTTTCCACCAAATGTGGCGTACCATAATCATTCATTTTCAAGCCTGCCATAAAAATCTTTCCGGAATGCTGAAAAGCTGTCCATTTCAATGGCGTTGCGGATGTCCGTCATCAAGCTCAGATAATAATGAAGGTTGTGTATGGTGTTTAAATGATAGCTGAGGATCTCCCGTGACTGATACAGATGGCGCAGATAGGCCCGGGAATAGTGTCTGCAGGTGGGGCAGTCGCAGTTCTCATCAAGGGGCCGCGGATCATCCTTGTACTTGGCATTTTTGATGGCGATTTTCCCGGTGGAGGTGAAGAGCTGGCCGTTTCTGGCATTTCTGGTCGGCATCACGCAGTCGAACATGTCGATCCCACGCCAGACCCCTTCAACCAGATCGGCGGGTGTGCCCACGCCCATCATATAGACCGGGTAATCCGAGGGCAGATACGGCACAGTGGCCTCGGTCATCGCAAACATCAGCTCCTTTGATTCACCGACCGAAAGCCCGCCTATGGCATAGCCGTCAAAGCCGATGTCGACCAGGGCCTGGGCCGATTCCTGCCTGAGGTCCGGATACATTCCGCCCTGAACGATGCCGAAAAGCAGCCTGTCGGGTCTCTTTTGGCTCTCACGGCACCGTTTGGCCCAGCGGGTGGTCAAATCTGTTGCGGCGATAGTTTCATTTCGGTCCGCCGGGTAGGGGATGCAGGTATCAAGGCACATCATGATGTCGGAACCCAGTGATTCCTGGACCATGACCGCATCTTCCGGACTGAGGAAAAGCTTGGAGCCGTCAAGATGGGAACGGAAAGCAGCTCCTTCTTCGGAAATGGTCGCAAGCTCCTTTAAGCTGAAAATCTGAAAGCCTCCGCTGTCGGTGAGAATGGCCCGGTCCCAGTGCATAAAACCATGCATACCTCCAAAGCCCTCTATGAGCTCGTGCCCTGGTCGGATGAAAAGGTGGTAGGTATTGCCGAGAATGATCTCGGCATTCATGTCCACGAGGTTTTCCGGGGTAACGGCTTTGACCGTGGCCTGGGTGCCCACCGGCATGAAAACCGGAGTCTGAAAGCTGCCGTGCCGGGTGCGAACTTCGCCTCTTCTGGCCCGGCATTCGGTAGAGCGGCAATGGAGTGTGAATGGAGATTGTGGCATGGTAAACGAACCTTGGTTGTATTGGTAGTATGAAATCGAGTCTTTCATATACCAGAAGTGCGCCGGTTCTTCTA
>JBJKRL010000121.1:0-57149 GCA_046704745.1 Desulfocapsaceae bacterium | reverse complement strand
GGTAAATGATATTCCTCCGGTCGCCCTCCATGCGAGGGCGTGGATTGAAACTCAATAAATTTGAGACGGTGAAGAAAGCGGCAGTCGCCCTCCATGCGAGGGCGTGGATTGAAACAATAGTGGGACGGCTCCCGGACCTAAATCAAGTGGTCGCCCTCCATGCGAGGGCGTGGATTGAAACAGACTTTATACACGCTCCTGCACAGCTCAACCCAACAATCTACCGATTAGCAATCAAAGCATATGATTATGCCACCAGGCATCATGACATTTCACGCGGTAATATCATAACGATTATTGATTATTCTCTGCCCTCCTGTAAAAAACGTCTCTGGGTGATAAATCTACTAAATCATACCATTTTGTTTCATACATTAGTCGCACATGGAAAAAAGAGCGGCAACGACTTTGCAAAATATTTTTCAAATAAGACCGGTAGCTTAGAATCTAGCATAGGTGTATTTGAAACAGGGAGGAGCTACTATGGAAGACATGGCTATTCGTTGCGATTATACGGTTTGGAAAAAGGTGTTAACAATAATGCGTACGAACGTTCAATTGTTATGCATAAGGCATGGTATGTGAGCAAAGCAATGGTTCATCATCTGGGACGTTTGGGACGCAGTTGGGGCTGTCCCGCGGTTTCGAGAAAAGTATGTAAGCCCATAATCCAAACCATTAAAAACGGTTCCCTGTTGTTTGTCTATTATCCGGACAAGCATTGGCTGAACACGTCTGAGTTTTTATGAGCTGTTGGCCGAAGGAGTACCAACGGTCGGACTGTGTCCGTCGGTTGAGTCATACGAGGCCGGCAAAGCCCGTTTGGGGCTTGGCCTGTGAACTGTATCCATCGATTATGGGCTGGAGTATTTTTACGAAATTGTCACTCTTGTCTTGAAATTGAATGCCGATGCCATGCCGGTTTTTTCGTATGACCGTTGCATTCAGGGATTGAAGTTCTGCCAGATCAGGAGATGGAAAGTGCAGAGAGATGGTCTGGCCGATTTCCAACGGATGATCTGTTTCCAGGTAGGCCCCTTCCAAACTGATGTCGCAGAGGGAGCACTTGCGGGTTATATTTTCCGTTTCGTAATCGACGATCACGAGAAGCTGACGGCGTTCATGAGTACGCCTGTTGATCCTCAGGCTTTCATTCTCGTCATCCTTAAGGCTGCTGTCGAGAATCAGTGAGATCAACGAGCTGGATATTTCCTGTTGAATATCTCCCAGTCTGTAATCGATATCTATCGTAACGTTTTTCCACAAGATTATCTCTATGGCAGCTGGTTTGCCGCTTAGGGAATCTGTACGGGCTGCAATGGGTTTTCCTTTTTTCAGCCATAGAAAGCCTTTTTTTTCCTTGGCTCTGATCTGAAGGGTGCAGCTGTGAGCCTCTATCTCCATTATCTGGAGAAATGATGTGAGATGGATTCCTCGTATCTGTCCGCCGTAATTGATCTGCAATTCATCCAAAATTCTTTTGACCAGCAGGCTGAAATCCTGATTGCGGTCGAAAAACACCGTGGACGGGAGTCGTTTGATCTTCTCCAGAAGTATGGGGTGGGTTTCGTCTGTCACAACGACCACCCGAATCGAAGGATAGTTCTTTACCAGATGATTAATGACTTTGAAACCGTCGATTTCAGAAAACCGGACGGTTGTGATGACCATGCGAATTTTATGCTCCTGCAGTATGCGGGCCGCTTCGAAGTAATTTTCGGCCGTCAATATATTTAAAAATCCGCATTGTCCGCTAAGAAAACCATTGAGTGTCTGCTGCAGTATCCTATCCGAGGAGACTATGAGTAACTTGTTCATTTTTCGTTACGATCGAAGAGGTTATGCTGTATAGTGATCCGATATGAGGGGACGGGTTTGTCTTCAGCCCAAGGCCCCTTGTCTGCAATGCCGGCGGATAATCAAATATAATCATGTTTGAGATAACCAAGCAATTTTCACTCCATTTTATATCAAAGAAACATAACAGGGGGAAATGACATATGATTCTGGGAAAGAGCAAGGGCGGCAGAGGCGTTTTCCCGCTGAACGAAGTACAGTTTCCGGGAATCCGGTCCCATTTGCCGGAAAAGGTTGTTTTATGAAACCTAAAATAGCTGTTATCGGCGAATATTATGATAATTTTGAGCCTCACACATCTCTGAATAAATCTCTCGACTATTTGAGGGGAGAATATGATTTTGTCTATGAGTGGATTGATACTGAACGCGTTGACGGAGAAAAAGACAGGCTGCTAGAACATTATTCCGGCATTTGGAGTGCACCTGGAAGTCCATTTAAACGCCTTGAAGGTGCGCTTTATGGCATCACGTTTGCGCGCTTGAAAGATATTCCACATCTTGGCACCTGTGCAGGCTTCCAACATGCGGTTATAGAAATTGCCAGGAATGTGCTTGGAGTTGAGGAGGCACAGCACGAGGAATATGATGCTCAGTCTTCATACCTGTTTGTTAACAAGTTAGTATGTTCACTTGCCGGCAAGACTATGGATGTCTATCTCAGGAGCGGCACCCTTGCCCATAAGCTTTATGGCCTTGATGAAACAAAAGAAAATTACTATTGTAACTTTGGTATCAACCCGGCGTTCAAGAAGTATTTAAATCATCCCCTGATAGCTGTTGCCGGTGTAGATCAGGATGATGAAATCCGTATCATTGAAATACCGGGTAACAAATTTTTTCTGATTACCCTGTTTGTACCACAGACCAGATCAGTACCCGGTTTCCCACATCCACTGATCAAAGGTTTTATAGAGTCGGTCTTGCAAAAATGAGCAAAAAAGGAATAATCCAAATTGAAAAAAGGGAGTCAGACATGACAAGTGGGCCTATGGGGCAAGGAGTTGTATTTATTCCCGGTCAGTTGGAAGTGAAGAAAAGCCTTCAACTTTGTAAATCAAGATGAAGCATACAATGCAAAGGATTTATCATGCAACCGTTACGATCATTGTCTACGGTTTAATTCTGATGATGCTGATAACACTTGTCTTTGCCTTCCTGGATGTTCTGCAAACTCTTATCCATTTAGTGCCGACCTTACCGCATGTGCGGCTCGACGACATCGAATTCCGTGATCTTGTAATCAGCGTGCTTGATGTGTTTGTCATCATCGAGCTGTTCAGCACATTTGTCAACTACCTGGAAATGCAAAGAATACGTCTGTCCATGCTGATTGATGTAACGGCGGTGTTCGTTCTGCGTGATATGTTGATTAAAATCTATGGTAAGACAGTCTCAAACGAAGAGATGTTGGCGTTGGGCATCTTGTTGGTGATTTTGATAATCGCCCGAAGCATTACCAGTCGATATTCTCCCGATTCGAAAAAGGAATCCTGAACTCTTGTAGCAGTTTTTCTCTTGAATCGGACCGATAAAGGTTTTTATGTGAATTGGCTCTCATTTAAAAATAACATTCTTATTGGCAAGCTTGTCAGCACATTTATTGTAATCCTGATTCTTCTGCTTTTACGCTTGCTGCTTACTCGCTACATCAAGAAACAGGAACAATATCAGCCGACAACACGAAGGCGGTGGATTGTCAGTATTCATAATACCTTCCTTGTCTTTCTCCTGATGCTTCTCGTCGTGATATGGATGGAACAACTACAGGTCGTCACCGCGTCCCTGATGTTGTTCGCGGCAGCTATTGTCGTTGCGACAAAGGAATTTATTCTGAACGTAGTCGGGTTTTTTTACCGTACCGGTAATAATTTTATCAGTATTGGGGATCGGATCGAAATAGCCAACTTTAGGGGAGATGTCATTGATCAGACTTTTTTGGGAATTACGATAATTGAAATCGGATCTGGTGTTAAAACACATCAGTATACCGGATTGACGGTCTACATCCCCAATAGCATATTTCTGAGTTCGCCTGTTAAAAACGAATCGCATTTGTTGGGGGATTATGTCTTTCATATCATTAATGTTCCATTGAAAGCGAATGCCGATTGGCACTTCGCTGAAAAGGCCCTCATGGATGCCGCCAATGAAATTTGCGCCCCCTATCTGGAGGAAGCGCGTCACAGTATGGAGCAGTTGGCAATCAAACACAGCCTTGATGCCCCTTCCGCCGATCCACGCATCTCCGTTCAGATCTCGGATCCGGATCGTATCAACCTTGTATTGCGCATTCCAATTCAGGCCAGGAAGAGGGGGCGCGTTGAGCAGGAGATTTCCAGGAAATACCTCCTGAATATCGAAGCATTGGAAGCGGATAAAAATGTCGACGAGACGCTTGAGTCAAATCTAATTGTGAACGAAAGGCACAATCCATGACCGACATATCCAAACCTAAGTCAAAAAACAAACCATGCCGGATTTGTGGTCAAATTAAGGCCGGCATGGTTCCGGGGGCTCTAATTCGACCGGCAATCATGGAAGAGATCCGCAAAAGTCTACCTGAATTCAATGTTGAGGACAATCTCTGCATTGATGACCTCAATCAATTTCGATTTCAATACGTTCAGGGCTAATGGCCTCGGAACGCGGTGAATTGACAGCCATTGACCGTGATGTTCTCGAAAGCCTCCACGCACATGACCTGCTGACAACAACATCGAAGTGGAATTCGCCCAAAAGCTAACCTTCGGCGAGGCCCTGGCCGATAAAATCGCCGAGTTTGGCGGCAGTTGGAAATTCATTATAATCTTTATGGTTATCTTGGGTGTCTGGATCGTGCTTAACTCGCTCCTCTTTTTTCTTAAATCCTTTGATCCCTACCCCTTCATCCTGCTCAACCTGTTGCTGTCATGCCTGGCAGCGCTGCAGGCTCCAGTGATCATGATGAGCCAGAACCCACAGGAAGCCAAGGACCGCCTTCGGTCGGAGAACGACTATCGAGTCAACTTAAAGGCCGAACTTGAAATACGTCATCTGCATGAGAAGATCGACCACCTGCTCTCAAGGCAATGGGAGCGGTTGGTCGAAATACAGCAGCTGCAAATCGATTTGATGAGTGAACTTACAACCATCAGGACAAAACGCGGAGCATCAAGGGATAAAGAGTAAGGCTCGAAAAACAGCAGGTTTAAGGCTTGGCGGCTAAATAGTTGAAAGCCTCTGCTTCAACCCCATCGAAATCAGAACTGCCTACCCGGCATCAATGTGGCCAAAGCCTGAAACCATCCGGTTCTCCACAACGTCTAACGTCTTCTATATATAGCGACATAAGTGTGAGGCGCTCATAAGGCAAGGAGCCGAGCGAGGCGCCCACGCAGCGTGTACACGATAGTAGGTGAGTAGGCACCACAGCGAGCGACGCGGCATGCTGAGATGGATCGTACTTATGTCGTTGTGTATAGTTAGTCGATCCTGAAAAAAGGATTTTACCAGGCAGTCGGCCTGGCAACCAATCTACCATGGAATGTGAATATAGCCCCAAAAACAAGTAAAACTTCTTCAATGAACTTCATCAATTTTCTGAAGTTCATGCCGGCAGCACCGAGGATTGTATAGGAAGATGGGTCAGGCCGACTTGTGAGTGTTATTGCTTTTCGACTGTACCCGCAAGTCAAGAATGAGCCAATCCGCCCCTAAAGCATAGCCGTCCCCGTTTTTGCCTCCCAGATTTATCGCAATCGCCAACGTTAAGCCACTTTGAAAAAATTGCCTTCTCGGAGTCTCGCCAGCTCGCTTACCGGTCCAATCTCTTCGTTATGCTCAAATTTTTATCCTCGAAGGTAAGCGTAGACTCCGATATCAGTTATTTGTCTGCGGTAAAATTTTTCGCATGCCTCGATGTTGAACGAAAATTCGAATTTTTCAAGGTACCCTTTAGCAATCATTTTTTGCTACAGGCTCATTTCTCAATCAATTATCCGGGTATGCCGATGTGTCGTAGTTGCGGAGGGGTGATCAGTTTTTTGATAATGTTTTTCGTGTATCAGCTCGCAGATTGTTTTTGTGCTGCGAAGGCCATGCGCAATTGGTTCGTTCCGCGGGGTCTTGCTGCTGGGCTTGCTCCAAACCACCGGATTTTCGGGCATCATCATTTGGGCATTAGTCAGCGGTGGAGCCGGCAAGACGGCCGTCTTGGTCTATACCATGCCGATGTGGCTGCTCATTCTTGCTTGGCTTTTCTAGGGTGAACGGCTCCGAGGGTGGCAGTGGCCGGCGGTGGCCAGCGCTTTTTTCGGCCTGATCTGTCTAGTGCATCCCTGGCGGCAGACACCCCATATTTTCAGCGTCACCCTGGCTGTTCTCGCTGCTCTCGTCTGGGCGTTTTCAGGGGTTTGGAACAAGTGCCTACGAAAACGATTCAAAATCGATCTGTTGGCCCTCACGGCCTGGCAGTTGCTCCTCGGCGGTATTCCCTTGTTTCTTCTTTCCCTGTTTATAGACGCCCAACCCATTCATTGGACGCCATATTTGTTCGGCGCCCTCGTTTACAACGTCGTGTTATGTTCGGCGGCGGCGTGGACACTTTGGTTTTTTGCGTTGCAGGAGCTGCCGGCTGGAATAGCCGGCATGGGGACGCTGCTCACCCCGGTGGTTGGGGTGCTGGCCGCATGGTTGCATCTGGGCGAGATCCCCGATATTGCGGAAGCCGGTGGCATGGTCCTGGTCTTTTTCGGGTTGGCGCTGCTCAGCTGGGCCCAGCTCCGGAAAGGCTAATTCAATTCTGATGACACCTTTCCTTTCAAAGAGAAATGGCGGAAAATTTTGCTTCTCATGTTGTTTTCCTGAAAGAGATCGGTTAGGGTGCCTTGATACTGATGAAGAACCTGGGCTTGACTGGCCCAATTTTTATATCAACTTAAAAAAGAGATTTTTTATCAACCTACCGCTCTATTGATGAAGGGGAAATTTCTTCTAAAACATATCCCTATACTAGTGACTTGCATCACAGTAGCAATTCTCCTTGGTCTCATATCCACTCCTTATCCACAAAAAAATACAGCAGAAAAAAAGATTAAAAACCCACAGCCTGTGATTGTCCATAAGATCTGGAAAATACAACAAATTGAGAACAGCATAAAACAGCAACAATTTATAAACGCTTCTGCACAGATCAATCCAACAGTCTACCGATTAGCAATAAAAGCATATGATTATGCCACCAGGCATCATGACATTTCACGCGGTAATATCATAACGATTATTGATTATTCTCTGCCCTCAAGCCAAAAACGTCTCTGGGTGATAAATATAATAAACCATACCATTTTATTTCATACATTAGTCGCACATGGAAAAAAGAGCGGAAACAACTTTGCAGAATATTTTTCAAATAAGCCCGGTAGCTTAGAGTCTAGCATAGGTGTGTTTGAAACAGGAAACGCCTACTATGGAAGGCATGGCTATTCGTTACGATTATACGGTTTGGAAAATGGTATTAATAATAATGCATATCAACGTTCAATTGTTATGCATAAGGCATGGTATGTGAGCAAAGACATGATTCATCGTTTGGGGCGTTTGGGCCGCAGCTGGGGCTGCCCCGCGGTTTCACAAAAAGTATCTAAGCCCATTATTCAAACCATTAGAAATGGCTCCCTGGTGTTTGTCTATTATCCGGATAACCATTGGCTGAACACGTCTGAATTTTTATAAGCTATTGGCCGAAGGGGAAACAACAGTCGTAGTCTGTCCCTCCATGGAATTACAGGAGGCCGTCAAAGGTATTAAGGGACACCCTTTAACGATAAAATAAGCAGAAATTTCAGGCTTGATTGAGCAAACATTAGATCATACCAAGAAAAACCGGAAACGATACTCCCGGCCTTTTACATCATGTCATGATCCGGGGAATGGAGCGCGGCAAGATATTTATTGATGACGAAGACCGAAAAAAATTCATTAAACGGTTTTCTCTTTTTTCCTGCCTTCACCCGAGTATCTCTCTGATCTTCTTTAGCAGCAGAGTCGGAATAATCGGCTTAGGTATGAAGAACTCTCCGTTTGTTTCACTATCATTTAAGATATCGGCAGCATAACCGCTTGTGAATAAGCATTTGATCTCCGGCTGTATTCGCTGAATTTCGAGGCAAGCCTCCTTGCCATTTCTTTTAGGCATAATGACATCGAGAATTACCAGATCTATCCGGTCATCCCGGGCTTTGAATTTCATAACGGCATCTTCGCCGTTCTCAGCCTCGATAACTGTATAGCCGAATGTTTCCAGGATCTGCCGGGTGAGATTTCTTGTCGCGACATCATCTTCAGCCAGCAAGATCGTCTCGGTACCCCCTTCAGGGGGGCCTTCCGGCGCACCTGTCTTTTGTTCCTGCACAGAATTTACCAACGGCAGATAAATTCGAAAAGTGGTCCCTTTCCCGGGTTCGCTGTAACAGTTGATGAAACCATCATGCTGCTTGATAATTCCATAGACGATGGCAAGCCCGAGTCCAGTACCCTTTCCCGCCTCCTTGGTAGTGAAAAACGGTTCGAATATCCTTTGTGTCGTCTTTTTCTCCATACCCAAGCCATTATCGCTGCAGGTGAGGGAAACATATCGGCCTAGTTTCCCATATCCGTGCAACCGGATGAATTCTTGATCGAGTTCCACAATCTCGGTGCCGATCATGAAAGTACCTCCTGTCGGAAGGGCATCCCGAGCATTGGTGGCCAGGTTCATTAATATCTGTTCGATCACTACCGGATCAGCCAGTATCATCGTGTCCTCTTCAGTGAGTCTGCTCCTTATGGCAATATCTTCCCGCAACAATCTAACTAAGAGCTTTTCCGTTTTGCCGATAATGTCGTTCAAGTTAACAAGCTTTGTCTCCAGAGGTGTTTTCCTGCTGAATGTAAGAAGAGATTGGGTCAGACTTACAGCACGCTCCGCAGAAACAAGAATCTGGTGCACATTATGAACCAACGGGTCATCCTTGGCCATATTCATGGTAAGGAGAGTTCCGTTGCCGATGATTACAGTAAGAATGTTATTAAAATCATGAGCAACTCCCCCGGCTAAGGTTCCTACCGCCTCCATCTTTTGCGCTTGGCGAAGTTGCATCTCCAGGTTTTTCCGCCCGGTGATGTCCCTGATGACTCCGACTGCGTGCCATCTCCCCTTGAGCAGCAATCCTGAAATGGAGAGTTCTATAGGAAATTCCGACCCGTCCTTGTGCAGAGCAGAAACTTCATAGATCTTGCCTATCTTTTCTCCGTTTCCGGTTGCCACGAACTTCTCAAATGCCTTTCGGTGCGCCTCTCTGAAGTGTTGAGGGATGATAAGCTCGAGATTTTTTCCCATCATTTCAGCGCCTGCATAGTCAAACATCTTTTCTGCCGCTATGTTCCAGTAGCAGACATTTCCCTGGTCATTTATCATGATTATGGCATCGCTTGCCAATGACGTGATCGCTTCAAGCTTGTTTTCTCCTTCACGTGCAGCCTCTTCTGCTGCCTTGCGCTCGGTTATGTCGTGGATAATGGAAAACAGGTAGGTCGTTCCATTCACATTTATCGGTCCCCGCGACATTTCGACATCACGTATTTCACCGCTCTCAAGCCGATGTTTGCCTTGTACCAGAAGAGTTCGATTTGTGATATCCTTGAGAATCCGTAAAACATGATCTCGCGGCAATGCCATTATTTCAGCCATCGATTTACCGATCAAATTGTGTCTGGAATAACCATAAAAGGATAATGCAGCTTCATTGGCACTCACAATTTCAACGGTATCGGGATCGATGACCAGCATGATGGCGGGAGAATCCTCGAATAAAACGCGATACCTTTTCTCGCTTGCCTCAAGCCTTTGTTCCGTTCTCTTGATTTCTGTGAGGTCCTCGAAGTTTTCAACGGCGGCGATGATCTCTCCGGCGTTGTTTCTGATGGGGGCGGCATTGAAGGATATGTAGCGCTCCACGCCTCCGATGTTCGGGTACCACCCTTCCGCCTGAAGTCCTTCAGGGATAAATTTCGATTTCGTATGCCCACTGTAGAGGAGCGGCAGTTTCCCAGTATGCTGGTCTATTACCAAGTCCGCGAGAACTTGTCGTTTTTGTGTGTAGAAGGGCTTCCACTGTTCACTCGTGCCAACAATGTTCTTTGCTTCAACACCGGTCATCTCCTCGCAGGCTCTGTTCCAGAGGACGACCCGATGGCTGTTGCTAATGACAAAAGTTGGTACAGCGGAATTTTTGAAGAGATTTTCGAAATATTCTCTCTGCGATTTTACTTCACTTTTGTATTTCTCGATCTGTCTGCGTAAGTCGTTTATTTCCTGCAACAAACGCTTTTTTTCATTGTTTCCCTTATCCATTACATTCCACCAAATGAACAATATACATATATCTACGTAAAATCAATTTGGTGTGATTAAATTCTAACAGCACTGGGGAAAGGAGAAAAGGGGATCTGTTGTTTATTCTGTTTTGGTATCCCTGGTCCGTACAACTCAGTCCGGCGACCCAAATTTTTCAAACTTTCTATTAGTGGTGAGTTGCCACCGCTGTGTTGCTTCTCTTTTTAATTTTCATTCCCTGATAGTGTCCGGGTAATATAAAAATTTGCTGTTTCAAGCAAACACAACTTGACGGCTATGATCTCTTTCAATGATATAAAAGGGGATATTTAATCTCCATCGCCAGTCACTTGTCTTAATTCCCAGAACAGTTGTCTGCTTCCCTTGATTATTAGGTAAAGGAAGCGTATCTATTTTAGTATTCGGTATGATTACGTACTTGGCCGAATTTATTGCCTCTAAATAATCTGTTCTATCAGGAAAAAACAATCCATCTCAAACAAAAGCAATGAACCTGCTCGACGGTGTAAAATCAGCTGATATACGAATAACTAAAGAAACCAAATCGTTAAGTGAGGTTGTCAGGGATAAGACCCTTTCGATAGTCGACAGGCTGGAGTGTTTCGAAGACATTATCAGCCTCGAAGTAGGTGACACGTCTCTTAATAGAGCAAGAAACCTTGAACGAGAGCTGGACCTGCGTCAGCTCTATATCAAGTATGAAGGGGAGAATCCATCCGGAACACAGAAGGACAGAATCGCCTTTGCTCAAGTGCATGATGCCTTCAGGCGGAATTATGATGTCGTAACATTGGCGACATGCGGCAATTACGGGGTTGCAGTCGCCTATGCGGCCTTTCTGGCCGGGCTCGAATGCAGGATCTACATACCAGAGAATTACCACACGGAACGCATCAAGGAGATGGAAAATTTTAACGGTCAGATCGTGCGCCAGCCCGGAACATATGAGGATACTGTTATCGCCTCCAGCAGAATCGCCGAGGAAAATGAATGGTACGACGCCAATCCCGGCAGCGCCAACACTTCCCTCCAGATCTCGGCCTATGCCACTATCGCCTATGAGGTTTACGACCAGTTGCGCGATGCCCCCAAATACGTTGCAGCCCCGGTATCAAACGGGACGCTGCTTGCCGGCGTGTACCGGGGATTTGTCAGTCTGTTCAAACGAGGGAAAACTTCTCGGATCCCAAAATTCATCGCCGGTTCCGCTGCCAATAAAAATCCGATCATATCCTCATTCAAGGCGGGGCTTGATGAGTGCAAGGATATTGACCCGCACCATGTCAAAGAGACGGCCATAAACGAGCCACTGATCAACTGGCATAGTTTCGACGGTAATGAGGCGCTGTATGCACTCAGGCAGACAGAGGGGGACGCCCGCCACATAAGCGACAGAAAGATGCGGGAGATGAGCACCTTTCTTCATAAAAAAGAAGGTTACAGAATCCTTCCCGCCTCAACAGCCGGGCTGATAGCAATGGTTGAAAAGCATGAACAGCAAAACCTAATCAACGACAGATATGTCGCAATTCTCACAGCCAGATATTGACCATGAAAAATTCTCTCGACGGTAAAGCAATTGTTTATGCGGACGGCGCCTTCAACACCCCGAGCGGCAAAACAGCCCACGGGCTGGTCCGATTCACTGAAAGATATGAGGTGATAGGGGTAATCGACCGCACCTATGCAGGAAAAGACGCAGGAGAAGTGCTTGACGGAACAAAAAACGGGATTATGATCTTTGCCGACCTGCAGTCTGCTGTTTCTAATCTTGGCCCTGTTGGGGGAAAGGGCACACTGGTGATAGGTCTTGCGCCGGACGGAGGCAGACTTCCTCCCGAGGCAAAAAAGGTGATACGAAAAGCCTTGGAGCTGGGATTGAATGTCGACAGCGGCCTGCATGATTTTCTCTATAAGGATGGTACGCTTGCGGCCCTTGCCGAAAAAAAAGGCTGCAGGGTTCGCGACATCCGCAAAACGCCCGATCGTGACGATCTCCATTTTTTCACCGGCAAAATAGAAAAGGTCGACTGCCTGAAGATCGCTGTCCTCGGGACCGATTCCGCAATAGGCAAGCGCACGACAGCCTGGATTATCGTCCATGCCCTGCGGGCGGCAGGCCTTAAGGCGGAAATGGTGGGCACCGGCCAGACCGCCTGGATGCAGGGGGCGAAATACTCCATGATCATGGACAGCTGTATAAACGATTTCGTCTCCGGCGAAATCGAGCACGCCGTGTATGGGGCATGGAAAAACGAAACACCCGATGTCATTCTCATCGAAGGCCAGGGGAGTCTGATGAACCCGGCCTACCCCGGTGGATTCGAGATCCTCGCCGCAGGAAGGCCTGATTTCGTCATTCTCCAGCATGCTCCCAAGAGGGAAGAATATGACGGTTTTCCCGGCTACAGGCTGCATTCCCTTCCTGAACAGATCGGGGCCATCGAGACCATCTCGGGCAGAAAGGTCCTTGCCGTAACCATCAATCATGAACTGATGCAAAGACAGGAGATTGCCGGTGCGTGCGACCGTATAGAGGCGGAGACTGGTCTTGTAGCAACCGACGTTCTTGCGTTCGGCGCCGGTAAAATTGTTGAGCTCATAAGGAAACATCTGAAATGATCGATTTGAAATCGTTTGTTGTTCTGAAAAAGCTTTCGGTGGGTAATATCAGGGTCGAAGCGGAAAAATTCTCTCTGATATGAAGATTCGTGAGGTAAGCTGTTTCAGGCTGGACATGGATCTTGCGGCTCCCTACACGATTGCCTACGAAACCGTTGCCAGGGCAAGCAATGTCATTCTCAAACTGATCACGAACACAGGGCTTGTCGGATGGGGATGCGCAGCACCCGACAGGGCTGTCACAGGTGAGACAGCAGAAGACGTTCTTAAGGCGGTGGACGATGTGATCAAAGGCGTGCTGACAGGCAGTGCCACCTATCAGATTGCCCGTTTTGTCCACGAGCTGAAAGAGCGGATGCCCAATAAGCCGTCGACACTTGCGATGACGGACATGGCGCTTTTTGACCTGCTGGCCCGTAAAGCTGACCTGCCGCTCTACAAGCTCCTGGGAGGGTTCAAAAAGAAAATAGCCACCAGTATCACCATCGGCATTCTCCCCCTTGACCAAACCCTGGCAGAGGCGGAAAAACACCTCAAAAACGGGTTTTTTATTCTCAAGCTCAAGGGCGGGGTTCGCGTTGAGGAAGATGTCGAGAAGATATTGAAATTGAGACAAAGGTTCGGCTCCGATTTTCGCCTCCGCTTTGATGCCAACCAGGGGCTCAGTGCCGCCCAGGCGGAAGACTTTATGAGGCAGGTCAAATCAGCACATCTTGAACTCATCGAGCAACCCACCTGCAGAACGCGTGATGATAGTCTTGGACAAGTCACTCAAGCCGTCCCGATACCTGTCATGGCTGATGAAAGCATATCAACCTTGAAAGATGCCTTCAGGCTCACCTCCAACGAACTCATTGACATGATAAATATTAAGCTCATGAAAATGGGCGGGATATTCGAGTCTCTGCATATCAATTCCGTGGCAAAAGCGGCAGGTGTTGAGGTTATGGTGGGATGTCTGGATGAATCGTCATTGGGCATTTCCGCGGGGCTTCATTTCGCGCTCAGCAGGGCAAATATCGAATATGCCGATCTGGACGGACACCTTGATCTGGTTGGCGACCCATTCCAGGGACTGTTTCAGTTGAAAGACGGCTGGCTCTACCCTACCGATGTTCCGGGTTTGGGGAAGATATCAATTGAGTAGGAAAATGTGGGCTATGCGTCTTTCAATGCCATACGGGCGGCAATGATCATCGGATCCCAGACCCCGGAAAACGGCGGAGCATAACTCAAATCAAGATACAGTAGATCCCTGAGGGAAAATCCTGCGTGCAGGGCCGTTGCGGCAATGTCGATGCGTTTTGCCGAGCCCTTGCCGCCTACGATCTGCACACCGAGCAGGCGGGCCGATTCCTTCTCCGCCAGGACTTTTACACATATCGGGGATGATCCCGGATAATAGTGGGGAAGGGTGCTGCCTTCTATCAACCCGGTTGTATATTGCAAACCAAGTGCCTCGATTTCCCTCTCGCTAAGACCGGTCCTTGCGCATTCTGTGTCCATAAATTTTGTTATTGCTGTTCCAACTATTCCGGGAAAGGTGGCATATCGTCCGCCGAGGTTCATGCCGGCTACCCGGCCTTGTTTATTGGCTATCGTCCCTAAAGCAACATGCACCGGTTGGCGGCTTACCAGGTGGAAGGCCTGGGCGCAATCACCGGCCGCCCAGATATTGGGGATTTCGGTCTGCTGTAAATCGTTGACCTTTATACTTGCCTTCGGTCCAAGCGGGATTCCGGCATTTTTTGCCAGTTCACTATTGGGAGTAACTCCAAGGCCTAGGATGAATATATCGGCAGCAATGGTCTGTTTATCGGTTGCAACGGCAACGGCCTTATCGGCTTTTCGCTCAAAGCCCTGTACTGTTTCGTTCACATGGAGATCAATACCTTTTTCCATCAGAGCCTGGCCAAGGCGCTTTCCCATATCCGGATCGAAGTTCGGCATGACATGGGCTCTACGCTGGACCATTTTGACCTTGAGCCCGCACATGTGTAATGCCTCGGCCATTTCCAGACCAATATAGCCGCCGCCGACAATGGCCGCAGTTTTCGGCCGTTGCTCCGCCAGGGCATTTTTGAGCCTGGAGCCACTCACCAGGTTATGGACATCGTAGATATTGCTGCTGTCAATGCCCTCAACAGACGGCCTGGCGGGTCTTGCCCCGGTTGCAATAAGCAACTGGTCGTAGTGTTCCCAGGAGTCGACGGAGGAATCGAGATCTGTTACCAGAACCTTCTGGTTTTTGGGATCGATTACGGTAACTTCGTGCCTGGTATGGACATTGATGTCGTATTTTTCCTGGAACGTTTTCGGCCCTCTTACGATGAGTGCCTCTTCCCTGTCAACCAGACCGGCGACAAAATAGGGAATACCTCAGGCGGAAAAGGATGTGTGGGGGCCGCGCTCAAAAACGGTTATACCCATATCGGGTTTCAGCCTGCGGACCTGTGCTGCAGCACTCATTCCGGCAGCATCACCGCCTATTATGGTAAGCATTGTTTACACCTTGTTTCGTAATCTCTTTTTAAAAGGTTATAGTTGGTATTTCATTGCGTAAGAATTTTATGTACTTTTTTTGCCAGGTCATTCACCGAGAAAGGTTTCGGGATAAAATTGACGCCTTTGTCAAGGATTCCATGATGGGCAATACCATCGGCAGTATATCCAGACATGAATAGGGTCTTCATTTTCGGACTATTTTGCTGCAACTGTAGGGAAAGTTCTTTGCCGTTCATTTCAGGCATAACCACATCGGTGATGAGCAGATCGATTTGCAGCGGATCTTTTTCGAAAAGATGTTTGATCTGGGCTGGATTTTCTGCAGTAACCACTGTATATCCCAGCTCTGTAAGGATTCTCTCGGCAAGTTTGAGTATCGAGGGCTCATCTTCCACAACAAGAACCGTCTCCCCATGGCCGGAAGGTATGCCCTCCGGAATTCTCTGGGCATTTTCCAGAGGCTTTTCAAAGTGGCGGGACAGGAAGATTTTAAAGGTAGTGCCTTTATCGGGTTCGCTATAAACATTTATGAAGCCGTTATTTTGTTTTACAATGCCGTACACCGTGGAGAGTCCGAGACCTGTTCCTTTTCCTATAGTTTTTGTTGTAAAAAATGGTTCAAAGATTTTGTCTAAGGTCTCTTTGTCCATTCCGCAGCCGTTATCGCTTACTGCCAGAAGAACATAGTCTCCGGGGATAAATCCCGGGTGATTTGCACAATATGCCGCATCGAAGGTTGCCGTATCGGTTTCGATAGTTATTTTTCCGATACCATCAATGGCATCCCGGGCATTGACGCAGAGGTTGGCTAATATTTGATCGACTTGCGTAGGGTCCATTTTTACCGGCCATAGATTGGCTTCCGGCAGCCAGGCAAGATCGATATCCTCACCTATCAGTCTGCGCAGCATTTGGAGCGTTTCCTCTACCGCCAGATTCAAATCCAGTGGAATGGGCGCTATAATCTGTTTTCTGGCAAAGGCAAGAAGCTGACGGGTGATATTGGTCGACCGGATGGCGGCGCTGTGAATCTCATGGAGATTCTTATACAATTTGTCCACGGGGTCGATCATCTTTAAGGCCAGTTCCGAATACCCGACAATAACGCTCAACATGTTGTTGAAATCATGAGCCACACCGCCGGCCAACCTGGCAATGGACTCCATTTTCTGCGCCTGGAACAACTGGGATTCCAGATTTTTTTGTGTTTTTTCAGCTCGTATTCTTTCAGTCGTGTCCCGTATGAGCCCGATAAATCCGGTGGTTTCCTCGTCTTCGTCTTTTAGAAAAAAGAACGTAATTTCGGCCGGAAAAATCGTACCGTCTTTTTTTATGAAATGCGCGGACGGGACATGGATCGAATCGGCATTTTCGGTGATGGCGTCCTCAACCATCTTAAAATCTTCATCATTTTTGCAAATTTGCGCTGCATTTTTTCCTATGATTTCATTATGGGAATAGCCGAACAAATCAACAAAAGCTTGATTGCAATCAAGGATGGATCTGTTCATATCCACGACAAGGATAGCATCCCGGATGCTGTTATAAAGTGATCGGTATTTCTTTTCACTCTGCCTCAAGGTTTGTTCCGTCTTTTGCCGGGCAATGGCCTCATTTTCAAGCTCCAGCATTTTCTTTTCAAGCTTTCTAATCAGTCGTTCATTGTAGAGCGTAAGCGCTACCTCTTCAGGAAGCAGCGGTTCTGTGCAAGACGAAATATCTCCTTTGCCGGCGGCAGTCAGCACGTCTTGTACTGCTTGGAGAAAGAGATCAGGCTCGCAAGGTTTCTGGAGAAATTTGTCGGCACCGACTTTCATGGCAAAGGCTTCATCCTGAGGACCGGTGTAGGTGGCGGTGTAAAAGATAAAGGGTATCCATTTTAATTTGTCGTCCGCTTTTACCCTCCGGCACAGATGAAAACCGTCCATAACCGGCATTAGAATATCGCTGATGATCAGGTCGATACCGCCTGATTGCAGCCGCTCCAGGCCTTCGGCGCCGTTCACGGCTGAAACAACCTCATATCCGCTTGCTGTGAGCAAGCTCTCGACCATATATCTGTTTTCCTCATTATCGTCGATATTCAAGACTCTCATTTTGTATCTCCGATATTTCCAGTCTCTTGGGGCAAATAGTGCATAATTTCCGAGACAAAGGTCTCAGGATTGATAGGTTTTTCGATGTAGCCCGTGGCACCTGCAGCCAGTATATTTTCCCGATCGCCCACCATGGCGTAGGATGTCACGGCAATGATAGGAATGGCATCCAAAGCCCTATGTTTTTTCAGCTCGGCGGCAACGGCATACCCGTCCATGCCTGGAAGTTGTATATCCAGTAAAATGGCAAGCGGTTTGCAGCTAAGTGCCATTTCTATACCTCTTTGTCCGTCCTCCGCGCCGATGACGGTAAAACCTTTATTTCCCAGAAGAAACCGCATCATGTAGAGATTTTGTTCATTATCTTCTATGATTAAGAGAGTTTTATTCATGCTTGACCTCTTGCCTTCAGGGGAAGAAGAACAGTAAAGGTGCTGCCTTTCCCCAATGTGCTTTCCACTGCAATGCTGCCGCCCATAATATCGAGGATTCTTTTACAAATAGAAAGTCCAAGACCAGTGCCCTCACGTTTACGGGCAAGACCTGTGTCGATCTGCGTGAATGGTTGGAAGAGATTGGTAAGATCCTCTTTTTTTATGCCTATACCGGTGTCGGAAAAAGACAGGATGAAACCACTATCCTTAGCTCGACACACGATACTGACGTTTCCCTGGTCGGTGAATTTTACTGCATTGTTCAACAGATTTAAAATGACCTGTTCAATGCGCCTTTGATCGGTGGTAATCGATGCCTGCGATTCGGGAAAATCAAACTCGAGATTCAACCCTTTTTTTTCCGCAAGTGGTGTTATTAATTTAATCATCTTCTCAATGGAAGTCCTGAGGTCAAACGACTCATAGGCAAGGTCCAATTGACCGGCCTCGATCTTGGATATATCCAGGACATCATTGATCAGCGATAGAAGATGGCGTGAACTGTTCTGAACCATGGCCATCTGTTTCTGCTGCTCGGGATTCAATGGACCGGCGAGTCCTTGCAGCATGATTCCGGTAAAACCGATGATGGAATTCAAAGGGGTACGCAATTCGTGCGACATGGTCGCGAGGAAGGCGGATTTTATTCGATCGGCCTGTTCGGCCCGTTCTTTTGCCACTTCAAGTTCCGCAGTCCTCCGGTTGACTCTTTCTTCCAATTCAGTGTTGAGCTGTTGCAGCTCCTCCTCGGTTTTCAACCGAACTGCCATTTCCTCGTGGAGATGGGTGATATTGAGGGCATTGGTGATGGCCAGCCCCACTGTTTGCCCGATGACAAGCAGCTCTTCCTCCTGGAACCGCGGAATTCTTCCAAAATTCGGATAGAGCAGATTCAGCACTCCCAATACCTTTTGTTCACCGAGAAGAGGTACGGTAATCGCTCCGCGATAACCGGAATTCAACAGCCATTGCCGAACCTTGGGCTCGACGCGATCGTCGTTTTCCATGTCCTCACTGATAACGACCTGCCTGTTTTTTACTGCCAACCCGGAAAGACTTCCTTCTACTGGGAGCCTTTGCGCCTTTACCAGAACATCTTGAGGAAAACCCTGGGAGAGGATCATATTGAGAGAGGTCTTTTCCTTATTTAAGAGATAGAGGCTGGCCGAAGGGGAATTAGCCCGGGTAATCATGGCATTGACTGCCTGCTCGGCAATGGTTCGCAGGTCGAGGGATTGATGGAGCTTGTCCGAAATGGAACGGATAGCCTCAAGCGACTCGGTTTTAGCCTCAAGCTCCTGCTGGTATTTCCGAAGATCGTTTTCGATTGTTTTGCGCCTGGTGACATCCCGAAAACCCACAACTCGTGCCTGTATGTTGTCAACCTCGATAAATCGAGCCCGAACTTCGAGGAATATCCTTGATCCGTCCTTGGTGATACCGACAACCTCATATGACCCTTGTTCTTCCGTCTGCATCTTTTCTAGGATCAGTGGTCGTGATTCCGGTGCCACAAACAAGAGCAAATCCTTACCGATTATCTCTTCTTGAGAATAGCCAAAGATTTCAGTCGCTGCAGGGTTGACATCAATGATTCGTCCTTTTATATGGATGAAAATGCCTTCAAAGGCAGAAGCAAAGAACCTGGAGAGCCTTTCTTTGTGCTTTGTGAGTTCCCTCTCTATCCTGTGCCGCTCATCCAACTCACGCTTCAGGTCTGCCGTTTTCTGCCCAACCCTTCTACGAAGAGAATGGTTGAAGAACAACACGACCCCCAAAGCCACCAAAGCCGCACCGACACTTCCTAACAGCGACAGCCAAAAAGCCTTATGGGAGATATACCGTTCCTCTCCTAAGGATATCCATTTTTTAATTACGGCATCATGTTGTTGAGGAGTAATGGAATCCAGTGTTTTTTCAAGAATTCTGTTGAGCTCAGGCCACTGCCTTCTGGAGGCGAACGACAACGGCCAGGTTACCTCGGACTGTCCGGCGACAAAGAGGTTGGTCAACCCAAGTTCGTGCGTATAATAGGAAGCCACGGCTTCATTTGCCACCAAGGCATCGGCAACTCCGAACGAAATCATCTTCAGACCGGTTGGGACATCCGGAACTTGAATTCTTGTCAGGTTGGGATACTTTTCTTTCAGATAATCATCTGCCACATATCTTGCAGGTAACACAATTTTGAGTCCCTGGAGTGTATCAAATGCCAGAGTCTGGTAGGAATCTTTTTTTACAATGATAACTGCAGGAAAGGTTAAATAAGGGCGAGTGAAACGCATGAAAGTCTCGCGTTGTGTTGTTTTAGTGGCGGCCGCCCAAATATCCACTTTCCCTTTTTGGGTTTGCTCGAGAACCTCCTGCCAGCTCGCCAGGTGTTTGATAGTAAACCGGATACCGAGTTTATGCTCAATGATGCCGACAAAGTCGGCTGCAATGCCTTGATAGCGACCGTTGGCATCGAAAAATTCAATGGGAGGAAAATCAGGAGCAGGAGCAATCACCAGATGGGGATGGTTTTTGAGCCAGGCAAGCTCATGGGGGGAAAGCGGTATGGAGGGATCGGGTGCTCCCCGGCAAATCTTGCATAACGGCCCGGAAAACATTAGCTCAAGACCAATAACACCCCAAAACAGCAGGTGAATGAACGCTACGATTTTATGAAAGAGAAATTCCGTGTCAGGTTTGTGAAAAGCGACTGGTGGAAAATGATGTGATTGCATTTTGCCAGGCACGGCCTCATGGGAATTGGGTAAGCCCTAAAAATAGATTGTTCTTTAAATTAAAACCTCAAGAGCTCCTTTTAGTCAAGTAATACAAAAGTAAAAAGGGGTCAAATCTTCCTTTGACTTATATTGTCGATTTCTCCTCTTATATTCCTCTTTTTTTTTGATAGCAGACGGAAACGCCCTACACCCCATAGGTGATTCTCCGACCTGTGTCAGTGAATCACCGACAGGTTTTTCATGTCCAGTTGCAGAATCATCTCCCCTAACTCCTGTTTATATTCGAGACATCTCTGGAACGCCGATATAAAAACATCCTTGGTTATGAAAACAACAATATAAAAACATCAAAAAAACAATGTTCTAAGATAAATTTTATACATGAGTCCCCTGATCTTTATCGGCCAATAAATAATCCAAGAACATTGTTCCAATCATCTCTGTTCTCCTGCAAAATTACCGGTGCTGTGTCTCAATTGGTTGCCTAAGGTTATCTATACTGTTTTTATTGTTCTCCAGCTATTGGGGAGTTTATATAAACCGATCCTATATCCAGATGTTCCGGCACATTTTCAAAGAACCAGATAGGAAACAACTCATATCCTTCAGAGGAATAGAGCATGAGAAAGGAATATCTTTTCGTGGCCGAACCGGATCTGGAAAAGGCGCTGGGGAAAGCTTTTGCCCATACGGAGGCAGTTGCACCCGGTACCTACCTGATATCAAACATCAAGACCCCGGCAGCTGAAATTCATGCTCCGGAGATCAATTTTTACCTGCAAAACAGTCTCGACACCGAAGAGGAAAAGGTGGCCGGCATTCAAAGTCTTTACCACGTCAGGTCCATTGAATTTTCTCTGGCCAGAGACGTGGAACTGGAGGCGAATTATGGACAGAATCTCCTGTTGATCGGTGAGAATGTACAACCGGAAGTAAATAAGGAGCTTGAACGAAACGGTTTCATAGTAACGGTTGCCCATCCTGAGGAGATAGATCGCTTAACTGGTGAGATAGGGCAATTTTCCCTTCAGTTGCATGATAGGCGCACCTTAAATGCAGATCAGATTCTGTGGGGTGGAGCTCCGGAAACGCTTTTGGGAGTTAAAGGCATCTATGATACCAAGCTGCATGGAGCAGAGAAGGTCCTGTGCAAATTCACCACCAAACCGGGAGTTGTTGTATACAAGAAATCGGTAAGCCATGATGTTTCACTCTGTCCTTCACAGGATAAGGATGACGGTATCTGCGAAAGGTGTATTGCGGCCTGTCCTGCGCGGGCGATCAAAAAATTCCCCGATACCAAGCAAATACAGATCAACCATATGCTGTGTGATGATTGTGGCGCCTGTACAGCCGCCTGCCCATCAGGTGCCATGGAGTATTTGCCATTGCCGCAAGAGTCGTTTTCCCGGATATGCTCGTTCTACAGAAAGAAAACAGCTCTCATACTTCCCAGGCGGATGGATATTGTAAATCTCCTGGTGACGCTGCCGCCGCATACTTTACCCCTGACCGTGGCAGATGAGAGCTTCCTGGATGACTATCACCTTCTGAGCTTTGTGCAGACCAGCGGAAGACCTGTCGTTATCTTCAGTAACTGGTTTTCTCAAGCCTTGCAGGACGCTGCCGGTTTTCTCAATGAGATTTTTTTACGAAAGTATGGAAGTCAGGCTGTATTCCTTTGTGAGGACGAAGCCTCTCTGGAAAAGAACCTTAGATCTCTTCCAGACCTTGAGGGATGCACCTATCCGGAGGAGGAGGGGGGGCAGAATAAACGCAGAATTTTTTCCAAGCGTTTGAAATATCTGGTTGGAGGAGAAGATCTCGGGACTTTGTCTGTTCCATTGGCCTTTGGCAATGTCTCAGTGGACAAGAATCGATGCACCCTCTGCCTGGCCTGTGTTGGAGTTTGTCGGCCCGGTGCCCTGACCGCTTGGAGCGCTGACAACAGCTTGAGATTCATACCTTCCCTCTGTACGGCCTGCGGATCTTGTCTGCATGTCTGCCCTGAACCCGACTGTCTGCACCTTGAAGAAGGAACACTCACTCTTGCTCCCCAGTTCTTTCAGGCAAATATCATGGCCCAGGATCAGTTGATGGACTGTGCTCAATGCGGCAAGCTGTTTGCTCCCAGAAAATCCATAGAAAAAATCGCAGCTATAATGGGGCCGTTTTTTTCCGGAGACCCGATCAGAATGAAAACACTGTATTGCTGTTCCGATTGTAAGGCCAGGATAATGATAGAGAAACAACTATCAGATAATATGAACTTTCAATGAGAGGTGTCATGGATCGAGAGGCGATCAATAAGGCTCGAATAGTCTACTACGGTTTCTTTTCCGCTGTTTTTTCCTTCGATCTCACCATGGGTACCTATTCCCGTATTCAGGAGGCCATTGAAATCTTAGATCTCGACCCTGTTGATGAGAGAACCGCAGGGGCATTAAAAGGGATGCGTTCCTTTTTGCAAAAAGGCGGCTACGAAGCATTGAAAGAAGAAAGCGACGCTGTGTTCTTCAGCCCGGCCACTGCCTTCATCCCCATGACCGCATCCTTTTATAATGAAAAAAGAGATGACGGAGCCAAACGTCTGGAGATGATGGAATATGTTTTCCAGTCGAAATACCGGAGAAACAATGACGCTTTCAAGGAGAACGAAGATCATTTGGAATTCATGCTCCTTTTCATGCAGCAGCTCATCATTGATGAGATGGAAGGCGACCGGACGGCAGCAGCTCTTGCATTCAAGGTTTTTTCAAAAATTCTCAATGATATGATCGATAAATTTGCTTTAAGCCTGTTTGACCATGTGAAGAGCAGGTTTTACAGGCAGGCGGCTGTCGTTCTGTATTCATTCATGGAGATCGAACGACTGTTTCTCGGAGTGGAGGCACCTGAAGGAAGACGTTTGGAGGACGGATATGGATTGAATAGAGGAGAGGGGAAAAAAATGTCAAGACGAATCATTGAAAGAAATCCAGATGGTTACGGTTGTATATGATGGGGTTTGCAAGGAGGTAGGCGGAATCGTATACCTTTTGATCATTAACACAAAAAGAGGAGGGGAAATGTGTGAAGAAAGAAGAAAATTTCTGAAAATTGCCCTCGGTGCAGGAGTAGTGGGCGTAGGAGCTTTGATGGGAGGCAAGGCCGGCATGGCCGCCGGAAAAGAGAAAGAATCGGCCGACTCCAATGGGGTCGTTATCGGCCACTCGCCAAAAAAGGAAATCCTCTACAGGAAGACCGCTAACTGGGATATCTACTACAAATCATCCTATTAAACAGGAGGAGTCGAGCATCATGTTTGATAATTTGATGAACAACATGTCTGCTAAGGTCGGCCGGAGGTCCTTTCTGAAACTTGCGGCGATCGGGGCAGGTGTGGGTACTGCTGCAACCTTTGCCGTCGGCAATCAGCTGCGAGCCGCAACCAAAGAAGAGATTGACAACCCCTATCCAGGGTCTAAAAGAGTAAAGACCATCTGCAGCATCTGTTCTGCCGGCTGCGGAATCATTGCCGAGGTCCAGAACGGTGTCTGGGTTCGCCAGGACGTTGCCCAGGACCATCCGATCAGCCAGGGCAGCCACTGCTGCAAGGGGATCGATCAGATTGATCTCGTCAAATCGAAACAGCGGCTCAAATATCCGCTGAAGAAAGAAAATGGAAAATGGAGCCGCATTTCCTGGAAGCAGGCGGTGGATGAGATCTCCGCCAAGATGCTCTCACTGCGCAAGGAAAGCGGACCTGATACGGTCATGTTCCTGGGGTCTGCAAAGTTCAACACCCAGCAGGCCTTTTACTACCGAAAATTTGCAGCCATGTGGGGGACGAACAACATCGACCACGTGGCAAGGATCTGACACTCCGCTACAGTCGCCGGTGTGGCGAACACGTGGGGTTATGGTGCAATGACCAATCACTTCGGTGATGTCGTAGGCAATTCAAAAGCAATCATGGTGATCGGCGCCAATCCGGCCTGCGCCAATCCCATCGGAATGAAGCATTTCCTGCAGGCAAAGGACCGGAACAACGCCCAACTTATCGTTGTCGATCCCGTTTTTACCAAAACCGCAGCCAAAGCGGATCAGTATCTGCGTATCCGTACAGGAACAGATGTGGCCTTTGTCTACGGTCTGTTGCATGTCATCTTTAAAAACGGCTGGGAGGACAAGGAATATATAAAAAGCCGGGTCTATGGCATGGACAAGGTCAAGGCCGAGGCGGCTAATTGGACGCCGGAGCTTACCTCCGACGTCACCGGCATTCCTGCCGCTCAGATCGTTCAGGTGGCGACAATTCTGGCCAAGTCCAAACCGGCTACGGTGGTCTGGGCCCTTGGCATCACCCAGCATACCACAGGTACATCCAATACCAGAATCATTCCTATCCTGCAGTTGGCGCTTGGCAATATGGGGAAAAAGGGCGGCGGCTGTAATATCATCCGTGGCCATGACAACGTCCAGGGCTCGACGGATATGTGTTGTCTTGCCGACAGTCTGCCGGGCTATTACGGATTGGCAGAGGGATCCTGGAAGTACTTTGCCAAATCCTGGGGCGTTGACTACGAATGGCTCAAGGGGCAATTCGCAGCACCAAAATGGATGAACGCCAAGGGCTTTTCACTGGCAAAATGGTGGCAGGGGGTCCTGCAGGAGGAAAAGACCTACTCATCAGGGCCCATCAGAGCCCTTTGGGTCCAGGGCAACGGCATCACCTCCATGTCCCAGACAGCCAAGATTCAGGAGGCGCTGGACAAGCTTGATCTCTTGGTTATTGCCGAGCCGTTTTTAAACGAAGCTGCGGTGATCACCAATCGGAAGGATAACGTGTATGTCCTGCCGGCCACCACCCAGTTCGAGACGGAAGGCTGCGTCACTGCCACCAACCGGTCGTCGCAATGGCGCAGCAAAGTTATCGAACCTCTCTACGAGAGTAAGCCCGATCAGGATATCATGTTTGAATTCGCCAAAAAGTTCGGATTTTACGATGAATTCACTCGGGCAATGAAGCTGGGTGTGAAAAACGGTGAACTCGTAGAGGTCAAAAAGGATTTTCAATGGCCGGACGATGCCACCAGAGAACTTGCCCGGATGCTTAAGACCATCGGTCTTGGTGGATGGCTGCCGGAGCGTATGAAAAAGCAGCAGGAGAACTGGGATATGTTCGATCCCATCTCCCTGGCAGGCATGGGGCCCATGAAAGGGGAATACTACGGTCTGCCCTGGCCGAGCTGGGATGAAAAACATCCTGGATCTCCGGTGCTCTACGATATAGATGATCCGGTCAATCAAGGCGGGATGGGCTTCAGGAACAGATTCGGTCTTGAGCATGACGGCGTAAGCCAATTGGCCGATCACAATGCCACAGTGAAGGGATCCGGAATCAAGGGCGGTTACCCGGAAATCACCAAGGAAAATATCGAAGAGGTCCTGGGGATAACACTAACTGCGGATGAAAAACAGAAGATGGGCGCCAACTGGAAAACCGATATCAGCGGCATTATCCAGGAAAAATGCCGGGCCGCCGGTGTTGCTCCGTACGGTAACGCCCGGGCGCGCACCATTGTCTGGACATTCCCCGATCCAGTCCCTCTGCATCGCGAGCCGTTACACTCTTCGCGTCCGGATCTGGTGGCCAAATATCCCACCTATGCGGATCAGACAAACAACTTCCGGGTGGACGTCAAGTTTATCTCAGAACAGCAGGCCAAGGAGTGGGTGAAGGACTTTCCCACCATGCTGGTAACCATGCGAGTGGTCAATCTCAGTGGAGCCGGTATGCTTGAAAGATCGAGCAAACATCTCTCCCATATCACACCGGACATGTTTGCCAATATTCATCCGGACCTGGCTCTGAAATACGGTATTCGAGATGGTGACATGATGTGGCTGTATGCCCCGCAAGGTACAAAGATCAAGGTCAAGGCCCAGCACAATCAAAGTGTTACTCCCGACCGGATCTGCCTGCCGTACAATTTTGCAGGCGTCATGCAGGGAGTGGACATGAGTGCGAACTATCCGGACGGCACAAAACCTTATGCCATTGGTGAGAGTTCCAACACTATCACCAATTACGGTTTCGATATTATTACGCAGATTCCTGAGTTTAATGCCGGGCTCTGCCGTATAGAGAAAGCATAAGGAGGAGAGACTATGAGCAGCGAACAAGCACGGATGAAGTTTTTGTGCGACAGCAACCGTTGTATACAGTGTTATGGTTGCAGTGTTGCCTGTGCCGAAGGAAACGATCTGCCGGTGGGGATCAGCAGGCGGAAAGTCATTACCCTGTATGAGGGCATCGAAGGCAAAGAGATCTCTACCTCCATTGCCTGCATGCATTGCGCCGACGCACCTTGTGTCAAGGTCTGCCCGGTCGATGCCTTCTACGTCCGTGAAGACGGGATTGTTCTTCACGACAAGAAGAAATGCATCGGCTGCGGATACTGCCTCTATGCCTGTCCCTTCGGAGCACCGCAGTTTCCAACCGCCGGTGCTTTCGGTGCCAGAGGCGTGATGGATAAATGTACCATGTGTGCCGGCGGGCCGGAAAAGACGAACAGTGTCGAAGAGCGGACTCTCTATGGTCAGAACAGGATCGCTGAGGGCAAAGTTCCAATCTGCGCCGCTGTTTGTGCAACCAACGCTCTTCTGGTCGGGGATGCCGAGGAGATATCGGCCATCTTCCGGAAGAGAATAAGTTCAAGAGGAAAAGGAGCATAGATGTGATAAAAAAGTCTTTGTTTTTTATCATCGCTCTCCTGGTATGGTTGTCGGCAGCGTATGCAGCCGACAGCCAGATCTGGGGGAAGATGCTGATTCCCAATATATTGAGCTACGGCAAAGAGGGATCGTCCGGTCTGGGGCCGCTTTTTACCCTGTTGCAAAACGCCTATTTCAGAAAAATATTTTTTGGAATTGTTGTGGGGGTACCTGTTGTATTTCTGTTGCATTATCTGGTCTTCGGGGCGAAGATTTTCGAGCATGACGGTCGGAAAATCCCATACTTTTCTTTGTTTAAAAGGATAACCCATCTCTTGGCGGCAACCTCTTTTGTCGTTCTTGTCCCCACCGGTCTCATGATGGTATTCGGCCGGTATCTGGGGGGAGGCGCACTGGTAATGACCGCCAGGCATCTGCATGAGTATGCCACCGCTCTTTTTATCGTGGCCGTTATTCCTCTGTTTATCTTTTGGGTGCTAGATATGCTTCCATCTTTCGATGACATCAAGTGGATGTTTATAATGGGTGGATATCTCAGCAGAAAAAAGCAAGAAATTCCGGCAGGCAAATTTAATGCAGGGCAGAAAATGTGGTTCTGGATCGTCACCATCGGCGGTGCGGTGATGATTGCAACCGGCGCGGCAATGTATGTTCGGGATTTCAATCTCGGTATCGCAGCAACTTTTGGAGTGTCGCAGATAGATCTTCTCAGGATCTGCGCCATCATCCATAATATTCTGGCAATGTTCATCATCGCCTTCTTTTTCACCCATGTCTATATGTCGCTCTTTGCCGTCAAGGGTTCATTGGCAAGTATGATCTCCGGCTATAAAGAGGAACAGGAGGTGAAGTATATGCACAGCTCTTTCTACAAAAAGCTTAAAGCCCGGGGTGAGATATAGATTCCTTTAGCGCAGTGCAGGCAGTATCGCAGATATTGCCTGCACTGCATTTAGATTTTTATTCTGGGACAACTTTAAGTAATTCTTCCTGGAGCAGGGCAATCAAGACAAAGATACCGTCGGCTGGGAGATAGTGTTCTATACTTCGATCGAGAAGGACCGTTATGACGGCAGGAAGTTCATCGTCTCTACACCAGAGAATCAATTTGACAGGTACCTTCGGCAGGATCCAAAACAGTACTGAAGCGTCTCCGCCGTCATTGGTGGTACTGCCGCCCAGTTTTTTCGCTGCCTGGATGAACAATTCCGGGGCATTGGCAAAACGTTGAAGCAGATGTCCCAGCGGCAGCTGATGGACCCCGCGGAAGAACGAAGCGCAAGATAGATCTTTTTCGGTAACCCACTCTCCTGAAAGAGGTCCACCCTTGGTGTAATAAAGATAGGTAATGGCCACCAGGGAGAGAAGCCCGGAGGCCTGCAGCAGGGAGGTTCCCTCTTTTATTTCAACCCGCTCATCAGCTAAAGAGACAACAACCTGGCGGTTGAGTATTTGAAATTCCACCCGGTCTCTCTCCCATTTCACTGCAGCAGCTTGGACCACATCGGTCGGCATACAACCTCGGAGTAACTTCCAGTGTTCCCGGGACAGCGCTACCTCCATCCGGCTCGATTCCTTGTTTTTCATATCGTTTCGCCGCCGATGTTGCATCAAGAGAAAGGCGGTGCTGAATGGATATGGACCCTGTTCAAAGGTCTCACAGGGGAAACTGTCACAGTCGGACAGGCAATGGTTGATCCTGTTCATCCTGGCGCATGCCAGCAAAGGGCAGGGCGCCCCCAGCAATCGTTCCTGGGCCTTGAGCTTCATTTGTGCAGTCTCGCTCATGGCCGGACCGCAACTGCTGCATTCACCGCGCTGATGGAGTCGACAGGTGCTACAATTTATTCCGCATGCTCCGGTTACCATGGCGAACCCCTTTATAATTTCTTACGCTAAGGAGGTGATTGTGTCGTTTAAAATTTCTTTGTTATAGCATAAAAAATCAACTGAAGAAATAACTTATAGGGGGTAGATTGCGTATCGTAAGGCGGGTTATGGATTATAAAATTTTTTATTACCACCCAATTTCAGATAAAAACGACGAGGTCGTAGTCAGCCTTTCCACGGAACGCCATAAGCCCATCCATGGTGGCCCCACTGTGCCCATCCAGGGCACAGACACCTGTGAAAAGAGTGGTCACAACCCCTCTTTACGGACAAAGCTGAGATTCAGTTGTAAGCAATAAAATATTTAAATTTTGCGATGGGCCGATAGAGAGTATATTATTATCCATTTACAGCTCTAATTGCTTTCAAATAAAGGAGTTTCTAATGAAAATAGAAGGATTGAAACTGGCGTATTTTTCACCCACCGGGACAACAAAGACGATTGTGCAGGCAATAGCACGGGTTATCAACCACAGCAATGTGGAATATATTGATGTTGAAAAATGTGTTGTCTGCTGTGCCTGCATCAAGGGTTGTCCGGAAGATGCTAAGATGATGAAAGAAGGTAAAATAATGGACATTGCCCAACGTCTGCAGCAAATGTGTGGGAACCGTAAGGAACCGGAATTCTATTTTCCATAATGGCAGGCCCGCCAGGACAATCCTTATTTGTGCGAGGATGTCTGTATTCGCCCCCGGGCGAATTTTACAAATCCCATGTGATTTTTTTAATACTCTCTCTGGCTTCCATTACTGTTTCCCTATTGATCCAGGGAGAGAACTGTTCGTTTCTCAGAACACCATAAACCCATCACTCAGAACGCCTACGCTACCCAGGCTGCAGAGACCCGAAAAACAAACAGTTCTCTCCCTTCAATTCCGATAGGCTGAGTTGCAGCGATAAACAGAAATCTCTATGTACTCCTGAGAATGTCATGCTATTATTGTAAATAAGTGAAGAAAATATTTTCCTCATGGCTGACATAAGATGTTGTTTCATCGGAGAGATCGATGACTGCCCCTGAAAAACAAAATAAGGACTTGCTTAGAACCATCTTCGATGCACTTCCGTCCATGGTATTTGTGGTTGATCACGATGTCAGGATTCAGGAATGCAATCTGGCCGCCGCCGAATTCCTGACAATTGAGAGGAAAGCCTATCTTAAGAAACGGGCGGGAGAAGTGTTCCATTGCGTGCACTCCAACGAAGTTCCGAAAGGCTGCGGTCGGGCACCGAGCTGTGAGAGCTGCATCATCAGAAACTCGGTTGTCCAGGCATTTCAGGGAAACCGTATTGTCCGCCGTCGTGCGCGTATTGAAATCGTACACGATGCAAAAAAAGAAGAATTGTATTCGCTTATTACGGTTTCACCTTTTTCTTTCAACAACACCATGCAGGCTCTGTTGGTCGTGGAGGACATTACTGAATTGGCTGAGTTGCAGAGAATTATCCCCATCTGTTCGGTCTGCGGTAAAATAAGGGATGATAAAGAATCCTGGCTGAAAGTTGAGTCCTATTTCAAGAATGTCTGGGATATGGATTTTTCCCATAGCTACTGTCCGGAATGCTATAAAAACGAAGTTGCAAAATTTCAAAAAGATCTCTCGGAAACGCTAAAAGACCAGAATGATACCTGATCATGATTTTGCATAAAAGGCGGACAGATTTAACGTATCGAAACAGTTTCATCCGTGGTCAGTACTTCGCGAACCTTTAAGGCAAGATCCTTTATAGAGAATGGCTTCTGTATAAAATTAACCCCTTCTTCTACGATACCCTTGTGGGCAACGATGTCGGAAGGATATCCGGACATAAACAGGGTTTTTATTCCGGGGCATACCGTCTGTACGATCTTTGCTAATTCTTTCCCGTTCATTTCCGGCATGACCACATCCGTAATCAATAGAGAGAGGTTTTCCTTGGTTTTCTCGGCAAGGATGATGGCATTCTGTGGAGATGGGGAGGTGAGAGTTACATATCCAATTCCGTCGAGCATCGCCTTCGTCAAATCCAAATTGGCGATTTCGTCTTCAACAATAAGAATCGTTTCATTATTGCCAAACGGAATTTTTTTCTCGTTTTCCCGGCGTGTGTCAACCTCTTCGCCAAGATGACGAGGGATGTATATTTTTACGGTCGTCCCATGTCCCGGCTCACTGTAGATATTGATGAACCCATCGTTCTGCTTCACGATACCGTAAACCGTGGCCATCCCAAGACCCGTGCCTTTATCCTTTCTTTTTGTTGTAAAAAACGGTTCAAAAATCTTTTCCAGGGTCATTTTGTCCATCCCACAACCGGTATCGCTTACTTCCAGGATCACAAAATCGCCAGGCATACATTCAACGTGTCTATCACAATAGGAGTTGTCAAATGTTACACATTTGGTTTCAATGCCTATTTTTCCTGTGCCTGATATGGCATCCCGGGAATTTACACAGAGATTGGCCAAAATCTGATCGAGTTGCGAAGGGTCCATTTTAACCGGCCAGAGATTGTCGCCGGGCAGAAACTCCAGGTTGATATCCTCGCCGATAAGCCGTTTAAGCATTTTGTACATTTCCTCTATGGATCTGTTCATATCTATGATTTTGGGGGAAATTGTCTGTTTGCGGGCAAAGATCAGCAGCTGGCGTATGAGGTTCACCGATCTTTCCGAGACTCGCAATATCTCTTGAAGGTTTTTGTGCAAGGGCTGATCGGGCTCCGCCAGCTCGAGTGACATTTCTGTATATCCTAAAATCACACCCATCATGTTATTGAAATCATGGGCGACACCTCCGGCCAGACGGCCGACGGATTCCAGTTTCTGGGCCTGGTGAAACTGTTCTTCCAATTTCCTTTTTTCCGTAATATCGTTGATCGTCTCAATAACCGACAGTATTCTTCCTTTTTCATCTGTAATGGGGAAAGATTTCAATTCCGCGACTGTTTCCATGCCGGAGGAGTCCTTGTGGAAATGCATTGCGGAATGCATTCTTCTCGTTTCAAAAGTCTGCTTGACGGGGCATTCAAGACCCATGTTCCAACAGGGTCCCTGATTTTGATGAGCAATTTCGTAGCATGTTTTTCCGATTATCTGATCTTCCGAGAGAGCCATCATTTTCGAGAAGGCCTTATTTGACGAGACAATGCGATATTCCGGGGTGATAACGATGAAACCTTCATCAACGGAATCGAGGATATTTCTGATAAAAGCTTCCTTCTCTTTAATTGTCTCCATTGCCTTTCTGCGACTTCTCTCCTGGATATCCCGTTGCAGTCTGGCGTTTAGGATGGGAGAGATAAAATTTGTGATAGCGTGGAGAAGTTCCAAGTCATCGGGTTCGTAGCCTTTTTCATTGTTGGCTACCGATATCAGTCCAATTGTTTTGTTCCCGAAAACGATGGGGGCGGTGAGAAAATGGGTGATTGCGATATGGCCCTTTGGTATGTGAAAGGGACCGTCGGAGATAAAGGGCTTTTTTTCTTTAATTGCCCGCCCCCACACACTCTCTCCCCAGGTGCGGGCAGGAAAAACGGCAGACTTTTCCTGAACGCGGCATTGGTCCCAGATTTCACCCGTCAGGCTCGGTATGACCAGATCGCCTTTGTCGTCGATGTAGCCGAATATCCCGTATTTGCTGACAGATACGTCGAGGACGATGGTCAGCACTTCCCTGTACATTTCTGTATCGGAAACTGAGAGAAAGATGCCGGCGATTTTATTGATTATGGCGTTTTTCCTCTCGGATCGAATCATCTGTGCTTCCGTTGCCTTGCGTTCGGTGATATCCTGTGCTGTTCCGCGTAAACCAACGACCTTGCCGTCTTTGTCATGTTTAGTTTCGCTGCGGGCGGTAATCCAACGGGGCAATCCATCGGAGTCGGCAAGCTGCAGATCAAGCATGTACGGCTCTCCTGTTTTAAGATTTTTCTGTACCGCCGCGTCAAGCATCGCTGCACTTTCGGGTGTGTAGGCTTTCAAATGTTCGTGATATCCAGGGGGAGGCTTGGCGGGATCAAAACCGTAAATCTCGTAGTATGCTTGAGACCAGATGATGGTATCGGTTGTTGCGTCCCAATCCCAGCTTCCCAACCTGCCGAGGCGCTGTGCTTCCCTGAGATCTTTTTCACTGTTGCGCAGTGCGTCCTCCATCTGTATGCGCTCGGTGATGTCGTTGCAGACCGAGGCGACACCGATGGCCTTGCCTTCTTTGTTGATCAGAGTTGTATTGAACCACTCACATATAATAGTTCGTCCGTCCTTGGTGATATTCTTGTTAATACTGTGTCTGCCACCGGTTTGGTTCATCAGATTGTGATAAATCCCATCCACCAAATCCTGAACCTCCTGGGGCAGGATCAAATCCTTGGCGTGACGTCCGATGGCCTCTTGCCTGGTATAGCCGAATATCCGTTCGCAGGCGGAGTTCCACTCTACGGCGTGAAAATTCTCATCCCATTCCAAAAAACCCAGAAAAGACTGTTCCCTATGCAATCGAAACCGTTGTTCGGACCTGAGCATCCGCTCTTCGGCCAGCTTTTGTTCGGTGATATCCTCTGAGATGCCCAACAGGTAAAGCGGTTCTCCGTCTTTATCGAAAATGGGGGTCTTCCGGGTGTGGAGAATTCGCTCCTCCCCGTTTTTAAGCTGGATTTTTTCCTCCGGGATATCGACGGGGTGTTTTGATTCAAGTACCTTGCGATCTTTGTCGGTAAAGAAATCAGCAAGTTCCGATGGAAAGAAATCGTAGGCGTTGTGACCTAAAATTTCCTCGCGCCGGTAGCCCAGCAGTTCCTCTCCTGCTCTGTTAAAGCGCACGTAATTAAGGGACTTAGCATCTTTGACAAAGAGCATATTGGGCAGGCTTTCGACGATGTTATCGAGAAACTCCCGGCTTTCCTGAAGCTCCCGGTAACTCAAGAGAACGGTCAGCCCGTCGGCGAGGCGGCGGCCGATCGCCTCGAACAGCCTGGTTTCATTTTGTGTCCAACGACGGACATGAGAGCATTGATGGATTCCAAACTGCCATGGGTTTCCGGTTTTTGGATAAATGGCCATGGAAAGGAAACTCTTGACCTGGAACTGATGGGAGGCAACCTCAGGTACTGCATGCTCCATATCTGGTCCAAATTCTACAGGGCTGTCTGTAGAGAGTAAAACGCGAAGCGTCTGTCCTACCTCTGAACCCATGGGTATTTTGCCTCCCATTGCCAAAACACCTGGATATTCCAGTTTGGTGCATTCCATGGGGATGGACCACATTTGCGCTTCCGGATCACAGGGATGCAAAAGAAATGCCCGGTCGCAATCAAAGATTGAAAGCACGACTTTGAGTAAGTCCCGCATCATTTTTTCAAGATCCTTTGCACCTTGGATGGCGCGATTCACCTTGTCCAAATTTTCCAGGAATTGCAGATGGTTTAACCGTTCCTGCTCTATCTGTTTGCGCTCCGTGATGTCGTGGCCAACGGCAAGAACGCCGGATATTTTATCATTTTCATCAAATTCAGGGAGGATGACATACTCTAAAAAGAGTTCTTTACCATAGGCATTTTCCCAGATGAACTCTGAAACCTGATGAGTTCCCGTCTCCAGTGCTAACCGAAGTTTCGTTACATAGTCGAGATTGACAGGATTGGGAATTTTGGGAATATCCGTATAGGAGACACCCACCACTTCTTCAGCAGACAGACCACTGGCTCTCTCCCACGCAGGATTGACATAAATCCGTCGCAGATCCATGTCATAACGGACAATGAAATCCGGAACATTCTCCAACAGGGTGCGGTATTCACGCTCCTTTACCAGCAGCTCCTGTTCTGTTCGTTTGCGTTCGGCAAGTTCCTGCCTGAGTTGTGACGTACTTTCCAGAATCTTCCTGCGCAATGTCCGGTTCCAAATAAAGGTTATGGCAATAAGGAAGGCAATAATTCCCGTTCCCACTGCAAGGATTGTCATAAACATCTTGCTGGCAAAGACACTTGCCTGGCTGATTGCAACCCACTTCCGATTGATGTCGCGCCTTTCTTGGTCGGTAACTGCAGCAAGGCCCTTATCAAGAATTGTGCGAAATTCGGGCCAGTCGTTACGGACTGCAAACCGCAGTTGATACAAGAGATGCGCGTCGCCGGCGCCGCCCAGGTTGAGGATAACCTTCTTCTCAATATAATACGAAGCACGGGAAATCTCGACTACCATGGCGTCGGCTTCACCCAGCGAAACCATTTCCAACCCTTTCATCTCAACGGGAACGGGAACCAGATACAAAGACGGAAAATTCGCCTGCAAATACTCATATACCGCACTCCCCCGGGAGGTGGTAACGCGCCAGCCTTTCATCTCCTTCAGATCGGAACCACCTGTCTTGTCCCGTCGCACAATGATGACATTC
The DNA here is from genome assembly GCA_046704745.1 of Desulfocapsaceae bacterium. Taxonomy (GTDB): domain Bacteria; phylum Desulfobacterota; class Desulfobulbia; order Desulfobulbales; family Desulfocapsaceae; genus CAWGGS01. The sequence continues at coordinate 21,542 of JBJKRL010000121.1, read as the reverse complement.
GGCAAGGTGATATAGGGTTCGGTAAAGAGCAGATACCTAAGACGAGCCTGAGTTTGTTGGGCTGCGAAGATCATGTCGATCTTTCTATCCTTAGCCGCTTGCATGACATCGTTCCAGGTAGGAAAGGCTATGAGTCGGAACCGGCACCCAAGCTTACGCTCCATTAGGTGGATATAATCAAGAGACAATCCTTTGTAATTACCACTTTCAGACAGAACCTGAGGAGGAATGACTGTGATGCCGACGCGTATGTTCCTGTCATGTTTGATAAGCCAACTTCGCTCTTGTTGAGATAGGGACAATCGGTCGGTCGCTGGTATGGCAGGATGAACAGGGCAGGGGAAAAAACAGAGAATCAGAAAAAATAAAAGAGATAATTTCCAAACAAACGTTCGTTCCATGGAGAGCCCCTCCGAGTGAAACAATGCTTGCTAAAGCAATTTTTTGCTAGAGGAAATAGAGATGTCTTTCCTTTGCCTCAATACCGGAAATGAACCTTGTAAAGAGCAAGGACGTATTCTATGACATGCAGGTCATGTACCCAGCAGAGTACATCGTAACCTCAAATTGTATCTTACATTTTTAAACGCCAGGAAATCGGAGGCTGAACGGATTTGCGGGGAGAGATGTAGACTGAGAAGCAAGGAACCTGTTATATCCGGAAAGCCACGTAAAATTTACTGGTCATTATTATCCTATCTGATTCGATTCCACCAAGCAACCCCATTTAGAGAGTATTTATATTTTCCCTGCCTGAGTATGGTTGAGCAAGAAGGATGTCTTGCTGTATATGACCGTCTCTATTTTGTCACTCAAGTTTGAGCTTAACAAGTTGCCAACTTTCTTGCCTTTGCTTTTCCAATCCTTAGAGTCTTTCGCATGATTTGTTTTAAAACTGTTGGGATCTGCTGTCTGGGAAGGCGAAAAACGGATGATAAAATGCCATGACTCGAACTGAACTTCACTCCGTTGCAGCCATCGCCCTTGTCTATGGTCTGCGTATGCTGGGACTTGCCATGGTCATGCCGGTCTTCATGCTGATGGCAACTCATTTAAGAGGGTACACGGTGAGCCTGGCAGGAATGGCGATTGGTGCCTATGGCCTGAGCCAGGCCCTCTTGCAGATTCCTTACGGCATGGCCTCCGACAGGTATGGACGGAAGCCGTTGCTATTTCTCGGTTTGCTTGTCTTCGGCTTTGGCAGTCTCATTGCCGCCTTTTCCGGTTCCATATATGGTGTGATTCTGGGGCGTTTTCTGCAAGGGGCCGGGGCTGTTGCCGGAGTGTTGATGGCCCTGGTCAGTGATGTTACAAATGAGGAAAGTCGCACCCAAGCCATGGCGACCATAGGAATCGGCATCGGGATAGCTTTTTCCTGCTCTCTTGTCATTGGACCATTGGTGGGGCATGCATTCGGTCTGGAAGGAATTTTCGGGTTAACTGCGGTGTTTGCCATCGTCGGCATCATGGTTCTTCTATTTTTGGTGCCATCCTCTCCCAAACCAAGCATTCACCGGGATACAGAAGCTGATGTCGGGCAGATAGGCAACGTGCTCCATGATATCCGACTGCTCAGGTTGGACTATGGGGTTATGACTCTGCACGTAGTGCTGGTCGCTTTTTTCGTCACCGTACCTGCCATTCTCCAAAACCAGCTGGGCATTGCCAAGCCGCATCATTCCTTGGTCTATCTGAGTGTTGTTATACCTGCCTTTTTTGCCATGATTCCGTTTCTCATCATTGGCGAAAAACACAGAAGGATGAAAGAGGTGTTGGCTGGAGCAGTGGCATTGATGGCTCTTTCCATGGCTTTGCTGGCCTTGTGGCAGAAGACTTTTGCCTCTGTCTGGATATTTATTTTCCTGTTTTTCATGGCCTTCAATCTGCTTGAAGCGACACTGCCGTCGCTGGTGAGCAAGGAATGCCGTGCCGGCAGCAGGGGCACAGCTATGGGGATTTATTCCACCTGTCAATTTTTGGGGGCCTTCATCGGCGGTGCTGCAGGCGGCTTCATACTCCAGCATTGGGGGACAGTACCGGAACTCTGGGGCATGGCAATAGTGCTGTTGGTTTGGCTTGCGGTGGTCGTTTCCATGCCGCAGCCAAGTTATTCAACTGGTCTTGAAATACTCCTTCGCGATTTTGATGCGAGGCGGGTTCATGAAATTGAAGAGTATTTGTCCGCTGTACCGGGAGTGGAAGACGTGGAGATTGCCGTCGAAGAGAGGAAGGTCTATCTGAAGGTCGACAAGAAAATTTTGGATGAAAAGGCCATGGAGAAATTCTATTAATTCGACTAGGCGGCTATATAGATAACAGGATGATTTGCCTCAATCCAAGATTTCCGTACAACCTCTTTCGGGTTCACTTTTAAGCACTTACAGGGCTATCTTTCGAAAAGGATAACTTTACGAACCGTATTGCGAAAGGCGTAAAAATCCCTTGAAATTTCTTTTATTTTCCGACCCTCTACAAAATGATACCGGCGTATGTTAGCTATTGTTTCCACAACTAACATCCTCCTCCGCCTCCTTTGTCGAATTTGATCTTAAAGGGGTAACATAGGGGGCAATTTTGGACGCTGTTTTCTTGTATAGTAATCATCATTTCACGCTGAATGAAAACTTAGGGAAAGTCTTGAAGGACGTTATCAAGCAGTAGTTATAAGCTTTTGAGCAGCGGCTTCTCTAGCTAGTAATTGCTGAGCTTGAACATCACCTGTTCGGGCTTCTTGAGTAGTCTGTTCAGGAGTTTCTGTTGCTTCCTCATATGCTGCTTTTGCTGCACTGCTGATAGTTACTGTGTCACCACTTGCCGTCGTGGATTGATTGTTGGTTGGTGTTTTTTGGGTTTGAGTTGTTTGCTTGCTGTTATTTGTACTTTGTTGAAAGGGTTGTGATGCAAGTTGATATGCATTGGTATGGGCAATAGAGTTAATAGCCATTTCTATACCTCCTTCTCAAATATTGAGAAATGATGTCTTTGGCATAATCACATCTATTAACATGTATAAAATAATCACATTGTGTTTCTTCGTCAAATCAAAAAGATAATTATTATTCTTCATAGCTTCTCACCGTATCATCCTATATGTGTTTCACTTACCATATCTTCATCATCTGTCTATGGATCACGAGGAGACCAATCTTTTTCTGCCTTGAATGAGTGATGAAAGCATGCTTGGAGGTATGGAAAGGAAATCACAAAAGATATGTTTATGTGCATATGTGATCATATCACAGGTTTTACCAAAGTGCGAGGCGGGCAAATCCAGTAACATTAATCTCTGGGTTTCGGTTTCTTGACGGATCGCAAGACAGATGTGCCGTGATATCGTTGGTCTTGCGGTTAAGCATATGTTTAATCATCATGTGATCGATACCTATCTCAGAGGCTCTTGTAGCAAATGTCCTACGCAAATCATGACACCTGAAGGGTACGCCTGTTGCCGTTGATAATTGCTTTATGGTCTTTTTCTCAGCACATATAGGGCAGTCCTTACCAAGCGGAAAAGGATGGTGGACTCTTGCAATCGAAGAGTTATTGATGGGGACCATGGCGCAAGAAACGCATTGCGGAATGTGGCGGCGGCAAATGAACAACGGACCAGGGCGCGGGTTGTATTCCATGGAAACCGTCAAGGGTTCAAAGACAGAGCAAGACATTTGGGAAAACTTTTTAAGTTTTAGGCCTGATGATATAAAAATTATTTGGGGAATTTGCGGAGTATCAGGGCCAAACCCGGAAGCTCTGGAAAACAATATTGCTTATCATCATTTTATGGCGCGTGTTGATTATTTAAGAGCGCCTGATATTATCCCGCCTGCCGGTGACATTCAGGGTCAAGCAAACTATTGGGATCAAAATTTTAACAAAAACCCCGAAAAAGGGTTCCCGGCTGATTATATGAAGAATTACAGAATTTACGTTTTGAAAAGGCTTATGCCGGGTGGTGCAGACTAGGGGGCTGATTGAAAGGTAGGCACGGGTAGGCACGTAGTCAGTTTTTTAAACAGGCGCTTGCGACTAGGAGTGTACGCAAGCGCCTGTTTTTATTGGTGCCTCGGATCGGACTCGAACCGATACGGACGCAAGGTCCACGGGATTTTAAGTCCCGGGTGTCTACCAATTCCACCACCAAGGCAGGCTGTGTTTTCATACCATGAATTATCGGAAATTGTCAATCGTCAAACGTTCATATCCCAGCTGAAAACCCATGAAAACGTCAGGAGAATGGGTTGCTGACGATTTAAAAGATTGCAACCTTGCTCTTCTTCCGGGAAATAGCCGCTCCGGTCAAGAGAAATGCGGGTTGAGATGTGCCAGACGAACAATGTCGTACATCTCGCGCACTGCCTTTTCAAGACCCACAATCACTGCCCGGGCGATAATTGCATGGCCGATGGATAGCTCTTCGATGGTCGCAAGAGCAGCAACACGGGAGGTTGTTCTATAATCAAGGCCGTGGCCGGCATTGACCCGCAGGCCCATCTCGAAGGCCTGATCGGCAGCAGCGGCGATCAGCTCAAATTCCTGTTCGCGTTGTTTTTCGTTTTGGGCATCACAGTATCTTCCGGTATGAATTTCGACAAAGGTAGCGCCGATTTCACGGGATGCCTTGATCTGTTTCTGCTCCGGATCGATAAAAAGAGAGACCGGGATATTAGCCTTTGCCATTTGTTCAATGGTCTGGGCGAGCTTTTTTTTCTGACCGGTAACGTTGAGTCCTCCCTCGGTGGTCAGCTCCTGACGTTTTTCAGGAACCAGGGTAACCATGTCCGGTTTGATGTCGAGGGCGATTTCGATGATCTCGCGGGCTGCACCCATCTCTAGATTGAGTTTGGTCTTGACCGTCTGACGAAGAATTCGGACATCTCTATCCTGGATATGCCTTCTGTCCTCGCGCAGGTGGACGACAATCCCTTGGGCGCCTGCCAGTTCGCAGATCGCTGCGGCCGTCACGGGATCGGGTTCGGTGATGCCGCGTGCCTGACGGATTGTAGCAATGTGATCGACATTAATGGCAAGATGGGTCATTTGTCTGCTCCTGTTATTTTGCAGCTTCGATATGAGTTCTTTTTCCTTGGCGAGCATTCTGGCGGCTTCGATAGCGGACTGTTCGTGGTCGTAGCCGAGAAGATGGAGAAGCCCGTGCGTAAGCAGCCAGGTCAGTCTGGTACCAAGGCTCTGTCCGGCTGCCCTTGCCTCTCGCCCGGCTGTGTCAACAGAAATTATGATATCGCCAAGCTCTTTTATCGGCAAAGAAAAAAGCGAGGCATCCGCCCCTTCGGCGAAAGGGAAGGATAAAACATTGGTAGGGGAGGTTTTGTTCCGATAGTGGCTGTTCAAGCGGGCCATCTCTTCATCATTGACCAGCAGGATGCTCAAATTGTAATCGGCCTTATCGACCAGCTTGAGAAGCCTCTCCGCTGTATCTGTCATCGATTGGATGTAGATTGGCGGCACTTCTTTGCCGTACTTGTCGGTTATATAGACTGGCATATAAATCTTTTCCCTTCTACATGAAGCCTAAGTCCCTGCATCCCTATAGACTTTAGCCTTCAGCCTAAACACCATCAGCCTATGTTTTTTTCTCATACGCCTGGATAATCTTCTGCACCAAGGGATGACGAACGACATCCTCGCCTGAAAACGTGCAGAATTTAATTCCGTCTATTTTAGACAAAAGTTCTTTTGCTTCTAGGAGGCCCGACTGTTTAGGCATCGGAAGATCGACCTGAGTGCTGTCACCGGTAATGACAGCCAGGGAGTCGAAGCCGATTCTGGTGAGAAACATCTTCATCTGCTCCCTGGTTGTGTTTTGGGCCTCATCGAGGATAATGAAGGCGTTGCTCAAGGTCCGGCCGCGCATAAAGGCAAGAGGGGCGATCTCAATGGTCCCTTTTTCGATCAGCTCCTCGCTTTTTTCCGGGCCCAACATGTCATTTAGGGCGTCATGAAGGGGGCGCAGATACGGGTTCACCTTCTGGGCCAGGTCCCCCGGCAAAAAACCCAGCTTTTCGCCTGCCTCGACAGCGGGTCTGGTAAGAATAATAGATCGCACCTGGCCACTCATATAGGCGGAAACAGCCATGGCTACAGCCAGGTAGGTTTTGCCGGTACCGGCTGGGCCTATGCCGAAAACGATATCGTTTTGCCGGATCGCATCGATATAAAATTTCTGGTTCCTGGTCTTTGGTGATATCACTCTGTTACGGGTTGTGACGTAGACCTTGTCTAGAAAGATCTTATCCAGATCCGCTTTTGGGGTGGATTCAAGAATACGCAGTCCAAAGGCAAAGTCAGACGTATAAAGTGGATACCCCTTGCGGATAAGTTCATAGAGCTGGCGAAGCAGGTCGGCCGCGAGCTCGACTTCGTATTCGCGGCCGGAGATGTTAACTGAGTTGCCCCGGACATTTATTTTCACTCCGGAACTCTTCTCAACCATAAGCAGGTTCTTGTTCAGATCTCCGTAAAGGACGCCGGCCATGGCGTTGTCGGAGAAGAGAAGGTCGCGACTGGCTTGTTTTGGCATGTTCAATGGGTAGATTTCACCTTTTTTAATTCTTCATTGATCATTTTTTGAATGACATCGAGAGACCGGTGGCGTACGGCACGGCCGTCTATGTAGATGGCAGGCGTTCCTGTGACGCCTGCTGCCTCGGCATCCCTCATATCATGTACGATTTGTTGCTCGACTTTCGGCGAATACATGTCTTTAGTATATTGTTTCTTGTCGAGTTTAAGGTTGGTGGCGATTGTATCGATGATCTGCGGATTCAGTTTTGGAGAGGAAAAGAGGGCATGATAAAATTGCCAGAACTTGCCTTGCTCCTGCGCAGCGGCAGCGGCTCTGGCAGCAAGCTCGGCATATCTGTGGATACGAAGCGGCATGTTCTTGAACACCAGCTTAACTGTATCGGGATTGTTTTTCAGGACTTGATCCATTAAGGGGGCCGTCTCTTTGCAGTAAGGGCATTCAAAATCCGAGAATTCCACAATGGTGACCGGGGCGTCTTTTTTCCCCCGGAAAGGAGAGCCTTCAATATTAATATGAGTTATAAAGTCGACTGCAACAGAAGTGAAAGTCTTGTTGTCGGCATTAATCAGGTAAAGATCTTCTCCCCTTGGGGCGATGTCGATGGCTTTTACTCCTGCAGCGACGGGAATCGTTCCTTCCAGCTTGCCGGTGTTATCGTAGATAACAACCTGATGTTGATCAGTCAAAACGAAAACGTGCTTCTGATCCAAAGAATAAACAATATCCAATGGGGTTGCGGGCAGTTTCCATGTCCCTTGCACTTCCCAGTCTATTTTTGAGGAAGAACCTTTCTCAATGGTTGCGAATACCGATTGAGTTGCAAGGCAGAGGGCGGCTGCAATCAGGATTGCTGAAATGTTTTTGTAGTTCATGATAACCTCGTTATGAGAAGTTCTGCGATCGGGGTTTTATCCGGATCAACAAATAGTGAAAAGGAGTGAGAATAATAGCCATTGAATGTAAATTTGGCAAGGCAGCAATGAACAACAACTCTCAAACATATAGGTACGTCGTCTTGACGGTTGGGAAGAAGTGCCTTATTAAAGTGTTGCTGATGTATGCACATTTTTTACATAATTTTTTTGTTTTCTGTTGGCAAATATGACCAAAAGATGGTAGTGTTCGACGTTTATGGTGCAAAATCACCTTAAATCAAAGCGTTGCGAGGGTGGCGAAACTGGTAGACGCACCAGACTTAGGATCTGGCGGGGTGACCTTTGGGGGTTCGACTCCCCCCTCTCGCACCAGTTGTTTAGAGGATGAATAGGGTAAATCACACGGTACATATCGGTATCAATACATTTAAGGAAAAGGATGCTCACAGATGGAAGTACTTGTTGAAGAGATCGGTACTCTGACGAAAAAATTGACAATAACTCTGCCCGAAAGCGATGTTCAGACAAAACTGAAGGAGGCATACGATAAGATCCAGAGGGAATCGAAAATGAGAGGTTTCAGGCGTGGCAAAGTTCCCCGTTCGATCATTATCAAGACGTATAAGCCTCAAGTCGAGGGTGAGGTGGGAGAGAAGCTGGTTCAGGACACCTATTTCGATGTTGTTGAACAACAGAAAATAGAGCCGGTTGTCCATCCGGAGATTTCTGACCCGGTTTTTAATCCGGACGGCACATTTACCTATACCGCTCAAGTGGATGTCAGACCGGAATTCGAGCTTGGAGAATACCGTGGTCTTACGATTGAAAAACCCGATACCACAGTTTCCGATGAAGAGGTTGAAAAAGATCTTAAAGCCATACAGAAGAATATGGCAGCCCTTCGATCTGTCGATGATCGGCCTATTCAGAAAGGGGATGTGATAATCCTGGACTATCAAGGTTTTCATAACGGGAATGCAATCAAGCATGTAAAGAACGATAATTTTTCTTTGGAAGTAGGCTCCGGGAAAATGGGGAGCGAGTTTGAGGAAAACCTCGTTGGGATGAAGCAAGGGGAAGAAGCCGACCATGAAGTGGATTTCCCGGAGAAGCACCCGAATCCGATTCTGGCCGGGAAAAAGGTTGTCTTTCATGTTACGGTAAAAGATATAAAAGAGCGTGTGCTGGCCGAACTGGATGACGAATTTGCCAAAGATGTTGGTAAAGAATACACTACATTGGATGATCTGAAGAAAACCATCCGCGAGCGTCTTACCAAAAAAAAGGAAGAGAACGCCGAGGGAGAATTTACCGACAGGTTGATGCAACAGCTCTTAAAGAACCACGATTTTGAGGTACCGAAAAGACTTATCCGGTTTGAAGCGGAAGAGATGGTCAAGCAAACCGAACAACAGTTTGAAAAATCAGGCTTGAGTCTGGAGGCTGCCGGATTGAACAGACAAACACTGGTGGAAAACAACGAACCTGTTGCCGTGGATAGGGTTCGTGGTGATTTCATCTTGAAAAAAATAGCTGAGGTTGAGGAGATCAAGCTCAACGATGAGGATATGGATCGCGGGTTCAAACGGATCGGGGATCAATACAACATGTCTGTTGCCAAAGTGAAGGAATTCTTCCAGAATCGGGACGATCTTTTGCCGTTGATGAATGAACTGATCAACGAGAAGGTTCTTCGTTTCCTCCGGGAACAGGCAAATGTTATCGAACCGGCAGCAGTTGCCGTCGACAATGCGAAAGAAGAGGAAGAGACCTGATCGGTTGGAATTCTCTCTTGAACCATAAAGAAACATCCGGCAGCTACAAGATCTCTCTTTGCTTGGCACATCCGGATGATACGACTTTGCGACTGCAGTGAGCCGGAGGTTTACTGCAGTCGAATTATTTTAAAGGGGATATAAAATGAATCTTGTTCCAATGGTGGTTGAACAGAGTCCAAGGGGTGAGCGGGCTTACGATATCTATTCCCGTCTCTTGAAAGAGCGCATTATTTTTTTGGGCTCGCCGGTTGATGATGATGTTGCCAATGTCGTTATCGCTCAACTCCTCTTTCTTGAGGCTGAGGATCCTGATAAAGATATTACCTTTTATATTAACTCTCCAGGTGGTTCGGTAACAGCCGGACTGGCAATTTACGACACGATGCAATATGTTAAAAATGATATAGCGACGCTGTGCATGGGACAGGCCGCATCAATGGGGGCCTTGCTGCTTGCTGCCGGGACCGCCGGCAAACGCTACGCTCTGCCCAATTGCAGGATAATGATCCATCAACCATCCGGAGGATTCCAGGGGCAGGCGACCGACATCGATATCCATGCCAAAGAGATCCTGAGGATGCGTGAAGACTTAAACCAGATTCTTGCCAAGCACTCGAACCAGGCTGTAAAAAAGATTCGGGTTGATACAGAACGAGATAATTATATGAGTGCAACCGAAGCCCTGAAATATGGTATAATAGACAAAGTTCTGGTAAAGCGGGATGAACAGGGTTCAGCCGAGGAAAAGAAAAAATGAGTGATGTTGAAAAAAAGGAACCTGATTGCAACTGTTCTTTTTGCGGTAAAAGTCAGGAAGAGGTCGATAAGCTGATTGCCGGCCCAGATGTGTTTATCTGTGATGAATGTATTGAGCTCTGTAATGAGATAGTACATGATGATTCCGGGGCTGGGGATGCTGAGAAGAAGGGTGCCGGGGCCACTACTCTAAAACCGATGGAGATAAAGGCCCATCTCGACGAGTATGTGATAGGACAGGAATATGCCAAAAAGGTTCTCTCCGTGGCTGTCCACAATCATTACAAGCGAATTGATGCACCTGTGGGCGACACTGAAGTCGAACTCCAGAAGTCCAATATTATCCTGATCGGTCCCACAGGTTCCGGAAAGACCCTGATGGCCCAGACGCTTGCCAGGATATTAAACGTGCCGTTCACCATGGCCGATGCTACCACTCTGACCGAGGCCGGTTATGTCGGAGATGATGTGGAAAATATTCTGGTCAGCCTCCTGCAGGCCGCGGATTATGATATCGAAAAGGCCGAGCGGGGAATCATCTATATTGATGAGATAGATAAGATAGCCAGAAAATCCGACAGTCCTTCACTTACCAGGGATGTTTCTGGGGAAGGTGTACAGCAGGCCCTGTTGAAGATCATAGAAGGCACGGTGGCTTCCATTCCTCCCAAGGGGGGGCGCAAACATCCACAACAGGAGTTGGTGAAAATAGATACAACCAATATCCTCTTTATTTGCGGTGGCGCCTTTGTCGGTCTTGATGCCGTTGTTAAAAGACGCATCGGAACCAAGTCAATCGGGTTCGGGGCCGCTGTAGTGGGTGAGTCAAAGACAAAGCTTGGCGATTTGCTTGCCTCGGTGCAGACAGAGGACCTATTGAAATTCGGCCTGATTCCTGAATTGGTCGGCCGGCTTCCTGTCATTGCCACCATGGAGGAGTTGGTGGAGGAGGACTTGGTACGCATACTGCGTGAACCGAAGAACGCTCTTACCAAACAGTATCAGAGGTTATTTGAATTCGAGAAAATCCAGCTGCGTTTTACTGAGGGGGCCCTGACGGCCATTGCCCGAAAAGCTCTTGAGAGAAAATCTGGAGCAAGAGGGCTTCGTTCGGTTATGGAGAAGGCCATGCTCGATGTCATGTATGATCTTCCTTCGAAAAAAGATGTTCAGGAATGCGTGATCAGCGAACAGGTTATTACAAATGGGGATTACCCGGTAATTCTCTATCAGAACAGATCTGAAGAAAATCTAAAGAGTGCTTAAGCACGTCTTACGTCCCGATCGGGAGTTATATAATGGAAAATGAAAAAAGCGTAACACAACTCTATCCTTTGATGCCCTTACGGGATATTGTGATCTTTCCTCATATGGTGGCACCACTGGTGGTGGGACGGCGCAAATCCATACAGGCCTTGGAAGATGCCATGGAAAAACGCACGGAAATCTTTCTTGTCGCCCAAAAAGATTCCACTGTCGATGAGCCGAAAAAGAATCAGATCTATTCGGTGGGAACACTTGCCGTCGTCATGCAACTGCTTCGTCTTCCCGACGGAACAATTAAAGCCCTGATTGAAGGAAAACGCAGGGGAAAGATTGTTTCCTATGTTCCCAACGATAATTTTCTTCAGGTAGAGATAGTAGAGCTTGTTGATGAGTCAGGAAAAAAAGGAGAGGTCCTTGCCTACGAGAGAGAATTGAGAAAATTTTTTGATGAGTTTGCAACCATCAACAAGAAAATTTCCAAAGAGGTTGTAAAATCAGTCAATAATATTGAGGATCCGGCAAAACTTGTCGATATCATATGCGCCCACATGCCGCTCAAAGCCGATGAGAAGCAAAAAATTCTGGAGGCGGAAACCGTTATTCTCCGTATAGAGAAGGTGCTCGAGTATATCTACCGGGAAATCGAGCTTGCCGAATTGGAAAAGGCCATCAACGCAAAGGTAAAGATGCGAATGGCAAAGACCCAGAGGAACTACTATCTGGGCGAGAAGGTACGAGAGATTCAATCCGAGATGGGGCATGGCGAGGACGGTCTGGATGATATTGCCGAACTGGAAAAGGCCATCAAAAACAAAAAGTTGCCGGTCCTGGCAAAGGAGAAGATCTCAAAAGAGCTGCGGAAGCTTAAAAGTATGCCGCCGATGTCAGCCGAGACCACAGTTGTCCGCAACTATATCGATTGCATACTGAGTTTGCCTTGGAAGAAGAAAAGCAAGGCTGAAATCGATATCAATCGTGCCGAAAGGATACTGGATGAAGACCACTATGGATTGGCCAAACCCAAGGAGAGGATCGTTGAGTACCTTGCCGTGCAGGCACAGGTGCAAAAGATAAAAGGCCCGATCCTCTGCCTGGTCGGTCCTCCGGGTGTCGGCAAGACCTCGATCTGCAAATCCATTGCCAGGTCCATGAACAGGAAATTTGTCAGGTTGTCGCTGGGAGGGGTGCGGGACGAGGCTGAGATACGTGGTCATCGACGGACCTATATCGGTGCCATGCCCGGCAAGATAATCCAGTCGATGCAGAGAGCCGATGTATCAAATCCTGTCTTTTGCCTCGATGAGGTAGACAAGATGAGTATGGATTTTCGCGGGGATCCGTCTTCGGCCCTTCTGGAGGTTCTCGATCCTGAACAAAATGTTGCCTTCAACGATCATTATCTTGATATCGATTATGATCTATCAGAGGTCTTCTTTATCACCACGGCCAATACCTTGCACAGTATCCCAGTACCCTTGCAGGACAGGATGGAGATCATCCAGATAAGCGGATACACGGAAGAGGAAAAACAGAAGATTGCCGAAGGCTTCCTTATCCCGAAGCAACTCGAGGCAAACGGTTTCAAACCGGGTGATATCTCGCTTACTGAAGGCGCTATATTGGAGATTATCAGACGGTATACACGGGAAGCGGGAGTGCGAAATCTGGAGAGAACTCTTGCCTCCATTTGCCGAAAAGTTGCCCGTGACAGATTGAAAAAAGATCAAAGAAGCAAGAAGTATCGGATCAGTGCTCAATCAGTGCTCAAATATTTGGGGACTCCGAGGTTTAGATACGGTCTTGCTGAAAAAAAGGATGCCATCGGCCTGACAACCGGTCTTGCCTGGACCGAGGTGGGTGGCGAGTTGCTTCAGATTGAAGCCACCTTGATGCCAGGTGGCGGCAAATTGATAATCACCGGCAAGCTCGGGGATGTGATGCAGGAGTCCGCTCAGGCGGCGCTCAGTTATGTGCGCTCTCGGGCGACGATGCTCGGACTGGAGAGTGACTTTTACCAAAAGCTCGATATCCATATCCATGTGCCGGAGGGAGCTATCCCTAAAGACGGACCTTCTGCTGGTATAACAATCGCCACAACCCTTGTTTCAGCACTATTAAAAACGCCGGTGAAGCATAAGCTGGCAATGACTGGTGAGATCACATTGCGTGGCCGGGTATTGCCGATCGGTGGTCTGACGGAAAAACTTCTGGCCGCTAAACGGGGGAATATCACCGATGTCCTGATACCAAAAGACAATGAGCGGAATCTTAACGATGTCCCGCTGAATATTAAGAAAAGCTTGAAAATCAGTTTGGTGGAACATATGGACGACGTTTTGGAACATGCCATCATAGTAAAAGAAGGCGAAACCCTGTTCAAAGGTGTTGCCGGAGGTGCGGCATTTAGTGAAAATGCCCTGGCGGAATCCAATATACGTCATTGAGACAGGGAGGGGATTTCACAGGAAAGGACCAATGTGAGCCCAAGGGAAATTTCCTGTCGATACAGCGTTTGAGAAAGATCTTTAGGACAGCTTTTTTGCTTGACGCACCACAGTGAAGTTGGTAAATAGTCTTCCACTGTTGATTTGAAGGGCGGGTAGCTCAGCTGGGAGAGCATCGGCCTTACAAGCCGAGGGTCACAGGTTCGATCCCTGTTCCGCCTACCACAGTCAAGAGTTTTCTACGGGGTCGTAGTTCAGTTGGTTAGAATGCCGGCCTGTCACGCCGGAGGTCGCGAGTTCGAGTCTCGTCGGCCCCGCCAGCAATTCAAGGGTTGCAGCATCATGCTGCAACCCTTTTTTTATTGCTCATACGGATTAAGCGTATTTTTATAAAGTCGAAAGTAACAATTCCGGTGGAGTTCATAGCTTCCAGACGCTGCTCTGCAGCCTATACGTCTGTGACCCTCGGCGACAGACAGGACTTCCATGGCCTGCTGTCAACTGTGGACGTCGAGGTCCGCACCCCTCCGGGCCTGATCGGTTTTTGGATTTTTTGACACAGAAAACCTTTAGAAGAGCATTTGATTTTTGAAAAATAAGGTGTCAGGTCAAGATACCTTTTCTTCCATCTTATCCCGGTATCGTTTGTTAACCTGATAGACGAAGGCAAGAACTTCAGCAACCGTCTGATAAAGTTCAACGGGAATTTCTTCTCCTATCGGTATCTTGGCCAGCAGTTCGATAAGATTTGGATCTTCCTGGATGTGGATACCCGCTTCTCTTGCCGTTTCGATGATTTTCCTGGCTATCAAGCCTTTTCCACTGGCAATGACCTTTGGAGCCGCAGCCTTGCTTTCATCGTAGAGTATGGCTACTGCCTTTTCAATAATGTTTTCTTTTTCCATAGCTATACTGTTGTATCCAGCATTGATGAACCTTGCGGGAGGATTCTTTTGATCAGATCCGCTGCAGGGTCGCTGGCATCCTCAGCAAATGACAGTCCCAGTAGTTTCGTATTGGAAAGGGCTTCTTTTAAATCTTGGCTGAACGATTTGACAAAATTGGATTTGTCCTTTGAATCAGTGTTAAAACGAATATAAAGCCCGTCTTGGTAGCGCAGAAGATCGATCCTGATATTGCCAAGGTCTGTCATGGACAGATGGAGTGAGAAACGCATGGGAGGCGAAACCCCGTCCTGGTCCTTTGTTTTCTGTTGGCCGTAATCCTCGACCACCAGATATCCTTTTTCCAGAAACGGCAACGGGAGCGGAAAAATTAAACCGGCGGCGCTATCCATATGCACCTGGGCCAATTGGTATACTTCGAGTGTTCCGAGCAGTTGGTGGGTGGTTTTTGATATATCCGAGGCGTCTTTGAAAACATGGGCTGTTTCTATTAAAGCGGCCTTTAATGTTTGGGCCGCAGTTTCTTTGTCGCCTTTGGCGAGAAGGTTCTCCAACGTGAGTCCCATTTTTTCAACAAGATTTTTGAGGACTTCGCCGCCATCTTTTCCAGACAGTGTGCTTTGCTGGAGAGCGCTGAAATCTTCCAGGGTGGTCTTTGAGGTGTGGCTAAGGTTTTCGAGGGCAACTGGAAGATTTTGTTGCAAGATGGTGATAAGACCTTCCAGTTCAGTTGAATCGCCTGTCAGGGTTAGAAAGGATTTGGCGGTTTGTTCGGGACCGGAGGAGATTGCAAGTTTTACCTGAGGGAATATGTTTACTTCCTGGAGATCAAGTACTTGGTTCGGCACAAGAGGAGTTTTGCTCTCGGCGGTGATTTGCTTCCCTCCGATATCAACGATATAGGAATCACCACCTTTTGCCTGGAGAACAGTAATATGGGAATTATCTCCTTTGGTTTCAAGGACAGGAAAAGAAAAATCACTGCTGTTGGCCCCGAGAACAGAACTCTTGGCATCTCCGCTTTTGGACTCAAGTACAGGAGCTATAGTTTCGGCTTCAGGGGGAGGGGAATCGGCCTGTTGTAAAGCCTTTCCGATGTCTGCAATCTCAATTGTATCGCCGACAAGGGTCAGAATTCCTCCGGAAAAGGTGATCTCCAACTGTGCTGAGGTGGCAGCCTGCTGAATCTGTAGTGTTTGTCCCGGTGAAAGAGGGGTGCTGCTTTGCGCGTCTATCTGTTTTCCCGCAATATCGAGGGTAACAACGTCATTTCCTTTCGCCTCTTTTACAATGGCTTGAGTGTCGCGGAAAGAACCGATAGCCTGCTGCAAAGTTTTAACAAGGGATGAAAGATCGATATTTTTGCTGAGCAGGGTAAGAGATCGGCCGTAAAACTGCTGCGGTGTCTGAGAGACAATTTTGAGTTCCACCTGTGGGGAAAGTGATGTCACCTGCAACTGTAATATCTGCCCAGGTGTGAGAAGGGCCTTGCTCTGGGCTGAAATGCGGGCTCCTGCTATGTCGAGGGTAAAGAGATCCTTGCCGGTTGCTTCCATGACAGTGGCCTTGAAAACCTCGCCGGCCTGAAAGTTTTTTTGTCCGGGAGGCTGGCCGCCTGAACGAGAGGTTGCAGAACCGAGGTTGGTTGCGGACGTGAGTGGAGTGATTGTATTCATGTTGTTTTATCGACTAAATGTTACACAATCTTAAATCAAGATGGACTTGCAAAAGGCCCGAGCTACGTCGTTGCAGATCTGAAACAGTGATTCACCGAACGGTATGTACCGCCAATTCACCATATCACATACGACGCCCAGTATATCGAGCTTTTCCCGGAGTCCATCTGTACGGTAGAGTTGATTTTTTACAAGAGTATCAAATCAGTAAAAGCCGCTCATCGTATCAGTAAAAGCCGCTCGTCGTCTAAAATGGTCCGGGGTATCGGCAAAACCAAACGGTTGCCCAATGACCCCTTAATATATATGATACTTCCTGTTCGGTTTAAATCCAGAGCTAGTAGAAAGGAGGGGTTACTGATCTTTTACCCTGACCTTGAGTCTAAGCAGACGACGCTGGATACGAAGACAACAACCTATGATTTTGTCACGATCTTCGATGGTAATATCATCGAAATGATACGCAACATCATATTGAGTTTCGCTTATTTTTTGTTTTCTTACTGGATGAGCTAATACCGAAATGATCTCAGGAGGCGAGGTTGGGAGCGAGATTTCCAGATGAGTCTGAGAATCCATTGGTGGTGGAGAAGAAAAGCTTGCAAGGATCCCACTGCCGCTGATATCAATGGTTGTTCCTGCCATACTCCAGGGCGTGGCATCTCCACCGAAGAACTCAGGTCGGAATGAGCTGCTGATCACGCTTGCTGCTGCATCGACCCGGAAAAAATCACGCATCTGTTCGTGACTGATTGATTTTTTAACAATCATGTTCAACTGCTGGGTGCCTACGATTTCGGTGATCATTGCCTCAACAGATATAGTTGGTCCCCCCATGTCGACACTGATAATACAAGATTTTTGGGCATCAATGGCATCAACAGGCAAGGCTCCCGGATTAAAGACAAGGGCAAACCGGGGGGGCGCCGATTTTTGATAAACCCCATGGATACGGTAACGTTCGAGTGCGTTTACTATAGGGACAAAAATCCGTACCGGTTTGGCATCGGGAATATCTTGGATGATATCTTTTTCAGTTGTCATAAGTTTATCTACTTGGTCGATGAAAGAAATGTTAGTAGCCCAATTACATCTGTTTAACCCGATTCATAATTTGAATTCTATCATCAAATACATACATCATCAATGGTTCAAAAGGATTGATCATGGGAATTTGAAAATTTTCGGCCATAACTGAGAACTGCATCGATTAATGCATCAATATCCCTATATTGGGTTCGGTGATTGACAATTGCTGCACGAATGGCAAGATGGCCACCAATTATGGTTGTCGAAGGTGCGGCAAGGCCGGATTCCTGAATCTCTATCACGATATTTTTGTTGATTGCATCTGCTTCCTGGCATCGATAGCGGAAACAAACGATATTAAGGGCAACGGGAGCCAACAATTCAAGATCCGGAATTTCTTCAACACGTTTTTTGAGATATGATGCCACGGCGCAAGTTTGCTCAATCATTTCTCCCAACCTTCGGCTGCCATAAGCTTTGAAGGTAAACCAGGTCTTCAGAGCACGAAATCCCCTGGAAAGATCGGGACCCAGATCACATGGCCATGGAGAACCCCCTGCCAATCCCCGAGACTCCCGCTGCAGGTATGCGGCCGTTGACCCGAATGTGTTTTGCAGCGCTTTGCTATCTCGGGCAAGGATGAATCCGGCGTCGTAGGGGACTTGACCCCATTTATGAAAATCAAAGGCAATTGAATTTGCCCTCTCTATTCCGAACAGTTTAGGTGATAATTTAGGTGATAAGCGAGCCAGGGCTCCGAAGGCCCCATCCACGTGCAGCCAGAGACGGTTTGTTTCTGCGATGTCGGCTATAACTGCAATGTTGTCAATGGAGCCCACATCCACCGTACCTGCAGTGGCAATGATCAAAAATGGTGCGTACCCGGATTGCATGTCCTTGGTAATGGCCGCCTGAAGCGCTCTGGCTTGCATCCGGTAGTTTTCGTCCGTCTCAATTATTCGCAAGGAGTCACTTCCTATGCCGGCCATATCCATTGCCCCGGAGATGCATTTATGGGCCATGGCTGAGGTGTAGGCGATGAGCGGGCGAGAGGAATGACCGACTCCTTTGTGCCGGATATCCGAACCTGAAAAGGAGGTCCGTGCGGCGAGAACTGCCAGAAAATTGGCAATAGAGGTTCCTGTTACAAAAAGACCACCTGCGTCTGCCGGAAAGTCAAACAGCTCACGCATCCATGATGCTATCTGCCTTTCCACTTCCACCGGCATTTGATCTCTCCCCCCAAGATTGGCGTTTAGACCTGCCGCCAGCATCTCAGCCAGCATACCGACAGGCGTGCCGCCGCCATGGACCCAGCCCATAAAAGCCGGATGGGTATTGCCGACTGTATAAGGAAGGATACTTTTAGAAAAAACCTGGTAGATATCAGACAGATCTCCCGGGTCTACCGGAAGAGGTTCACGGATATTTTGACGGACATCATCAGGAATGACTCGCCATACAGGACGGTCTCGAATACTTGCCAGGTAATCAAACATGTCATCGAGCATGCGATGCCCAAGTGTACGAAGTTCATTCCAGTCAGATGGATCGAGAGTGTCTTGCAAGATCTGTATTAAGGTAGCAAGTTGTGAGAGAACCCGGGAAACAAAATCATCCCCGGGAAGAGCTTATTTAATTCCTGGCATTTATAATATTAAATTCTAGCCAGTTCTTGATCCGGGTGCAACTTTTTTTCAAACCAGGCAGTTTTCCTTATGAAAGGGATGCCCCTGGTTGCTGTGATCTCATAATTTCCGTGTGATTATTGTGTTGTATAACGAATATCTCTGGTGTATCCAGTAGTTGGAGTACGAGATCTATTTTATTAAAAACCAGTAAGGCCTGGTCCATCACTTTTATCGGATTTTTCCATCCTTCGACAGCCAACCTGGCACTTGCGCAGACTCTAAGTGCACTATCCTGTTCGCTTAAAGAAACAGGCTGCCCTAAACAGCAACGTAACCCAGCAGCCGGACTATCTGAGAAACAGGAGAGATCTTGTTGCAGAAGATCATAGAGATTTCTGGTTTTATCAGATCCAAGATACCTGCCGTTACTATGAATACGAAAAGGAAAGATAGTCTGAATCTGATCCCAAGAACGGGCACCTGTAAAAGCGGTGCGGTCCAAAGGAGGAACTGGCAAGGATTCAAGGTTTGGATTATTATTAATTAAACAGAGCACCGTTTGGGCAAACTTTTTTAAAAAATCTTCAAGAGCGGCCTCTGGTATGGTCTTGAAGGTGCGAAATTCGGTAAGAGCGGCCTCCCATCTCAACAGTAAACCCATGTTGATTTTATCTGATAAATAAGCGGAACGCATACTTGCAGGCCATTCATAACAAGAAGAGTAGGGGGAAAGCCCAAGGGGCGTTTTGAGGTGATTTACAGAATCCGGAATCAACAAGGCACCGGAAAAGGCGGGACCGGTGAGAAACTTGGAACCGGTAAACGCCACCATAAAACCCTTTGCAAGATAGGTTCTAAGTGTAGACGAGGCCAACCTGAACTGACAGGCATCAATCAAAACCTCCAACCTGTCTGGATACTTCTCCTTCAGCATGTGTGCAACGTATGGACTTGGAGCAAGCATTCCGGTTTTTGAAATGTCTGCAACAACAAGGAGGACTTTGGTTCCTTTATGTGTGAGAGACTCTACTTGGCTGCATACCTCGTGGTCGATGCTTTCGATTTTTCTGAGATTGCCATCGATATTTCGCAAACGGATCTCAAAGACCGGACAAGTTGTGCCTTTTGCCAGAGCCTCCCCCTTAATCAGATTATCACGGTAGGAGGATTTCGTGCTGAAATGATGTCCGGAAAGAGCCTGCGCAACACCTCTTCCGGTTTCAGAACCCTGGGCCATGAGAATATGATCGGGGGCGATGAGACGAGAGGCTATCAGGTGGGCATCCGTGCCTGAGGCGGCGAAAACCAAATTAAGATCGGGAAAATCGGCCAACTCACAAAGGGAAATAATTTCTTCCCGAATACGCTTTAATTCGTGGTCGAAAACGACCGGATCGGGAGTGTTCCCGATCTTTTTTCGCAAGAGATCAGCTGCTACTAGACCGGAGTCGGATATGGTTGAGGCCGTTGATGAAGCAAAAGAAATGAGTTCGGGATCGGGGCAAGGCTTGCAGCCGTATTCGTTAAGACCTGACCGAATCGCTATCCTGGAATCACCACCCTGAACAAGAAGGGCAAGGGTATCTAAAAGAGCATTATACTTGAGGTCGTTATGCACGTTCGTTTTCATAAGCTACGGTTACCAACATGTTGCGGAAGGCGGAAAATACCTTTTTCATCTGCGGGACTTTATAAGGGAAGATATCCGGAGGATCCATAGCATGAATAACTGCACCTGTGTCCAATTCAAAAATAAGCAGTTTTCCATCCATAGTCTCGGCGCAGTCGATAACCAGGTAATCGAGACTGAATGTTGTATAAAGGGCGCATAGCGATTCCTGATGGCGCATGCCGAAACCAGAGTCGAAATCAGTCATGAAATGCTCTTCTTCCAGACGTTTTTCTCGGCTGTCCGTCATGCCGGCATTGAGGTAGTGGATCATCCAGTTTTCAGATATCCCCATATGACAGGCGTAAGGCCTGCCTCCGATCAGGACAATGCGGTATTTTCTGTACAATCCATCAAAGCTGCGATAATCAATAAATGGAGAGAGTAGTAACTCTGTATCAGATGTTTTTTCTAGATAGCCTTCAAGTTCGGCAATGCTATCGATTTTAGCAAGGCCGTGCCCTGCATGGGAATCCATGGGTCTTATGATAAATGGCAAGGGATGTAGAGTGTCAGATGCGATCACGGATCTGTCGACACGATCAGAAGCGGGCATAATGATTTCGGCCAAAGGGGCGATACAGGATGGGGCGGTTTCCCTGGAAGTCTTGAGAATATTCAACGGGTTGTTCAAAACAGGACGCGGCCAATTGTTCACGATACCTGCGAGTTCTTTGAGGATTGGCCGGGTTGTTGTGGACTCACCGATGGCAATGATAGCCACATCATGTTCAGGAAGAGTGGCCGGAAGTGAAAGACCGGGACCGATATAGAGCATATCAAGTGAAATGTTCGAGTTTTCGACTAGAAATTCGAGTGGCGAATTGGTTGCTATATCACCCGGTGCCATGAAGGCCAGAAGTCTGAGAGATGGCTGCTTGATGGCCGGAAGGTGGTAGAGGGTTTGTATTTGCAATGCCTGGTTTTGGACATTGAGGGCGACCTCAGGCTGGTATTTAAGCTGGAGGA
>JBJKRL010000120.1:0-4525 GCA_046704745.1 Desulfocapsaceae bacterium | reverse complement strand
CTTCCTCACAGATTTGTACGTTTCCAGCTTTAGCTGGGTACAATGGTTGGTAATTCGGTCTATTTTGATCGGAATGGCGGCACTCTCTTCCTTCCTATTGTGGCTTTTCTGCCGACTCTGGTTCTGGCGACACTCACAAGGCCTGGTGGCAGTCGTTATCGCAGGATTTCTACTGCCTGCTGTGATCGTAGGAATACCAAGAGAATTGTCGCGAATTGAAACGCATAAGACTTCTGTCCTTTGGAAGAAGATCGAGTCAGGATCACTCCTGATCAGCATGGAGGATGAAGAGCTCTAAAGCGCCAGTGGCCATCCGATCGGCGTGCGCTTACGCTACCGAGTACATTATCCAGAAGGAGGCGACATTATAGCGCATATCCCTCCAGCAACACTGTCCACTGCTCCATCTGGCTATCCACGGGGATTCGTGGAACGGAAGAGGGATATACATGCCCTCAATACCACTGACTATGTTTATACTATTGACTTTGTTCCAGACTTCATGCCGGAAATAATTCGGCTTCCCGGGAATGCCAATCGCTCCCGGAGCACCTGTTTTAATTGGAGCCATAGATATCCGAGGTCGTGGGACGACCCGTCGCGCGCCGTTGTCCTTGATAGCCCACCTCAAACAATTCGAATCGAACTCGGACTCCCCCATTATTCATCTCCAGCCCGACGAACTTACTCTCTTCTTCGGTTCTATGCGAGTGCAAGACAGGAAGGTGCAAGGGAATGTCCGTAGTCGCTAAGGGAGTAGCCGTGCCTAAATCGGGCAAGGGCAATATTTCCTTTCCTGTGCCGCAATGTGGACCGAACCTGCAGCTAAGAGGAATAGCGCGTTAGTGGGCCGGAAGAAACGAAAAGAACAAGAAACATACCCTGGGAATTTGCAAGAATGCAGAGCCGCAAAGACTTCATCCTGTCCGTCATCCTTCTCATCTTTTGCAACCTTATGTCGCCTTTGAGCACCCAGGCCAAGACCGAATTTCTGTCCGGTGGGGTTTATAAACGGGAGGTTCCAGGCTGGTCCAACCGCCCATATATCGTGGACATTCCTGCAGCACCTTCATCCTCGACGCCGGCCCCTGTGATTCTTGTGCTGCACGGCGGTGGCGGAACTGCCGATAAAATGGACCGACTGACGTGTCCTCGCGGCAACGAAAAAAGCCCGTGGTGCCTCTCGCACATGGCCAACAGAAAGGGGCTCATCGTTGTTTACCCCAACGGAACAGCCAGGAAATTTTTGGGACATAAACTCCGGACATGGAACGCGGGCGGTGGCGAGCAGGATTGGAGCTGCGTCAGTGGCGTAGCGTGTAAAAATAAGGTCGACGATATCGCCTATTTCAAGGCACTGCTAAACGATCTTCATACTGTGGTGAATGTCGACGATGGCCGTATTTATGCAGCCGGCATATCCAACGGCGCAGCCATGGTTCATCGCCTGGCCTGCGAAATGGGCGGCAAAATCGCAGCGATTGCGGCTATTGCCGGAGGTAACCAATTTTCGGCGCTCCGGTCTTGTCATCCGGCGAAACCTGTCGCTGTGCTGGGAATCCACGGGACAGCCGATAAGGGGTGGCCCATCGGTGGCGGCAAGGTGAAAGGCGGTTTATGGAGTCGTTTTATCGGAGCGACGCAAGGGCGCATGTTTTCCGACAGACGGACCATAGCCGACTGGGCGGCGCGCAACGGATGCAGGGCTCAGCCGGAAACGGACACCTTGCCGGTTTTCATTCAGGACGGAACGTCTGTGACGCGAAACATTTACACCGGATGCAAAAAAGGAGCCGATGTCGTCTTTTATGAAATTGTGGGAGGGGGTCACACTTGGCCGCTTGGCTACCAGTATTTTCCGGTTTGGATGGTCGGCAGGACAACTCATAATTTGAGCGCCAACAAGGTCATGTTGGAATTTTTTGAAAAAATGCCTCGGCGATAAAACGTGTTTCTTATGGTAATCGATTCGAAGAAAAATACCTTAAATCTTTAAAAGAGCAGTAGAAATTTATGCCAGGTCAGGTCCGAAATTCTTTTCATCGTTAATAAGCAAATGGCATTGGAAGGTATAAGTTATCAGGCTCTCTTTACTTTCAAAGGCTACTCAGGATAACCTCAGGTTGACGAGTTTTGTACTAGCTTAACCTTGGCAGAACAAATTTCTCATGACCAAACCACCTGCTAACCCCGAAATAATTAGGCAAAAATGCTTACGGACCCGCTGAAGAGGTTTTGGAACCACCTCTGATTGAGTTCTGCAATGTTCCACCGAATATACTTTATCGTGTCCCTGGTCGTTTCCGGCATTCTCCCAAACTGAAGAAACCTTATCACCGACAGCAGTCCTGCCAGATTGGTCAATCCCTTTGCAATGTTGTTAACCATACCTTTTTTTGGTGGCGTGGGAGCGCTTCGTTTAGTATTCTTTGCCTTCATGAAAAAGGTAACTTCTCTTTGATTTAATTTAGCAAATAACTCATCGATAATGCAACATTCTTTCTATGTTGTTTATCAACTCGTTGCAATATTTAGGTACTACACAAATAATTTACGAGTTTTGAAATATGAACAAGCTCTGGAATTATGAGGATTATGTTAAATTTCTCAGTCATCCTCATTGGTTGCTAAGAAGATGGGCGTTTACCGCTCTTGAAGAGCGTTTCCCAAACAGATATACCGACGAAGTTGCAATTCTAATCAGTGATGAGGATTTTCATTTGGCGTGTGCTGGGCCACGATATCTTGCCAAGAATGGAGCTGTGCAACATGCTGAAAAAATTATGGCATGTTTTCAAAACAGCGGCGGCAACGTTGCAGCCAACTGCGCTATTGCGTTGGGAATGATGGGATATGAGCCGGCGGCTGACCGTATGCTTGAGCATTTTTCCTCTTCTGACGATGCGGATACCTTTTTGGGCATTCTCGATTATCTCGGGAAAATTCAGAGAGAAGATTGCCGCGAGGCATTAAGAGCTGCGGTTCTCCAGATGCAAGATTCCTTTTACATGGAAGTTGCCGCACAAAATTTGCTGCTCCATTACCACGTGGAAGATATCTCAGTGGTTCTGGATAGATATTTTGAAAACGGGCCCGAGGATTACTCTTCAGACCGTTTTCTTAAAACTATCGCTACAACATTAGGGGGAGATGGTTATTTTGCTGATCTCACGAAACACAGTCAGCACAGTATTCTTGAAAAGCCGGATGAAGTATTGGATCTTTTGATTTCAAGAAATCCCACCATTGATTTACATAACAGCAAAAGAGAGTCCATTATAAAGTCGTTGTCGGGCAAGGGATTGGACGACTTTACGACAATGATGATGTTTGATGCCAGGACAATCATTCATAAACGCTATCCTGATAAGGTTCCACCGGACTGGCTTGTTGCTACTTATAAGCAGGATTCGGTTTGCCTTGCTTTGCTTGAAACATTATCAAAACGCCCTGCAATCTGGGAAAAGGTAAGGAAAACCACTCACACAGGCAGTAATCTTGTTGCCCTTGTTTTAGCGGTATTTTTTGCTCTGGTGGAAAGAAAGGTTCATCTCAAGGCCCTTTCACCGGAGGCATCCCTTGAAGAATTGATTCATTCCCTTCAGAATTCAGGTTCGGACTTCCCGGTAGTTCTTCAAAAAAAGTTGAAAGAGAAGCAGCCCATCGCCGAGTTGAATAGTATCCTTACTGAGGAACTATCGACCTGGGGTGACATTTGGACAGTGAGAATGATGAAGCAGATCGGCAGCCCTGAATTTGTCCATCAACTCATCAGGGTATTAAACAATGCAGACAGTCTGGATTACATTTATAGCGATGCCCAGGGGGCGATGAATGCACTGGTTGAATCTTCTGGCGAACAGATCATTACCGCAATCAAAAATAAAGAGCTTGGTAGCTGGGAGAGCTTTTCCCTACTTGAACATCTGCCATATTCCGAGGCATATGATCTGGCAGTTGAGCTATGGGATGATGAAAAGAATGAAATGGATTCTTACGAAATGTTCGCCTGCTGTCTGGAAGGTATCGGAGACTCAAGAGGGATAGAAAAATTACGTCATATTTTCAAGCATGAGGATGATGCAACCTATATAGGGGAATCCCTCGAATGTCTTGCTGTTCTTCATGGTATTGATCTCCCTGAGCTGCCGGAGATACACCGCCGGAGAAAAGAGAGCAAGGAGCGCCAGGAAGCCAGGGCAAAAGAATTAGCGGAACTCGCTCATAACTATAACAAACGGAAGGCTAAAGGAACCTTGAGTTCAGGTCACGTTATACCTTTTAAAAGAGAGGGGCCCAAAATTGGGAGAAATGAGCCTTGCCCATGTGGTAGCGGGAAAAAATATAAAAAGTGTTGTTTGAGGAAGGAGTAATTTTGCAAAGGTTGCCCTGCTGAAATTACGTAACTTTTTCCAATCAAGTTTTTTGATATGGGCTCACTATTACGGGGCGCTCTCATAATTTAGAAAATTGGTAGATGGATTTTCTTTTGAAAATTTTATATCCAAGTAATTCAGAAATAAGA
>JBJKRL010000119.1:0-29423 GCA_046704745.1 Desulfocapsaceae bacterium | reverse complement strand
CATGGTTCCAACGTAATCTATGAAATCGCACTGCCTGACGATCTTTGGCACATCGAGGCGGACGCAGGGCAGATTTCCCAGGTGCTCCATAACATCCTTATCAATGCGATGCAAGCTTTGCCCAACGGAGGTATAGTCAGGATTACCGCAAAAAACGAGACCATCGGAACGATGAGTTCGCGAAACCTGCAACCTGGGAATTATCTGTCAATCTTGGTAGAGGATCAGGGTTGCGGGATGCCCCTGGAAAATCTTTCCAAGATCTTTGATCCCTATTTTACCACGAAAAGTGAAGGGAGCAGACTGGGACTGGCCTCGGCCTATTCCATAATCAAAAGACATGGGGGGATGATATGGGCAACATCCACAAAAGGAAAAGGAAGCACCTTCACCATCGCTCTCCCAGCAATTCCGGAAACGCTTTATGACAATGAGTCGATAAAGGTAGTGAGTGAAATCGCGGGAAGCGGGAAGATTCTCGTAATGGACGATGAGAAAATAATTCGGGAAATGGCTCGTGACATACTTGAGTTTGCCGGCTACCAGGTTCAGGTCTGTGCAAACGGAAAAGAAACGATCGAACGCTACAGGAATGCCTATAAGGAGAATAACAGGTTCGATGCAGTCATCTTGGATCTTACCGTTCCTGGGGAAATGGGCGGGAGGGAAGCCGCGAGCCTTCTTCTGGAGATGGATCCCAATGCCCTGCTTATCGTCTCCAGTGGTTATTCCAATGATCCTGTGGTTGCCCATTACCTTGAGTATGGTTTTCGGGGGGCCATAGTCAAACCGTTTTCGGCTGACTCCCTGGCTGCCGAAATTCGGCGACTGATCGGGAGTCATCATCAAATCCACTTATCCGATCATCCGCCAGGGACTACATCCGTCAATCCCCAAGGTTGATGCTGGCCTGTTTCTATCTTGTATCACCAACCGATCGAATTCGACCATTGTTCCCTCGAATTGTCTTGTCCTTACTGAAGTATAGATAAATTAACACAGTGGTCATGAAAAATCCGTGCTAAACGCAGTAACAAAAATTAACAAATTAAATATGTTAGCGAATATTTTTATTTTGTTTTTGGGGCTTTTTTATTGCCAAAAGTTTTTATGTACCTCGTGAAGAACTTGTTGATCTGTCACACCAACATCCTGATAAAAGAAAGGATCCAGACCGGCAAGCTCTTTTCTGGTAATCGCATTTCTCCGCCATTTTTTTATCCGGAACAGCAGGGTTGATAGAAAAAGATGGATATTCCATTTGTATCTATCACAGTATGGAGCCAACTTGTTGGCAGTTACTAATTTTGTAAGCATTGTTACCCTCCGATGCTTGTTATTTAACCTTGGGATATGGTACTCTTTATTTCTGAACCGTAACAGATTCAGAAATAAATTTTAATAATCGTAACAGATGCAAAATTTACTGAACTGTACTGATCAATATTGACAAAACTGTACTGGTAGGACCTATGTCGAACAATTTGTATTCCAGGTTGGCCTCCAAAATGATTGGCCAAATGCGTAATGGCGCTATTCCGGTTGGCGAACGCATACCTTCAGTCAGGCAGCTATCAAAGAGGGAAAATGTAAGCATTTCGACCGTAATGGCTGCATACGATATTTTGGAGAAGCAGGGCTGGGTAGAAGTGAGGCCCAAATCAGGCTATTATGTACGTAGACGCGCCCGTGAACCATTGGCAGTTCCACAAGCATCAGAAGTCCGGTCCCCTCCTGTTATTGCAACTACATCCCAGCTTGTAATGGCTGTGCAACGGGATGTCATAAAGCACCACACCATTAGCTTTAGCAGAGCAACTCCTGCATTGGATTTTCCAATAGTCCGTCATGTGCAACAAACATATACACGCCTTTCCAGAACCAGGAAACATCTGGGGTTTGGTAATAGTTCGGCAGAAGGACTCTATGCGTTACGGCAACAAATCGCCCGGCACGCGGTATATGCCGGAGTGTCCGTATCACCCGAAAGTGTGGTGACCACTGTCGGGACGTTAAATGCCATAGGATTATGTTTGCGGGTCTTGACCAAGCCCGGTGATGTGGTTGCGGTGGAATCGCCTTGTTACTATGGTATCTTGCAATTGATTGAAGCCAATGACCTGAAAGCAATAGAAATTCCCGCTCACCCTGAAACCGGGATGAGCCTTGAAGCCCTCAAACTGGCGATGGAACAATGGCCTTTAAAGGCTGTATTGACCGTATCAAGCTTTTCCAACCCGCTTGGTTGCAGTATTCCCAATGAACGAAAAAAGGAATTGGTTGCGCTGTTGGAGCAGTTTCAGGTGCCTCTTATAGAGGATGATGTCTATGGAGATCTCTACTTTGGCGAGCGAAGAACATATGCAGTGAGAGCATTTGATACCCAAGGCTTGGTTTTTTTGTGTTCATCGCTGTCCAAAACCATAGATCCGCAATTGAGAGTGGGTTGGATAGTTGCCGGTCGTTATTACGAAGAAATATTACACCGAAAATTTGTCAATATGACATCGACGCCGATTTTGCCGGAACTTGTATGTGCAGATATTTTGAGCCAAGGGATTTATGAACGGCATTTGCGTCAGGCCAGAGAAGCATATTGGCGACGCTATTTACGCTTGGTTGACCTGGTATCAGAACATTTTCCTCGTGTTACCAAAATTTCCCGTCCGCAAGGTGGAATCGTTGCCTGGCTTGAATTGCCTAAAGGGATCGACACAACAGAATTGTATCATTATTGCCGAGATCGCGATATCTTGATTGCACCTGGAGAGATGTTTTCGTTTAACAAGCAGTATCGCAATTGTTTTAGAATAAACTACGCACCCAGATGGACACCCGAACGAGAAAACGCGATACGACAATTGGGGCAGTGGGTAACGGAGCGGGTCACTTGTTTAGCAAGCAAACAAAACAAATGAATAGGTCAGTAACGAGGAGAAGCCCAAGGGGATAGGTAATGGTGCCCCATTGAATTTATGAATTATAATAACCTGCAAGAATTAAGTCTGCTCCTATCTCTTTGAATTTCAAAAAGTTAAGATACCTGCCGATTAATAAAAACCAGAGAAAATATTCAATTACAATATGAAGTTAAAGAGGATCCATTCCGGAAAATTATGATGCAACACTACTCACAGATCATTGCCAATGAACTACATATCAGGGTGGAACAGGTGCAAACCGTGTCTGTATTGCTGGACGATGGCGCTACGGTTCCGTTTATTTCCCGCTATCGCAAAGAAGCCACCGGCTCTCTTGACGAGGTACAAATTGCAGCTATTCGCGATCGCAGGGGTGAACTGGCCGATTTGGAAAAGCGACGTTTGGCCATTCTGTCCTCACTGGATGAGCGCAACCTGCTGAATGATGACTTGCAACAGGCGATCAATGCTGCCCCTGATCTTGCACGTCTTGAAGATATTTATCTCCCCTACCGCCCCAAACGAAGAACCCGCGCTCACATAGCCAAGGAAAAAGGTCTTGAGCCATTGGCCAAAGCACTTTTCAGGCAGGATAAACAGAAGGTGGAGCCTGAGGCATTTGTCAATCACGATAAAGAGGTGACGACGGTTGAGGAGGCCTTGAGCGGTGCCCGTGATATCATTGCAGAATGGATCAGCGAAGATGCTTCTACCCGATCTCTGCTGCGAACTGTTTTTCACCGGAAAGCAACCGTCACAGCAAAAGTGGTTAAAGGCCAGGAAGAGACAGGCAGTAAATTCACGGATTATTTTGATTGGCAGGAGCCAACCGGCAAAGTACCGGGGCATCGCTTACTCGCCATGTTCCGAGGTGAAAATGAAAAAGTACTAAGCCTTGCGTTTCGACCTCCGGAGACTGAGTCATTGTCGGTCCTGCAGCGTCAGTATATACGTTCCAATGGCTTTTCAGGACAACAGGTGGCGCAGGCTGTTGAAGACAGCTACAAGCGATTGCTCGCGCCTTCCCTGGAAAATGAACTTCGAGGTGAGTTAAAAAAACAGGCGGACGCGGAAGCCATAGCTGTTTTTTCAGAAAACCTGCGGGAATTGCTGCTGGCCGCACCGCTTGGTCAAAAATGTACCATGGCTCTGGATCCGGGATTTCGAACCGGGGCAAAACTCGTTTGTCTGGATAGGCAGGGAGGGTTGCTGCATTTTACCACTATTTATCCGACCCACTCCCGGAAACAACAGGAAGAAGCCGCTCAAACGGTGATTCACCTGTGTAAGCGCTACGATATTGAAGCCATCGCCATCGGCAATGGTACCGCCGGTCGGGAAACGGAATCATTTGTCCGGGCCTTAGATCTTCCTGAAAAGGTGATTATCACAATGGTCGATGAAAGCGGTGCTTCCATCTATTCCGCCTCGGATCTCGCCCGCGCAGAGTTTCCTGATCACGACGTCACTGTCCGCGGAGCCGTCTCCATAGGTCGACGATTGCAGGATCCCCTGGCTGAACTGGTCAAGTTGGATCCGAAGGCCATAGGCGTGGGTCAGTATCAGCATGATGTAAATCAAAAATCTCTGAGGCAAAGCCTGGAAGACGTGGTGATCAGTTGTGTAAATAAAGTTGGTGTCGAGGTGAACAGCGCCAGCAAAGAACTCCTTACTTTCGTCTCCGGGCTTGGAGAGACGCTGGCAGCAAATATTCTCTTCTTTAGAAACGAGAATGGCCCGTTTACCGAAAGGCGCCAACTGTTGAAGGTTCCGCGCCTTGGGAAAAAAGCCTATGAGCAATGTGCCGGTTTTTTACGGATCCACGACGGGAAAAACCCCTTGGATCGTTCAGGTGTGCATCCGGAACGATACGAAATCGTAAAGCAAATGGCCATTGACTGCGGTTGCACCGTGTTGGATCTCATGCAAAATGAATCACGGCGGCGGCAGATTAAACTTGATCGATATGTTGATAGTGAGGTCGGGTTACCGACATTGTCTGACATTATCGCCGAACTCGGCAAACCCGGGCGCGATCCCCGACAATCCTTTGCAGCCTTTTCCTTTGCCCAGGGAATTGAAAAACTTGAAGACCTGGAGGTCGGGATGCGCCTTTCCGGGATTGTAACCAATGTTACGAAATTCGGAGCCTTTGTAGATATCGGTGTTCACCAGGATGGTCTTGTCCATATCAGTCAACTGGCCGACCGTTATATCAAGGATCCTGCAGATGTGGTTAAGGTTCGGCAGCAGGTACGGGTGCGTGTGCTTGAAGTGGATGCAAAAAGAAGGCGTATCTCTCTTTCCCTGCGTGATATCTGATAACGAAAAAGACTAAAATTCAACAAAAGACTGGCATTGCAAAACCAGAGAAAACGAAAATCCGGTCCATTAAGCAAAAACAACCACCACAGGACAAAAAGGGGAAGTAATTCCATCTTTGATTAGCTAGAGAGGTGTTCTGGAAATGAACCGGTTCGGGTCATCAACTAAAATGTAGGAGCAGACGTTTCATGAAGGTTCAGGGAAAGCTCGTGTTGGTCGTACTGCCTGGTTTAACGTTTATTTTTGTCTTTCAATTATGTGGACACATCGCTTTTGCCGACGGATTTTTTAGAGAAAGGCTGCGGGACAGTATCAAAGACAGAATTATCCAGAGGCTGGAAGCTCAACCCGCCCCGGTGGCCAACGCGACCATCGATCAAAAGTTGGCCGTGGGTGATTATACCTTTGTGATCCCCTTTGAAGGATTGACGCGGATGTATATGGTCCATGTGCCCAAATCCTATAATCCCGCCAACCCTACTCCCCTGGTGATAGCTTTTCACGGGGGCGGTGGGGACATGGAAATCCAGGCGAACGACC
Source organism: Desulfocapsaceae bacterium (assembly GCA_046704745.1). Lineage (GTDB taxonomy): Bacteria > Desulfobacterota > Desulfobulbia > Desulfobulbales > Desulfocapsaceae > CAWGGS01. Next base: position 23,637 of record JBJKRL010000119.1, on the reverse strand, counting down.
GATATTACGGACTTATTTCCAAATCTGAAGAGGCAGGGTTTATTGCCGTTTTCCCGAACGGGTACAGCCCGTTTCGCTCCGGCAAGCTGGCCACATGGAACGCCGGGGCCTGCTGCGGCAGCGCCCGGGATAAAAACATTGACGATGTTGGATTTGTCCGCCGGATAATCCATAATCTGGAAAATCAGCTTAACATCGACAGAAGCAAGATTTTCGCTACCGGAATGTCCAATGGCGGGCTGATGGCCCACCGGCTGGCCTGTGAGATGGCCGACACATTCGCCGCAATTGGTCCTGTCGCGGGGACCGACAACACGCTGCAATGCCACCCCAGCCGGCCGATTTCGGTAATCGAGATCCACGCCAAAAACGACGACCATATCCTTTTTAAAGGCGGGGTCGGGCAGGAATTCAGCCAGGAACGCAAAGCAAAAATAGATGACTTCACGTCGGTGCCGGAAACTATTTCCCGCTGGGTGAAACGGGATAGCTGTAATATCACTCCCACTCGGCTGTTGGATAAGCCCGGGGTCTATTGCGATCTCTATTCTCCCTGCGCCGACAACGTCCAGGTGGAACTCTGCGTAACCGCGACCGGAGGGCATTCATGGCCGGGAGGCGTCAAGCCGCGAGGTAACGGATCTCCTTCCAAAGCTATTAACGCCGATGATGTTATATGGAATTTCTTTAAAACAAAATAGGAAGGTGATTGTACTTAACCAAAATTACACAGTGTTCATGAGAAATCCGGGCTAGCTTCACTGCGGGCTAAATGGTGATCCCGTGTATGACCAACGTTACTGCAATTGTCCACATGGTTGTGCAAACCAGGCTATCGAGAATTCGCCAAGCTATTTGTTTTTGAAAAATAGGAGCAAGCATCTGCCCCCCAAGGCTCAGGCTGATAAACCAAATAGTTGATGCACAAACAGCTCCAATCCAGAAACAGAGAAGGTTTTTCCCCTGAAACTGGCTACTTACACTCCCCAGTATAATAACAGTGTCGAGGTAAAAATGTGGATTAAGGAGGGTAACAGCCAAGGTGGTGATAATGGCGGCCCTCAACGACCTCACCGTTCGCTCATTTGTATCAAGGTTTTCACCTTTTAAAGCAGACCGAAAAGATCCCAACCCGTAGAAAAAAAGAAACCCAGCACCACCCCAGGCTACCACCTGCGATAGGGTTGGATTTGTGGATACAGCCGTTCCAAAACCGATGACTCCAGCGGAGATAAAAATAATATCGCAAATAATACAAATCAAAGCGATGATGAAATGGTGGCTCCGCCTGATCCCCTGAGACAAAACAAAGGCGTTTTGTGCACCAATAGCCACAATCAAACCGGCGCCGGTACCGAATCCATGTAAAAAAGGTGTAATCATTGCATCTCCTGTTACGTCATGTTGTATCAAGGAGAAAAATAGAGCAACAGGTATTAAAAGTAAAATTAATTATTTTAATTATTAATTAGCTGTGCTAATGTAACCGTTATGCTCGATTATAAACTCATTGAAGCTCTGGCAATGGTTGCTCGGGAAGGTGGTTTTGACAAGGCCGCCAGCGTGTTGCATATCACCCAATCTGCAGTTTCCCAGCGTATTAAATTGCTGGAAGAAAACACCGGGCAGGTATTGATAACACGAACTACTCCTCCCCAGACGACTGCAGCAGGCCAAAAACTTTTAAAACACTACCTCCAAGTCAAGCGGCTTGAAGACGACCTGAAAAAAGAGATTGACGGGTCTGCCAACAAAGGATTCACCTCTGTAGCGGCAGGGATTAATGCAGACAGCCTTGCCCTTTGGCTTGTTGAGGCAATCCATCCCTTTCTGCATAATGAAAGGGTACTTCTTGATATCCGGGTCAACGATCAAGAACAGACGCATAGGCTGCTGAAAGACGGTGAAGTTATGGCGTGCATCAGCACCCAAGAGCAACCCATGCAAGGCTGTCGTGTCGAATATTTAGGATGCATGAATTACCGAATGACGGCTACACCGGAATTTGCTTCCAAATGGTTTCCTGATGGGATTACGCTGGAGGATGTATACCGTGCTCCAGCTGTTATTTTCGATCGACAGGACGAGTTGCATCACAAATTCCTCCGTCAAGCCCTTGAGGAGGTGCCTGTTTCCATTCCAACCCATTATGTGCCATCTGTCGAAAAGTTTGCAGATTTTATCACTCTGGGTCTTGCATATGGAATGTTGCCAGATCAGCAAAACTCGCCTTTATTAAGCGCAGGAAAAGTTGTAGATCTGTCACCAAACTGCCATGTGTCGGTCAAACTCTTTTGGCACTGTTGGAATCTTAAATCAGATTTATTAGAGAAACTCACCCAGTATCTCGTTCGCAATGCAAAAACATTGCTGCTCTCCGGCCGACGAATCTGACGTTCACGAGAAATTCTCAGGTCCCTATTTCCCGGGAGTTGAGATAATCGATTTGTTCCTGGGTGAGTGTATCGATTTCGCCCCCATACCGGCAAGTTTTAATCGTGCAATATCCTTGTGATTCAGTACGTTTTTGAATTGTAACTCAGTTGTTATTTCCAGCTCCTCTTCTCTTGCGTACTCATCTGTCCAAAATTTGATGTCATGCCGATAGGTTCCGCGGCAGCTTCATTTTTACGGAACAAACGGCAATCCTCTCAACCCTTCCCCATTATTCTCCTCAACACCAAAATTTTGTACCTGATGAAGAAATCAGGTATTACAAAAGGGGCATAGCCTGTAGAAAATCGCGCTTTCAGTACTTTTTTAAGGGGTTTTTCTCTTGACAATACAGTTTAAAAATTTATACTAAGGACGATGAGCCAATACATTGAAACTCGCAAGAGAGATGCGGAAAGTGTAAAGGCCATGTATAGACCAGTAAAAAGTGATCCGTCAAGGACGTTATAATTGTGTGTATCCATCTTGTAAAGGAGGTGAAACCTACAGTAAACGGCCGGCACGGCGGTTCAGGTTCTTTACGGTATAAAATGTTTTCCCTTTCAAACCGTGTCTCTTGAGGGGAAGAATGTATACATCAGTTTCTCCCCGCATGTTTGTGGGGGGTGTGCAGGCATTGGAGCTTGCGCGAAACAACAACTTCTAATATCAGGAGGAAAAAGTGAGAAATTTGATAAAAGCACTGTGTGTTGCCGGAATGAGCTTGGCCATGGCAGCACCCGCTTTCGCGGGCGCCCAGTTTTACGGCTCGATGCGGTACGATACCTTCTACATCACCCAAAAGTCTGATGGTGGGCAGAATGCAGCTGGTAAAGATAACGCTACCACACTGCAGAACGAGCTTGCCGGCAACTCCCGTTTCGGCGCCAAATTTGATGAGGGTAACCTTTTTGGCCAAGTCGAGTTGGGAATAAAGGGCTATAGTTCAAACGATATCTACACCCGTTTGATGTACGGCACCTACAAGTTTAACGGCGGCAGCCTGTTGATCGGCCAGACCTACGATCCTTGGACCATGTTCTCTGATCAGGCATTTAATGCTGACAACGGCAACATCGGCTTCGGCGCCCTGTATGACAGCCGTCAGCCCCAGATCAAACTGACCTTCAGCGGGTTTTACATCGCTTTGGTCGACACCCATACCGGCTCTGCACTCAACACCGGCGATTTGATGCAAGTTGAGATCCCGAAAGTTGGTATCGGTTACGATGGAAAGGCAGGTCCCGTCTCTTTCGGTGGCGGTTTTGCTTACCAAACCTATAAAGAGAAGAACGCCGCCATCGGCTTTGATGAGAACATCAATTCCTACCTCGTTTATGGACGTGTTGCAGTCGATGTCTCCCCGGTTACCGTTAAAGCCCAGGTGCACTACGGCCAGAACCTCAGCAACTTCGGTATCGCCGGTCGTTCTCAAGCTGCAGCTACTCTGAGTTCCAGCGGTGGTGTTGATAACACCGACTGTTACGGTGGTTTCGTACAGGTTGGCGCCAAGGTAGCTCCTGTGGCTTCTGTGAATGCAGGTGTTGGTTATACCAGTGATAAGATGGCAGGCACCAAGTACAATCAGACCACTGTATTCGTCAACGCTCCGATCGAGATCGCTAAAGGTTTCCATGTAGTTCCGGAGTTCGATTATTTCCACTACAACCATCCGACCGCCTCTGGCCTTGCCAATACCGGAATGCCCAGCCAAGGTCTGCCGGATCTGAAAAACGCCTATGTCTTTGGCGCAAAATGGCAGATGGACTTTTAATGTCTACCATCAGTACGTGTTGATTGTTTAAAAAAAACCCCGGAATTTTTCCGGGGTTTTTTTATTCTGTATCGTTTCCCTCCCATCCCTGCCAATTTTGAATTGGTAATAACGCTCCTTTCCTACTCAAATCCGTACGGGGCTACAAGCCCCTTTCATTTTTCGTAAAACTGCATCCCGAACGATCGGGATTATCTCATTTGGTTAAAGCAATTGGATAGTTGGAACAGCCTACATGCAATGTGACCTATGATCGTTTTTTCTAGCAGAAATAGTGTTTGCAAAGATGCTGACCATTCGGTATCGTGTCTAGATTCTCTCTTGGAAAAAACGAAAATGAATATCCATTTACAAAACCTTCTTCCCCCTCCCCCTATCTCCTAAATATCAGACATTTTGTAGATATTTTTGAGATAACTCGTCTTCAATTTTTACGAATTGAGGAGACAGCATAGGTGCCTCTGCCGCATGAATGTTGGCCCTGCGCTGGTTCAAAATGGAGAGTGGTTGAAAATGGATAGCAAAAGAACGATCATTGCGCTTAATTGCGCCATTTTTCTTTATATGTTCGGAGTGGGTTTGATCACCCCTCTACTTCCAGGCAAGATACTCGCCTTTTCAGGTTCTGTTGTGCAAGTGGGGTGGCTGGCATTTGCATGCGCATATATACTTTCCCAAGTACCCATTGGAATATGGGCTGACAAATTAGGATATAGTCTTTTTATAACACTGGGGTTTCTTGCTTGTGGCGTCGCAGGTTCTCTTTTTGTTACAGCTGACTCCACTCTTTTTATTATTGCAGGCCGTTTTGTCCAAGGCATCGGCGAAGCACCACTATGGGCTTTGGCACCTGCACTCTTTTCAATACTTAACCCAAAACATAAAGCACGAATTATCGGTTGGTATACTGCATGCCTGCATATTGGCCTAACGTCTGGAAGTGTGTTTTTTTTGGTCTCTAATGGCTCTCTATCCAGCCGTCTTGCTTTTATGATATTTGTAATATTATGTATTACAGCCGGCATTATTAGCATGGTGTTTGCAAACACAAAAACCTGCCATTGCAAAGAGATAGTGAAGATATTGGATGCTGATACGTGTTCGATCTCTACTCTTCCTCGACATCCGAAAGTAGTTTGTATATTACCGGGAATTGTTGTTTATGGAGTTGGGTATGGTATATACCTCCTGGGAAATCTTAATCCTTCAGTAACAAATCAACAAGATACAACCAATATGTAGGTCAGATCCCACCCCTTCAGATGTTTGGTTGCAATCCCTTCTCCAGTTGTTTTCTCTGTTCATAAAAACAGTTGGAGATGATGATATCCCGTTGTTTGTTTGTTATATCGTCAAAATGAAGTGCTATCTGCCACCGTTTCCTCCTAACCCTTCGGGTTTGAACGACATGTCCAACACACGTGATAGATGCTTTCGGAGAAAAAAGTTCCATAGTGATTATAATTCCGTGTAAGTCAGGACATTCATCCTCAAAAAGCGCCAAAAGTCCGGAGCCAGAGAGATCAAGTGTTTCTCCAGCCAGAGACCATTGTCGCAAAATCTCACCATTTGATTCTTTTGCGAAGCTGACGGTTACCGGTACAGATATGGGAACACGAAAGTATTGGCGAAGCTTCGTTGGATCCACGACATCTTGGGCTGTAAGATCCATTGTGTGATTGTCTGATACTACATCTATATTAGCCTTTAACACCAAGGGAATACCGTCCCTATCCCTGTCGTTTATGGTGATGGAGCATTGCCTTGATACATCAATTTCTTTCGGCAGATCCTTGTCGAGAAAAACCAGGGTAAAACTCGGAGCCACTCCTTTTCTATAATTGCAATCGAGATAAAGGGATTCGCCCTTTTTTGTTGACAGGTTTATCCTGGCGGATTGTTTGTCGGGAATGGATTGTAGAATATTTGTTACGGTCGTATGAGACATTTTCTGTATGCACCTGGCGAAGTCGTTGGTTAAACGGCTTTTTTCTGCCCCTCCTTTTGTTTGTTACTAAGTCTCAACCGCCTATTGCCTTTTCAACCGCACCCCGTATGGATATGGCATAGGGATCGTGCTTGAGAAGGAATTGCGGTAAATTGTTTCTAGCCTTTCTTGCTTCCGTCATTGTGTTGTATTCACCGTAAAAGACCAAAATATTCGAATTGGATGCCGCTTTTCTGAGAATAAAAAGATTGTCGGCAAGATCTTGATATTGCTTCTCGGCAAGAATTTTTTTCAGATGGTCTTCAGCTCCATCGGAAGCAAGTACCATAAGTTGAATGGTGTATTGATTATTCTGTCTACCAACAAGCCAGCGTGCTGCAGCAGCAGTTCTTTCGTTGAAAATCCTATCAACCTTCTGTGCTTTTTCTCCTTCTGAAACAACCGGTTTTGCCGGTGCTGCACTCTCAGGTTTTATTGTTTTGGCTGCCGAACCAACCTCTTTGTTCCCGGATGGGACAAATTTTATTTTTGTCTTTTTATGTACAGTAATATGAGTAACTTTTACAGGAGGAGGAGCCACTTCTGCTTTCGTTGCTTCCGTTTTAGTGGCCTCCGTATTTGTTGCCTCAGTTTTCGTTGCCTCAGTTTTCGGCTCCTCATGTCGGCTGGCCGGTGGGGTCTCTGTTACTGCATCTGCTCTCTTTTCAATCTCCAACTCTTTTTTTTGAATTTTCTGATATTCCGCCGTGATCTTTTTCAACTCAGAGGGCGGTTTTTTCACCTGGATAGTCGGTTCCCTTCCAATCCTGAACACCAAAAAGAGCAAAAGGAGAACCAGAGCGATGCCGGTTGGAATAAACCATTTTTTATGGACAAAATATTTTTCTTTCCAAAAAGAGAAATCCGATCGTTGAATTTGTTGTTTCACACTAGAATTACTGACATTTTCGAGTAATACCATAAAGGAACTGTCAGGACTCAACGATTTAAGCGAATCGTCGGCAAGGAGATTGGTTTTTCTAATGTTGCCGTCTGCAAGTGAAAAAATCTTTTCACTTGCCTCAAGTGTAAAGACCTCATCCTCGGTTTGGGACTTCATGCAAAAGTTCAGGTAGGCATAGGTTGACGACGCATTCAGCGGTTCAAGAGTAAACTGTCTTTCCTCAGCACCTTGAAAACTGCAGACGGAAAGTTGTTTCAAATTATCCAGCAGTTCCTCATTTCCCGAAAAAAGAATCTGAAGATTTATTTCGTTCTGATTAACCATATCGAGCATCTTTCTGATCCGCTCAAGAGTTGCCAGATAGATCCGTTCAGCCTGGTCAAATATCAACAGCATTTTCCGATTATTATTACTCAGGCGCTCGCCAACTTCAGACATAAGTTTCTGAACATCGCCTGTTGCAATGCCGTCCGCCAGCGTTATCTCCATTTTTTGAGCAATTGCTCGGGTAACGTCCTCAAACGATTCAAGCATCTCATGGAAAAAGACCAGAACGAAACCTTCAGGGAGCTCCAGCTCAAGCATTCGGCATATCATGCTCTTTCCATTCCCCTCTTCTCCCGTCAGTGTGAGGAGACTAACCGAATCCGTAATAGAGGACTTTAACGATTCGAGTATCTCACGTCTGTTGCTACCAGGGAAAAATCTTGTTGTGTCGATAACTTCTCGAAAAGGTGATTGGGTCGCAGAAAATGTTTCTATCATTTCTTTATCCATTCGAGCGAAATCGTTTCAGAGAAAAGGCTGTATGTTACTGAACACAAGTGAGGCTAAAAACTACACGTACCATAAATCATCATCATTGTTTACCATGAGAAGATTCCAGTTAATAGAAATTTATATTAACACCGGAGGTTAATTGCTTCAACCACTACTGAAAATTCTCTAACCAGTATTTCTCATCAGGTCGGGCACACCTGTTTCTTTAAGCGTCTTGCTCTTTCTGATTGGAAACAAGGTAACATAATGTTTATCAAAAAATCATTACTGGCGAAGAGGTCGGTTGCTGAAAATTGATTTTCAGTCTTTTTTTCCACCCTCAAGGGGTATACAAGACTACGGCCTATATGGTCAGCCATACTGGTTTGTCTGAAAATCGGTCAAATATGGGGGACTACCTTTTCACGGGACACCATAAACCCACCTCTGGGGGTAAAGCTTACGCCGTGCAGGCGGAAGACCCGAAAACGAACAGTTTTCCCTTCCCATTCAGGTAGGCTGAATTTCAACGATAATCAGATTGTTTTTTGACATCCGCTGTTCAGCGGCAGGAAGGTTGAAACATCATTGACATGATCTTATCCGATAGAGTAGATTTGCACATGCCGGTTTTTCAACTCACTGAAAAAATTGTTTTTCCTCGCACCGAGTTTGCTGAAGCAAACGGACTTTTGGCCGTTGGTGGCGATTTGAGTCCGGAAAGATTGCTGGTTGGTTATAGATCAGGTATTTTTCCTTGGTACTCCAAGAATGATCCAATCCTTTGGTGGTTCACTTCGCCGCGACTCGTCATTTTTCCCGGTGAATTCAGAATTCCCAAAAGACTGCAGAGAGAATTAAAAAAAAATCCGTATCGGATCACTCTGGACCATGCCTTTGAACAGGTAATTACCTCTTGTGCCCATGTTCGGACGGACAAAGGTGAGGAAACCTGGATAACCAAAGAGATGCAGGATGCTTATTGTCTTTTACACAAACTGGGGTATGCTCACTCTGTCGAATGCTGGCAGGGAGAAATGCTGGCAGGCGGTCTTTATGGAGTCTCCTTGGATCGTGTTTTTTTCGGCGAATCCATGTTTACAATAATGAAAAACGGCTCAAAAGTAGCACTGGTTGCTTTGGTGGATTTCTTAAAAAAAAAAGGATGCCGACTCATCGATTGTCAGATGACCACCAGTCATCTCCTGGGGTTTGGCGCCCGAGAGGTCTCCGGACGGCAGTTTCGCAAGTATCTTATAACCCTCATCACGACACTTTCTCCCGATGGAGCATGGTACAATGACTTACCAACCTGAAACTGAGATTTGTAAAGGATGCAGAGAAAAAAAACCCGTAAAGAACGTAAACGAAGTCGTACTCTGTTCCGAATGTGCAATACTGGCTGAAGCCATAAAAGATAATCCAGTTCTTTTAAAAAGACTCTTTGAGCTGGTGCTGCCCGATCTTTCCGGAGACGACGCTGAACGAAATGAATCTGAAACTCAACCTCGGGAGCTTCCCGAGGTTTTAGATGCCGTACGTTTCAGGACCCGTGACCGGGAACTCAACACCTGGTATGTTTCGATCAGTGAGCTTGAAGGTAACCCTGTGGAAATATTCGCTTCCACCGCTTTTGATAGAGACCAGCACCTCCAATCCCGGATTTCCAACCTGACGACGATTACCCGGTTGATCTCTTTGATATTACGCCATGTCTTTCTGGGAGAAGTACTTACACTGGAGAAGACGCTCAAACAGCTGCATCGAAGTTCCCGGCAGAAAAATGATCTGCCGGATATGTTGGCCAGGGTACTCTGCACCTACTGCAACAAACCCTATGAAGAATTCGATTCTTAGCACCTTATACTCTGTTTTTTACAAGAAAACAGATCCGTCTAAAGGTAGTTATACCACAAGGGCATAAGTTTCGTACGAGCAGGCAAGCTGCTCAACTCAGCTTTATACCACAAGGGCATAAGTTTCGTACGAGCAGGCAAGCTGCTCAACTCAGCTTTATCCAACTCAACAGGGTTAATAATCGTATTCGAATTCATAGGAAATTCCGGATTTATCGAAATGCCTCAGCACTCTTCGTAATACCAAGAGATTGTCGACACTGAATGTTACCTGCCAGGCAGGGGTCTGGGTCGGCTTTGCCGACAGGACCGAAAGTTCATGAATTCGCATACCTTCGGGGGCGACACCGGCAATCATCATCAGCCGTTGCCGCGATGCCTCAAGGATATGGATGGTCTGTTTTTTCTGGACCTGAGTTTCCTTGGCTTTCCATGAAATATCGACAACATCCTCCCTGTGTAATTTCATTTCAAGGAGCCTGGAACAGTTTTTACGATGAACCGAAAGCCAATTCGGCGTTAATAAGGCACAATTATTCCGCTCCGTGGGCAGAGGTTTACAGCAGGCCGACAGTTTAATGGAAACGGAATCAAGGGTATCGAGTTCTATGGTGTTAAACTTGTTATCTTTTCTTATCGAAGGCAGGCTGCCGTTGAACAAATCCACTCGTAATCGATGAATAATCTCCTGTAGATGAAGACGTCCGTCACCTATATGTTTATAGAGATCATCAAGGGTTTCAAAGGAGAAGAACTTGAGAATCTTCTGCATATCCTGACTTTCAAGGATATCTGCAGACAGATCATACCGCCCCAGTTCCTGACACAGCGTTGCATACCCCACTTCCCTTGCCACCTGGCTTCTTCTAAGACGAAAACCTTTGGCGAGTTCCGTACGGGTTCTGGGAGTCTGGCAGAACTCCAGGATCTGGGGGTCAAATTGTACCTGCTGGTCGGTGCGGATAATTCGAACCACATCCCCGTCCCGCAGAATATAGTCCGGGGGGACCCTTCTGTTGCCGATCATGGCTCCCAGGCAACTGTGGCCGATATCGGTATGGACCCGGAAGGCAAAATCCAGCACCGTAGAGTTTTTCGGCAGGCAAATCAAATCTCCCTGAGGAGTATAGGTGTAGATCTCTTTTGTGCTGCTTGCGGCGATAACATCCCGATAGGATACGGATTCATCTGAACCAAGTACATCAAACATCTCTTTTATTTCGCGGACAAACTGCTTTTGCCTGCCGCTTTCCGCACTCCAGTTGCGCAACAACCCTCTCTGGGCCCTGCGGGCCATCTCCTCGGTACGGACCTTAAAAAGAAACCGTTGTCCCTTTATGATCGCCCTGGCATGCAGCCCCTGGTATCCGGTGGGTTTCGGGTTGGCAATAAAGTCTCTTATGGTGCGCGGAATAGGAGGAAACATCCTGTTCAACATTCCCAGGGCCTGATAACAGCCCTCGGTATCACCGACGACAATCAGGATCTCGACTGGATAATCGATGGCCTTCAGCAGTATTCCGTTACTCTGGTCGTAATAGGCCCACAGTTCTTTGATTCGAACATCAACGGTACACTCAAGCTCGGTCTCACGTGCTCGATGGCGTATTTTGTCCGCTATCTCCAGGACAATCGGGTTTTCACCCAACTGCCTGATGGCCCCCATGAGTTTGGCCCCCTGCTTCGGGAATTTAAAAGTCAGTGCGAGATTGTACATCTCGCGTTTCATATTGAATAGACCAAAAACCGTGGCCAGTGGCGCATAGATATCAATGGTCTCATCGGCAATCCTCTGTCTTTTATTACGAGGCATCGCCTTTAATGTTCGTAAGTTATGAAGCCGGTCGGCTAATTTCACCAGCATAACTTCGGGCCGAAGGGCCGCACCCGAAAAGATCTTTCTATGGATGAGTTTGGAATATCTCTGTTTATCACCGGAAAAATGCGAGACCTTGGTGCATCCTTCAACAATAGCCTGGACATACGGACCAAACAATTCACCGACGAGTTCAATGGTTACCGTCTCGACATCTTCAACGGTATCATGCAGTAAGGCGGCCGCGAGAATTTCCGGATGAAAAATATCCATCTCTTCGGCCAGCACCAATGCCACTGAACAGGGATGCATGATATAGGCATCGCCTGATCTACGCCATTGCTCGTAATGTGCATCTGTTGCAAAATCAAGGGCACGCCAGAAAACCTCTTCGTTGGGAAGCCCTCCGATATGATGATACATCCGGCTCCGAAATATTTCGAGATCAAAGGGAATACGCTGCATAATCTCCCTTTGTGCCCAAATCCCTGTCCGTCATTTTGTTAAAAACCCTCGCTGTCTTAACACGTTTCCAGTATAGAATTCTGTTTTATAGTTTCACCTTACTTCAAGGACACTTTATTACAATAAGAAGTTCGTAGAGATTCTCAAACAGATTGACTCCTTAACCCGCATTTCCCATCAGTCTAGACGACGCCAGGTTCGTAGTTTTTGGTAATGAACTCTAGTTGACTATTTTTATTAACCAAATACTGAAGAAGATGGCACCGCATGGACCGATCTTCAATGAACACTGTATATATGAGTTTCTCAAACTATGTTGGATCTTTTAAGTTTCCTCCAAAATGAAACAGTGTTCATGAAAAATGCGGGCTAAGAGCCCATTGGGTTTTGGACAACCCTCCTTATCGGCAAGCCATAAGGCCAGACCGTCCACGAGTAAGTTCTCATTGCGTTAACAAATAAAACCAAGCGAAACGTAAGACGACACTTTCGCCAAAGCCATTTGTCAAGTATGATTGCCATATAAACAAAATTCCACGTTCCGGGACAAGAAAAAATTCAATGTCAAAAAAAAGATCTCACCACAAAATGTCACGGCAAAGTCACAACCGGCACCAGGAGCCTTCCCTTGAACTCCTTGAAAAAAGCATACTTGCTTTTCTTTACGATGTGCAGGAACCTGCCACCATCAACACAATCGTTAAGGCCATTGCCCTCACCCGATCGGCCAAAGACGACACTAAGACCTGTCTATCGAGGCTGGTGAAGAAAAATCTCCTGATTAAAAGCGGGAAAAATTACTACTCCCTGAAAAAAGACATCGGACTCTTCGAAGCAGTCCTCGACAAAAACCCTCGCGGCTTTGGTTTTGCGACGCATCTTTTATCCTGTACCAGTCAAACTTCCTTTAAAAAAGATCCATATATTGCAAGATCCAGGATGAACACCGCCAACCATGGCGACAGAATCCTCATTCGGATACTCCGGGTACGCAACGATGGATATCCGGAGGCGGAGATCATAAAGATCCTGCAGAGGGGAGTGGAGCAACTGGTGGGCCTTTTTATCTCCGACGGGACAATCCCCCATGTGATCCCCGAAGACCCGCGCTTCCCCTTTGTCATTCACCTCCCTTACGACCAGTATAAGATCGCCGAAAACGGCGATGTCGTCCTGGTGAAAATTTTGTATTCCCAAGAAAGGACAACTGTCGTCCAAGGGACCGTTGTCGAGGTTCTCGGGTCTTTTGACAACATAGATGTTCAGATGCGGATGGTCATCGAAAAATTTAAGCTTCCGCATAAATTCGATGAAAAGACGATAATGGAAGCCGAAGATCTTCCCAAAGATATTCCAAGCATTGAACACCGGATCGATCTCAGAGACATAGCCCACGTCACCATTGACGGAGAAACAGCCAAAGACTTCGATGATGCCATTGCCGTAAGCAAAACCCGAAAAGGATTCCGTCTCTATGTCTCTATTGCCGACGTAAGCCATTTCGTCCGCCCGGGTTCGGCACTGGACAAAGAGGCGTACAACCGTGGAACATCCATCTACTTCCCGGGAAGGGTTATCCCCATGCTGCCGGAAAGACTCTCAAACGACCTGTGCAGCCTGGTCCCGGGGAAGGACAGGTTGACCTTCACGGCCATACTCGATTTTGACCGGACAGGTGCCAGGACCGCTAAAACCTTTTGCAAATCTATCATATGCAGCCGAAAGCGCTTCACCTACACAACGGTGAAAAAAATTGTCGTCGATAAAGATGCCGCCACACGAAAAGAGCATAAAGAATTTCTCACCCCTCTCAAATGGGCTGAGGAGCTTGCCCGGGAACTTTTTAACAGACGCATGCAACGGGGATCTATCGGGTTTAATATCCCGGAGGCGGAGATATCTCTTGATGATAAAGGCAGAATCTCTTCAATAAAACGGGCGGAACGAAACTTTGCCCATCAGATCATCGAAGAGTTTATGCTGGCGGCCAACGAGGCGGTTGCCGAAACCTTCGCCAGACAAAAAAAACCGGTACTGTACCGGATACACGAACGACCGGATCCGGAAAAGGTAGCAGATTTTCGTGAACTTTCCAAAACCCTGGGACTGGAGCTGCCACCCGGCGACATCAGTCCGGAGTGGTTCGGTCATGTCTTGGAACTTGCCAAGGACAGCCCCAAGGAATATGTCGTCAACAACCTTCTTTTGCGAACAATGCAGCAGGCGCGATATTCCCCAGACAACGTCGGCCATTTCGGGCTGGCGGCAAACGATTACACCCATTTCACCTCACCCATCAGACGCTATCCTGACCTCCTTGTACACCGAGCCCTGTTCGCTCTTATCACACCGATGAAGAAAGACAAACACCCGGCCTCAGCAAAACAGGCATCGCTCAGTGAGGCAGGTCAATATTTATCCACCCGAGAGAGAATAGCCATAGATGCCGAGCGTGAAATGAGCGACCGGTTAAAAGCCCGCTTCATGGAAAAACACATCGGTGAAACGTTTGATGCCGTGATTTCCGGCGTCAGCAACTATGCCTTTTTTGTGGAACTCCTCAATCTTTTTGTCAGCGGCTCGGTTGCGGTTGCCCAATTGACCGATGACTATTATCTTTTTGACATCAAGCATCAACAACTAATCGGAGAAATTACGGCTCGCACCTACCAGATCGGTCAACAACTGCAGGTAACCGTGCACAGCATCGACAAGAGCCGGAACCGAATCAATTTTCTTCCGGCCTAACCCAAAATTCTCATAAACGTCCATTCCAGCGCCGTGAGCACAATAAATGATGAAAATAGAGCTGATTGCAACGCTAAGGAGCAGAGAGGCAACCTTTTCTCGGGTTTCCTGCGAAAAAGTTGCCTCTCAGCTCTGACCGATTTTCAAATAAAGACTGTGTCAATTTGTCTACCCTTTTAAGACGACAAAACATTTCAATAAGACAATTGTGTTGTCACAATTTACACAGTGTTTATCTGAAAATCGTTTCTGCCGAAAGGGTCGATTGCCGAAGATCCGATTTTCATTTTTTGGTTGAGGCTAGGCCTACCTGGTCCAGCCATGCTGGTTCATGAGAAATTCAGGCTAAAGATGAGCTTTTCTTTTCCGAACCAACTTGATAAAATAGTTTTTAATCTGAACTGAAGGATTTTCTTCTAAATATCTACACGCGAAGAATTTTCCTGCAGACGCCCGCAGAAAGTACCCTTGTGGGCATATCGATGATATCAATGTCTGCTTTGTCCCGGGACACACGCATGAAGCAACGACGAGTTAGTTTCCATCCTGAAACGAGGGATTTTCTTCTAAATCTAGGCGCGGTGGCAAATTTAACCGGAGGCATATACTTACTATTCCGAGGATTAAATTTGGCAACGCAACGGCGAGTTAGGGGAAAAGCGTCGTTTTCGGATGGAAACGAGTTAGGTTAAGCGCACCGTTTCCGGCTGGACACTTAAACATATAAAGGGTAAATAAGAAAAGAAATACCGACTGCTCTATCTCTTAAGGAGAACGTATCATGGATGGAACCAATT
The DNA here is from genome assembly GCA_046704745.1 of Desulfocapsaceae bacterium. GTDB lineage: Bacteria > Desulfobacterota > Desulfobulbia > Desulfobulbales > Desulfocapsaceae > CAWGGS01. The sequence continues at coordinate 8,098 of JBJKRL010000119.1, read as the reverse complement.
GGCTGGCAGGAATTTTAGGCAATCCTTTTGCGAAGGGTCTTGCTTTGGGAATTATCTTCTGTATTTTTCTTTACCTGCGCGGTTTCCTGCGCCGCCGTGAACTGACCAAAGAAATTGATCGGCTCAGAACCCATCTGCATACAAAGCTGGAGATCGATGCAACGGAAAATGAAAGACGAAAAGCAGAACTTGAAAAGTTGAAACAGGAAAGAGATAACCTGCAAATAACCGTCCAGGCCCTGAACCATAAACCGGGACGCAAGGAAATACGCCAGTATTTTATCTACCAGACCGCTCTTGACATCATGTTTGAAAAGGCTCCAGGTTTCGCACCGGCCTGGCAGATAACCCTGAAGGAAGCTGAAAACCTGTTTGAAAAATCAGAACGCGGTGTCGTACCTCTTCTAAAACGGCTCATGCCCTCAAACCCGGACAAACAGGCGGAAGAGTACGAAAAAATCAGCCGGCTTTCCATAGAGGATTCGAGCAAATCCATCTGATTTTACTACGGTTTTAATCAAATTTCCGCTTCATCAGACCCGTTATCGAATTGATACACCAAGGCAGCGCTTATACGTTCGCCCTGTGTGAGCCGCAAACATCCGAATATGAGTTCTCCCCTACCACAGACGTATTCCCAGACCATAGACCTTTCCCTTCTTGATCGGATTGCCATTGTTCTGATGGAGCCGAAATTCCCGGAAAACATTGGAGCGACAGCCAGAATTGCCTACAATATGGGTCTCAGCCGGCTCATAGTTGTCAGGCACGATCCTCCGGACTATGAATCGATGGCCAAAATGGCCACCCACAAGGCGGTGCACCTCATCAAGAATATGGAAGTCCATAAAAGCCTTGCAGATGCCCTCGCCCCTTTTTCCCACGTCATAGGTACCACTGCAAGACGAGGAAGACAACGAACAGTGGAGCGAAGCCCGCGTGAAGTGGTGGAACAGGTCGCCTCGTTACTTCCTGAAAATCAAATCGCCTTTCTCTTTGGGCCGGAGGATCGAGGTCTTACCAATGATGATCTAAAGTTTTGTCAGATCACCTCGTCAATTCCGACCGCGGGTTTTTCTTCCTTGAATCTCGCCCAGGCGGTTGCCGTACATTGTTACGAGATCTACCACGGTCTTATCCACATGCAGAAAGATCTCACACCTTCACCCAAATTTGCCACATCCTTCGAACTGGAAGGGATGTATGCCCATGTGGAAGAGGCACTGGTTAAAATCGACTTTTTACAGAAAACCAACCATTCCTACTGGATGCATAATATTAGACAATTTTTAGGCCGTATGCAGCTCTCATCCAAAGATGCCAATATCATCCGTGGCATATGCCGGCAATTCCTCTGGCATCAGAGTGCGGAGCCTCGGGAAGAAGCGATATGTGACAAGGAGGAACCGAACGCCTAATCGACCCCGCTCACACGCAGTTGTAATTCGAATTACAAAATCTTCATATGCTCAGGCGATGAAACAGAAAGATACGGGAAGCACCAACTCGTTTTCATATGACTGAAATCACAGGAAAAGATGCCGCCAACTTCCGGATGTCACCTTTTAGGTCCCGTTGGATCGAAACTTGCATAATATTTCTTGTTATGATTTTTAATTACCTACTGCGTGCAGTTGCCGGACATCGTCCACATCATACGAAGGTGAAAAAATGATTTCCGCCTATCAATCGGCGCTTTCTGCGCTTCAGGCATTCGGGACGGGGATTAATTCCAATGCCAATAATATAGCCAACAGCCTCACCGATGGATACAAGCGGACACGCGTCGTCTATTCCGAGACGAAGCCGGAAGGCGTCAGTGCCCAGGTGGAAAAGGACAATTCTCCCGGTCCTTCGGTCTATGAGAAAACCGATAAAGGAAGTGAGCTAGTTGAACAATCGAATGTGGATATGGTAAACGAGCTGACAGACATGTCGGTGACCGGTAAGTACTACGATGCGAATCTCAAAGCCATCAAGACCCAGGACCAGATGTTCGGCAGCCTCCTGAATATCAAGGCTTAACCTGGATTTCTCCTCACACACCTTTTAACGGGCAATTATCGCACAACGGACTGTTCTTTTTGCAGTATTCTTTTCCTACCCTGACGATAAGCGCATGATATTCATTAAAGAGCTTACTATCGGAAGGTAAGGCCGACATGAAGGTCTCCTGGATGGAATCGTACTCGCTTTCATCGGCCACCAACTGATGCCGGGAAAAAACCCGGTGCGTGTAGGCATCAACAACGAATATAGGATGATTTCCCCCATAAAGAAGGATGGAATCCGTCGTCTCCGGCCCGATCCCCTGAACCGAAAGGAGATTCGCCCTCCCGTTCATCATCTCATCCTCAAAAAGAAGATCAAGCTCTCCCTGGTACCTTTCCTCAATCATTTGCAATAGGTTTTTCAACCTCCGTGCCTTAACATTAAAATATCCTGAGGGGCGAATAAAGACCGCAAGATCATCCACCGGCATTGCTGACAGCGCCTCGAAGGAGAGCAGACCTGCGTTTTTAAGATTTTCTATAGCCCTGCTAACGTTACTCCAGTTGGTATTTTGGGTCAGGACAGTACCGACGACCACTTCAAAAGGGCTCTCTCCCGGCCACCACCCCTGAGGCCCGTAAAACCCATAAAGTAACTCATAGATTCTTACTATTTCGTTTTGTTCAGTCACCTAGACAGATCCCCAATTCTCTAGCGGCAAACACTTTATCGCTGTTCAAATCGACTTTTTTTCTTGATTGGATCGCATCGGCAATGGGGACCGCTTCCATCTTCCCGGAAATCAGGGCTACCATATGATCAAAAATATTTTCCTCCACAAGACGTACAGCCGCCGTGCCGAATCGTAACGCAAGCAATCTATCAAAGGTGGTCGGAATACCGCCTCTCTGTAGATGGCCAAGGACCAGTGAACGTGTATCCTTGTCTGTTCTTTTGCGAATCTCCGAGGCTACCCATTCTCCCACACCTCCCAGGACAACTTCCTCCCGGCCAAGTTCTCCGGAGCCTTTATTGAATACCTTCCCCCCCTTGGCAATGGCTCCTTCGGCAACGACGACTATGGAATAGTGTTTTTCATGCAGTTCATTGTCGGCGATCTTCTCACAAACCATTTCCAAATCGAATGGAATTTCGGGTATTAATATAACATCAGCACCACCGGAGATGCCTGAATAAAGGGCTATCCATCCGGAATCCCTTCCCATAACTTCGACCACCATAACCCTGTCATGCGATTTTGCCGTGGAATGGAGCTTGTCCAAGGCATCAGTGGCGGTGGATACGGCCGTATCAAAACCGAAAGTTCTATCTGTAGCCTCAAGGTCATTGTCGATGGTTTTAGGCACACCGATCACATTCATCCCCTTCTGAGCAAAGCGATGGGCAATTTCCAGGCTTCCGTCTCCCCCGATGGCGATATGACAATCAAATCCCATCCTCTTATAATTTCTCATTATTTTATCTGAGACATCGACAATTTGGATTTCACCTGCCAGGTTTTCAACAGGTCTGGCAAAAGGGTTTCCTTTATTTGTGGAGCCGAGAATTGTTCCTCCCGTGGCATAGATCCCTTCAACGGAATGGAGATCCAGTCGTTCCATGTAGTCCAAATCGAGAAATCCCTTGTACCCACTTTTACTCCCATACACTTCCCATCCACGACGATAACATGCATGTACTACGGCATAAATCACAGCATTCAACCCCGGAGCATCGCCCCCACCGGTCGAGACAACCACTTTTTTCATTTCCGCCTCTTCATATATTCTTGCAATAACCAACGATAATCACAACTTTTTATAGCAAAATTTCCTGTTATTTTAAATACTCTCAATTCTAGCACTATGCTTTTCAGGGAAGCAAGAAAAAAAGTTTTTTCAATTATATATTCCATTGATTGAATATCTCCTATCTGACGGGAAGAAATTTTGACACTAAGTTCATGAGAAATGCGGGCTAGTGGATTGACTTCTCTTCCATATCACATTATGGTTTGACCGTATAAAAGTTTTCACTAAGTTTTAATCAACAACGCAGGAAGGCCTAGGGAGCACAACTGCAAGGAGGAATGCATGTCTGATTTCACAGTAACAGACTTGGCGGTATCCAAACTGAAAGAATACATGGAGCAGAACAATATTGACTCTGCTTTGCGTGTTGCATTGATGCAAGGTGGTTGAGCCGGTCCCTCTCTGGGATTGGCTCTGGATGAGCCAAAAGACAATGATAAGATTTTCGAGAACAACAGCCTGAAATTTCTCATAGAAGAAAGCCTGTTGGATACGTGTGGTGCCATCAATGTGGAATACATCGATGCCGGCCCACGATCGGGTTTTGGGATCACATCAACAAACCCATTGGGCGGTGGCGGCTGCAGCAGCGGCTCTTGCAGTTCCGGAAGTTGCGGATAAGTACACACCGGCCATTTTAACTTTTTGACGAGGAGCCAAACCACAGAACCGTACGTTTTCTCCTCGTTGTTTTTTTAAAGGGACCTCCAGATGGAGGCCCCTTTTTTTATGCTACCCCCTCTCATGCACAATTTTTCTTGCCAAATTGTTGACTCTTGATTTCCACGATCTTATTTTCTCTCGGGAATTACATGAGGAGAAATGATCGGTTACGTTTCAAATCATCAAATGGCTGTTAACAAATAAATGGTACAATTATTTTCTGACAGCCCCTAAGGAGATCTTAATGCAATTTGACAAATTCACCCTGAAATCGCAGGAAGCGATCCAGACTGCCCAACAACTTGCAGTTCAGCAGTCCAACCAGGAAATTCATCCCAGCCATCTTGCCAAAGCGGTACTTGAACAACCTGAAGGTGTCGTCGTTCCTGTTCTCCAGAAAATGGGGATAGATCCATCACTGATCCTGATGGAAATCAACCGACTTATCGAACAGATTCCTAAGGTTTCAGGAAGCGGTGCCGGTCGCGTTTACGCTTCTTCAGACCTGACCATGGTCCTGGATAATGCCCTTGCCGCCGCAAATCAGATGCAGGACGACTTCGTCAGCCAGGAACATCTCTTTTTGGCCATTATAAGAGACGGCAAAAACCCATGTGCAAAAATTTTGCAAACCAGGGGAGTCAAAGAAAAAGCCTTTATGCAGGCCTTAAGTTCTATTCGCGGCAGTCACAGAGTAACCGATCAATATCCCGAGCAGAAATATCAAGCGCTTCAAAAATACGGCCGTAATCTGACAGATATGGCCAAGCAGGCGAAGCTCGATCCGGTTATCGGCCGCGACGAGGAAATCAGACGTGTTATCCAGGTGTTATCAAGAAGAACCAAGAACAACCCTATCTTGATCGGTGAACCGGGTGTCGGTAAAACTGCAATCGTTGAAGGGCTGGCGCAGCGTATAGTCAACGGCGATATTCCGGCTCCACTGGTAGGAAAACAGGTGATCACCCTCGATCTTGGGTCCTTAGTGGCCGGAGCAAAATACCGTGGTGAATTTGAAGACCGTTTGAAGGCAGTATTAAAAGAGGTTGTTGAACGGACAGGAGAGATCATTCTTTTCATTGACGAAATCCACACGTTGGTTGGAGCTGGAGCCGCAGAAGGCTCCATGGATGCCTCCAATATGCTCAAACCCGCCCTGGCACGCGGTGAGCTCCACTGTGTCGGTGCAACAACTTTGGACGAGTACAGAAAATATGTTGAAAAAGATAGTGCTCTGGAACGCCGTTTTCAGCCGGTCTTTGTTAAAGAGCCCGATGTCGAGGACACGATTGCCATTCTCCGCGGAATCAAAGAAAAATACGAGGTGCATCACGGCGTTCATATCCAGGATTCCGCAACTGTTGCGGCAGTCACGCTCTCCACACGATATATCTCCGACAGATTTTTACCCGACAAAGCTATAGACCTGATAGATGAAGCCGCCTCGAAATTGCGCATAGAGATCGATTCCATGCCCACTGCAATCGACGAACTCGATCGCCAACGCATTAAATTCGAGATTGAACTTGTCGCCTTGAAAAAGGAAAAAGATGAGGCATCCAAAGAAAGAGCTGATGAGATCACCAGAAAGCTTGCCAATCTCAATGATCGCCTCAACGCCATGAAAGGACAGTGGACTCTGGAACGCGACACCATTCAAGATATCAGAAAAATTAAAGAAACCATTGATCAGGCACACGCTGAAGAGCAACGGGCGGAAAGGGCCGGAGAATTCAACAAGGTCGCAGAAATCCGCTATGGCAGAATTGTCCAGTTGGAAAAAGATCTTGCCCAGGCCAACACCAGGCTCCAGGAAATCCAGGCCAGCCATAAGATGTTGAAAGAAGAGGTCACGGCCGAAGATGTCGCCTCTGTCGTTGCCAAATGGACCGGAATCCCGATGGACAGACTCCTGGAAGGCGAGGTGGAAAAACTCGTCCATGCAGAGGAGATCCTGAAAAAGCGGGTGGTTGGGCAGGATACAGCCATCAGGGCAATTGCCAATTCAGTGCGAAGAGCAAGATCCGGTTTGCAGGATCCGGACAGACCAATCGGATCCTTTATCTTTCTAGGTCCTACCGGAGTAGGCAAGACGGAACTTGCCAGAACCCTGGCTGATTTCCTCTTTGATAGCGAACATGCAATGATTCGCATCGACATGAGTGAATTTATGGAAAAGCATTCCGTCGCCCGCCTGATCGGAGCGCCCCCGGGATATGTCGGTTATGAGGAAGGCGGAAATCTCACTGAAGCCGTCCGGAGACGCCCGTATGCCGTCATACTCCTAGACGAAATTGAAAAGGCTCATGCCGATGTCTTCAATGTTCTTTTGCAGGTACTCGATGACGGTCGAATGACCGACGGGAAAGGCAGAACCGTAGATTTCAAGAATACGATTCTGATCATGACCTCGAACCTTGGAAGCGATATTATCTTTAAAATGACGGAAGAAAAAGAAAGCCATGAGAATATCAGTCATCAGGTAGCCGAAATATTGCGCATGAAATTCAAACCGGAATTTCTCAATCGCATCGATGAGACCATTATCTTCGGCAGCCTCACCAAGGAACATATGCTCGGTATCTTAGACATCCAGCTGCAAAGGGTACTTGCCAGGATTGCAGAAAGAAAAATCAAACTCAAGATTAAAGATGAAGCCAAACACTTTCTTGTAGATTCAGGCTATAATCCACAGTTTGGTGCCCGTCCTTTAAAAAGGGCCATCCAGCGGTATCTCGAAGATCCCCTGGCAATGGAGCTTCTGGAAGGACATTTCTCCGAAGGAGATACGATCGCCGTCGATGTAAAGGATGGTCAGCTCACCTTTTCAGCAGCTTGACCCGAACTTTTTAATTGAAACTCCAAACAAATATTTTCAAATGGCAAATACTATAGAGGAAATCACTGTAACCTATGAAGAGGGAGGCGTTCTTCTCGTAAAAGAGATCGACAAAGAAGTTCTTTCCAAAGGCGCCTGGACCACCATTCTATTCCGCTACCGTAACTGGGACCGGGCAAAAGAAGACTTTGGCAAAGATATGTATTCGATTCGCCGTTACCAGAAACGCCAGGGCGAATACATCCAAAAATCAAAGTTCAATATCTCAAGTCTTGAGCAGGCGAAAAAGATCATCGAAACCTTGCAGCAATGGACACGTGACGAATAACAAGGAAAACCCTTTTTCCAAAAAGGCGATTGATGGGGCACAAAGGTGCGATCTTCAACCTCACTGGCTCGGCGGGTCTTACTTCGTGCACTTCGGATACCCCCCATCAATCGCTGGAGGTTCTGGCTGTGTTTCGGTAGTAATCTTATTATATTATTTGTATATATTTGAACTGACAACTTTCTGCAAAAATGTTTAAGATACCCGTTGACAGTCCCTCAAGATTCGTGTAGTTTGCCGCGGTCTTTTCGTCGCCAAGAAGTGAGGCGAAATAAAGCATACGGCGAGATGAAAGGGTATTGACAGGGAAGTAAAAAGGCGTTAGACTACGCGTCTCATCGTGGCATCCGGCCACGCCGGTCTTTTTGTGGACCGGAGACGATCCTTGAAAACTGAATAGCAAGAAAAGACTATCTTGAAGAATTAGGGATTTTGTTTGAGATCAAGGCATGCGAAGAATTTTAC
>JBJKRL010000118.1:0-4963 GCA_046704745.1 Desulfocapsaceae bacterium | reverse complement strand
AGATAACTGTTCAGGGGGAGAGCTTTTTTTAGGAGCTAACCCGATTTTGCCAGCAATAAATGTACACGATACTGCTAAATTTTATGAGGAGAAACTGGGCTTCCAAATAGAAGGTATTTGGAATGATCCTCCTTACGCTGTTGTTGCAAGAGACCAAACAATCATTGAGTTTGGTGAAGGAAGGAAAAAATATGCTGGAACAGGTGTGTGTGTAATTTTTGTGAGTGATGTAGACGCAGTATATAGTGAGTATTCAGACAAGGATATCGAGTTCGTTGGTGATATTGCTGATCGCGACTACGGTAGTCGTGATTTTCGAATAAAAGACAATAATGGAAATGTGCTGATATTCAACAGCCCTCTTATTAATCAAAAAGAATTGCTCGCTGCAGGAAATACAGTCAAAAAAAAGTCATAAGGCCGTGGAATACTTAAACGGATCCTAATAAGGTCTGCTTCGCTCTGTTACTTTTTTATACCGGGTTATTTGTACCGTGGTACGTTTCTGAAGAGATAAACTTACCTCAACCCGCCTCGGTATCTGCAGAAGACGAGGGCGGGTCGCAAAGATCCAGGAGTCAATATGTGGAAATGCCTGAAACCAACAATAGCAGCTCTTTTGATGCTGTATGCGTTCGCGGCATGCACATTACCGCCTGGAGGCGTTCCGACACATGCTGTCTCGAACAATGGTGTTGGTGACTCAGATCTTCTCAGTGTACTTCGGCAAATTAGAAATAAATATAAAGTACCGGCCATGGCTGCTGCTCTTGTTACCGATAAAGGCTTGCAGAAGATTGCTGCCATCGGGACCCGAAAATGGGGCACTGACAGTCCGGTCACTACAAACGACCTGTGGCACCTCGGCTCCGATACTAAGGCAATGACAGCGACCCTTGCAGCCACGCTTGTGGAGGAGGGTAGACTGAAATGGACCACCACTGTTGCTGAGGTCTTTCCGGAACTTGCAGACACCTTTGATCCCGGCTTTCATGATGTGAACCTCCTTCAACTTCTTTCACATCAAGCCGGTCTGCCAGCTAACCTAGATTATGATGCCATTAGTTGTAACGGATTGCAAACATCCGCACACGGAATCGCAAACATCGCAATTTTCAAACCACATTAAATGACAATATCGGGGTGCTCAAAACCACATTAGTTGCAAATGAAACCACATTATTTGCCAACAGACTGAAAACATAACTTTCAAACCACATTAACTGCAAATATCGCCACGCCGCTTCGTCCGAGTGGTGAGAGTCCATTCTGCGTTAGGCGACTATACCGGTACTCCGGCAGCGAGCAGGTCGTTTTTAAGATCCTGTGCCTTCCCAGGTTCAAGCTGGCCGATAAAGAGTGATTTTATAACCGTCGGGCGCACATTAAGAATTTCAGCAATGGTCTTTACCTGGTAGCCGTTGCGGGCAAGCCGCGCTTCCAGCCCGTCAATATCCTTAGCCAATACACTTTCAACGACCTCCTCGGTAATTGGTTTCAGTCCGCTTTTATATGCTTCTTCTATCGCCATGGTAAGATGTTGATTTATCAGTAAAGGAGTACCCTGCCGATCCGCAATCAAAGCGAGCGCCTCGTTACTGATGATATCCTGCGTTTTTGTCCTGTCAGACGCGCATCTGACGAGTAACCAGTCAAGATACTCCCTGCGCTTTCCTTTGACTCCCTCCAGTGTCAGAATAGTTGCCCGGGCACCGATCTCTTCCATGGATGATCGACGCAAATCGTTTTTCAGTTTCGGATGGCCGGCTAAAACTACTGAGAGTATGCCGCCACCATTTTTGATTATTTCCATAAGACGTTTCAAGCCCTTCAATGTCTTTGAATGCATGTCATGGGCTTCATCAACAAATAAGACCACGGGTTTTTGTTTTTTGCAGATTAGTTCTTGTAGCTTGCGTTCTCGTTTCTCTGACTGAGGGGGGATGAAGACTTCCTTTGCCGTGGTGAGATCATAAAAAAGAGCCATGATCAGGGTCGGCAGACTAATTCGATTCTTTTCAATGGAGAGAGATTGGGCAACAATGACTTCATTTTCCCGTTCCATCTCAGATTTTAATTTCTGTAAAAGTAATGTCTTGCCGCTGCCGACTATCCCGGTCAACGCCACCAGTTTTCCTTGTTTGACCGCCCCCTTCACTTCCCTGGTTATCTGTTGATGATCATCGGTCTCGAAAAAGCCGGCGTTATCAAAATCCTTGATCAATCCAAAAAATTCCATCACATCCATCAACATGGGCCTTCTCCTGTGGCGAATTATGAAAATACTATTCGAATACGATCAATTACTTCAGTTTTTTCCAGGGTCTCGTTTAGGATTTCATTGATTTGTGCTATTTGTTCAGGTGGTAACTTGGCAAGAGGTGTTCCCAGATGGTCGGCAATGGCCAATTTTGCGGCAAGAACGGATCTAAAAGCCGATTCCCGGAACGGGTTGGGACGGCTGAACGCTTCTCCTTTCAGGTTATCACTGCTGGTTGCCACGGTGAGAGGTTCGTGACCAGCAAGAACACAGCGGGGCAGAACGAGTTTAGCCGCCAATGCTTCGATACGGTCCGCCCGTTGCTGTATCTTGGATTTTTTGTACTTGCGGAAGCGGTGCAGGGGAATCGGCCCGCTTATCGGTGCGTAAGGACCAAAACGGCGCTCACCATGCTCTATATAGAGTTCCGTATCAAAGAGCCCCCACCAAAGGATTACCGTTTCACCTGCCAGATCGGGTTCAACCTGATAGCTTGTGCCGTGTGCAGTAACCCGTGCATCACTTCCGACTTTACTCCGTTCCGGTTCTCTGGCAAAGGTGCAAAAGCGCTCCCAGCTGCACATTTTCCGAATACCTGGTTCCGGAAGGTTGTAAAGCCAGTCTTCGATACGGGAATGGGGCTCGCTCCGGTGTTCCATGGCATTGTAGCGGAGCAGAAATTGCATAAGCCATTGGTTGGCTTCTTCCTCGTTTTTGGGTTCACGAAAGTGATACAGCGTTTCGTGCATTTCTTTAACGGTGCGAAATGGCCGCTCAACCTTACCTTTTGAGCGGGCGGTGGTTCTTCTACCGTCCTTGCCGGCCGGCAGATGCGTGCGCACCTGGATGCCGAGATATTTCATAACCTGCTGGAAGACATGACTGCGGGCTATCGGCCCATTGTCTGTGTAGATCATGGAGGGAATTCCCTGAAAAGGGAAATCCTCCACGTTTTTAGGCGACATGGCCCTAAAAAAGAAACGCAACGCTGTTTCAACGTCTTCGCCGTAAACACAATGGTATTCCTGGTACGAAACCCCACTCCGGTCATCGACAACGCTATAAAGCATAAGAGTGGGATTACCTTTGCCTTCTCTGACCCAGGATGGTTCCTTGATTTCTTTCAGGTCTGAAGGACTTAGATCAAATTGCCAGCAATCATTGCTATGGACAGCTTGAAAACGAACTGCCGCAGGCTCACGCCCGAGAGTGGTGCGGTCGTAACCCCAGTTCCTCAGGTATCGAGTGACGGTTGTGGTGCTTAATATACCCGCCGGCACCTTGCAGTATCCATCAGGAGTCTCGATACCATATTCTATGAGGATGCGCAGCGCTTCCTTGGTCGAGAGGTGCCGACCTTTTTTGTTGCTGGTCCGTATTTTGATGGCGGCAATCAGTTCACAGTACCTCTCCAAAGTTTCTTTCGGAACGACGCGGGGCACACCTCGATCCGAACGACGTAGTGCCTTGGGAATACCGGTTGCACGCAGTGCCCGGTAAAGGGTGGTTTCGGATATGCCGTAAAGCTCTGCAACCTGCAGAATAATAATACGTCGCTCGTGGCTTCGAGGAGAAAAGGACTGCATGCGTCGCCGCAGATCGAGCAGGGCTTCGACTGGAATCTGCAAGCGTCTCATGCTTTCCCCCTTCTCATGTCGTATGACCGAGGCCGACCGGGACGCCACGGTGACGCAGGTAGGAGTATAAGGTGCTTTTGGAGATATGTAATTTGCCGGCGATCTGAACTACAGAAAGTTTTCCTTCTTTGTAAAGGGTTTCGGCGGCACATGCGGTTTGTTCCGCCTGTTCGGACAAGCCGCGCGGACGGCCGCCGTGTCGTCCGCGGGACCGAGCGGCATTCAGGCCTGCTTGAGTTCGTTCGCTGATTATATCTCGCTCGAATTCGGCAAGGGAAGCGAAAATATTGAAGGTGAGGCGACCTTGAGGGGTGGTGGTATCGATATGATCATTAAGACTCAATAAACCGACTTCCCTTTCCATAACCTCCGGTACCAGTTCAACCAGATGACGAAGGGAGCGGCCGAGCCGGTCCAGTTTCCAGATGACGAGGATGTCACCGGCACGGAGTTTCTTCAGCGTTTCGGTAAGAACAGGCCTGTCAGCTTTGGCGCCGCTGACAATTTCGGTGTAAATTTCTGCAACACCTGCTTTTTTTAGTGCATCAATTTGCAGATCAAGATTCTGATCCTTTGTGCTGACTCGTGCGTAACCGATTTTCATAGGCTATCCTGGGCAAGAGTTCGCTTAATTCATCTTAAACAGAGTAAATCAGACGGAGAAAAATGCAACCAGTTTTCTGGACCGGTATTTCGGAAATTTCGGGGGCTACAGAAGACGTAGCAGACAGTTCGGAAAAACGGTCGTTTTTTCGAACCGGTTTATGGAAAAATCGCGGAGGTGCTTTTCACTAATATAACAAAAGATGAGGTGGTTCCGGAGTCTTACAATCTTCTCTGGTTCTGTTTAGCCTTTCCGTAACATATATTTATGTTATAACAACAAAGTGTGTAAAAAGTAATTGTCAGGGAAAGAGCTATCCTGTATATAGAGCATGTTTTTTCAACACATTTTGTATGTGAAATGAAGTTTTGGGCGGAAAAATAATCTTTATTGAGTTTCTTTTTCCATAGTCGACAAAAATGTGGGATCAAGAATGTAGTAAGAGAAACAAAAAATATACGA
>JBJKRL010000117.1:0-18920 GCA_046704745.1 Desulfocapsaceae bacterium | reverse complement strand
AGACGCGCGAAGAATTTTACCGCAGGCATATAATTGATATCGGAGTCAGAGTTTATGCCCGGAGGGTGTTTATACCCGCAGGGTGCTTACCTCCGAGGATAAAATTTTGAGCGCAACGACGAGTTAGGTAAAAGCGCCGTTTTCGGATGGAAACTATTTAGGCTCTGCATGGTTTGACTTTCCTGGAGGCGCACAGTTATAGGGAAATTTTCGGCAAAATTCCACCCGAAATGTGTTTAGCCAGTCTTTAGCTTTTTCCACGTCTTGCGTTTCTTCAATCTTGCCAGAGAACATAAATCTATAATAGCCACTGTACATCGGTAAAGATATGGTTGGATTTTTCGTCTGCTCTATGGCATCAGCCAGCACAAGACCGGGGTGTCTTTGCATGATCAACCTATTAAAGGGCTGTATAAACCAAGCCGGCTCGGCGACAATAAGATATTTGCCTTTCGGCAGCGTCATCAAATATTGGGCTTGACTGTTGGACATCATTATTTTCGCCCATATCTTGGACTTTTGTACCCCGCCAACTAAACACAATATGGCCAGACCTGTGGCAAGAATACCAATGAGTATTGGTTTGTTGAAACGGTATCGTTTTGAAACAAAATGGTAGCCATGGTACAAAAAGCTTAGCCATATAACTGAAATTGCAGCAACAACCAGCCGATCTCCCATATTTAACACCCTATCGTTAAAATAAGAAATGATAGGGATCCAGAAAACGAATGCAGGTATACAGAGGCTCAAAAGTAGCAAAGCAAGATATTTGAGGACACCGGCATAGCTGTTTTTTAAGTAGGCCATTGCCACGGTGCTGAGCACAATAAAGGCTCCAACGGCTACGGCAATCAAATTCGGCTTCCCGGGAATTCCCACCCCCCAAACCACGGTCTCCAAGAGCCGAGGAATACTTTTTATGGTGCCGAGGGCCATCACCGAAATATCATGCCTCTCAGAGTAGACATTTATAAGGCCGTGAATTGCATAGACCCTTAAACCGAAGTAGATCAAACCCATTACCAAGAAGCCGATGAGAGCTTTTTTCACTTCGGACTTACTTCGCACGATAAGGTATAGATTCACGAGAGAAACAGGGAAATAGAGCGACTTCAAGCAAACAGCCAAGAAACTCAACACGATGGTCAGCCACAGATCCCGGGAGCGATGATGTTTGGCAAAATCCAGCGCAAAACCCATCGAAACCAAGGCGCATATAAGACCCCATATATAATTATGACAGGTCAGATTGCCGGATGACGATACCACGGCAGGAGAATACGCCAAAACCGCTCCGCTAAATACTGCATAGAGCTTATTGGGCACCAGGCGTGCAATGAGGCAATATGCAGCCAAGGCACTCCCGGCTATCAACGCCGGAGTTATCCAATAGTAGAGACTTACGTCCATATGAAAAAGCAGCCAATAGAGGCGAAATATCATCCCTAAAAAAGGCTCGAAATCACCGTGAGTGCCGACGGTGGATGCACTTCCGAAAAGACACTGAAGCATATTGTTGTTCGCAGTTACAGACAATATATAGGTGTCGTCCCCCCAAATGAAATACTTTCTCCTCGCCCAGCTGACGAGAACGGCAAGGATGAAATACACCAGGAAAATAAAAAAGAGATGCACCGCCTTGGCCGGAATGTTCAGGTCTTTTTGTTGGTTGAAATCTCCAGCCACGCCACCGGCGTTTGTTATTTGCGTAGTCACTCCAAACCCTTTCAGTTGGTTGTTGAATTGATTGTTGTTGAGTTGCCTAGAAAAGAAGTTGATTGACAAGGAAACCCGGCAAAATATATGTCTTGCTTCGCTGCATTTACGGCAGGCATGCCGTCTCCTTTCCGGGCCGATATAGCAAGATTTCCTTTGACGTTATCTCAGTATGTTGCGCAGGAGATACAGCAAAGCGAGATTACAATTCGGCGTATTTTACTACCTGCTCGATAATATGAGTTACGTTTTGCTCAGTCAACCACCAGCCGACCGGGATAGAGACCTGTTGGCAGGTAAATTCGTCTACGCCGGGTAGCGGGCAGCGGAAATCGGCAAACATAGTGTGGGTGTCGTTGCGGGCGTGAACCTGCGAGACGGTGATGCCGGCTTTTTTCATGTGGCCCATGAATCTGGGACGGTCCGCTACCCTCATGGTGTAAAGCCAGTGAGCACTGGAACGATCATTTTGGTATCTCAACGGTTTGACCCGGGGTAAGTTTATAAAGGCTTCATCGTAGCGCGCGGCGTTTGCGCGGTGTCTGGTGATTGTTTGACCGACATATTTGAGCTGTTCCAGACCGATGACCGCAGTGACGTCGTTCATATGGAATTTGTAGCCGAATTCGGCTATGTCCGCCTCACAGCGAAGATCATCCCTCTTGGCGCGACGGTCGATGCCATACCAGCGCAGGAGTCGACCCCTTTGGCAGTCTTGGGGAGAACGGCAGGTGAGGGCACCGCCATCAACGGTGGTCATTTCCTTGATGGCTTGAAAGGAAAAACAGGAAAAATCGGAGTGGCAGCCGATGGGCCGACCGTGATAGGTGGAGCCGAAGGCGTGGCAGGCGTCCTCAATGAGTTTGATGGCGTGGCCGGCGGCAATGGCGTTTAGTTCATCGAGATCGCAGGGGTAGCCGCCCCAGTGGACGCAGATGATGGCTTTGGTTTTGGGGGTGATCTTGCGAACGACATCGGCGGGATCTATGTTGCCGGTCCAGGGATCGATGTCGGCCCAGACAATGCGAGCGCCCATGGCCAAAATAGGTACATTGGTGGCGGCACAGGTCATAGCAGTGGAAATTACCTCGTCACCGCTGCCTACCTGGGCTAAACGCAGGGTCAACTGAAGGGCGGAGGTGCCGTTATTCAGGGCCAGGACGTTGGGATTACCGAACCAGGGAGCAAGCCCGCGCTCGAACTGTTCGACACGGGGGCCTTGGCCGATATACCCGCTGAAAAGAACCTCGCGCAAGGGCTCAATGACGCTTTCGGGCATGAAAACTTTAAATAAGGGGATGTCTTTGCCCTGGCCGGAGAGGAGTTGCTGTACCGATTCATCTACACTTCGCATTTGCTTGTCCTTTTGCTCAGGATTTTTTTACTCATCGGGAAGACTATCGACAAAGGCGAAGGCGCGTTCAAGGCATTTATCGATGTCCATGTAACTGAATTCGCCGCATCTGCCAAGGGTGGCCAGCGCTGGGCGAGTTTGCAGGTAGGTTTGCACGCGCTGGAGGTGTTCGGTGTAATCCTGGCGGTAAATGGGGTAGGCGGCTGGTGATTTCACCATGAACAAACGTTTGACATCGCCGGGACTGAGAAAACCGTCCTCGGAAAGCGAGCCGATACACATATCAAAAAGTTCTTTTTTGTCGGCTTTCCAGGCGGCACTGTCGCGCAGGCAGGGGATCTCAATGAGGATGATATTTTCGCCGGGTTTGCTGGTGTAGGGGCTGAATTCGTTCAACTCGGAGATGCGATTATAAGGACGATTGAGCATGTAGAGATACCCGCAATTGAGGACATTTTGTTTTTCGGTAAGCATGCCGAGCACAACCAAAGACCGGTAATCCAGCTGGTCGGCGCTGATGATGACCTCGGTTGGTGGTGGCGGGTCCAGCATCTTAATGAAGGAGTTGAGGGGAATGGTTGAGATCACATGATCGGTAGAGATCTCTTTCGACTGCCCTCCTTCTTGGTAAGTGACCTGCATGTTGCCGCTGCCTGTTTCGCGAACAGCGGTAACGGCACAGTTCAGATGGATGCTGCCGCCGGCATCGGTTACGGTCTGAGCCATTTTTTCCGGGATTTCGCCAAAGCCGGTACGGGGATAATAGGTGGGAAGCTCCTCCCGTTCTATGAGAGATTCACCGCCTTTTTTAAAACGGCGGCTGAGGAGATGAAGTAACGTATTCGTAAAACTCATCTTGGTATGAGTTGGAATAGATCTGGCAGATAGCTCGGCACAGGGGATTTTCCAGAACTGCTCGGTATAGGGTTTGAAAAAATTTTTATGGAGGTACGAGCCGAAACTGGCAATAGCCCAATCCTCGACCGTCTCCTGCGGGGTGCCGAGGGTAATGCTGCGGCGGGGATATATTTTTTGTTTGAGAAAGCTCAGGCCGACACGCAAACCCGATAGATACCCCATCTGAGTGAGAACACCAAGCGGGGTTAGGGGGTAATCAAGAAATTTGTTACGATAAAAAAACTTGACAGTCCGGGGTTGAGGTTTAAGCGGCTCATCAAATAGATCAAGGACCTGGTGGACTATCCAATCGGCTTCGGCGAAAAAAGAATGGGGGCCGTAATCGATACAATACCCATCCTCACGAACGGTTCCTGCCAAGCCGCCTACCTGAGGTCCTGATTCGAAAAGGTCCACAGCGGCTCCCCGCAAGCGAAGCCGCCAAGCAGCACTTAACCCTGAAACACCACCTCCGATGACCGCATAATGTTTCTTCAATTGAACTTTCCTATAAATCCCTCGTATCGTAATCAGTGGAATTGCGTTACGACAGAGTTATCAACCGATTTAGTTTAATCATGGAGAAGTATTGGATACTTATCAACCCATATAGCTTTGAGCGCTAATCTTCTGTAACCCGATCACATAGCCCCAAAAACCCGGACCAGGATAGCCAAATGAGGCAGAAAGACCCGGCACAACAACCAGCACGTTACAAGAGAACGCGAGAACGACCTGAAAAACTCATGCTTAATACCGCAGATGCATGGAGGACAGGATGTCTTGGAAAATCTGCTCGCCTTTTTCCTTCAGCCGGTCGGTGACACATTCATGATAGCGGACCATCGAGAGATGCTGGGAGGTTTCATCATCGTAATCAACAGTAATCAGAGCCCGCATCCAACGCTCACTTATGTTGTATTTAACAAAAAGGGTCCCCAGCTTGCAGATGTTGCGCAATTGCCTGATGGTGCTGTCCGGAAAGAGGATCTGGGGGATGGCGTTGTTCGTGTCGCCGACGCAGGCGTCATTGATCTTGATACCTTGCCGGAGGCAGTATTCTTCCATGGCGGTTCCCGGATAAATCATCAAGGGGTAGCAGGAGCAGACGCTCCCAGGACCGATGCGCTGCATGCCTTTAATGGTGTCCAATGCTTCTTCCACCGGATCGTCAACAGGGAGGCCCACAATGCTTTGCATATTTACGTGATAGCCGAAGGAGCACAGGCGATCATAGGCTCGTTTCATCTGATATTCATTGTCCCAGGAACGGTTGAAAAGTTTCAGGGAGGAAGGCCGAATTGCTTGAACGCCCATGCCGATAACGTTGACAATCGGCCTTAGGCTGGCAAGCACCTTGTCTGAGACCTTCAAGGCGAATTTCGAGGTGGTCGAAATGTACATGGGCAGACCGATATCCTTTTGCCAGACCCGGGAAAATTCCGGGATCCATTCTTCGACATCGGCTCCGGCGAACATATCATCGTCCACCCATTCGATTTCCTGGGTGGGATATTCGATGATAGCACGGGCTTCGGAGATGATCGCTTCCAAGGGTCGACGGCCCAGGTAGTATCGTTTGTGCGCCTTGTGACCAAAGATTTCACGCATGTGTCCACTTGAGCTGCTGCAATAAGAGCAATTCCAGGGACAGCCGAGCATAGACAGCATTACTTTGCGATAGCGGGTGGCCATTCGCGGGATGTCACGATAATATTCGTGGCGGGCAGGCTGGGGTAAATCGGCAGGGTTTGTCGGCTCGGTTTTAATAAGGCCGCGCCGTCCCTGTAAAATCGACTCGATGGAGCCGCGAACCGGTCCGACCACCGCGATATCAACCTCGTCTGCCTTGGCGATCTGCTGGCTGGAAATGGCGTGGTGTCCGCCAAACACTGAAACCACATGAGGGAGCCCTGCTTTAATCTTTTGGGCGGCAGTGGCTGCAGCGGGGTAAAAAGTCGTCATCGGAGAAAGAAAAATATAGTCAGGCTGCCAGGCGATAACCTGTTCGGCGGCGTCCGCCATCTCGGCATCGAAAAAACGAATCCGGAGTCCCAGCTCGAGTAACTGGCCCCCCACAAAAAGCAGGCCGTAACTTTCTTCATTTCCAAAGGCTATCAAGGCCGCTTTCATAAATCGGTTTCTTTCCCTCGGATCAACGTTTCCAACGCTTGCGAAACTTTTTTACGGCATAAACTCTTGATTAAAACGCGCGTATCCTAGCCAAACGATACCAAAATAGCAATACCTTATTCTCATTCATTTCAATTGAGCAGACGCCAAGGAAGGGTCAAATATTCTTTTGACTTTCAGGAAGCTTTGTCTCGATCTTGGTAAGCATTGCCAGCAATTTTTTATCGGTCAACAATCTGGCTTTCACCCTCTCACAGGCGCTGCTTACGGTGCTATAATTCGGAATACCGTAATCCTTGCCAAGTTCTACGAGGGTCTGGCGGCAATGTTTCCTCTGCAGATAAATGGCGACATCTCGTGCCAGATTCTCTCTCCCCCGCCGTGATGTAAAAAGTACATCCTTTTTTACTTTGAAAGCACCGCAGACATGTTTCCTCAGCCTGGCTGCGTCCAGAGAAAGCGTTTTTGATTCAGGAATCTCCTTATTGAAAAGAAGACTTGAAAATCTGCTCTTGATCCGTTCTCTGAATGCTTCCCCACCAAGGGTGGTGGCAAGGTTCTTCTTGGCATAGAACTTCTCAATCTCTTCAGGTTCCGGCCTACTTACAAATTTCGTATAAGCCTTCTGGGCCGCAACACTCTTTTCCGCAAACATTTCCAGAAGAAAATCCTTATACAACCAACCCCATTTTTTTGCTCTGGAAACATACCCCTTATGGCTGCTCCAGGGGAAATCATCTAGATCCTGGACAATTCCAGCACGTACCGGATTTTTATGGATATAACGCAAGACTTCAAGGAGGTGATCATCGTCCTCGACCAAGATTGCTTTGAAGCGACCGCGGAACAACTGACCATCCTCTTTATATGTACGATTGAAACGTTGTGTATAAACTCCGTTTATATGCCGCATACAGCGGGAAATATTGCCTTCCGGCGTATGCAGCAGAAGATGATAGTGATTCGTCATCAGGCAGTATGCTGCCACTTGCAAATTCAACAGCTCAACCGTTTCTTTCAGAACTCCAATGAAGACATCATAGTCTTTCAAGGTCCGAAATATTTCCTCTCGTCGCCTGCCCCGATTCATAACATGATACCAGGCGCCGGGATATTCTATTCTGAGTGGTCTGGACATAAGCCTTTATATTCCAGGCAAACAAGAAGAGTCAAAAACAGATTTGACCCCTTAAAAAACAGATTTGACCCCTTAAACGAAAAAAAACGAAATAAACGAAACGAACACCAGAGGTCAATTTCGGAAGTTTCCAACAAGACGGCAGCTCTCATAGCTGTATATCACATATCCTTTCCACAGGCCTTCAATGCCAAGCATCTTTATAAAGATCCTTCCTCCTGCCCTAGCTATTCTCTCGGCCTGGATACTGAAGAAATAAGAAATCCTGGCAAAACGTCGTATTACGATGAAACAGGGCATTCATTTCTTTTTTGGCGGCATGGCATCGGTTATCGAGCCGTCCACCATTTCGCAGGCAAAGGCAAAAGTCTCGGCCAGTGTCGGATGCGCATGAATCGTCTTGCTGATATCCTCGGCATCAGCCCCCATCTCCAAGGCAAGCACAGCCTCATGAATGAGTTCCCCACTGTTGAGACCGCAGATCGCAGCACCGATCAGTCTCCCGGTTTTCCTGGAAAAAATCGCTTTGCTCGCCCCTGTTTCCGCCCCGGCCGACAGCGCCCGGCCGCTTGCCCCCCAGGCGAACTTGCCCTTGTCGTAGTCGATACCCTTCTCCTTGGCCTCTTTTTCGGTCAGACCAATCCAGGCCACTTCCGGATTGGTATAGGCCACTGCCGGTATGCCCATGGCCATGAAGGCCGATTTTCGACCGGCACAGACCTCGGCCGCCACTCTGCCCTGGTGGGAGGCTTTATGGGCCAGCATGGGCTCACCCACCACATCGCCTATGGCAAAAATGTTGGGAATAGATGTGCGCTGCTGGTCGTCGACCTCTATAAAGCCTCTTTTACCAATTGATATTCCTACGTTTTCCAGGCCTAAATCTTCACTGTTTGGTTTGCGGCCCACGGCAACCAGGACAGCGCCATATTCCTTGGTTTCCTCTTGCCCTTTCTGCTCGACAGTAACCTTGATTCCCTTCTTTTCCGCCTTGATTTTGGTGACCTTGGCCCGGGTCAGGATGGTATAGTATTTTTTCAACTTCTGAAAGAGCGGCTGGACGATATCTTTGTCGGCCGGCGGGATGATTTGGTCGAGCATTTCAACGATGGTAATTTCCGAGCCAAGGGCACTGTAGACCTGGGCCATTTCCAGGCCGATGATGCCGCCGCCGATGATCAGGAAACGCTTGGGGATGAAGTCCAGGCGCAGTGCTGCGGTCGAGTCCCATATGCGCGGATCATCGGGCTGATCCGGCAGGGTAAATGGCCTTGAGCCTGTGGCGATTATGGCATTTTTAAAGCCTACTTCCGTCTCTTTTCCCTCAACCGAAACCGTGATAGCACCTTTGTCCCGGAAAACGCCCCTGCCGGTGAGGCGGGTAATCTTCCTCGCTTTGGCCAGACCGTCCAGACCGTCGGTCAGCTTTTGTATCACAGCCTCCTTTTTAGCTTGCAGAGCATCGAGGTCGATCTCGGGCGTACCAAAGCGGATGCCGAACTCCACAACCTCCCTGGCCTCTTCTATGACCTGGGCACCATGCAGCAGGGTCTTGGAGGGTATGCAGCCGACGTTGAGGCAGACACCACCCAATCGCTCTTTCTCCTCCACCAGGCAGACATTCAGGCCGAGATCGGCGCCTCGAAACGCAGCGGTGTAGCCGCCGGGCCCCGCCCCCAGAACCACAAGATCAAATTTTGCCATTTCGCTCAATTCTCTACCTCCCCCGTTATAGAAGCGCTCTTCTAAGATCCTCGATACTCCTGCTCAAGGCCCTGCAGAACCTGGCCGCATCAGCGCCGTCGATTACCCTGTGGTCGTACGATAATGAGAACGGCAGGGTCAGCCGTGGCCTGAAGGCTTGCTGCTGCTCATTCCACACCGGCTTTTGGTAATTGCGCGACAATCCCAGAATCGCCACCTGGGGGCTGTTAATGATCGGCGTAAAGCCGGTGCCACCGATACCGCCCAGGTTCGAAATGGTAAACGTCGCTCCCTGCATATCGGCAATGGCCAGTTTGCCGTCCCTGGCCGCTTCGCTGAGCCGTTTGAGGTCATGGGCGATCTCTTTCATTCCCTTTTTATCGGCATCTTTGATCACCGGAACGACCAGGCCGTTGGGGGTATCCACCGCAATGCCGATATTGTAGAAATGTTTGAGCACCAGTTTATTTTCCAGGGCATCAAGCGAGCTGTTGACCTCTGGATAGGCCTTCAGGGTCGCCACCACCGCCTTGATGACGAAGACCAGGGCGCTGTAGCGGATTTGGTCCTCGGACTCGTTGTTCAATTGCTGGCGAAATGCCTCGAGTTCGGTAACGTCCGCCTCATCGAAATGCGTGACATGGGGAATGGTAACCCAGCTCCTTAAGAGCTGCGGTCCGGAAATCTTCTTGATCCTACTAAGCGTTACCTCCTCGACTTCGCCGTATGTGCTGAAATCCTCCAGCGGCACGCGCTGGGGGAGGCCCTCCTGAGGTGCCTGCGGTACTTTTCCTCCGATCACGGATTTCTTGGCCTTATCGACATCTTCCCTGAGAATCCTGCCCTTGGGGCCGGCTCCCTTGACATCTTCCAGGGCCACGTCCTGTTCCCTGGCATAGGCGCGCACCGAGGGAGTGGCATGATATGGCCCCGGTGTCTGTTCGTCTTCTCTACCTTTGATTGCATCCGTCTCCCCCTCTTCTTCTGCCTCCGACTGCTCGGCCTTCTGAGGCAATGCCTGTTCTTCGTGCTTCTCTTCCTTGCCGACAGGTTCTTCTTCACCGTCATCTAATTCCAGCAGCAGGATATCATCGCCGCTTTTGACGGCATCCTCCTCCCCCAGGTAGATTTCTTTGACTACCCCTGCCGCCGGTGATGGGATATCCATGACCGCCTTTTCGCTCTCCAGCGCGACAAGGGGGTCCTCCACCTTGACCTTGTCGCCAATGGATACGTAGACTTCAACAACGGCTATATCCTGAACATTGCCAAAATCCGGAATAGTGACCTTTTGTGTGGCCATTCTGTTCTCTCCTTGCTTTATCCGGGAGTCCGTGGAGGAAAAGGGCGCTCTCCAGCCGTCTCCTATCGGGTAATTGAATGAGGGGCGTCAGAGTCGATCCCATACTTTTCCATCGCCTTCTTTACGGTAGCCGGCTTCACCTGTTTCTGCCCGGCCAGTGCCTGCAGCGCCGCGACAACGATATGGTAGCGGTCGATACCGAAAAACCTGCGCAGCTTCTCCCGGGAGTCGCTGCGGCCGAAGCCATCAGCTCCCAGCACCGTTAGCGGAGCGGTAATAGAGCGGCGCAGCTGCTCCGGATATGCCTGGACATAATCGGTGCGGATGAGATCGGGCCCTTTGAACTCCTTGAGTTCGTCTTCTACAAAGGAGCGCTTCTGTTCTTCCTGAGGATGTTTTCTGTTCCAATCTTCAACCAGCATGGCCTGACGGTGTAATTGGTTGATGCCCAGTACCGACCAGACATCGGACTCGATTTTGAAATCCTTGGCCAGAAGATCGGCTGCGGCGATGACCTCACGGAATATGGCGCCGCTGCCCATCAATTGGACCCGGCGATCGCTCTTTGCGCCCTGACGAAAGAGGTACATCCCCTGTTCGATGCCTTCCTCCACACCTTCAGGCATATCGGGATGCTGGTAGTTTTCATTGAGCAATGTAATGTAATAAAAGACATTTTCACCTCTGACAAACATGCGTTCCAGCCCTTTCTTGATGATGACTGCCACTTCGTAGCCAAATGTCGGATCATAGGCCTGGCAGGTGGGCACGACAGAGGCATGGAGCAGGCTCTGGCCGTCCTGATGCTGAAGCCCCTCGCCATTGAGCGTAGTCCGGCCGGATGTGGCCCCCATGAGAAAGCCGCGCGTACCGGCATCGGCAGCCGCCCATATCTGATCGCCGACCCGTTGAAAACCAAACATCGAATAGAAGGTATAGAAGGGGATCATGGGCACTCCGTAATTGGCGTACGCCGTTCCCGCGGCCATCCAGGTGGATACTGCACCGGATTCGGTGATGCCTTCCTCCAGTATCTGTCCCTCCGGATCTTCCCTGTACCAGGCCAATGCCTCGGAGTCCTGAGGCTCATAGAGCTGGCCGCTGGGGGCATAGATTCCCAGCTGGCGAAACAGGCCCTCCATACCGAAGGTACGGGCCTCATCCGGGATAATCGGCACGATGTGTCTGCCGATGTTGTCATCCTTTGCCAGGTTGCTGAGCAGGCGGACAAAGGCCATGGTCGTCGACAGCTCACGATCCTTGGAGGATTTTAAAAGCGGCGTAAAGACCTTCTCGTCAACCGGGGGAAGGATACTGCTCCCTGCTATACGGCAGGGGACCTTGCCGCCCATGGCCTGCCTTCGCTCCTTGAGAAAACGGGCTTCCTCGCTGCCCTTTTCCGGCCGGATAAAAGGAAGATTTTCAAGCTGGTCATCTTGTAGAGGGACATGAAAGCGATCACGAAAGGCCTTGAGAGACTCAAGATCCATCTTCTTGACATTGTGGGCCACCATCACCGACTCGCCTGAATGTCCCATGCCGTAGCCTTTGATGGTCTTGGCCAGAATGACCGTGGGCTTGCCTCTATATTTGGCGGCGGCGGCAAAGGCGGCATAGACCTTTCTCGGGTCGTGGCCGCCGCGGGTCAACTGCCAGAGTTCCTGATCGGTGATATCCTCGACCATCTTTTCCAGTCTGGGGTCGTCTCCGAAGACTTTTTTACGCAGATATTGGGGACCTCGGGCTCGGATGGTCTGATACTCGCCGTCGACCATGGCGCCAAACTTACTGAGCAGCAAACCATCCTTGTCACGTTTAAGAATCCTGTCCCACTCCGTGCCCCAGATCAGTTTAATGACATGCCAGCCGGCTCCGCGGAACCTACCTTCAAGCTCCTGAATTATTTTGCCGTCACCGCGCACTGGGCCATCAAGCCTCTGCAGATTGCAGTTGACCACAAAAATAAGATTGTCGAGCCTCTCGCGGGAGGCAACCGTCAGGGCGCCAAGCGCTTCGGGCTCATCCGACTCGCCATCACCCATGAACATCCAGACCTTGCGGTCCCCTGCTTTTTTCAGGCCGCGGCTGTCCATATACCGCATGAACCTGGCCTGATATATGGCCGCCATCGGTCCCAGTCCCATGGACACCGTGGGAAACTGCCAGAAATCAGGCATCAGGTAGGGATGAGGATACGATGAGAGGCCGTGCCCGTCGACCTCCTGCCGGAAGTTTTCCAGATGCTCATCGTCGAGCAGCCCCTCGACATAAGCTCGCGCGTAGATACCGGGTGAACTATGCCCCTGAAAATAAATCATATCCGGCCCGTCCTCGGCGTCGGCGCCCCGGAAAAACCAGTTGAAGCCGACCTCATACATGGCCGAGACAGAGGTGTAGGTGGCTATGTGGCCGCCCAATCCCTTCCCGTCTTTATTAGCCCTGGCCACCATGGCCATGCCGTTCCACCGAACATAGGCCGCCACGTCCCTGGCTACCTCGGAATCCTTCGGGATTTTCTCTTCTTCCTCGGGTGGGATAGTGTTGCAGTACGGCGACAGTATTCCCGGCGAAGTGGCTACTCCTTTCGACTGCGCTCTTTCGGTCAGCTTCTGCAGAAGATAATCCGCTTTTTCTCCGCCCTCATGTTGAATGACGCCTTCAAGCGAATCCAGCCAGTCCTGAGTCTCCTGGGGGTCGGGATCCTTGTAATACGAACTCATGCTGTTCCTCATGTAGTGGAGTGATAGTAATTTTGACGGAATTGAAAAAAGATGCTGTATTACTTGATATCATTTTTTTACTCCTCTTATCAAGTGAAGGGGCGCTCAACAAAACGCCTTTTTTCTCCCAACCGTTCCGTATAGTATCTTCTTCCGGTAACTTGGCATCCACAATACGTGATACTTACATTCCCCTTTTATGGAGCGCAAAGTAATGTATATCGATTACAAAGCCTCTTTTCTCGTGTCTCTGAGGAGCTTATAAAACAGGAGGCTTTGTAATTTTTCTAAACCGTCAACTCGTTATAGCCCTTGGCAAAGCAAAGAATTCACCTTAAGGTTGCCTAAAGAAATCAAATCGTTTGCTCATTATATATGACTCATGTATGATTGTTGTTCCATTGAGATGACACGCCCAACTGAGAACTTGTCGTATTGCTGATTAAGTGGCGAAAATATAAAATATCTCATTCAATTCAACACGTTTTTACATTTATACCGTTCATTAAAGGGGTACTGTCAATGGCAAAGGCCATTATCTGTCCACGTTGCAAACACCTTATTGGCAGCAATGAGACCGTCTGTTCATGGTGCGGGGCATCCCGAATAAATCCCTGGTGGAAGGCCATGGGCTGGACACGGAGATACCTGGGCGATGATGAGGTGGTGTCGTTGATCATCATCGTCAATATAGTTTTCTATGTTCTCTCTCTTCTCCTGTCAGAGCGACTATCGTTATCTGCCAATCCGCTTCACTTCCTTGCCCCTGGAAATTACAGTCTGGTATTGCTCGGCGCATCAGGGACCCTTCCCGTGAATCAACTTGGACGTTTCTGGACGTTTCTCAGCGCGAATTACCTGCACGGCGGGATCCTTCATATTTTATTCAATATGATAGCCTTAAAGCAGATTGCTCCGGGAATGATTCGGGAATACGGCTCCAGCAGGATGTTCACGATCTATACAATCGGCGGCATAGGCGGCTACATTCTCTCCTATCTGGCCGGTGTTCCACTGACCATAGGCGCATCAGCCGCAATCTGTGCTCTTATCGGTGCTCTGCTTTACTATGGAAAGAGCAGAGGCGGGACATACGGTTCCATGGTTTTTAGAGAGGTAATCGGATGGCTTATCGGCCTTTTCCTCTTTGGATTTCTCGTGCCGGGGATCAACAACTGGGGACATATTGGCGGGATTGTCAGCGGAATACTTCTTGGCATACTGCTAGGATACAATGAAAGGAAGAAGGAAGCGCCGCTCCACCGCACCCTGGCCATGATATGTGGAGTGGCAACAACCGTCTGCCTCGCTTGGGCTGCGTTCGGGGCAATATATTTTCGCTTGATTCATTAAAGGCAACCTAAAGAGAATAGAAGTCTCCGTTGCCGAGAACCGACCGTATTTTGGAGGCCAATTTATAATTGGAAAACGGCTTTTCAATGAAAGACAGGCCTTCGTTCAACAATCCTCGTTTCGTTATAATATCAGCTGTATGGCCGGACATAAAAAGGCATTTGATTGTCGGTCTGATCTTTATTATCTCTTCGGCCAGCTCCTTTCCGTTCATTTCGGGCATGATCACATCGCTCAACAGTAAATGAATCGGATCGGTTGATTCTCTGGCCAGCATCAGAGCATCACCCGGGGTTCCTGCAGCCAGCACCGTATATCCCAACCCTTCAAGCATCTTCGAAGCCATATTCAAGGTTGCCGCTTCATCCTCAACGAGCAGGATGGTTTCGTGGTTTCCTTCAATTGGTGGCAGAATTTTTTCTTTTTCAACTGTTGTCTCCGGATGAGTGCATTTCGGGAAATAGACAGTAAATACTGTGCCGTTACCGGCATCACTGTCTATTGTGACGAATCCGTTATTCTGTTTGACTGCACCGTAGACTGTGGCCAATCCGAGTCCGGTGCCTTTGCCGAGTCCCTTGGTTGTGTAAAAAGGTTCAAAAATGTGGTCCAGAGCTTCCCGGCTGATACCGGTTCCGGTATCCCGAACAGCCAAAGTCACATAATCACCTGGAACAGCGTCTGCATGCTCACTGCAAAACTCATTATTAATTCGGCAATTTTGGGTCTCGACGGTAATTGTTCCACGATCCGGAATGGCATCCCTGGCGTTGACACAGAGATTAGCCAGTATCTGATCGACCTGAGAAGGATCGATAAAGACCAGCCACAGGTCAGGTCCCGGTGTCCAGATCAGGGTGATATCCTCGCCGATCAATCTTCTCAGCATCTTAAGCATCCCAGCCACGGTGGTATTGAGATTGATCACCTGGGGGATAACGGTTTGTTTGCGGGCAAAAGCCAGTAATTGACGGATAATTTCCGCTGAGCGCTTGGCTGCGTTCTGGATTTCTTTCAGATTGCCAAACAACGGATGTTCGGCATCGATCCCGTGCATGGCCAGTTCGACATGCCCCATAATTACCGCCAGCATATTGTTGAAATCGTGGGCGACCCCGCCGGCCAGCTGACCAATGGCCTCCATCTTCTGCACCTGTTTGAGCTCAATTTCCAGTTTTTTCCGTGCCTCTTCGTTCTTTTTGACCTCTGAGACATCGCGTGCTACGATCACCGAACCGATAATGGCGTCCTGCCTGTCGCGAATCGGCCCGAAACTGTAGCTGCCGGCCCAGGTCTCGCCGCTGTCCAAACGACAAATGATATACTCGGCATTGGTGACCGTCTCTCCCCGGAGTGCCCGATTGACAGGCCAGGACTCAAAGGGAACCAGAGCACCGTCTTCTTGAGAAAGCTCGACTATTTTCAATATTTGATCCTTTTCTCTGATACATTCTTCCTTGGTCTCGAAGCGATGAAATCTCGCATAGGCCTCGTTGAATTCGATAAGGTTTCCATCTGCATCGGAAATGAAAACAGCATCGGCCATACTGGCCAGGGCGGCGTCTAATTTTGCCCGGCTGTTCTGTAGAGCCTCTTCTGCGAGTTTCCGGGCATTGATCTCGCGGATCGTGGCAATGACCCTCTCCCTGTCACCGATGATAAGCAGGCGCAAGGTGACTTCGACCCAAAAAAGTCGCCCCGCTTTGTCCTTTGTCAGCCACTCGAACATCTGGGATTGTCCCGTCATCGCCTTGTGGATCCATTTTAATGCATCGTCATGTGTATAGGGCGGGAAGCCGGCTCCGAACTGATTCACATCCTCGCTGTTGATGACTTCCTCATAGGTATAGCCATACATACGGCACATCGTCTGATTAACGTCGACAATCTTTCCCGATGGTATTTCATGAATAAATATCGCTTCGTTACTGTTGTCAAAGAGCGTCCGGAAACGGTCTTCGCTTTCCTGCAGCAGCCTCTCCTTTAGGATCCGCGACTCAATTTCCCTCTCCAAGGAAGCCGTCCGCTGGGATACGAGACGTCTCAGTGACCATACCCAAACAAAGAGCCCCAAAAGAATGGTGGCCAGTACGATGCTCCCTATAAGAAGATAGCGCTTCGTTCCCGGACTCATGATCGGTGCGCCGTACCACCTTTTTTCGATTTCCTGGTATTCAGCTTGGGAAATCCTGGAGAATCCGTTTTCCACTGCCTGCAAAAGCCTGGTATTTCCCTTGCGCACCGCTCGATGGAATGCCCCGGAGTACAACGGGGATGTCTCGCGAAACTGGTCGTTGATGCCGAACTTGTAGAGGTAATAGTAGGCAGGCGGTTTGTCGATAACGAAAACATTCACCTTATGATCGCGTGCCGCCTCGACAATGTCCTTGTAGTTCTTGAATGCCAGAAGGTGCGTAATGCCATTGGATCGCAGGACATTGATGGTATTATCACCCGACTTTACCGCCACAACAAATCCCTTGAGATCATCGACCCCATGAATGCCGGAGATATCGGAACGGAAAAAGACAGGGACTACAATTTTTACATAGGATTTTGTAAAATCAAATAGTTTTTCTCGATTGGCATTTTGGAAAATCGTATCGATGACATCGAAATCGCCCGATCGCATACGCTGAATGGCTCCCGCCCAATCCATTGCACTGATCGTGACGTGGATGCCGGTTTTCTGCATCCAAAGATGCCACTCATCCGGCAGAATGCCTTTCAGGTTTCCCTCTGCATCCTTAAATATAAATGGGGGGTAGTCATCGTCCATGACTACCCTGACGGTTTCAATTCGCGGGGTGTCGTTCTGTACCGAAGCTGCTTTGCACGAAGAAACAGAAACTATCAGAATGATAGTCAGGAAAAAAATGCTCCGCCAAGGATCGATTCGCTTTCGATGGTTCATATCCATCTAAAAATCATAATGGCGAAAAAACAAAAACTCAAATTCATTTTTTTGTCAATCAAGGTGCTGATCTTTCAACCTTGGTTGTTGTTCTGCGCCAACTGCGACATGGAATTCTTTTGATGCTTCAGGATTGATGATATCTTCCCCCTTCAGTCTTGGATGCACCTTGACCGCAACCGTAACAACTTGCGAATCACAGGAAATCTAAGTTGAGAACCTGAAAACATCTCCCTCTTCCTTACATAAATTTACAAAGACTTAAAAAAAGCAATCTGCAGTGTTTGTCGATTGTAGCCGATATAAGCATTTGGGCAGGAATATACCGGAATCACGTAGCAATTCAGTGTGCTGAAAAAATTCTCGAAACCGCTGCCATCCCTTTGGTGATAAAAATCGCGCAGACCGGATATCATTGGCGGAGAGGGCAAGGGCCAGGAGATAAGGTAGTACTGAGGTGGGAATAAGCACAACGAGGAAACCTCCCTAAGTAATCAAAATAACCAAATCATCCAGACAAAATCCGTTCCTTTTTTGCTCCCGTCTCTCCCCTCCTCAGGATATAATATGCTGCTGCCGGGGTCGTATCCCTGTCAGCGGAATATATCCTGGGGTGTTCTCTCCTGTGTATCGAGACCTGATAAAAAGACTTGCCCCACCAAGATCTCCCACCAATGTATTCCTTGATCAAGGGCCTTTTAATGGGTGACCTCTTTATTATTTTTCATTATCATTGTTAAAATAAAGGTCTGTTCACAGCATCTTGAAGGCAATCACAGGTCATTCAGCGTTTTTTACCAAACGACTGGTTAGGGAAGAAACTATAAAAGGAAGACCCATGCAACACCCCGAATCATCTTCATCCGCAAAGAAGGATCTGGGAACGCTTTCAGCCTTGTCGATAGGCATCGGCGGAATGGTAGGCGGCGGTATTTTCGCCGTTACCGGACTCGCAATTGAATTAACCAGAGGAGCAGCACCGGTTGCATTTATTGCAGCAGGAATAGTTGCATTTCTCACTGCTTATTCCTACTTAAAACTCACCCTCAGGTTTCCGGGACAGGGCGGGACCGTAGAATTTTTAAACCGGGCCTATAATACGGGGATCTTTACCGGGGGCATCAATATTCTCTTAAGTCTCAGTTATATCGTTTTGCTGGCAATTTATGCGTATGCTTTCGGCAGCTATCGCGCTAATTTCTTCCCGGCCGAAATGTATCGGCTATGGCAGCACATACTTATTACTTCCGTGATAATACTGCTGACAATAATCAACCTTTTTGGTGCTCATGTAGTGATTCGCTCCGAAAATTTTTTTAATGCCGTTAGAATGCTTCTGCTTGCTTTGTTTATTATAGCTGGTTTGTTTTCACCGCTTGATAGCTCACGCATGGGCATATCTCATTTTGTTCCCATGTGGGGAATTGTCTCCGGTGCGATGATCATCTTTTTGAACTATGAAGGCTTCGAATTAATTGCCAACGCTTCTCCGGAGTTAAAAGATCCCAAAAGGTCTTTGCCTATTGCATACCTGGGAGGTGTTGCTCTGGTAATACTTCTTTATGCCTTGATTGCAGCAGTTGTTGTAGGGCATTTGTCTTTTTCCCAGGTGGCAAAGCACTCTGATTATGCACTTGCTATTGCCGCCGGGACTTTCCTGGGAAAAGGGGGATTTATCATCATTG
>JBJKRL010000116.1:0-10795 GCA_046704745.1 Desulfocapsaceae bacterium | reverse complement strand
AAGGGCATTTCTTTCAGGGCACCTTTGGTGAACACTGTGGAAATTTGATAACGTTCCTGTTTCTGTAAAATGTCTTGCTCTTCCTGCCGTGGAGACAAATTGACACAGTGTTCATGAGGAATCCGGGCTGACCCCAATATGGACCTCCATAAAAAAGGAGAGATCTGTGCTCCTGATTATTTGAACCGGAAAAAAAGCGAAAATAGACGATTTCCGAATGGAACAAAAATGGAGCAAATTGGTCAAGTATTTAAAATAAACACCTAAAAATTAATATATAACAGGGACACAAAATCCCGCGGGGCAACTCCGTGTCGGTTCGATTCCGACCTCCGCACCAAGACTAGTCCTAAGGCCCTGAGAAATAAGGTTTTTTGTTTGATTGCTTCGATTTTATGTTTGTTGCATCGGTCTGGTGATGGCCTGTCGTGGCTTTTTGGGAACATTTCCGGAGCATTCATATTCATCTGGCCATTCCTTCTTCAGGAACATTTTAAGAATTGCTGTATACACTTGTGCTTAAGATTGCCATCACACACGCACATCTTGCACCAGTGACAGTTTCGTAACGGTACTGGTGGTCTTTAAAAAACAGTAAAGAATGCAGCCTTCTTCTTTTTCGTTCAATAATCTATTTATCTATTATCAGTTACGACATACCCTTATAAATTATAGGATGACACCATAAAAAATGATGGGTGACAGGTTGCAGGTTGTGTTAGGCCTTAAAAAGATTAGTTAACAAAATAGTTCTGTGGAGATGTGTGCCACGGGACTAATCATTTTTCCAATTACCATTTTCTATGAATACTGTTGATTCCGTTGAAACAACCCTCAAGCTTTTTATCGATAATGCGCCCTTGGCGATTGCCATGTTCGACAAGGATATGCGTTATCTAGCTGTAAGCCATCGGTGGATTACCAATCATCGCCTTGAAAAGATGAATATAATCGGTCGTTCCCATTATGATATATTCCCTGATGCTCCAGAACGCTGGAAAGTCGCCCACAAACGTGCACTGGCTGGTGAAGTCATGGAAAACCAGGCAGACCGATTTAAGACCAAAGAAGGATCTGTGCATTGGCTGCGCTGGGTATTACAACCGTGGAAAGATTCAACAGGATCAGTGGGAGGGGTCATTCTTTTTTCAGAGGATGTAACCGATAAAATAAGGGCTGAAGAAATGTTGAAAGCGAGTGAGGAACGCTTTGAGACAACCTTCAAATCCAGTCCCTCTGCGGTCGGCATCAGCCGCATGAAAGATGGGCATTTTATTGATGTTAATACAGCCTTCGTAAAATTATACGGATATAGCCGGGAAGAGGTTATTGGACATACTTCTAATGAATTAGGATTATGGCATTCCCAAAATCGCCAATTGATGATTAATGAATTGCAACGGAATCATCACGTTGAAAATTTTGAGTTACGAGGACGCCGCAAGACAGGTGAGATTCTGGACTTACTGGCCTCTGCGGAGTTGATCACTCTGGAAGGAGAGCAGTGCATTTTAGGTAGTCTCACTGACATCACAGTACGTAAACAGGCCGAAATGGAACGGGAGGTAACTGTCGAATTATTGAAATTTACCAATGACAGCCTGACTATCGAAGAATTAATTCGTGCTGCAACTGCCTTCTTTCAAAAATGCTCGGGATGTGAAGCAGTTGGAATTCGTCTGAAAGAAGGTAACGACTATCCATATTACGAGACGCGTGGTTTTCCAACAGAATTTGTGAACTCAGAAAAATGGCTGTGCGCCCGTGATTCTTCTGGAAGCATAATTCACGACGATAATGGCAACCCTGTGCTCGAATGTATGTGTGGCAATGTGATCTCCGGTCGATTCGATCCATCAAAACCGTTTTTTACCCCCAATGGCAGCTTTTGGAGCAACTGTACTACCGACTTACTTGCATCCACCAGTGAAAAAGACCGCCAATCTCGTACCCGTAATCGCTGCAATGGTGAAGGATACGAATCGGTGGCATTGATACCCATTGGCTTTGGCGGAGAAAGCCTTGGGCTTCTCCAGCTAAACGATAGCAGGAAAGATAGATTTACGATTGAAACCATTACACTCTGGGAGCGTTTGGCAGATTATCTGGCCATTACGTTGGTCAAATTTCGTGCCGAAGAAGCACTAAGGCAAGGTGAACAATGGCGGAGCCTGGCATTGGAATCTGCTCAGGCGGGAACCTGGGAATGGAACGTAAGGACAAACACCAATATTTGGTCCGATGAATTGTGGTCGCTGTATGGATTAGAGCGAGGCAGCTGTGAATCATCTCACGAGGAATGGCTGAAAATTGTCCATCCCGAAGATCGAGAGAAAACCGAACAAATCCAGAGGGAGGCGATTAATAAACATGACGCTTATAACACTGAGTGGAGGGTAAAATATCATGACGGAACGATTCGATGGCTGATGTCACGTGCTCGTCCGATAAAAGATACTTCAGGTCAGGTCGTTCGTTATTTGGGAACCGTCATTGATATTACCGACCTCAAGAATACCGAAGAGAAAAATAGAAACCTTCAAAAGCAGTTAATCCAAGCGCAAAAGATGGAGGCTATTGGCACTTTGGCGGGAGGTATTGCACATGATTTCAATAACATGTTGGGAGTGATTCTCGGCCATGTAGAGCTTGCGATAGAAGAAGTGAAGACTGGTTCATCGATTCACACTGATTTGGAAGAAATCCAGAAGGCCGCCCAGCGTTCGGCGAATCTCACACGACAACTCTTGGCTTTTGCCCGTAAACAAAACGTAGTACGTAAAGTAATCGATTTAAACGATACTATCGCTGATATGACAAAAATGCTCAGACGGCTTATCGGGGAAGATATTAATCTGGCTTTGATCCCAGGCGTCAGCCTCTGGCCGGTCAAAATCGATCCTGCGCAGATCGACCAGTTGCTGGCCAACCTCTGCGTTAATGCCCGAGATGCCGTTAAAGGTGTAGGTAAAATAACCATCGAGACAGAAAATATTGTATTAGACGAAGAATATTGTGGCAACCGCATGGAATATATACCTGGAGATTACGTGATGCTGGCGGTTAGCGATGATGGTTGCGGTATGGATCAGGGGACCAAGGAGAAACTCTTCGAGCCTTTTTTCACCACAAAACCTGTGGGGGAAGGAACCGGATTGGGGTTGGCCACCGTGTACGGCATAGTTAAGCAGAATGAAGGACAAGTTGAAGTATACAGTGAGCCGGGGCAAGGGACCTCCTTCAAGATCTATCTTCCCAGAGCTTCTGAGGACGTACATGAAAAACGGAATTCATCTGTTCAATCGGTGGAATTGGGTTCTGAAACAGTTCTGTTGGTGGAGGACGAAGAGGCTATATTACGATTGGCAAAGCTGACGCTTGAACGGTTGGGCTATAAAGTATTGGCCGCCCAATCACCGATAGAAGCGCTTGCCATCGTCGACAAGACAGAAGAACCAATCGACCTTCTTATTACCGATGTTGTAATGCCCGACATGAATGGCCAGCAGCTGAAAGAGCAGATCAAACAAAAACTACCAAAAATTAAGGTTCTTTTCATGTCTGGCTATACTTCAGATGCTATGGCTCACCGAGGTATTATTGAGACTGATGTGCAGTTTCTGCAAAAGCCATTTTCAAATAAATCCCTCAGCCAAAAAGTGAGAGAGGTTTTGGACCAAATGTAAATATTTTGATTGAGTTCTGAATTGAAGACGAGGAATGCCATGTTAGTTAAGGTTGATACAAAAAAGAATCGTCTCTTCCTGAAGTTTTCCGGCAGTGTTTCCCATCGTTTTTCCTCGAAACAGCACATCAATAGATAGTGCATGGCGTTCCTCCTTTCCTTGCAATCTTGTACGGTTACGCTTTGCTGCTGATGAACTGGTTCACCTGCAGGCTGGTTTCCGTAGTTGACATACTCTCTCATTCACCGTTGTTAAGGATTATTCGCTGCTTGTTGCAGGGTTTCCATATCAAGCTTAGTCATCTGCACGAGAGCTTTCATCACCCTTTCCGATTTTTCATCGTCACCATCAAGCAGTATCTCACCAAGCATTTTAGGCACAATCTGCCAGGACATGCCGAATTTGTCGGTCAGCCAGCCGCATTGCCCCTTTTCGCCGCCGTCCGCGGTGAGCTCTTCCCATAGCCTGTTCACCTCATCCTGAGTCTCGCAGTTGGTGATAAAAGAGATGGCCGGGGAGAAGGTGAAATGGGGGGCCGCCGTTTAGAGCCAGAAAATCCTGCCCATCGAGCCGAAAGGATACGGTCATAACCGTGCCCTGAGCTTGCCCGGAGGCTTCCGAGCCGGCCTTGCCATAATGCGTGATGCCGGTAATTTCAGAGTTTTTAAAAATAGAGGTGTAAAAATTTGCCGCCTCCTCCGCTTTGCCGTCAAACCATAGACATGGAGTAAATTTTTGCATATCGATACCTCATACATACTTATTTCAATCCGCAGCGACGCTCGCTTTCCGCTACCATTGCCGACAGGTCGGCGGCCGGACGAATCTCGAATGGTCCCATCTTCACCCCGGGATGCTCGGACATCAACTGGATGGCATGATTCAAGTCTCTCGCTTCGAGGATGAGGATGCCGCCCAACTGTTCCTTTGTTTCGGCGTAGGGGCCGTCGGTTATGGAAACCCTGCCGTTCCGCCATTGCAGGGTAACGGCCTTCCGGCCGCTCTGCAAAGCCTCGCCACCGGCAAAATTACAGTTTTTCCGGAGTATGTCGTCGTAGCTGAAACACTCGTCCATACAGGCCTGCTGCTCGCTTTCAGGAACCGTGCTCCACCGTTTTTCATCTATGTAACCCAGGCATATGTATTTCATGATTTTCTCCTTGTGCTTGTTACGGTTCGGGTCATTTCGCCACCCACTGTCTTCCAGCATTTCGGGGAGACACTTTATAGTCGTAAAGGCACCGAGCAAATCGACAACCGAGATTTAAAAATTGTCTTTCAAGCCGGTAGTTCCCGCAACCGTCGCTCAAGAAATCTCCGCTCCGGTGTCTGCTGCGTCAGGTTGAGGGCGAGTTGGTAGGCGGCCCGGGCCTGAGCAGTCCTGCCAAGTCGCCGGCAGAGTTCCGCCCTGGCCGCATGTGCCAGGTGATAGTCCGCTAGACTGCCGTCGGCGAGGATGGTGTCGATCAGGGCAAGGCCTGCTTCCGGACCATTGAGCATGGCCACCGCCACAGCACGATTCAGTGCGACTATGGGCGACGGTTCCACACGGATCAACAGGTCGTAAAAGCCGACGATTTGACTCCAATTCGTTGCGGCGAAGGCCGATGCCTCGGCATGCCTGGATGCGATGGCCGCCTGAAGGGTATAGACGCCGACTCGGCGCGAAGAGAGCACCCGTGCCGCCAGGGCCAGACCTTCCTCTATCTGTCTTTCATTCCAGAGCGAGCGGTCCTGATCCTCCAGCAATATAATATCCCCGGACAGCGAGGTACGTGCTGCTCGCCTCGACTCCTGCAACAGCATCAACGCCAGCAGGCCTATGGCCTCAGGTTCAGGCAACAATTCGACCAGCAGCCGGCCCAGACGAATAGCCTCCCCGGACAGATCAGGCCGGGTCAGCATATCTCCCGACGAGGCGTTGTACCCCTCGTTGAAGACCAGATAGAGTACCCGCAGCACTGCTTCGAGCCGGTCCGGCAACTCACCAGGGGCTGGAACCTGATAGGGAATGCGTGCTTCTTGAATTTTGGTTTTGGCGCGGACAATACGCTGGGCAAGGGTCGGCAGGGGGACAAGAAAGGCGTGGGCAATCGCCTCGGTGGTCAGCCCGCACACTTCACGCAGAGTGAGTGCGACCTGGGCATCCGGTGACAGGGCCGGGTGGCAGCAGGTGAAGATCAGGCGCAGCAGATCGTCCCGGACGCTTTCATCTTCCCCGGCGGAATCACCTTGCTCGGGGGCGATATCCGGAGTAGAGGCTTCATCCAACGGGTCGAAACGAGCATTTCGACGGATCCGGTCGATGGCCTTGAAGCGGCCGACGGATATGAGCCAGGCCCTGGGGTTGACAGGTGCCCCGTCTCGCGGCCATTGTTCCAGCACAGCTCTAAAGGCATCGTGCAACGCCTCCTCGGCCAGGTCAAAATCACCAAGATTACGGATCAGGGTTGTGAAAACCCGGCGTGACTCGGCTCGGTAGACCGCCTCCACCCTTTCGTGCAATTGATCAACGCCATCCTTGCCCATCGACCATACCCCTGGTTTCCATCAGGCCATGATTGTCATTAAATTGATGGTTACATTTCATCTGAGATAATAACCATCATGGAGGAGATAAGGAATTGGCTTTGGAGTTCTCTCTCAGAGCTGGCGGCTCCCTTGCCGGGAAAACCCGGGCCTGTAAAAAAAAGAGATCAAGATGTCGAAACCGCCCAACCGACATTCGACTATTTCATAGAACGGACATGCTCTCTTCGAATCGGGAGACAAGGCCGATTTAAGCATCAATAGACAACGCTCTACTTAAGGAGGTCAGCACCATGCGCTTCATGATTATCGTCAAGGCAACCAGAGACTCGGAAACGGGGCTTCCGTCCAGCCAGCAACTCATCGCCGAAAAGGCCAAATACTACAATTGGTATGGGTTATCGGCTTAGCCGTACAACCGCACCGATACCCGTTCCATAAACAAAAGGAGACATGCTATGAACAGCCAACAGGTCAAACCCATCCCGGACGGGATGCACACGGTTACCCCGCACCTGGTCTGCGCCGGTGCGGCCGAGGCCATCGAGTTTTACAAAAAGGCTTTTAATGCAGTGGAGATAACGCGAATTCCCGGTCAACAGGGCAAGCTTATCCATGCCCATGTCCGTATCGGTGATTCCTCGGTGATGCTGGTCGACGAATTTCCCGAATGGAATTCGTTTGGACCAAAGGCGCTCAAAGGTTCATCGGTCACCATTCATCTCTATGTTGAGGACGCCGACTCCTCTATAAAAAGGGCCGTCGAGGCAGGCGCAAAAGTTATCATGCCGAGTGCCGACATGTTCTGGGGCGACCGCTACGGGGTACTTGAGGATCCGTTCGGCCATCGCTGGTCGGTTGCCACTCATGTCCGCGACGTGAGTGCTGAGGAACTGCTTAAGGGAGCACAGCAATGCTGTGGTTGACCACCGGCTCCCGGTAATTCTCAGCTAGCCCCCCCCAGCCTCTACATCCAGAATTCCGGATAGTATCTACTCTTTGGGATATTGTTGATTAAGAGAGCAACGATAAACATGACAACCGCCCCAAGGGCTCCGGCATCAGGATGTAGAGGCACCCGAGGTGGTGCACACTGTCGCCGCCGATCGCCACGATCAAGGCCGTATCCCCTCCCGATCGATAGCGTACCGGACGACGGGAGCCGTAGGCTACGATTTGTCTCCTTACATATCAGAGTGCTGTTCAGGGTTACGTATACTCAGGAAGTATGTTAACCCACCAAGAGTGCATTCAAATTGAAGCTCGTCAAGAAACACTTTTGCTACAGAGTTGTCAGACAATCATATCCCCATGATCGGCTACCCAATAAGATTAATGTTGCAAGACTGTTGATATCCATTTAGGTTTTTGGCGGAACAGGCCAAATCATGTAGAATTTTTGGTTATTGTTCTTTGCTGCTATTCGCATTTGATCAAATATTAACCATGTTTTTCAGGTGGGTTTCTGGTGCAATTTATCAAATATTCATCTTTATGAATACGTTTCTCACTAAAATATCGCAAATTCCTTCCGTTCAGAAAGTGCTCTTTCTTTCGACTCGGGGTGAGCTGCTTTTTTCAAATGACAACACTGTAATCGATGAAATTGATGGGCATATTTCCCGGTGGCATGCGATCGTTGCCGCGTTGAATTCGCCCATAGAGGCGGAGCTGTTTTTCGAACAAGGTCGCTATTATCTCCACTATACTGAGATAGGTTATATTATTGTCGGTATGAACGGTTTTGCCCGTTTACCGAATCTAAAAGCGGCCTGCGCTCAATTGCAGGCGAAACTCAGCGATGCGGCCATCTGTAAAAAAGTCCTTCTCAGGATGCTAAACGAAGCTGACGAGATTCGGAAGCCCCAATTTGTCATGACCCTTCTGCCTTTTGCCGACGAAGAAATTGCTGAAACTCTGATTCTTTTACTTGGCCGGAATGCTCAATTCAGTCACCAAATCAGAGCAAAGTTGTTGGTTGGAATTTGTCAGGTTCTGGGTCAAAGTCGATCACCTTTAGCTCGAAACGCGCTTAAAAAAATACTGAAGGACCATTATTCAGGTAAAAACGTTTTGGACAATGAGGTGAGGCACACAGCACAGGTGGCAGTCGCCCAACTTGAGCTGGCGTTGCCGCCTGAAACCGGTGCAGCCTCTCCACTTATAGAAGACTTCAACATAAATGCGCCGCTCAAGGCAGAGCCGATTCTTGCTTCTCCCTCTCCTGCTATAAAAAACGTTGCTGCAGAAGTACCGGAGGGGCGGAAAATTGAAAATTTATTGAATCGGGGAAAAAAAGGTGAAGCTATTGCGCTTATGATGGCACAGATTGATATCTGTGCCCATAAAAGACAATTCGATATGGCCGAGCAGCTGCGTGAATGGCTAATTCAAGCCGATTCGAGTTCGTTGCGTGAAATTATCCGCGCCGCTGAAATTATTGAGGAACAAAAAAATGCATCCATCAGTGATGAGTATCGTGCAGTCTGGAGCAAGTTGGCCGCGGTGCTGTCAACTGAAGAGTTTTCTTGTCTCCACCATGCGATGGTTCATGAACATTACAATAATGGCGACATTGTCGTCGATCAGGGACAATTTATTTCCACTTTGTTTTTTGTTGACCAAGGGAGAGTCCAGCTTTTTTCGGCGAATCTTGGCGGAGAGTATGCTCTGAAAGTCATTGAAGCCGGAGAAATATTTGGCGCTGAAACCTTTTTTGACATATCAATATGGACTATAAGCGCACGAAGTCTTGGCGCGGATATATCCCTACTCACTTGGGATCGTCTTCTTAAACTCAAAGAAAATACCCCTGCGCTTCGAACCAAGCTAATGGATTATTGTAGTCAATTTAAATTGACCAATATCGCTTTTGATAAGCCCGGCATCACCAGAAGACACTTTGAGCGGGTTAAAGCAACCGGAAAGGTCGCGGTTTCATTGCTTAATAAAACAGGTGAACAGAGCTCCTTCGGCAAGAAGGGAAATCTTTTAGATATTTCAAGAGGAGGACTGGCTTTTAGCTTGCGGTTTTCTAAAAAGAAAAATGCCATAGCTCTTCTCGGCCAAGATGTGGGTGTCATCGTTCAAACGGATCTGTCTCCCCATTCAGTTCAGCGTAATGGTGTCATTAAAGCAGTTCAGTGTCGCGATTTTGTCGGCAATGAATATACCATACATCTGGAGTTCCAGAAAACTCTCAGCAGTGCCGAGTTTTCTCAAGTTGCCGGGAAAAAAGATAGGCACTGATTAAATGTTACGTCTCATGCACATGAAGCAAAAGCATTTCGAAGTCTGTGCATATGTACTTAGCCATCCACGATTTTAGTTCTGACGAGAAGGTCGATGATCTTGTTCGGCGGACACTTCGGGACAATCTCCAACACTGCCGGAGGCTGGCCGGACAGGACTATCCGGTGGGTCTTGTTGTGGCTGATATAGGCGAAGTCGAAGGCGCCATAACTCTCTTTTTTGCTGATCTCCGCCAGTTGTTGCACCACCTGCGTCATCTGAGCATCCTGAAAACATTTTTCCAGCCCCAATTCCAGGCCTAGCTCATTTTTCAATAATTCTATTCTGGCTGTAGTGAGAGCACCAGTCTTCTCTTGACCTACGCTGACCTTGCGTGGCGGATCGGGTGAATCTTCCGATTCTGGGCGCTCTGACTCATCTTTCATGCCCACTGC
The DNA here is from genome assembly GCA_046704745.1 of Desulfocapsaceae bacterium. Lineage (GTDB taxonomy): Bacteria > Desulfobacterota > Desulfobulbia > Desulfobulbales > Desulfocapsaceae > CAWGGS01. The sequence continues at coordinate 894 of JBJKRL010000116.1, read as the reverse complement.
CTTCATAATTATGGGAGTGAGATCGCTGTTAATGGTATTCTCTCTTGGTTCACACTCATTGCGCATAAAGATTGTTGCAGAATTCCAGGAAAAAACTTCATACGCTGCCTCTATACCATGCAATTCGCCTACCCTTGCATCGAGTAACTCTCCTTCCTGGAAGTAAAGAATACCGCCTAGCTGTGTTGCTTTATTGACTATTCGAATAGTGCAGGATTTTGCTTCCATTTCCATCAGTTGCAGGAATACCGGTGGAGAAATATCATGCATTATGCCACCGGCTGCCTCGTGCTGTAATACACTGTTAATGGCGGCGACAAGTTTGTCGGCTTTGAAAGGTTTTTTCAGATAGCCAATAACGTTGATAGCTTTGGATATTTCTTGAAGTTGCATTTCATCCATCGCTGAAATAATAATGGCTGGAATGTCCGGATAATGCTGATGAAGATGGTTGACCAGACTCATACCGTCCATGCGCGGCATTATCAGCTCCAGAATTACGAGCGAAACCGGTATTTTTTTCAGTTGTTGGACAGCTTCAAAACCATCGCATGCGGTGACAACAGCAAAGCTCTCCCGGTATTGGGTAAGACTCTTGGTTACAGCATTGCACAAGATTGCGTTGTTATCGACAAATAGAATGTTTCTCACCATAAACTGCCACTCCAGGTTTAAATTCCGTATCCTTTGCATATGACGAGTGAGTAAATCATTGTAGCAATAATTTCAAGTGGTATAGGTTCTAACCCGGATTTCTCATGAACACTGTGTAATTTTGGTTAAGTACAATAGATCCAACGAATGTTAAGACAATTCATATAGTACCAATTTTACACAGTGTTCACCAAAGGTCAGTTCAGGCGGCGCCATCTTCTTCAGTTTTTTGTCAATGAA
>JBJKRL010000115.1:0-19790 GCA_046704745.1 Desulfocapsaceae bacterium | reverse complement strand
TCATGGGAGACACCGTTGGTGAGGTCCTTATGCGAGTTTATCAGTTGCTGTATCCTCTCTGCCATGGTGTTAAAAGCCGAAGCCATGGGAAACAGTGACGAACGGGAAGGAATTTTTGTCCTGACGTCGAAATCGCCATTGCCGAAGGCTATGGCTGCGGTACTTATCATACGAATTTTACGCCAATAGGGAATGATCCAGAGAAGCGTTAACAAAGCCAGAATCACTGTAATAAAAAGCCAAACATAAAGAGTAAGCAGACGGGTTTTTGGTTGGAGCGCAGAAAAGGGCCCCTTGCCGAGAACCATTCTGCTGTCGCCGATTCTTTTGTAAAGATACTCACCTTCGGCCTCAACCAAGATTAGACCGTTTTGGAGCTGCACCTTTTGCTCAGGAGAAAATTTCTGATTGTCCATGGAGGTAATGAAGATGCCGTACCCGAAATGGGACTGAAGTTCCTTGACCCTTGCAGACCTCCTCTCCGGAGGAAGATGCAGCAGATCATGCTCCATCAGGTAGAAAACCCCTTCGGCTAGCGATCGGTTGTATACTACTGTCTTGTCATGCAGGTAATTCTCGGCGAATCTGTTAATTGCAGGACCTATGGCAAACCGCAAGAAAAGCAACGATACCACGATGAAAAAATAAAAACTAAAAAATACACGTTTCATCTTCGTTTACTCTTGGCGTTTGCCGTTCCAGGCATCCTTGACGAACAAATATCCTTGCCCCCATATGGTTTTGATCCGCCATGGCTTGGTCGCACTGTCTCCAAGCTTTTTACGAACCCGGGAGATAGCAATATCCACTGATCGATCAATTCCGTCATATGAAATTCCCCTGGTCTCACGAAACAAGGTTTCGCGATCCAGAGTTCGGCCTCCGTTGATGGCCAACGTCCACAGAAGAGCAAACTCATTGGTTGTCAATTCGACAGGTCGGCCATGGAGGAGAACCGTCTGAGAGCTGCGATTAAGAGAAAGCGAATCAAATTCCAACAATTCAAGGGACCGTAAATCCTTTTCCTCAAATGAGGCGCTTTTCCCCACCCTGCGCATCAGGGCACGAATACGGGCAAGCAGGATGCGAGGCTCAACCGGTTTTTTCACATAATCGTCGGCGCCTATCTCCAACCCTACCACCTGATCGGTATCGTCCTCTCGGGCTGTAAGGATAAGAACAGGCCCCTGATACCTCTGTCGCACCAGCCGACACACCGTGAGACCGTCAAGGCCCGGCAACATCAGGTCGAGGATAACCAGATCCGGCTGTTCGTCAACTATCCGTCGCAAACCGGAATCACCCCGGATCTCGATTGAAACCATTATACCCTGATGAAAAAGATAATCTTTTATAAGTTCAGCGAGACGGCGATCATCTTCGACCAAAAGAATGCGAAAAGAATCGGACATACGAAGACTCCTTATTAATTTCCGGAACATTCCCGGCCTCCATCAATTCATCCATCAGCGAGATTGCTTGCAGAATTAATAGTAATTTGATGATAGCACCATGTCGACGACCGAACTGTTATTCTTTTGTGATAATTTGTTACAATTTGTATCACGCATATTTTATTCGCTATGGTGCAAAAGATATCCCCCCAATCTCACGACCATCTCCACTAACCCGGAGTTTAATGATAGATTACAAGTACAAACAATAGGGTAAATATTAGTTATAGATTTTCTACGAATTGTCGAATAATTGATTTCCATGTGTGCAATTACGGTAAGCTACACCGTTTCAATGTTTAATTACAAACATAAAAATGGAAGATCAATATGAAACGAAAAAACACGTGATAACAGGGCTCTTGGCACCATCCGCACTGATCGGTATTTCCGACATTTTAATTTTGATTGCTTAAACCCCAACCGATCATCCCTAGAGCATCTCACGATCCATTTTGCTCTCCTCTTTCATCAGGAAAACTAATAGATATAAAGAGATTACACTCTGTAACAATTTGCAACATATTTGCAACAGACTTTCTTCTGACTACTGGATAACTTACTGACCAATTTATGGTGATATAAATATTTTTTAGTTTTTGGGGCTTTTAAAGAAGATTTACCAATGTATATCCATCTTGGAGGAATTATGAAAAAAACACCTTGTCTAATTTTGTTGTCGATTGCTTTCACGAGCTTTACCGCCGGGGCCGCAGAGCCAAAAACCACCATGCCGAGTGAAACGACAAATTATTTATCTTGGTATGCAGGCGTTGGCTTAAATATCGATTTTCCAAATGATAACGATGTAAAAGGGGCTTCAACCGGCAAGATTAGCTATAAAGATTCATTAACCTTACCTAATTTATTCATTGGCTATCGTCCTGAGAGCCTCTATGGGACCGCGGGAGATTTTCGTTTTGAAGAAGAAATAGTTGAACATGGCTATGGAATTGATAAACGGACCGGTGAGAATGCTTCAACTGGCAAGAAAGGATATATTGAAACCGCAGCCTTGATGACTAACGTTTACTATGATATCCATACCCATTCTCGATTTACTCCTTTTATCGGTGGTGGTATTGGGTTTGCAAGAACAGAATTTTCAAAGAATCCCGGCTTTGGTTTTACCGATAAAACAAGCAATGGCCTAACCTTTGCTTATCAATTCAAGGCTGGTGTGTCTTATATTCCTTCAGGCTGGACAAACGTAAGTTTTGCCTTGGCATATGATTATTTTAACGCTGGAAGCCCGGAATTCGATGCTGGAAGCGGAAAAGAGAAACTCCGCGATGTCTCATCGAACGGCCTCGAGTTGAGCGTTGGTTACTCCTTTTAATCACCGATTTCACATTTTTGGAACCAGCCTTGTCAGATCAGCTTGCTCTTTCTGTAGCAAGCAGAGCTGCTCGACGGGGTGCAAGAAAAGTCAAATAGGGCAGGACTGTAAGATAATCCTGCTCTAATTGACTTTGGTGGGGGATTAATGCTTTTTGCATGCTCTCCTTCGTGAGATCAAGCACTGATCCAGCGCAACGCCTCTTCACGTTCGTTTGATGAAAAACTTTTTATCTCGCCGCTGATCGCCAATGCAGCGATTCGCAATCCCCATTCGACCCACTTGGGTCCGCCAATCACTCCCATTTTTTCAAAGTCGTTTCTATGCGTTATGCCAAAAAGGGCGTCATCCCATAATGCAGCGGCCTCCCAGCCATGAAATTCATCACCCATATCCAGCAGAAGCCGCGCCTTAGTGTATTTGTTGATAATTGATTCTAGGCGTGGAATGAGCACATCCTTATAGTCCTTGTCTGTTAATTTACCCGTGGCTCTGAGTATTAGAATATTCGTTTTGCTTTCCGGCAATACGTTAATCATGGAATCCTCCCTTCAGGCTACGTATTGAATTATAACAACATCGATGATCTCTAAGGTTATAGAGCCCAGTTAATTTGTCACCACTTCCTTGGCAGAATTGATTGGCGCCTCTCTTTTCCATTTAACCATTAGATATTGGCTCTGCCAATGTTAACTCACATTAAAGCTTGTTGGATTGACATTATCCTGAATATGGGCATGTTGCCTGACTTTCCTTGACGGCTATGCGAGAGATGCCGACATTCAAGGTAATTTGCATCCTATCGTAATAGCACTTTATTCCAAATTCACATTCAAGACTGTTAGATAAATTTTTAGCTGTCAACTGATAATGGTCCGGTTTTAAGATGCCTTGCCACTCGGGAGAGTTACTCAACCTCTAATTGTTTTCGATGTTGCAAATGAATTCCAATACGGCCAACCCCAAGAACAGGTAACCGAAATCAATAGACAGGCATTGTTCTCAAAAATTGATACGAAGGGTATCACGAACGATTCGTGAGTAGATGTACGTTTAGCAAATAACATACTGAAAACATAAACGTTTCAGATTATTGATTTTGACCAGAAATACTACTATTAATAAATAGGTCCAAACATGTATATGATAAATTTCTGCAGGTTACATAAATATAATTTTCTTAGAGAACATGAACGCACGAATCGTGGTGATACCCTCTATAGATATTGCCTCGACAGTCCCGGCAGAATACATAGTCGAGATTGTACACGGCAACGGCAACAAGAGTAGAAACCTATTAGGCTCCACTATATGGTGCAGAGTCGAGGTAGGTCCGGCTGAGTACATGTTGAGCCGCCTGTTTTTCACCAGCTCCGACGCAGGGCGAAATAGAACCGGCCGGCATCTTGCAAGGCGCCCAGGGTGCCTTGCCGCGTACCGTAAGGAAGGTCGCCGCCAAGAATCAGTTTCCAAAAATCGTTAAGATCGAAACCCAGTTCCGCCTTGAGCAGGCCGTCGCCATGGTCGAGACCGCAAGTCCAGACGAGTTTCCATTCGCCCCAGTCCTCGGTGTGGTTCCAGGTGGCGATGAACGCGGGCAGGATGGCCCGGTCGAAAAGCAGGCAGTTGTCCACCGGCGGGGAGATGGCGTTGCCGGCTAAGGTCACGAGCAGGGTGCTGTCGCCGAAGGATCGTTCGGCGCCGAGGGTGCCGATAAGGGCGTCGCCCAGGTCGGGGGCCGTTGAGAACATGGCCGCCAGTTCAGCACGGAAAATCCAGGCATTGACCATTCGGGCCAATTCGATTCCAAGGGCCTGTTCCCGGGCATAGTGCCGGTCCACCGGGATCACGAGGCGGCCGGAAATGAGCGTCGCCCGATCCGGGTGAAAGTCCAGCAACGGGGCTGGACGCACCCCGCCCCGGACCCAAATTCCCAGGTCCCAATCACTGGCGGTGGTGGTCTGCAGACGCAGAGCGGCAAAACCATCCTGTGGGGGAGTTTTCTGTTGCTCATTTAGGATGGTTCCGTCGGGAAGGTTGCCGGTTGTCAACGGGGCATTGCGACTGCCGAGAACCGGAATCCGCCACGGCGTGGTCAGGGGGCAGAACACCGCCTCGATGCGCCAGGAGCCGCGTTGGCCGGTCAGCCGGGCTGCCCACAGCGGCAGCTTCTCGTCGGCAAAGGGGTCGGTGAGATCCCGGGGAAGGAAGGCATCGGCAGGGGAATAGCCGTCGGTCCTGCCCCAGCCGAGCCCAAAACGCCCCAGTTGCAGATCGACGGCAGAGACCAGGGGGATACGCAGCCAGAGATCCTGCAGGTCAATTGGCGGTCGCCTTAGTCCCCGGTCGGCTGGATCGAGGAGGGAAGCCGACTGAACAGCGTTATCGGAGATGGCTTCGGCACGGAAGGAGATGGTATACTGGATTGACGCCGGCCGGTATTCGTACTTCGTGAACAGGGTGACCCAGGCGACGTCTGCCGGATCTTGTCCTTCGGCGCTTTTGGTGTAGGCAAAGACCTTGCTCTCGGCAAAGCCGGAAAATCCCTGACTGCGAGCCGGACAGGTGTGCAACAGGAGCAGACAGAAGCACAGGCACGCCGGCAGGTTCAATCACCGCCCTCGCGATTGAGATTCTGCAGGGTGAAGCGGTCAGCCACCTGCAGCCGGTCGAGGGCGACATCACGGAGCAGGACGGTGGTGGTACTCCCCTTGACGAGATCGGACATCACCATGCTCTTGGCAACCCAATGATCGTCAATTTGTTGCAGATCGGAGAGGACCAGTCGTTTTTCCGGTGTCGCATCTCCCTTGCGGAAGAGGTCCATGCGGACGAGAAAGAGAATATCCCGGCGCAGGAACAGCACCTTCTTTTGGTAGATCGAATCGCCCTGCTCCTTGGGTACCGCCTCAATGACGAAACAGGGCTGCCCGTCCACAGTCGCCTCTGCCTGCAAGGCCACATTATAGCGCGTGTGGTCGAACTCTTCCATGTCTTCGTAGTTGAAATCCGTACCGATAAAGGAGGTATCACGTTCCTGCGAGGCGATGCGCCGTTCCCGTTTCATGCAGGGGAGATAGAGCCACTGATCGCTATGGTGTCCGGCCCGCGGCAGCGAGAGATAGCCGACTCCATTGACCTCGGGCGGGCTGGTGAAACGGATAAGGGTTTTGGCGTTGCCGGCAGAGCCTTCACGGAAACTTTTCCACCCTTTGCGGCGAACTTTGCCTGCCTTGTTCACCACGGTCAGCTCGCCGGTGTATTCCTGGGTCCGGGTTCGGTGACGCTGCTCCGACTCCTGCAGCAGTGTCCGAGCGTTGGGTGCGCACCGGACCGATACGGCGTTCCAGAAGACGGCGAGGAAGAACAGTGTCAGACACAGCATAACAAGAGGTGACGGTCGGGGAATACGCATGGAGGTCTCCTGAAGGTCGGTGCGAGGAATTTGGTACTTATTCATAGTCAATCGCCTCGGTAATCGATATCCGTGTCGCTTGGTATGCGGGCAACCAGGCGGCAAGGACCGAGACCAGCGGCAGGGCAATGAGCAGCTGTACCAGTATATCCCAGGGATAGCGGTGGGGCATGACCCAGCCGGTAAAGAATTCGGCAATGGGGCCTTCCATGAAGAGGGCAAAGAGGTCGCCGGCGGGGATTGAGAGAAACAGGCCCACCAGCGCCATGAACAGCGCTTCCAGCATCACGCTACGCCCCAGCTGTCCGGAAAGGGCGCCCAGGGCCTTGAGGATGCCGATTTCCCTGGTGCGCTCGGCCACCGAGATGAGCAGGGCGGTGACAATGCCCAGTAGGGCCACCACCATGGCCAGCAGGATGGTGATGCGGGTGATGGCATAAAAGGCGTCGATGGCCCTGTTGATCTCGGCGGTGAACTCTTGGCGGGTGGAGACCAGTGCCGGCAGCCGCCCAGCCAGTCGGTCACGTATGGCGTCGCGCACATGGCCCACGTCTGCCCCATGTTGTACCGAGACGTCGTAGACGTCCACCCGGTCGTCATGCCAGTAGCGAAGGAAGGTGGCGCGGTCGATAAGCATGGTGCCCTGATCGGAGCTGTAATCGCGGACCACGGCGGCGATGGGAAAGCGGGCCATTCCTTGGGGGGTGGCCAGTTCCACCGCCTGGCCCACTCCCAGACCGAACAGGCGGGCAAAGTTGTCGGAGACCAGGCACTGCCCCTCCGGCGCGCCCCGGCGCAGGGCATCGGCACTGCCCTGGACGAAGTCATAGGTGGCGCGGTCCAGCAGCGGCACGATCTCGATGGATCCGAGCAGGATCTGGCGGCCGTGGAACATGGGGTGAGTGGTACGGTAGCTCTCCACCCGACCTACTCCGGGTACCTGCAGCAGTTCACGGCGCAATGAGCCGGGAAAGAGAAAATCTGGCCGGGCGAAGTTGGCCGAGGCCCGCACGAAGAGATCGCAGGTGAGGGCATTGTTCATCCAACGCTGCATGGCGTTTTTTGAAGAACCCATATAGCCTCCCAGACCGAGAACAAAGGTGAGGGAAAGGCTCATGGCCAACAGGGTGCCGGCACTTCGGCGCGGGGCTCCCAGCAGGGCGTTGCCGGCCAGGCGGCCGGCAACCGGCGTCAGACGCGACACCGGCGGGACGAGCCTGCCCAGAAGCAAGTGGGCCAATGGGGCGACCAAGAGAAAACCGCCGAGCCCACCGGGCACCAGGACGGCGACTATCAGCGGAACCCCGCTCCAGGGCCGGAAAAGGTTTAAAAGAATGGCGCCGCTCAGCAGGAGGCCGCCGATGACGAGGCGAGGGATCAGAGAGCCGTTTACCCGTGCCTGAAAGACTCCTTTGGCAAAGGCCTCGGTTGGGGAGATGCGGGCGGCAGTCCTGGCCGGTCCCCAGGCACCGAGCAGCGAGGCCGCCAGACCCAGCAGTGTTGAGCGCAAGGCGATCCCCGGCGGCAGGTGTACCATGGCTGCGGTGGTGAGTCCGTAGATTTTTTCAGTGGTCTGGCCCATCAACTGGAGAAAGGTCTGGGACAAGGCGGCACCCACCAGGCAGCCGAGCAGGCTGCCTGCCAGGCCTATCACCAATGCCTCGGTCAGGAAAAGGCATTGAACCTGATGCGGGGTCGCGCCCAGGGAACGCAGGGTGCCGATGTCGCGCCGCCTGCGGTTGACCGCCACGTTAAAGGCGTTGAAAATGAGAAAGGTGCCGATGGCGATGGCAAAACCGCTGGAGAGCATGAAGCCCGCGGTGAAGTTGGCGATGATCCGCTCTTTCTGCGAGCCCCTGTTCTCCGGGGTTTCCACCTGATAAGCCGGGCCGAGCGCCTGCTTCAGGGTGGCGATGCCCTGGGCAATACCGATGCCCTCGTTCAGTCGCACATCCAGCCGGTCGAAATGGCGGCCGCGGCCGAAGAGGTCCTGCGCGGCATAGACGTCCATCATCATCAGGTTGCCGCCAAAGGCCTCGCTGAAACCCTTGGGCCTTAGAAAGCCGCGGGCGACGACCCGTTTATTGCCCTTGGGCAGCCGCAGGGTGACGGTGTCTCCCGTGGTTATCCCGGCCTTGGCCGAGAACTGGCGGGTGAAGATGGCCGAATCGGGCTGGGCGAGAAAGAGCAAGGGGTCGTCAAGGTCGGCATCCTCGCCGTCAAAGCTGTAATCGCGCATCTCGCGATCGCCCAACAGATCGATGCCGATGACCAGCAGGCTGCCGAGTTTGCCCTGTTGCGGACTGACGATCTGTTCGATCACCGGTGAGGTGGCACGGATACCCGGCAGGTTGCGGATCTTTTCCTGGACCTCCTCCGGAACCCCACCGGCCATGGTGATCTGAATCTGGGTTTTGCCCGCGATGCGATCGATGGTGGCGCGGATTTCCCGCACCATGGTTGCCTGGGCGCTCATGATGGCGCTGAAGGTGGCCACGCCGACCACCACCCCCAGCAGTGTTATCAGGGTCTTGGCGAGATGGCGCCGGACATAAGAGAGGGAAAGGGTGCGCAATAGAAAGATCATGCCGTATCTCTCGGCCCGCCGGTGCCGTCATCTTCAAGCCGGCCGTCGCGCAGACGGATCAGGCGGGCACAGTACGAGGCAGCATGGAGGTCGTGGGTGACCATGACGATTGCCGTGCCCCGTTCCCGGTTGATCGACTTGAGCAGGTCCAGTATTTCCTCTCCGCGTATGCTGTCCAGGTTGCCGGTAGGTTCGTCGGCCAACAGCAGGGGCGAGTCGGTGATCAGTGCCCGGGCGATGGCCACCCGCTGTCGTTCGCCGCCGGACAGTTCGTCTGGTAGGTGCTCGCAGCGCGAGGCCAGTCCCACTTCGTCAAGCACCCGCTCGACCCGTTCCCGGATCTGCCGGGAGGGTTTCCCGGCAAGATGCAAGGGCAAGGCGACGTTCTGCCGCACCTGCAGTGTCGGCATCAGGTGATAGGCCTGGAAGATGTAGGAGGCCTGTGAGCGGCGGAACAGGGAACGCGTTTTTTCATTCATCCCGCCCAGGTCCCGTCCCGCTACCACGACCCGGCCGGATGTCGGAACGTCCAGCCCGCCCATGATATGCAGCAGGGTGGACTTACCCGAACCGGACGGTCCCATGATGGCCACCATCTCGCCCGCCGTCACATGCAGGTTGATGCCGCTGAGAGCGGTCACCGCGGTCTTGCCCGCATAAATCCTGCTGACATCATGAAGTAGTATCATGTCCGTTCGTCTCCTTGTCCGCTGTCTATGAGGTTGGGGTTTTGGGATGGCCGGACGGCTTCCTGCGCGGCTTCCTGCTTATGTATGGCACGGAAGTGGCAACCTCCCCGCAGCCGATAACAGAAAGCACGGCCGCCTACCACGAAACGATTGGACCAGATACCCACCGGAGCACTGCGCGTGTAACGCCTACGGCAGGTCTCCAGCAGGTTGTCGATGCCGCGCAGAAAGAAGTCCCGGTCGCCGAAATAGAACCGGCCTTCATGCAGCCAGGGTTCCATGACCCAGTAAAACCCTTGGCGGATGACAGCCAGCCGGTCGGGTTCCATCTCCTGCGGGGAGGCGAAGTGACAGGCCTGGGCCAGGGCCTGGTTCACCCGGGCCTTGTCGCCGACCAAGGCCGCCTGGATGGCCTCGCTTGAAAATTGCCAGTCATCGTCGCTCATTTCCTTGGTGCAACCAAAATCGATCATCCCCAGACGACCATCGGGCATGAAGATGAAATTTCCCGGATGAGGGTCGGCAAAGAGCCAGTGTAGACGGTAGTAAAGGCGGAAGGTGCCCATGATCAGCAAGGTGGTGAAGTGGTCGCGTTCCTCCTGGCTCGGGGCGCCTTCAAGAAAGCGGTCGAGATGGCAGCCGGGCAGGTACTCGGTGGTCAGCACCCGGCCGCTGCTCTGTTTGGTAAAGACCCGTGGGATCACTACCAGATCCTCCGGCGTAAAAAGGGAACGGGCCTGGGTGAGAAACTTTGCCTCCTGAAGGTAGTCCGTTTCGCGGAGCAGCGTCTGTTCGATATCGCGTAACTTGTCGAGGATATCATGCCTGTCCCGGCCGTAAGAGAGCGGTTGCATCAGCAGACGGAGATTGCGCAGATCGCTCTTGATAGTGCGGGCTATATTGGGATACTGGATCTTGACCGCCACCTCCTCGCCGCTGTGCAGCCGGGCGCGATGCACCTGCCCCAGGGAGGCGGCGGCAAAAGGATGACGATCGAAGCTGGCGAAGATCTCCTCGGGTTCGTGGTTGAACTCGTCGAGAAAAACCTCCCGCACCATGGCGAAGTGCATGGGTGGGGCCTCGAAATGCAGCCTCGCCAGGACCTCGGCGATCTCTTCCGGCACCACCTCGGGAAGGTTGGCCAAAAGCTGGCCCACCTTCATCACCGCCCCGCGCAGATAGCCCATGGTGGCCAGCAGTTGCAAGGCCGCCGCCAGATGCGCTTCGTTTTTCAGGCGCTGTCTTTCGTCGGCGCCGGCCCAAAGGCTACGCAGCCAATAGGCAAAGTAACTGCAGGCCACCTTGGCCTGCAACGATCCCAGGATCCAGACGCGGGCAAAGGAACTGGTCGGGATTTGCTTGTGGGCGATCCGTTCCAACAGCTCTTCCAGATATTCTGCTTGCAGGGCATCGTATTGAGATCGAGGCAGGGCTCGGTGCAGGGCGTTGGCGTTGGTCCGGTCAGGGTGCATCAGCGTCTCCCGTTTTGGTTGCTTCGCCTGAGATCATCCGTACGAACAGGCTAAGGCTGTAATCGATAAGAGCCTGGCTTGCCACTTGGCCTGGGGAGAGGTCACTGGTCCAGCAGGCCAGAATGCCGAGATAGAGCGACCAGTACAGGGTCAGCACCACGTGGTCGGAGGGCCGACTGAAGCCGTGGCGGCCGATGATCTCCTGCACGACGGCAAGGTGTTCTAATCGCGCCGCCTCGCCCTCGGGACAGATGGTTTTGCGGGGAAATGGGCTCAAGGAGCGTTCCAGCACCGGGCCGATGAAGGCCCGCAGGGGCCGCAGACGCCTCAGTCCGGAGGCGACGAAGAGATAGAGTTCCTCGCCCAGCTCTTCACTGCCGTTCCTGCGCCGCCGGTAATCGGCGACTCCCTGACTCAAAGCCTCGGCGACCATGGTCATGGCCAGGGTTTCCTTGCTGGGAAAATAGTTGAACAGGGTGCCTACCGCAAGATTAACGGCTACGGCAATGTCGCGGGTGGTGGTGTCCTCGAACCCCTTGGCAACGAAGAGTGGGGCCGCTTGTGCAAGAATGCGACTGCGCGTTTCCTGTTTGGCCTGTTTGCTGATGCGCATAAGGGGCTACCTGTGTGCATTTTATGTGTGCCCGTCTACCGAGACGCAATGTGGGCTGTTTACATGAACACGTTCACTATAACGAATGAATTGGACGGGGGCAAGAAAAAAATGAACGTGTTCATATTGGGACTCGGCTCGGCGCTGTCGGGAGTCATTGCATCAGGAGGAGTGAAAATAAGAATACCTGCAATTCTTGGAAATTCTTTTGAACGAACAAGAGCTATACAGAAAAGAATACTCTTCGGAGTACGGAAAGGATATCGGGCTTTGGCTGTTCGGGGTACCTCGCCCTATCGACAGAGGCTGCCAAAGGTTCGCACCAAGTCTGAGTGGCAGGTTTGGCGCCGGTTTCCTTCTGAGCTCTGATTGGCTCTCTTTCACCGGTTACCCCTCCTCGGGCAGATCAAGAGAGTTTCTTCGAGCACCCTTGCCTTTGCCTACATATTCCTTCCTTTCAGGGTTATGGCTGGACTTTCACCAGCTAGTTCGCGACCATGCCGGTCGCACCCGACGAGCAACTGTGTGGGCCCATTCTCGGAACCGCCCCCTCGGGCGGAACTCCCTTGGTGGAAAAAACTTGACTTTAAAAGGAAAAGAAACAAAAATAGAGAAGTATAACAAGTTAATTTTAAAAGGAAAAGCAGGCTTTGTTACGTATATCTCAGGGTAATCTTAAGTCGCTAAACCTTAAAATGGATTATTCTTGGCATTGGGAATATAAAAACAATACGGACCAGCGGGCACGAACGTACGGCAATATACTTTTCCATGATCTGCCAGCTGTAACTATCTGTTTTGGTATATTATTATTTTTTATAAAGTCTATCGTTATCTTGTTTTACATCCTGTTTATTTGCAAACTTAGCAAAAAAATAAGTAACGTTAGAAAATAGTGTGTATTTTCAAGTAAAGGTTCTACGTGTACATTGAGGTTGGACTGGAGGGCAAATTAAAACAGTAATTTTCTGTTCAAATGCGCCCGCTGGCCATATTCTAAAGAAAAACAAGGAGAGCCATATGAAAAAGGTCGGAGCAATATGGCTGGGTCTACTGTGTTGCATTGGTTTCGTCATGACGGTGAACACCGCCGCCGCCCTTGCGCACACAGCGCACAAGGCTGGTGTCAAGGCCGTTCCCGTCACAATTTTCGGAAAGACCCTTGCCATCAGTTGCGGCATGACCCGCGCCGAAGCCAAGGCCGAGCTCTCCGCGATCATCAAGGATAAGCCCTCGCTCGATACAGCTGGGCGGCTCCAATATGACGTCCCACTCGTTCCGGATCAGGCGCCTGTCTCAATACTCTTCGACTTTGACAAGAAAGGCATGGTCATCGGCTTCATGCTTGATGCTTACGACAAGGCCCAAAGTCCTCCCTCCGCCGCCCTGGTGAGCTGGCTTGGCTCACATGCAAAAAAGTCCATGGTCAAGACAAAAGAAAGCACGACCTGGATCTTTGGTGGGTGGAAGATTGAACACATCGAGGGAGGATCGGGCGAGGATTCGGCCTACACGGTCGAGTTTACAAGGATTGGGAAATGACGATAGAACCGAATCAGCCTATGAAGGTACGATCCCAAGAGAAAAATCCATGAAGAAGACCTTCCTGACGTTATTCCAGTTGGGTGTGGTCCTGATGCTGCTCATCCCGGAGCCCGAGTCATTGCGGAAAAGAAGTGTCCGCAGCAACCCTTGGACAGTTGCGTCGATCAATTCAAACCCGAACAACTGCTCTACACCATAAATATTACCGTGGCCTGCAGGAAGTAGCCTGACGGGACGATGGCATACCGCGGAGAAACTATGCGAGGCCTGCACTGGTTGGCAGGCCTCGAACAAGGAGGAAGTCGGATGCGTTTGTGGTTCTGGATTATTTTTTTGTCGGGGGGATTGCTTTTTCCGGGCCTTTCGCACGGCGCCGGCTTTGATTGCGCCAATGCACGGACAAGAGTGGAAAAGATGATTTGCGCCAACCCGCATCTATCCGAACTCGACAGCACTCTGACGTCTGTTTACAAAAAGGCCCTCCAGGCTACAGACGACACGCGTAGGTTGTACAAGGTCCAGCAGGCCTGGATGAAGACCCGCAACACCTGCCGCGATGCAGCCTGCCTCACGCGTTCCTACAAGATCCGCATCGCCGCATTGGACCGACAGGCCAGGAAAAGGGCCGAGGCCATCGACCGGGGCTGGCAAATGCGCGCGAACTGGTATAAGCGGTTGCAGTGGCCGGCCGCCTGCGAACAGGAACACAAGCAGCAGTTCGGAGGCGACAATGGCCCGCCGCCCGGGGGGGCCGGCAAAAACGGCTACGGTGTCGACATCTACAGGCTGGAAGGCAAGGGGCGGCTGGCCGTTGTTCAATGTTCCCTTGCCGCCTACCAGGCCACCTTTGTGGTGTTGCGCTTCGAGCAAGGCAAGGACAAGCCGGGGCGGTTGCTGGCACTCACCGATTACGAGCGCGATGCATCCGGAAAGGCCACACCCGTACAAGACGATTCCGACCACGAGCGGGCCGGCCTGCCGACCTTCCACCCCGCGACCCGCACCCTCACCTTCCTGACATACGGCCGAGGGCTGGGTGACTGCGGTTCCCTGGTGACCTACGGTTTCCGGGAAGATCGAGCCGTCGTGATCGATGCCAGGGCATATTATTGCTTCGATGACCCCAAGAAGATCATCACCGATCCGAAGAAGTGGCCCGAGGTCAAAACGCCGTCGGCCGGCCGGACCCGCAGCACTGTAATCCTCAAGGAAGCCGAAGACCGACTGGTGCGAGGCGGCTACATCGAGACCCTTATGAACGCCCATTGGGCAGTGGAACAGGGGGCGCCCATCGTAGCGATCCTGGGGCGAATGCTCGCACAGAGCAAGACCTATGAAAAGGAGATGGGGGGTGTCACGGGCGCATTTCCCTTCGATGCCGTGTGGGCGCTGGCACATATTCCCAAAGCCTCGGCGCTCGAGGTCCTGGAAAAATACGGCGCCGCCAGCCATGATCCGAGCGTCGCGCTGGCTATCAAGGGTTGGAAGCTGCGGTCCCAAAAGAAGGCGGCCGGATACGGAGTGCTGATAAATGACGCTGCGCTCCTGGAAAAGCCCTCCGGTTCCTCCCGAGTGGCCAGGCAACTCAGGGCGGGACAGGCGGTGCAGATCGAACAAACCATGATCACGAGCCCTGGCGAGGAAGGCCCGCGGTCCGGTCCTGCTCACTACGACCGGGTAAAGCTCCTTCCCGGCGGCCCGCGAGGCTACATCGGCCGGGCCGGAGACGATTTTTCACCCTTCCTGTAAACCGGCCTTCGATAGGGCCGTTTGACGATAACGACAAGGAGAAAGACCATGAGAAAACAGCCTGGAATCGGGTTGTTAATAGCGTTTTTGTTGTGCATCGGCAATCCCTTGAACACCATGGCGGCAAAGCAGCTGAAGACCCCGAAGATTAAGGTCGAGGCTTTAACCGGCTCGCGCAAAGTCGTGCGGAACTATTACGCGGCCTATATCGACTATCAGCAGTATGACCTGAAGAAGACGGACAAAAAAGTCAAGCCGGTCCCCGATCGCACCCTGGATCCGGGCTTTGTGACCCCGCATTTTATCGATTCCTATAAAAAATTGATGGTGGAAAGCGACCGGTTGACTCCGCAGGGTGAGGCCGGGCCCCTGGATTATGATCCAATCATCTGCGCTCAGGATTTCCCTGACAGTATGGCCGGGTCCTCGGTGGATCTGGTCCACAACACCCGGACCGCGGCTACCGTAAAGGTTCACATGGGAGGTTTCACCCCTGTGGCCCCCCCTTTCATAGTAGAGTTGAAAAAACTCAAACAGGGCTGGCGGATCGATTCTGTTCTGTGTGATGGAAAGGATTTCGGTTCCTTGTACAAAAACCTGAAAAGGGATGGAAGCAAGCAGAAGAAATAACGGCTGGCTGAGGATGATGTCATGTCAAGAAGTCTTATTCGGATGATATTCGAAATATTCGGCTACCGCCCTGTACCGATATATTGCAGAAGCCGCCTCACCTGATATTGCCGCGCGGTATACTGAGGCAATCGTGAGCTACTGCGACAGCCATAGCTCATTCCCACATCGCGGTACAATGCGCGATGACCTTCGCCCTGGCCTCTGCATTACCAACTACAACAGGACCCTGAATAATGGGTGAATTTACCTTTTTTACGCCCATTATTCGGTAAAATGGGAACGTATTTGACAAATCAATCAAACGAGGAATGGGAAACCGATACGCTCTTGATCAGGGCAAAAACCTGCTGGCCGGGCTTAAGGTTCAGATCCACCAGAGCAGCGTGGGTGATCCGGGCCAACAGGGGGCAACCGATGTCCAGATGAACGTCCACCAGAGGACCGTCACCCTTATAGATCTTTTCAATCCTTGCCGGCAGGATGTTCTGGACGCTGATGTGTTGCGGTGGAACCAGGGTGAGAGCCACGTTCCTGGCCTTGATCCGGATCCTTATTCCGGTTCCCACTGGGAAATCCAGACGGGGAACCTTGAGGATGCCGCCGCAGAAACGCAAAAGAGACAACGCTTTTTTGTTGTCGTGCGATTCCACCACGGTCGACAGCATGGCGCCGCTTTCGGCATATCCGATCAGATGTTGCACATCCCGCCGATGCACAACCTCTTCGATAGCTCCTGTTGCCGCCGTTTGCCCCGCATCCATGACAACCAGCGTATCGGCTAAGGCGAAGATCTCCTCGAACGAATGGCTGACATAGATGATAGGAATTGAAAAGCGCCTGGACAGCTTGGCGATAAAGGGCAGGACCTCGTTCTTGCGGGCCTCATCAAGAGAGGCAAGCGGTTCATCCATCAGCAACAGCGACGGGCTGGTGAGCAGCGCCCTGCCGATAGCCACTCGCTGCTTTTCGCCACCGGAGAGTCTGGCCGGCCTGCGCTCGACCAGGTGTTCGATGCCCAGCAGATGGATCACCTCGTCAAAATCGACATAGCGTTGTTTTCTGGGCATCAATCGCATCCCGTAGGTAAGATTGGCCCGAACGGAAAGATGGGGGAACAGACGCCCCTCCTGAAAGATATAGCCGATCCGGCGCCTTTCGGGGGGAAGGTCGATGCCAGCCTTCGCATCGAAGAGTCGGCATTCGTTGACAACGATATGCCCCTGATCGGGACGGGAAAGACCTGATATCATATTGATCACCGAAGTCTTGCCCGCTCCTGACAAGCCGAATAAGGCGGTAACCCCAACCCCTTCGGCCTGGAAGGCGGTATCAAGGAGGAAATCCCCCTGCCGCCGCTTGATATGAACATCGAGCATATCGTCCTTCACCCTTCCTTGCGCGCGGCAAAACGTTTGGCTTGAAACTCGGAGACCATCAAAGCCAACACCCCTATGGCCACTGAAATGATACACAGCCGCATTGCACCGCGTTCGCCACCCGGAACCTGGGTCAGCTGATACATCGCCAACGGCAGGGTCTGAGTCTCGCCCTGGATGTTGGAGACAAAGGTGATGGTGGCGCCGAACTCACCGAGACTTCTGGCAAAGGCCAGAATCATTCCAGCCATGATCCCGGGGACGATCAGCGGCAGCGTAACAGTGAAAAAGACCCGGATGGGCCCAGCGCCCAGGGTCCTGGCTGCTGCCTCCAGTCCCCGGTCGACGCTTTCTAACGAAAGGCGCACTGCCCGGACCAGCAGCGGGAAGGCCATGACTGCGGACGCCAGCGCCGCCCCTTTCCAGTTGAAGGCGAAGGTGAGCCCCAGAGAGTGGTAGAGCCAGGCGCCAATGACCCCTCGCCGGCCAAACAGGATCAGCAGCAAGTAGCCGATCACCACCGGTGGCAGGACCAACGGCAGATGAATCAGGCTGTCCAGCAGGGACTTGCCAGGAAAATTCAGCCGAGCCAGGCCCCAGGCGGTCAGAATCCCCATGGGTAGACTGGCCGCCACCGCCCAGAAGGAAACCCACAGACTCAAACGGATGGCGTCGATCTCAACAGGCGTCAGTGTAAAAAAATTCATCAATCAACGAACAGTAAAGCCATATTTTTCAAATATGGCCTTCGCTGCCGGGGTCTTCAGAAATTTGAGGAAGCTCAGCGTCACCGGGGTCTTAGCACCTTTGATCATGACAATCGGATAGACAATGGGCGGATGACTGCTTTCCGGAAAGACACCAACCACTTTGACTTTATTGGTAATGGCCGCATCTGTGGCATAGACGATCCCCAAGGGGACCTCACCGCGTTCAACCAGGGCCAGGGCCGCCCGTACGTCTCTTGACCGGGCGACATTTTTGGCAACACTTGCCCATACCCCGAGGGTCTTCAGGGCCTCTTCACCATAGATGCCGGCCGGCACATGGGCCGGATCTCCCATGGCCAGTTTGCCGCCCTTTAACAGGCCGGCGAGATCGAATCCCTGCGTGATGCTAACGTTCTTCAGTTCGCTGCTAGTCGGCGCAATCAGAACGAGCTTATTGCCAAGCAAATCGAACCGGGTCGCCGGATCGATCATATGACGTTTGGCCAGGTAGTCCATCCACAACCGATCGGCGGAAAGGAAAATATTGGCTGGAGCCCCGTTTTCGATCTGTTTGGCAAGCGTTGACGAAGAGGCAAAGGACGGGATAAATGTGCCCATCTTCTCTTGCATAAAAAGTTTTCCGACATCCCCCAGGGCATTAGTTGTCGATGCGGCGGCAAAGACTGTGACCGTATCGGCCGCCGCCGAGGTCCTTACCGAAGCCGGAATCCCCATCATCACCACCGCCAGACCTAAACACAATCCTTTCAGCCGTTGTTTCATCTCAACCTCACCGGTTTTTTGTTTTGGCACGAAGTGTTGCCGACCTACCCTTCGCCTGCACCAGAAAAATCACTCGTATAGCAGGTTTTTATTGATTTTCCGTTCAATACTATTGTAATGTATGTTTTACAAACGTCAAAAAACGTCTAAAAACTACACGAAAACTTTTGTGCATGTCAATATAATTTTTAAGACGTCATTTATGCCAACTAGATCAACTGTCCCGAAATTGACCAAGAGCCATAGAATCCAATGAAGACCAAAGACGCCGGACTACTCTGCCACCTAAAGTCCATTCGCCAGGCCAAAGGATACTCGCAACAACAACTGGCAGAGATGGTCAAGGTCAAACGGCAGGCGATCTATGATATCGAGTCAGGTAAGTATATGCCCAATACCGGCCTGGCCCTGCGTCTGGCCAGGCAGCTGGGGTGCCGGGTCGAAGACATCTTTTGCGAAGAGAGCCCCCTGACTCCTCAGCCGATCGTCCTCCCGGAAGACGATCGCCGGCAAAGCAACCGGGTAGTGGCAGCCAGGGTCCGCGGCCGGCTGGTGGGCTATGGACTGTCGGGCAAAGGCTCATTAAATGACGGGTTCAGGGCTGCCGACGGGCTGCTCTGCACTGGCGGTGATGCGGTCAGCCTCTTGTGCTCTGAGGCCGACCTCGACAGGACCGTCATGCTGCTGGGCTGCGACCCGGCCTTTGCCATCCTGGCTGCCCATGTCTCCCGCCAGGCTCCCGAGATTCGTCTCCACTGGCATTTTTCATCAAGCACCAAAGCGCTGCAGGGTCTTGCCGCTGGCCGGGCGCATCTTGCCGGCACTCACCTCCACAATCGGCAGGCCGGCGAGGAAAACGTCGTGCTGGCTCATCGTCTACTAGGAGACGTCAAGGCAATGGTCATCGGCTTCTCGCTTATGGAAGAGGGATTGATGGTCGCTCCCGGCAATCCGCACCAGATCCGCAGTGTGACCGACCTGGCGGACGGGAGGGTGCGACTGGCCAACCGGGAAGTCGGCGCGGCATTGCGTTCCCTTCTGGACGACTATCTAAAGCACTACGACATCGACCCCCGAAACGTGGCCGGTTACGAAACCATGGTTGCCAGCCACGCCGAAGGCGCCCAGGCGGTTGCCTTCGGCACGGCCGATGCCGCCTTGGGCCTCAGGGCTGTGGCCCACTTCAACGGTCTCGACTTCGTTGCGCTGGAAAGCGTGCGCTGCGATTTGGTTATCCCCCGCGATTTAATAGACCATCCAGCACTGAATATCGTCCTCGATGTCCTACAAGGACAGAAATTGAAACGGGAACTCTCGTCTCTTCCCGGTTACGAGACATCACTGACAGGCACAGTCATCGCTGAGGCGTAACAGTCGTCAACTCCTCCCCGCTTCACAAGGGAATTTCACTGATACACGAATCCG